>DLAL01000020.1 GCA_002493945.1 Porphyromonadaceae bacterium UBA7048
CAACTTTTTTCAGAACGAGACATATGTTATTCGAAATTTGGAAGAACCATTCACATTTTCGGTTATTCCCGATTTGGGCTGGGAGATTGCTTCAGCCACTCTGAACAATCAGGAAATCACTGATATTCCCGTAGATGGTGTCTATACGACTCCTGATGGTTTTGAAGATTGTGTATTTGCGATAGTCCTTAAGCAATCTGTGGGAACTGATGTACCCTCTATAATTGAGGAGAATATCAATGTAGTGGTTTACGACAATTATATTGAGATAAAAGGCGATTCACAAAAGCATAATTGTCAGATTTTTGATACAAAGGGTACTTGTGTATATCGTGGAACTGATGATTATATACCATTTGAATACAAGGGTTGCTTTATCTTGATTGTAGATAAGAGTACATTTAAATTCATGAAATAATATTATTAATGGTATTGGCTTGCTTATGTCTTTATCGGCGTAAGCAAGCTGTTTTTTTGCCGACTGACGGATTTTGTGTACATTTGTACCTCATATCCTCTTTCCGGCAATAAATGTTTACCATGAATCGCATTACCTCTGAATCTATCCGCTCCGTCGCTGCAGCATTGCTGTGCTTCGTCGCCATATTGTCATGCTCCCCGGGCGCCTCGGCTGCATCGCAGACTCCGCCGGGTGTGGCCCGTCTGCTCGACAGAATATTCACTGACAGCGACGCCGCCTCGCATTTCGACTGCAGACTCGTCGAGGCCGACGGACACGAGACATTCACCGTCAGCTGCGACGGCAGCACAGTCACGGTCGAAGGCTCGTCCGTGTCGGCCATCACCTCCGGCATCAACCACTTCCTGCGCCGCCATATGGGCATCACTCTCGGCTGGGGCAACATGAAGGCCGCGCTCGGGCGCGAACTGCCCGTAGTGAGCCGCGAGACCGTCACCGCGACTGTCCCTGTCCGATACTATCTCAATTTCTGCACTCATTCCTACTCCATGGCCTTCTGGGACTGGGACCGCTGGCAGCAGGAACTCGACTGGATGGCCCTGCGCGGCATCAACGCGCCGCTGATTACCGAAGGCTTCGAGTGCGTCTGGGCCGACCTGCTCGGACGCACGTACGGATATGATGCCGTCGGCTCTTTTCTGCCCGGACCGGCACACTTCGCATGGTTCTATATGAACAATCTCACCGGATGCGGCGGTCCGCTCACCGACGGCTGGTATGAGTCGCATCTGACGATGGCACGTGACATATTCGCCCGTGCTGCCGAACTCGGCATGACGCCCGTCGTGCCGGGATATTCGGGCATGATACCGTCCGACTTCCTCAGCCGTGCCGACAGCGCCGCCGTAGCCGCATGGCGTCCTTCCGACATAGCGCCCACGGGCAAGTGGTGCTCCTTCGTCCGTCCGGCGATAGTCACCGACGGGCAGAGGCTCGGCGAGATGGCCTCGCAGTACTACCGCTCGGTCGACCGCCTCTTTGGCGACGTCCTGCGCACGCCCTATTTCGCCCTTGACCCCTTCCATGAAGGCGGAGTAGTCCCCGAAGGCTTCGACTGCAGCAGCGCCGTCGGCACCATGTGGACGGCTCTGACCGACTACCGGCCTGACGCCGTGTGGGTGGCGCAGCACTGGCAGGACAATCCGCAGACCTTTCTGACCCACACTGTTCCTAACGGGCGGCTTCTTATCCTCGACCTCCACGGCGATTCCAAAGGTTCGGCCGTGTGCGACGGCAACAGCACCGATGCCGACGGACAGCCACACCGCTGGGTCTATGGCGCGCTGAACAACTTCGGCGGCAACGTCGGACTCTTCGGCCGCGTTCACCGCATCGCATCCTCACTGTCCGAGGCCCTTGCCGGGGCCCGTGAAAACAACCTCGTCGGAATCGGACTGCTCCCTGAAGGCATCGAGAACAATCCCGTCCTTTTCGACATGGTATGCGACTACGCATGGAGCGACGGCGCCGTACCTACTCGAGCCGACACGTGGCTCGAAGGCTACATAGCCGCGCGCTACGGACTTGCGCGCGGCTCACAGGACCATGACGTGGCACTGAAAGCATGGCGGACCATCTTCGACGGCATCTATAACTGCGACGACGTGCGTCAGCAGGGCACCACCGAGAGCGTCATGATGATGCGTCCGGCGGCCGCTCCGGCCACAGTCAGCGCCTGGGCCTCGTCGTCGTGGTACTGGGACCGCGACGAACTCCGTGAAGCGGCCCGAATGTTGGCGTCCCTTGCTCCGCGGCTGTCATGGAACGCCAACTTCCGCTATGACCTCGTCGACATCACCCGTCAGTGTCTCGCCGACCGAGCCTGCGAACTCCTTGCCGCCAGTCCGCGCCCCAAGGATATGCCCGACCGTTTCATGCGCCTTATCGCCCTGCAGGACAGTCTGCTGGCCACACATCCGGCTTTCCGCCTGTCCACGTGGACAGAGATGGCCCGCAGCCACGGACGCACCGCCGCCGAAAGCGACAGCTACGAGCGCAACGCACGCCTGCTCCTCACCACATGGGGCGGTCGCGAAGCCTCCGAGACAGGACAGCTCCACGACTATGCCAACCGCGAGTGGAGCGGCCTCCTGACTGCCTTCTACGCTCCGCGCTGGCGCCGCTACTTCGACGCTCCGGCCGACACGGTCGACTGGTTCACCGAGTGCGAGCAGCCCTTCGTCGATGGCCGCTCAGTCCCCTACGGCACATTCCGCAACACCCCCTCGGCCGACCCCGTCATCACCGCCTGCCTGGCGCTCGAGCTTTTGGACAGGCTATAGCCGCACCCCGACGCCTACCATCAGGTTCTGCGGGTCCTTGAAGCTCCCCAGACGGTAGCCGACGTTGAGGTACAGGTGTCGGGTGACGAAGGTCTTCAGGGTCAGCGACTGGTAGAATCGTTTGTCACCTTTGGGGTTGATGATGTCGTAGCCCATGCCGCAGTTCACGGTGAAGATCGGCATGGTGAGTTCGGCGTGGGCCGAGAGCCCTATGTTCAGCTGTTTGCCGAAGGGCGGACGGCGGAATTTCATGTATTCATCCCGTGTGCCGTCGACCCAGTAGGGGCTCAGTCCGCCGCTTTCGTCCCACTGCATGTCGAGCGCCGGGCCGACAGCCACCCAGCGGTTGAGGCGGTACATGGGCGCGAACTGCAGGCCGAGGATGCCGAAGCGTCCGGGGCAGAGCGTCGGTTCGGCAGGGTCGCCGACAGTCACGACGCGTTTGCGCCACGCGCCGAACACCATGATGTCGTAGAACATCCCGTGGCGGTCGGCCTCGCGCTCCAGCGCTGCGTCGCGCGGCTGTTCGGCCGGTGTCGGGCTGAGTGCGTAAGATATGCCGACAGTGGCGCCGATGGAGTTCACGCCGGCGTTAGGCCATGATGTGTTTCCGTTCGAATAGTGGTTCGCCCCGATGCCTACTGACAGGTCTATGCGGTCCGAGAGGGTGTAGTGCAGTTTCAGCCCTATGCCAATATGAGCCGTGACCGAGGTGCTCACGGCGGCATTACGGTCGGCCTTCTCCGAGTCGAAGTGCTTCCAGCCGAAGGCGGCTCCGAACTGCCATTCATATCCCAGCCACAGATTCGGGCTGATATGAGCTATCGGAGCGCCCTGATATACATAGGCCGATACGGGAGTCCCCAGCAGCGACCCTGCGAAGAACGAGTTGACCTCGACGCCGATGCCCTGATATAGTCCGCGGTAGAGCAGCCCTTCGCGCGAGGTCGGATTGAATCTGAATCCTGCGCGGACGCCTCCAGACAGGGTCGGGCTGATGCGTTTTCCTTCCGGATTGTTTCCCTTCAGAAATTCGTTGGTGCCCGGCACCCATGCCGGCGACAGCTCGGCGCCTATGTGCCACTGCGGTGCGCTCCGGAAGCCTGACGGAGGGATTGAGTCCGATGCACGGGACTGAAGTGCGGCCGTCACGGCGAGTGCGATGGCGAGAATCGTTCTATTCTTCATAGCTGACAGTGTAATCATAACTTGTTGGATAAACGGCCGTGCACTCGAACCGCACATCCGACGTGTAGTTCTCTGTCACGGTGTTGTAGAAGTCCAGTCGTCCCTGCTGCGAAGCGCGGGTATAGTGAAGAGTCCATGTGACCCTGGCCTTGACTCCGGCAGGCACTTCGACGAAGAATTTCTCATTCATATATTCTTCGGGCGCGAACGTGCGGAGGTCGCCGAGGCATATGTCCGTGAAATCCTGCAGTTGCCATTCATAGCCCGAGTTGACGAGCGCCGGTACGTAGACGAGCATCGGCATGTCGACGATCAGCTTGCGCGCCCACTGTTCGGCAGGCATCGCCACGTCGCTGCATTGCGATGACCGGTAGGGCATTATTACCATACGCTGCGGTATCGGACCGCGGTTGGTGAAACTCTCGGTGTACGTCCGTTCGGCCACATTCTCTTCCAGCTCTATTTCGCCGTCGTAAATGCAGAAGCCGAGCTGCAGCGGTTCGCCCTGTGTGATGGTGAGATGGATGAGTTTCGTCACGCCTGAGTCATATTCCAGACGGAGAGTGACGTTGTCGGCCCACGCGGCGTTGTAGTTGCTTGTGACGTAGAGCATCTCTCCGTGTAGCCCTATGGAGTAGAATGTCACGGGATTCTCGAAGACTATGCTGCCCAGGTCGGCTGCCGGGCACGAGGCGTCGGTCGTACCGCCGTCAGCGTCATAGTAGTGCACGTAGGGCTGCACGCTCTCGCTGTAATCGATATACACCCTGAGCAGGCCGTCGCGCACAATGGGCGCTGACCACTGTCCGCCGTCGCCTTCGACGGTTATGTCGGTGAAGTCAGGAAGCTCGTTTCTGTCGGTGAATATGTCGTTATTGCATGCCGCCGTCGCGAGCGCCGCGGCACAGAGAAGTATCGGGATATGTTTTTTCATTTATTGTCATCCTCCTCAGGGACGGGAGGGAGTGCAATATTAGCGAAAATATCTGAATAAATCAACAAGCTCACATTCTGCACCCGAAAAATTTTGTGTTTTGCCTTAAAACCGATACCTTTGCAAAGCAAAAAATTTTATAGCAATGCTTGAAATAAGTGAAATATTCAACGCGGCGGCCGTTCTCAAGGGAGTGGCCCGCAAAACCGCTATAATTCCGGCTCCGAAGCTCAATCCCGAGGCCGAGATTTTTCTGAAAACCGAGAATCTTCAGCTCACCGGCTCCTTCAAACTCCGCGGTGCCTACTACAAGATCTCCCAGCTTACCGATGAGGAGAAGGCCCGTGGTGTCATCGCCTGTTCGGCCGGCAATCACGCTCAGGGCGTTGCGCTCGGTGCCACCCATAACGGCATCAAGTCGCTCATCTGTCTCCCTGCCGGAGCGCCGCTCAGCAAGATTGAGGCCACGCGCAACTACGGCGCTGAAGTGTGCCTCGTCCCCGGTGTCTACGACGACGCCTACGCCCATGCCATGGAGCTCCAGCAGAAGCACGGCTACTGCTTCGTCCACCCCTTCGATGACCCGAAGGTCATAGCAGGGCAGGGCACAATCGGCCTTGAGATACTCGAGCAGATGCCCGACGTCGAGGCTGTCATAGTGCCTATCGGCGGCGGCGGTCTGATATCCGGTGTGGCATATGCCATCAAGACCCTCCGCCCCGACGTCAAGGTCTACGGCGTGCAGTCAAGCGGCGCACCCTCTATGGCCGAGTCGCTCAAGGAAGGCAAGCTCTGCCACCTCAACGACGTGTCGACCATCGCCGACGGCATCGCCGTCAAGGAGCCGGGCATCAACACCTTCGAGATGTGCAACAAGTACGTCGACGAGGTTGTCACCGTCACCGACGACGAAATCGCCGCTGCCATCCTCGCCCTCATCGAGCAGCAGAAGCTCGTGGCCGAAGGCGCCGGCGCCGTAGCTGTGGCCGCAGCCATGTTCAACCGCCTGCCCGTCAAGGGCAAAAAGACCGTCTGCCTCGTCTCGGGCGGCAACATCGACGTCAACACCCTCAGCCGCGTCATCACGCGCGGTATGGCCAAGAGCGGACGCAACTTCACCTTCACCGTCGACCTCGCCGACAAGCCCGGACAGCTTTCGGGCGTCTGCAGTGCCGTCGGCGAACGCGGAGGCAACATCATCTCCGTCTCACACGACCGTATCAACACAAGCACCGCCATCAACGGCTGCATCATCCGTCTTGAAGTCGAGACTCGCGACGCCGGACACATCGATGACATCCGCCAGACACTTCTCGGACTTGGCTACAAGGTCCTTAACTGATAAACCATCCCCGACATAATGAATAAACTCATCATAGCCGGCCTCGCGGTAGCCGCGGCCCTGCAGGCATCGGCGGCCGAACCTGCCGACAGCCTTCAGGCCGATACCGCCTTCGTCTTCACCGACATCGTCTCCATCCCCACCACTTCCGTCAAGGACCAGAATAAGTCCGGTACGTGCTGGTGCTTCGCCGGTACATCATACTTCGAGGACGAAATCGTGCGTATGGGCGGCGATTCCCTCGACATTTCCGAGATGTACACCGTCCGCAAGTGCTACGAGGACAAGGCCGACCGCTTCGTCCGTCTGTACGGACAGACCAACTTCGCCCCCGGCGGCTCGCTCATGGATGTCCCCTACGTGTGGAAGCGCTACGGCGCTGTCCCCGAGGAAGTCTACACCGGCCTCCAGTACGGCGAGAAGAAGCACGTCCACGGAGAGCTCGACGCCGCTGTCACGGCATATCTCAAGGCCATCGTCTCCAAGCCCGACAAAAAGCTCTCCACCGCATGGCGCAAGGGTCTCAAGGGCATCCTTGACGCATACTTCGGCGAAGTACCCGAGACATTCACATACAAGGGCAAGACCTACACGCCCCGCTCCTTCGCCGACGCCCAGCCCATAAAGGTCGACGACTACGTGCCTCTGACATCATTCACCCACCATCCCTACTACGAGACTTTCGCCGTCGAAGTCCCCGACAACTGGCTCTGCGCGCAGTACTACAACGTGCCCCTCGACGAGTTCAAGGCCATCGTGGACTACTCGCTCGAAAAAGGCTACCCCGTGGTGTGGGCCGCTGACGTGAGCGAAGGCGGATTCAAGTGGAACGACGGTGTGGCCCTCATGCCCAAAGGCAAGGAGGAAGGCGACATGACCGGCACCGAGCTCTCGCGCTGGGTCAAACTCTCCGACAAGGAGCGCAACAACGACAAGTACGAATTCAAGGCTCCCGTCGAGGAGATTACCGTCACTCCCGAACTCCGCCAGGAGATGTACGACAGTCAGGAGACCACCGACGACCACGGCATGGAGCTCGTAGGCATCGCCACCGACCAGAAAGGCAACCGCTACTACAAGGTCAAGAACTCCTGGGACTCCAATCAGAAGTATGATGGTTTCTTCTATGTGTCCGAGCCCTACTTCCTGGCCAAGACCGTCGACATCCTCGTTCACCGTGACGCCATCCCCAAGGACACGGCCAAAAAACTGCGTCTTAAATGAAATATTCCGCTTATATCATCCTGACAGCTACGGCACTCGCAGCAGTGCCCTTGCTGTCGGGCTGTCACACCTCCGAGGAGAACTATCGCGCGGCCTACGAGAAGACCGTCGCCGCCCGTGCCGAGTCTGACTCCCTTGAGCAGACCATCTACGGTGCCGGGCGGCGTCTCGTCACGGCTCAGGTTGAGACGCCCGACGGCCCTGTCGAGGTGCTCCGCCAGCTTGTGCGCGTCACCGACGGTGGCGGAGGCATCAACGAGAATCTCCATCAGTATAACGTCGTGGTGGGGCAGTTCAAGCAGCTCTTCAATGCCAAGTCGCTCCGTGAGCGCCTTGTCGACATGGGCTACCCCGGAGCCTTCGTTGTCGAGACCGGCGAGCCGTTCTACTTCATCGTCCTCAATTCGTTCGATGATGTCGCCGAAGCCTCGCGTGCGCTCGAAGCCTTCCGCGCTTCCGGAAAGATAGTCATGAAGGAGCCGTGTCCCTTCATTCTCGACGCATCGCGCCGCCGCCGTCCGCGCAGCTGACAGTTTACTTACTCTTAATCCACTGATTTATATGTTCAATTTTTTCAGCCGACGCCCTAAAGAACCGGCACAGCTGTGCTTCTCCACCGACATCCACTGTCATGTGGTGCCCGGAGTGGACGACGGTTCGCCCGACGCCGCCACATCGGCCGAAATCATCGCAGGCATGCGTGACCTCGGCATACAGCGAATCATAGCGTCGCCTCACGTCACTCAGGTCACTTTCGAGAATTCTTCCGCCACAATCGAGCCGGCCATGCAGGAGCTGAAAGCCGAGCTCGACGCCCGCGGCATCGACGTGCCCGTCTCGCACTCGGCTGAATACCGCATAGACGACCTCTTACTCAGCCGTCTCGAAGCCGATGACCTCATGCTCCTGCCCAACGGCCATATCCTCATCGAGAACGCTTTCATGCAGGAACCCTGGAATCTCGACAACCTCGTATTCGAACTTCAGGTCAAGGGACTCCAGCCCATTCTGGCGCATCCCGAGCGCTATGCCTATTACTACAACAACCGCAAGCGCTACGAAGAGCTCCATGCCGCAGGCCTCGCCTTCCAGATCAACCTCCTGAGCCTCGCCGAAGCATACGGCAAGGCCGAACGCAACATAGCCCTGCATCTCATCAAGAACGGACTCGTCGACTTCATCGGCACCGACATCCACCGACGTTCGCACGTCGAGAGCATCCGCACCTACCTCACCACTAAGGAGGCTCATGAGGATATGGACGCCCTCCGAGGCCGTGTGCGCAACGACACCGCTTTCACATAACCGACACTTCCCGACCGTGGCAAATATCTACGAATTGCGGCGCTATGGCAAGGTGGTATTCCTCATCATCACCGCTGCCGTCGTGGCCATGTTTCTGTATTTCTCCGACAACCTCATCCGCGACCTTGCTACGGTCGAGCGCGAGCGCATGCAGCTGTGGGCCGACGCCACCAAGGAGATTGTGGCCACCACCACCCTTGCCGACGACTCCGCGCCCGATGTCGACATCGACTTCCTCCTCGGCATCATCCAGAGCAACACCACCATCCCCGTGCTGCTGACCGACTCGGACGGCAACATCCTTCAGCACCGCAACTTCGCACTGCCCGTGGCAGGCGACACTCTCGGCTACGGACTGCCGTCAGACCCACGCAACGTCGACTTCCTTCATCACAAGCTCGACGAACTGCGCCAGTCGCCCAACGTCATCGCCATCGAGATCGGCCCCGGCGTCTCGCAGTTCCTCTACTACGAGGACTCGACCCTCCTGCGGCGTCTGAGCATCTTCCCCTATATCCAGCTGCTGGTGATGCTTGCCTTCATCTCAGTGGTCTATTTTGCCGTCCTCTCGACCAAGAAGGCCGAGCAGAACAAAGTGTGGGTGGGCCTCTCGAAGGAGACCGCGCATCAGCTCGGCACGCCGATTTCATCCCTCATGGCATGGATGGAACTTCTGCCAGACATGGGAGTCGACGC
The DNA here is from genome assembly GCA_002493945.1 of Porphyromonadaceae bacterium UBA7048. Taxonomy (GTDB): domain Bacteria; phylum Bacteroidota; class Bacteroidia; order Bacteroidales; family Muribaculaceae; genus CAG-873. The sequence continues at coordinate 9,453 of DLAL01000020.1, forward strand.
CGATACCCTCGCAGAGATGAACAAGGACGTCAACCGTCTGAGCACCATCGCCTCGCGCTTCTCCAAGATAGGCTCCGAGCCGAAGATGACCGACGAAGAGCTCAACTCCGTCGTCGGCGACGCCGTGGCGTATATGTCCACGCGCATATCGCCGCGCATCACCCTCACTTTCACGCCCTACGACGGCCTCGTGCGTGTGCTCGCCTGTCCGCCGCTGCTGGAGTGGGTCATAGAGAACCTCATCAAGAATGCCGTCGACGCCATGGACGGACACGGCTCCATCACCGTCACCGTCGGAAGCAGCCAGCTCGGCTCTTCGGTCGAGGTCACCGACACGGGCAAGGGCATCAGCCGCAAGAACCACAAGACTGTCTTCAATCCCGGCTACACCACCAAGAAGCGCGGCTGGGGACTCGGACTCACCCTGGCCAAGCGCATCGTGGAGCAGTACCACCGCGGACGCATCTTCGTCAAGCAGTCCGCTCCAGGCGTCGGCACCACCTTCCGCATCGAGCTGCCCCGGGCCTGAGCGCCTTTCTGAAAAATCTTTAAAATCTGACATTTTGTCATACTGCCGGCATGGCATGTTATTTGCTTGATTGTTATTAATAAGAATCAAACAAATAACCGATATACTATGCAGAAAGGTACCATAGGAGTAACCACCGAGAACATCTTCCCGGTCATCAAGAAATTCCTTTACAGCGACCACGAGATATTCCTTCGCGAACTGGTGTCGAACGCCGTCGACGCATCGCAGAAGTTGCGCACCCTCGCCACTTTCGGCGACTTTAACGGCGAACTCGGCAACCTCGACGTACGCGTCACCGTCGACGAGGAAGCCGGAACCCTCACCGTGTCCGACCGCGGCATAGGCATGACCGCCGAGGACGTCGACCGCTACATCAATCAGATTGCATTCTCCGGTGCCGAGGACTTCCTCAACAAGTACAAGGACACCGCCAACTCCATCATCGGCCACTTCGGCCTCGGATTCTATTCGGCATTCATGGTGGCCACCAAGGTGGAAATCAACACCCTGAGCTACAAGGAAGGCGCCGAGCCCGTCCTCTGGACCTGCGACGGCTCCCCCGAGTACACCATGGGTAAGGGAACACGCACCGAGCGCGGCACCGACATCGTCCTCTACATCGACAAGGAAGACAGCGCCGAGTTCCTCAAGCAGGAACGCGTCGACATGCTCCTGCGCAAGTACTGCCGCTTCCTCCCCGTGCCCGTCATCTCCGGAAAGGAACGCGAGTGGAAGGACGGCAAGTGGGTCGACACCGACCGCGACCTCGTCATCAACGCCACCGAGCCCAAGTGGATGAAGAAACCATCCGAACTCACCGACGACGACTACCTCTCATTCTACCGCGACCTCTATCCCGGCGAGGAAGAACCCCTCTTCTGGATTCACCTCAACGTCGACTATCCCTTCAACCTCACGGGCATCCTCTACTTCCCCAAGATCAAGAGCAACTTCGACATCAACCGCAACCGCATCCAGCTCTACTGCAACCAGGTCTACGTCACCGACTCCGTCGAAGGCGTCGTGCCTGACTTCATGCAGCTTCTCCAGGGCGTCATCGACTCGCCGGACATACCTCTGAACGTATCGCGCAGCTACCTGCAGGCCGACACCGCCGTCAAGAAGATTTCGGGATACATCACCAAGAAAGTGGCCTCGCGTCTCGACGAGCTCTTCCGCGCCGACCGTGCCGCCTTCGAGAAGAAGTGGGACGACATCCGCATATTCATCGTCTACGGCATGCTCACCGACGAGAAGTTCTGCGACGACGCCATGAAGTTCCTCCTCCTCCGCGACACGCAGGGCCAGTACTTCACGCTTGACGAGTACAAGACCCTCGTCGAGAGCGCGCAGACTGACGCCGACGGCAAGATTGTCTACCTCTATGCCACCGACGCCACCGCTCAGTACAACTATATCAAGGCCGCCAACGACAAGGGCTACAACGTACTGCTCCTCGACGGCCAGCTCGACAACCACTTCGTCGGACTCCTCGAACGCAAGCTCGAGAACACCTCGCTCGTCCGCGTGGATGCCGATGTCGTCGACAACCTCATCCGCAAGTCGGCCGACCGCAAGGGTGCAGGACTCACGCCTGCGCAGACGGCCATCCTCTCGCAGCTCTTCGAGGACGAGACACGCAAGGTCGAGAAGGCATCCTTCGTCGTGCAGTTCGAGGCACTCGCTCCCGCCGACCAGCCCGTGGTCCTCACCCAGAACGAGTACATGCGCCGTATGAAGGAGATGGCCGCGCTCCAGCCCGGCATGAGCTTCTACGGCGAGCTTCCTGACAGCTACACCGTGGTGGTCAACACAGAGCACCCCATCGTCAAGGCTATCACCGAGCGTGCCGACAAGGCTCTTGACGCCACCGTCGAACCTCTCCTGAAGACCATCGACGAGCGTAACGCAGACGCCGAGAAGATCCGCAAGGACGCAGGCGACAAGCCCCTCTCGGCCGAGGACGACCAGCGCGTCAAGGACCTCGAGAAGGAAGTCAGCGATGCCCGCACCGCTATGGCACAGGACATCCGCCGCTACGGCGACACCGAGCAGGAAGTCAGCCAGCTCGTCGACCTCGCCCTCCTCGGCAACGGACTTCTTCGCGGCGAACAGCTCTCGCAGTTCATCGCCCGCTCCGTGGAGATGATGCAGAAGTAATTCACTTGATGTGATAAAATAACACCGGGACTGTCCTTCGGAGGGCGGTCCCGGTGTCTCGTTTTATTCAGCTTGGGTCAGATTGTCACGTCTGTCTGAATTCAGGCGTTTACTGTTGCGGCGTCGGGACTCTGGCGAGGGGTGAGCCACATGATGAGTGTCGACCACCGGGCTTTGAGCCATGCTACGAAGTCGTGGTAAGCCTTAGCTGCGTTTTCGACTATATTGTTGTTTTTGAAGAAGTTTACGATGGTGTCGTAGGCCTTCTCGGCTGCTTCGGCAGCAGGCTTGGTCACATTGTCCATGAACCACGTGGCGCCCTTTACGGCGAGGTAGGTGCCGAGCACCAGTCCCGACAGGATGGTGAATACCGAAGTTCCGATGGCGCCTACGGTCAGCAGTACGGTGCCTGCCATGATGTACATGCCCAGGTTGAGGGCAATCCATCCCAAGAATGCGTCGAGCAGGGCTCCTCCGATGTACTTGAGATACTTGCAGGCCTTCTCCCAGCTGATGCGGCCTTTGGCAGCGTCTGTGGTAACTTTCTCGCGCTCGATGCCTGCGGCTACGGCTGCGCCGAGGGCTTCGGGAGTGGCGTCGGCGCCTTCGCTCTCGAGTTCGCCCTTGTGGAGGGCGATGTATGCGGCCAGGGCTGCATATGCCTTGTAGTCGGCTTCGCTTATTTTCTTCTCGGACAGCGTCTGAGCGAGAGTTGCGTCGGATGCGAGAGCGGCGGCGATGAACTGGCGTTCGTCTTCAAGACCGGTCAGGCAGATGGTGTTGTGTGCCAGGGTCTCGCGGAGCAGTTCTTTGAGTTCGTCGAGGGTCGCCTGGTCTACGGTTCCTTCTATTGTTGCCCCCTGATTGAGGAAGTCGTTGAAGGAAGTGGCATCGCCCTGATTCATGGCGCGGCCGATATTCGAGGCGTCGAGCGTCTTCACCAGTGCGATGAAGTTGAGCAGTGCGGCGGCCTGCTGCTCGGGAGTGAGGGACTCTACATTCTCGATGCACATGTTGTAGAGCGTTTCGTCGTATTCGGCATCAGAGGGTTCGGCCTTGCAGAGCTCCTTATATGCCTTGTCGAAGTTGGTCACGCCCTCGATGAGCGAGCGGCATACGGCGGCGGCTCCTTCGGGAGTCAGGCTCGGTTCGTTGGCCAGGAGTTTCTCTGTCATGTTCGAGAGCGTCGAGAGCTCTGAATTGATGTTTTCGACGATGTTTGCGGCGTTGGCGCTGATGCTGTTGAGCTGGTCGGGGGTGAAGTTGATAGTTTCCATATTGAGTGTGTTTTTTTGTTTGCTTTCACCCTCTCTATGCTCGGTTTCGTCAGAAGGGACAGATGTCTCGCTGTTTTTAACGTCGCTTAACATTTCTCGAATCTTTATAAGCAGCGCATTGGTCATTGAACCCGGAGCCGGATCGCAGATGATATTGTAGACGGGAGTTCCGTCTTTCGTTGTGTCGGAGAATCCGAGGCGGTTAAGGTCGTTGCGGCGCAGCTGTGCCAGAAAAGAGATAATCATATGAGGATTGCGGGCCAGGAAACTGCTGATTTCAGCGGCTTCTTCTTTGGTGCATTTGCCTGCGGCGTAGCGCTGAAGCTTTTCGTCGATGTTTGTCATTGTTCTTAGATTTTGAGAAGGGATTATTGTTTGCGTGAACTGATGCCGTAGAGATAGACATATCTGTCTGAGGGCCGGTAGACCAGTGGCTGTCCTGCAACTGACGGGTCCGCGCTGTCCTTGAAGAGGTTCCGGGTCTCGTCGTCGGCTTCGGCAACGATTCTCACTCCTCCCTGAGCGAGGACGTCCACGATGTGTCTGAGTTTCTCTTCGATGTCGGCCACGCCTTGTGCCGGACTCATTTCGGCTACGGTCTGTTCGTAGGTCTCTGAGCTGAGTTCCCTTAGGGGGCCCGAGCTGAGAAGCCAAAGCCGGGTGTAGAAGTCAGCGGCTACTGTCGGTGCGAAACTGAGGGAGTCCGGCCGGTTTCTGCGTCTGTCGGCCTCCGCCATCAGTTCGTTCAGACTCATGCTGTCGTATGTCTCGGCCGGAGTGATTCGGTCAAGAATGGCGCGCGCTTCGGCATCGGCTATATTGATTTTGTTGGCGATGTTTGCTATGAAGTTGGAGAAGAAACGCGTGGCGGGATTGCTGTGACTTCCGGATGCGCCTGAAGCAGCGTCATGGCGCAGACGTCCTATGGCCATTGCCAGGTTGCGTAGTGCGCTTGGGTCATCAGCGAAGAACTTGCGGTAGACATTCTCAAGGGCAGAAGCGGCCTTGGCCTCGTCGTCTTCCACGAGTTTTTTCTTAAGACCGGACCTGACTTCCGGACCGGCCAGATCGAGCAGCAGGTCGACGTTGCGTCTGAGTGCTTCGTATTTCTGTTCGATAATCCGGATTTCTGCCTGAGTTTCTTTAAGGGCAGAGCAAAGGTCCTTTATTGAATCCAGGATTCGTTCGTTGTCGCTCCTAAATGACAATCCCATATTTCTTCATCGTTTGAAGTGAATTATTAACGAAAACTTTGGCTGCCGACACCATCTCGTCGTCGGTCTGTTCGGCCTGCTGACTCAGCATCGCGAAGTCGCGTATGGCAGGCAGGCACTCCTTAAGGACTGCTGCAGCGCTGTTGGCGGTGCGCTCCTTTTCGGCTTCGCGCCTGTATCCGGCTGCGCAGGAGCGGTATGCTTCGGCCAGCCTGACAGAATCTGATGACTCGAACTGACTTAGAAAAGTCGCCCGGCTCATGCCCGGCCGGGTGTTGCGTGGCGGCATATGCCATCCTTTGTCATCAAGCAGTCCGCAGGCCACGGACATATTGTAGAGGAACAGCGCCACAGAGTCGATTCGTGTCGCCATGTTCGTCTGCTGTGAGTCCGGACTGAGAATCTTGCGCAGACGTCCTACGGCAGTCCGCAGACCGGAGTCTCCGAGACATTTGTCGCACGCGGCGGTGTACCGGCGCTCGGCTTCGAGAGCGATGTAGGCTTCATAACATTCGTCGGCGCCATTCTGTAGCGACGCGTCCCGTGCGGCGACTTCCTCTTTCCGGCGGCGCGCCACGATTATCGCAAAGGCTCCGCCTGTGATGAGCACTGCCAGCAGGAGCCATCCCCACAGGCTGATGAAGTTACATTCCATGACTTCCTTCATTTTGTGGAGCCGGAGTATAGTCTTTCGCAAGGACAGCTTCGATCATGAACTTGTCGCGAATCACTATGTCCACGGCTCCGGTGATGTCGTTCAGCGGAGAGCGCACGTTGGTGTAGACCCGACCGGCGTCGGTGAGCGCGGCCAGCTGGCGTGACGATGTGAGGATTTTGACGATGCGTTCGCCCTCGGGGATGAACAGATTGTCCACGTCGTCGGGCTGCAGCTGGCTGGAATAGGTCAATATGTCATCTCCGCACAGTGCGACAAAGCCTCCCGTCTGGTCGGCGCAGACATCGGTGAGCTGTCGCCGGTCGAAGGTTAGCGAGCGGATTTGTCCGCCGGTATGTGACTGTACGATGACTTCCGCATCATTGTCGTCTTTGGGCAGGATGACCACGCGGTGACTCAGCGTTTCGCTCATGCGCGGGTGCGCCGATATGTATCGGTTGTCTTTTGTCAGGAGCACCAGTGCGTCGCCGGGTGCGATATGGATGTAGTCGATGCCATCGTCAAGCAGTATTCTTACGGCAGCCGGAGATGACTTCGAGCGGTTGATGTAGAATACATTGCGGAGCGGCGCATCGCAGTTGTCTGACTCCGGATTGAATGTCTTGACCGGGTCGGTCTGGCCACCGTTGAGTTCGTTGAGCGGCTTGAGGTCTGCCGTCTCGTCGGAGATGAGTTCTTCGAAACTTCTGCCGCCGAGTTCGCACAGTACCAGCCGGACCACATTCGCTGCCGTCAGCGTTTTCTCTTTGACACTGCCATCCGGAAGAGCGGTGGCTATGATGCCCCGGCATCCGTCGCACTCGACAAAAGCATTTCCGCTTTCGTCGGTGCCCGTCCGTCCCGATGTCCCTTTGGCAGCTGCCGCGAGCACAGCCTGAAGGGCACGTTCGGACTCCTTGATGAATATTTCTTCATCAAGGGCGATGGTCAGAGCCTGCCCGGCCATCGCCTCGAGGTCGAAGTGCTCTCTGAACTCTTTGTCTGTCGCTATGAAGACTCTATTGATATTGATCATGATTTCTTCGGTTAGTTGTGAGCCTGTTCGAGTTCGTTCCGGATAGCTTCATAGAGCAGTTCGTCGTAGCCGTTCCGTGCGCCCTCATACTCCGGAATCGTTTTTCGGCGCGTATCGACATTGCGGAGATTTATGAGATTGGTCTCTGATGCCGGGGCGAACTGGTTTTTGGCAAGTCTGATGAGGCAGTCGGCGATGCGGTCCATGTCGGTCTCGCCGTATGACTGCACTTCGTCGATAGCCTGAAAAAGGGCTTTGCGGAAGAGGTCGCGCGTATAGACGGGGCCGTTGGGACGGATGCCTTTGAAGGCACGGTAGATGATGAATTTCGCGTCTTCTACGATGCCTTCGATGTCGGCGCCGGTGAGGAACTTGCCATGCTTGCCGCAGTAGCGCATCACTTCGTCGAGGAACTCGTCGCTGCAGATGGCCGGGTCGAAATATTCGGCCGCATTCCTGGCGCTTCCTTGGATGATGCCTCGGAAGATGGTGATGCACTCTTCCTTCGTCGGCATGAAGGTGAAGAATTTCTTGTCGAAGCGTCCGCGGCGCAGCAGTTCGGGCGGAAGCGCGGTGATGTCGTTTGCCGTTGCGAAGATGAAGCAGGGTACTGTCTTCTCCTGCATCCATGTCAGGAACTGTCCGAAGATACGCTTTCCCAGCCCCGAGTCGCTGTTGCCCGATGCCGACGCCGATGAGAACGCTTTCTCGATTTCGTCGATCCACAGCACGCACGGCGACATGTTTTCGGCAAGCCGGAGCACACGCCGCATGTTGCTCTCGCTCTGTCCCACGACTCCGCCGAGCACACTGCCCATGTCGAACTGTATGAGCGGAAGCTGGAGACTCTGAGCCACTGCCTTGGCCAGCAGCGACTTGCCCGTGCCGGGAATACCGCTGACGAGGATGCCCTTGGGTGCGCGCAGCAGCCATGAGTCGCGGGCGCCGATAGAATCCATGATGAGACCGGCGCGGCTCTCCACCCAGTCTTTGATGCGTTCGAGTCCCGAGGCAGATTCACCGCTCGTCTTTTTGAGGCGCAGCAGCCCCTCCTTGATGAGCATCTGTTCCTTGGCCTGACGGATGATGTCGGAGGACTTCCCTTCGGCGTTGATATGGAACACGCCCGAGAAAGTCAGCCGTATGCGCATGAGCAGTTCTATTATTTTACGGCGGTTGAAGCCGCGGAGGTCGACGGTGAGGCTGTCGAGCATCCTGGGATAGGGATGCTCGCCTTTCTCTCGGGCGAACTGCAGTATGATGTCGCGGATTTCATCATCACTCAGCGGCGGCACGTTAATCACCTCGACATACGGCTCGGAGCCGTTGGGCAGGCTGACTGTCGGAGCCTGAAGAATCAGCGTGCAGCGGCGTATTCCGTCGCCCGGAAGCGATGACAGACGCTGGCTGATGAAGTTCATGATATTGCGGTCGTTGTCCTCCGTCGGCACCCCGTTGGCGGCCACGCCGTAGTTGCGGACACCGATGACGAACGGCACCCCTCCGGGAACCTGCGGTATGAGGTATCTCTGCTCGCACTCATCAGGCAGGAAGGTCTTCGACAACGGCTGTCCGCCGGGCCCATATCCGTGGCTCCACGAGCCTGTGAACATCTTGTGGTTGCGCAGGTTGTTGTTGCATACATAGATGTTGTCCGGCTGTCGGGTATGGTCATCGTCGCGCATCCACCCCTCTGTAGTATTGTACCAGTAGGGCACCACTTTTCCGGTCCTGAGCACTTCGTCGATAAGGCCCATATCGTCACTTTCGATGAATATGACGGGCACTCCGGCGCCGATTGCTTCGCGGCATTTGTAGATTATGTTTTCAAGACTTGTCATGATGTGGTCAGAAGTAGAGTGATACATTGTCGACGGCACGGTCGATGATGGGTGCCAGGGCTGTCGAGATATTTCCGACATATATCTCGCGGGTTTCATCGGAGATGCCCTGCGCGATTCTGTCGCGCAAGCGGTTCTCGTTATCGGTCCGCTTGCTGCGGAAGTTCGTGGCGATGTTCTTTCGCTTGCTGTCGCTCATCGTGCGGTTCTCGCCACGGAGGCCTTCATATATGGTGTCGAGATTGCCTATAAACAGAGTACATGCCCATAGGATGAATGCCAGAAGCACAAATATTATGTCAAGCAACAGACCGCAGATATCGAGCGAGTTGATGACCGTCTCGGTGATGTCGAACTTACCTGTGGTGACTGACTTCGCCACGGCGAGCCACTGTTCGTTGCTGATGGTGAATCGTACGGCATTCTCGCCGAGACTTCCCGGGAATGTTGAGCTGAAGATGTCGTTCACCGCACGCACGATCTGCTGGCGAAGACTCCCGGAGCCGTCGCGGTTGAGATACTTGCCTACGGCGTCTGAAACGAGGGAGTGGAACCGGTCGGCGCGTTTGCAGCCGTCCGGAGTGCTGCTGTCGAGCATTTCACGGCTGATGGATTCGGCAAGCGTCCGCACGGGGATATTGGCTCCCGCCGGTTTGCTCCATTCATCCAGCCGGTCGGCGACGTAGTCGAATACCAGCGGTGTCACAGCGAGGGCTATTTCGGCCTTCAGACTCGTGAATCCCTGACGCACTTCGTTGCGCAGCCGGTTCTTCACCTTGTCGATGAGCGATATGGCCTTGAAGTCGGTGATGATGGCACGGACGAGTCCGCGCGACACACAGTACGACGCTTCGGCGTCAAGCTCAATCTGGGCGAGGGGAAACACATCCTTTGCGTTCTCTCTGGTGAATCCCATCCGGGAGGCTCCGCCGGTGAGCATCACTACTCCGTCGAAGTCGCGCCCCTGAAGTTTTTTGAACTCCTCGCGGCATCCTTCGAGGAATTCGCGGTGCAGTCCGGCCCACGGGCCTTTCTTCACCGGAATGTTTTCGGTGCTGTACTTCACGTCATTCTCATGAGTGACCCGGTTCATGAATTCGGAGTCGATGTATTGCCGCACGATGTTGCCGTCGGTGAATTCGAGATTGACGCGGCTGCGGGCACCGGCGTTCGAGAAGTGGCTTTCCTTGGCCGTGCGAAGGGCCACGTAGTGGAACTCCGGTTCCTCCACTTCGTTGAGACGGCGCTGGTGGTCGCTTACTGCAATGGCCAGGGCCTGTCGCTCGATTTTCGACGCACCCAGCGGAATGCTGCGGTCCAGCTGGGTGTTGTTGTCGAAGTCGATCATGCTCACGTCCAGGGTGCTCGAGCCGTGGTCGATGACGATGGCGCCGCGACGGATACGTTCGGAGATTTCAGCGCTCTTCTCCTGATAGACTTTCAGGATGGATGCCCGCGACTCGGGGATGATGACCACCTTCAGATTCAGGTTCAGGGCTTTCACCTTGGGGAAGGTCAGCGCTTCCTGAAGCATATTGGCATACATCTGAAGGGTTTGCGGACGTGTCCATTCATCACTCGACGGACAGCCTATGGCCAGTATACCGCGTCCGGCGAAGCACGTTTTGTCGTTCACTGACTTGTAGATCATCTCGAGGCTTAGTTCGAGCAATTTCTGCATCAGCCAGAGCTTGCGTACCTGTGAGCCTTCGTACAGTTCTCCGGCTTCCAGACGAGCCGGAGTGGCCTTGAAGTTCTGATAGAGTTTGCCGGAGGCGGCGTTGAATCCGTTGAGCATCTCCATGCTGCCGATGTGAGGTTCGTTTGCAGCATCGAAGAATATGGCGCTCATGATTTTGCGCCCGATTGATGAGAAGAACAGGTCCGTCGGTAAGGAAGGCTCTGCGCCACCGATAGGAGCGTACGCCGCAGAGAGTTCGCCGTCGCCGAGGTCGAAGCCTATGACGTACTTGTAGGCGCCATTGTTTATGTCATCGGCCGAAATACCGAAATGGGAAAAGTCGAGTAAAGCCATCGTGAGTCAGTGGATTACTGATTAGAACGTTGAACGTTAGGTTGATATTTGCGAGTCTGACCGTCAGAGCGAAATGTCGCCATTGTCATCGACAGGAGGTTCGGGAAGTTCGTGCTCCTTTCGATGCTCTTCGACATACTTTTTAAGGTCGGGGCGCAATTCATCCACGCGCACACTTTCCATCCGTCCGATGTTGCGGGGGAGTAGTGCGAATCCTGTAGAGGGGTCTTTCATCAGGAAATTGATGGTGAGGAACGCGTTGTAGGGGTTCAGGCCGCGCTCGTTGACGAGCTGGCTCCAGGTGACGCCCTCGATGATGAGGCGCGGCTCGATACCGTCATTGAACCATTTTACAAACGCCTCTTTCACTTCGGGTTTGCATCCGATCAGGCCCCATACGGTGTGGAGCACTTCTCCGGTCGTGTAGTGGTAGTCGTCTTTCAGACGCTTGCTTAACTTGTTGTAGTTGACTGCTATGCGCATCGTATTGTTGTCCATCATTCTTCTTTAATTTTAAGTTCTTTAGTAATTTCGTCAGCCACGCGGTTGGCGTCGGCTTCGACGGTCTGGAGTTGGTAGAGCATCATATCGACTTCGGCACGAATGTAGTGCGAGAAATTGATGGCCCATGCTTTTGCCTGTTCATCCGTACCGAAACTGTATCCTTCGGTGGTGATGGCACGATACTGCTGGGCATGGCGCATTTCGTGGAAGATGGTGTTGATGATAATGCCCATTGCGGTCGGGTCGGAGAAGCTGATAAGGTCGATATTTAGCGTAATAGAGTTGTCTTTGCTTTGATAGCATCCGCAGGTTGCGCCGCCGATTTCGTACGCCGACATAAAATTTATCTTGGTTATGTCGAGGTCATAGATTGCGTTGCACTTTTCGATAAGTTCGCGGATGAGAGCCATACGCTCGTCGGCTGACATATCCTTTATTCTGGCTTCGATGCCTTCGGGGAAAGTCTCTTTCAGAAGTTCCCGGCATTTTTCAATCATCTCTTTATCCTTGTCGCTCAGTTGAACGTCCTGAAAGAGCTCAGGATATTTGTGCTTTGTGAAGTAACGTTTGGATGCCGAATAGCCCCATTGGATAACGGCCAGGCCGCCTTCAATTGCTGCATACAACAGCAGTCCTCCAAGTACAGTTTCTATTATCATGATTTTAAAGTTTAGATTGTCTGTTCACTTGTTCTATGGTATCGTCCTCAAAAAGGGACATGTCTTGTTAGAAAATATTCAGATTATGACGAATTTTTTTTTCAAAGCGTTCGGCGGCCTTCTTCACGGCGGCCGGAGTCATGTCGAGCTGGTCTGCGAGTTTGCGGTGCATATCTACACCTTTGTCTCCGTCGTCGGAAATCGAATTGAGCAGGAGGGTCAGATAGATGTAGCGGTCGCGGCCGGCGACATCGGGTGTGGCGATGGCCTGCAGGAATGAATAGTAGCAGTCTGTCCTGAGCTGAGGGTCGTAGTCTCTGTCGCTTTCTATTATTTCGGGGAGTTCGCCGTCTGAACTTACCGTCACATGCGAGCGGCGGCGTTGTGACTGTCGGAAAGACTCGTCAATATAATTCGTCAGGCTTGTGGTGATGTATTTGATCGGCGTGGTATCGTTGCGGCAATTGCGCAGACGTATCTCACCACTTTCTGTCGGTGTGATCAGAAAGTCATAAAAGTCTATAAGAATCTCTTCGACTTCCTTACGCTCTTTCAGACGCATGCGGTGACGGATGACGCTGCGTAAGTCACCCCCATGACGGGTAATGACTATTTCGTACAGGGCGTCAAGATCGTTGTCGTCAAGATAGCGAGTCATCAGTTCGGTATCAGATATCATATTCATTCGGTTAGGTATTCACGGCAAAGTTGCACTTTTTTTATGAAATGGACAACAAAAAAGCTAAAAAAAATCAAAGTAAAAAGGCGCTGTGTCAGATTGCACGATGTATGCAATATGGCACAGCGCCGTGTCAAGTTATGAAGTGACTTTTACTTTGCTATGGATTTACGGCCGCGGCTGATGACGAGGCCCTTGTAGGAGTCGTCCACGGGGAGACCGCTGACGTTGTAGAGCTGAGCGTCGGCGCTGTCGTCCGTGAGCACTTCGCCGACTGATGTCGGGGTCTTCTTCTCGAAGAGCTGCCACTTGGCGAACTGGGTCTCATTGCTTCCGTTGTTGTCGCGGACATTGAGGCGGTAGTGTGTGTAGGCCTTGTCGGTGGTCACGGGATATTCGACGGTGTTCAGACGCACCATGAAGGACTGGTCGTCGCGGCTGTCGAGTGTGTCCCAGTTCATTCCGTCGTTGGAGCCCTGCAGGTCCCATGACTTTGGGTTGCGGCTGATGTCGTCGAAGGCGTTGGATATGGAGTAGCGGTCGATGACCACGGCGCGGGGCGATTCATACTGCACCCAGAAGCTCTTGTGGCCGGTCACGCAGTACTTCGAGGCTATGTCGTCGTTGATGAGGTTGTCGACGGTCTCCACGTAGCCGTTGGCGTTGAAGCCGTCGTACTGGTTGGTGATGCGGCCGCCGTTGCCCGTCACTTCCGTGGCCATGGTCTCGTTCATGCCGAAGAGCTGGAACTCGGAGAGCGTGACGTTGTCCGTGGCTGCGGCGTCGCCTTTGAGCAACATTCTGAAGTATCTGCCTGCAGGGATGTTGCGTGCGTTCTTGGAGCTGTTGCCTTCGATGGATATCTGATACATGTTGGTCTCAAGCGGTGAGAGGAACACCTGGTTGCTGCGGCTGTCCAGGTCGGTCCACTCGCTGCCGTCGGCCGATACCTGAAGAGTCCATGCGGTGAGGGCGCTGCCCGGAATGGTGCTGCCCCAGGTGAGGGCGTAGCCTGTGGCACGGAAATTCTCGGGAAGCTCGAAGGCGAATGTAAGGCCGTCGTCGGTCATCTTGCCGAGGTCGACTTCCGTGTCGGTGTCATTGTCGAAGAGGGCGGTGAGGTCGCTTGCCGAGCGGTCTGAGGCCGGATTCACCACGCGGTCGGTGCGGTCGAAGTCTTCCACGCGCTGCCAGAAGCCTGCCTCGATGTCGGGGAGCTCAACCGTCGGGTCGATGGCCGGGGCTATGTGACGGGCCATAAGGGTGGTGCCTTCGGTCCACGGGTGCACGTAGTCATATGTGAGGTAGACCTTACCCTCGGTAGGACGGTGCAGGTCGACGATGGAGGCGCCTGTCTGACGGGCCACCTCGTCGATGAGCGGTATGATTTCGGCTGTCACCGTCTCGTCGACGATGGGCATGGTGCTGTTCCACGATGCGATGGGGTAGCAGAGTATCACACGTATATCGGGATTGACGGCTTTGAAGGAGTTTATGTAGTCGACGTAGTCTGTCACGAAGCGGTCACGTTTCTTCCAGTTGTCGGGGTTGGAGTCGTTTGTGCCGAATTTGGCTACGAGCACGTCGGGTTTCCATGCGAGTGCCGATGTGTACTGCGCCTGGTCCCAGTAGGGATGCGACGAGCCTTTGATGATGGTGGCTCCGCCTTCGCCGAAGTTCTCGACGATATATCCGTCGCCGAGGAGACGTCCGAGTATAGAGGGATAGCGGTCCTGCTCCTCGAGCCGCGCGTTGGCCGTGATGCTGTTGCCCGTGCAGGCCACTTTGATTTTGCGCTCGCTCGCAGGAGTGCCGAAAATCTGCCACTTGGCGAACTGCATGTTCATTTCGCCCTTGTTGTCGGTGATGTAGAGGCGGAAGCTGTCGTAGGCTTTGTCGGTGCTGACGGCGAAGCGCAGGGTGTGGTGGTTGACGAGGAATTCGCAGTCCGTGCGTTCGTCCAGCACGTCCCATGTGTCCGTGGCGGCGTCATAGCCTTCGAAGCGCCAGCTCTTGGGGTTGCGGTTCGGCAGATCCTTGGCCGAAATGAGCGAGTAGCCTGTCGGCACGGTTTTCTCGAGCGACTGATATTCGACCCATCCGGTGCGGTGGCCTGTGGCGCAGTACTTACTGTTGATGTCGTCGGTGATGAGCTGTTCGACGGTCTCGACGTACTGGCCGACATTGTATCCGGGGTGTTCGCCCTTTATGGAGCCGCCGTTGCCGGTGACGCTTGTGACAATTCGCTCGGGGAATCCGAGAAGCTGCCATTCGGAAAGGCTGACAGCTGACGCTACGCCGTCGGCGGCTGTCATCACGAGGCGGTACGCGGTGTAGGCCGGAAGGGTGTTGCGGTCGTCCGGGAGGCTGACGGTGTAGAGATGCGTCTCGCCGCGGTGGAGGAATTTCTCGTCTGCGCGCGAGTCGATGTCAGTCCACTGCGTGCCGTCGGCCGAGCCCTGCAGGGTCCATGCCGCGGGAGCCTGCAGGAAGTCGCTGCCCGAGGTCACGGAGTAGCCCGTGAGCTTCACGCCTTCTTCGAGCTGCAGGGTCACGGTGGCATGTCCGTCGGTGACGGATGCGCTGAAGTCGGTGGCCGGGTCGTTGTCGTTCAGCGCGTTCAGTACGGCTGCCTCGGAGCCGTCGGCAGAGAGGGCGCCGAAGTCAGTCCAGTCTGCGACAGCCAGCGTCGAGTACATGTCCGACGGCACTTCGATGGCCGGATTGGCGGCATTGGCCACCACATGAGCCATGATGGAAGCTCCTGATGCGTTGGGGTGCACGCCGTCATAGAGCAGAGATTCGTTGCCCGAAAGTGCCGTGTGCAGGTCGATGACCTTCGCGCCGGTCAAGGCCGCAACTTCGTCGATCATCGGGCATATCTCGTCGCGGATGACTTCGCCGCGTATGTTCATGTTGTTGCTGTACGCCGGAAGGGGCTTGCAGATGTACACGGCAGGATGGCTCGCGAGGCTCGAGAATGACTCCACGAGTTCGGCGTAGTCACTGACGAACTCGTCGCGGTGCGCCGACCAGTTGCTCTCCTTGGAGTCGTTGGTGCCCAGGTCGATGACCACCACGTCGGGCTTCCAGCCGAGGACTTCGGGATACTTCCACTCGTTGACGTACGGCTTGTTGCCGTTCTTGAGCAGGGTGCGCTCGCTGATGCCGTAGTTGAGCACCTGGTAGCCGCTGCCTAAAAGGGAGGCGAGCTGCGACGGGTATTTGTCGGCCTCGCCGAGGGCGGTGTTCTCGGTGATGCTGTTGCCTACGCATGCCACCTTGACGCGCGCCTCCGATGTAGCGGTGCCGGAGATGTGCCACTTGCAGAACTGGGTGTCGCCGCTGCCGTTGTTGTCAGTGATGGAGAGGCGGAAGCGCGAGTAGGTCCGGTCAGCCTTGACGGGGAACACTATGGTGCTGAAGCGCTGGGTGAACTTGAAGCCCGTCTGCTCGTCGAGCACGTCCCACGTGAATGTCGTCTCGTCGAAGCCTTCGAAGCGCCACGACTTCGGGTCGCGCGACGAGTCGGACACGCAGCTTGTGATGGCGTACGACTCCGGAGCGACCTGACGGGGCGATACATACTCCACCCACAGGCTCCTGTTGCCTGTCACGCAGTACTTCGTCGAGATTTTGTCATTGGTGAGGTTGGTGTAGACCTCGACGTAGCCGTTCTGATTGAAGCCTCTGTGCTGTGCGCGGAGGACGCCGCCGTCGGCGGTGATGCCCTGTGTCAGAGCGGCCGGGAATCCGAAGAGCTGTATCTCGGACAGGCCGAAGCGGCCTGCCGGGAAGTTGAAGCGGATATAGCGGTACGACGGCATGTTGTCGCGGTTCGAGCCGGGTACAAGGCTGAAATTGTGCGTCCAGTAGGGTTCGTTGTAGGATTTGCCTGACTGGTCCTGGATTTTGGTCCATGTCGTGCCGTCGGCAGAGCCTTCGACTGTCCATGATGACGGGCCGTTGGTGGTGGTGTCGTCGCCGGTTATAGTGTAGTTCGACAGCTTGAAGTCTTCAGGCATCGTGAATGTCACGGATGTCGGCTCGGTGAAGTCGGTCACGGCTGCGGTCTTGTCGTTGTTGTCTGTAAGGGCGGCGAGCTGTCCGCTGTCCAGACCGGTTGATTTCACCTCTGTGCACAGGTCCGTCCAGTCGAACGGGCTTATGGTCGAGCCGTTGGCGGCAAGTGCCAGCGCCAGGCCGAGGGTAGTGATGATCGGTTTGTAAGTCATTGTGGTATATGATTTGGTTGTTCGTTCTGATTATCTTTCGGGTGTGAACACTATGTAGTTGGCTCCGATGTAGGTACCTGAGCCGGACAGTCCTCCGCCGACCAGCTCCATCTTCAGCTGCACGGGCTCGGCGCTGACGATGTCTACTGTGCCGAGTCCGGCGGTGATCATCTTCTCGCTGCCCGAGGTCGACTGGTCGATGGGGTCGCCGAGGGGCGTGCCGTTGAGGTAGAACTGTGCCGACCCGCGGCGCGACTGCGAGAGCTTGTAGTTCAGGCTCACCTGATAGCGGCCGGGTGTGAGAGCAGGCAGGCGGTAGGTCACGTAGTCGCCTACGGCGGTCATGACGGCCACCGAGCTGTAGCCGTGCTCGCTGTCGGGATTGCCGTTGTCGAAGCGGTTCATCGTTATGGCCTCGTCCGACTTGGTGACTGTGTGGTTGTAGTCCTCAAGCTCGATGCGTACGGTCTTGAGTTCCTTGTCCGGATAGGGCACGTCGTTGTTGCGGATGGCAGTCACGTCGGCGGTGCCGCGCCCCTCGTCGTCGAAGGCTATGGTGCAGGTCATCGTGGTGCCGTCGCCGTACACGGTCACCTTGCCCTCGGCCGACGGTGTGCCAGTGGCATCGACCATGATGCGGCCTCCGTCGCTGACGATGGCGCAGTCCGTCACATTCTCGTCCGCGAAGACTATCTGGCGCTCCTCGCCCGTGTCGGCGGTCAGCCAATAAGCTTTGGCTTGCGACGTATTTTCCGACAGGTCAATGTTCAGGCCCTTCTCGTTGAGCTCGCGGCCTGAGATGCGGCCCTTGAAGGCATAGGTGAATATGCCCGTGTCATCGAGGGTCACATCCTCTATTATATATGTCCTGTCAGGGTCGAGCCAGCGCAGGGGATAGGCGGCAGCGGTCTGTCCCGCGCTCCGGCCTCCGCTTGTGGCGATGACGAATGCCGTAGCGCGGCTGCTGTCGTCCGTATACATCCACACGTACGGGCCCTCCTGCGGCTTCCATTGCTGTGCGTCGGCCGACGTGCAGCCAGTGCCGAGCCATACGGGGCGCACGGTCTGTGAGGCTACGGCCTTCACGCGCGGATTCTTGCGCCAGCGGTTGATTTTGCCGAAGAGTTCGATGCCCTTCTCGCTCCATTGGTCCGGGAATGTGTAGGCTTTGACGTCGCGTCCGCTCAGTGCGGCGTATATCACGTCTGTGGTCTCGGCCGGGTCGCCGCCCGAACCGAGATACACCGCGTTCAGCGGAAGGTGGCCGAAGTAGATTCCCATAGCCTCTATCGGCTTGTCATTGCCCGTGATGGTCATCCATCCGTTGTGAGGCAGGTGTATCAGTTCGGTCATGCGGTCGCCGGGGTTGGGGTAGAGGTCGAGCTCGCTCGTCACCTTTATCTCGAACTCCGGATGTGCGTCGGCTATGCCGTTCATCATGTTGCGTGTCAGCACGTTCTTGCGGTATACGTTGTCGGACGGATGCGAGTAGGATGTCTCCGAGAGGTTCTGCCAGTACTGGGTGAGGTCGACGGCCTGGTGTGTCAGTCCGTATATGTCTATCATAGTTTCGATTTTCTCGCGCTTGGCCGCGATGACCGCAGGGTCGGCCAGGTCGTTGCCATTGTTGTGGCCACCGCCGGAGTTGGAGTACCACAGACCGAGCCGGAGACCGCTTTCGCGCAGACGTGCCGAGAATTCGGCCATATCGGGTATGCCGGGCACGTTCGACTCGATGGGGTCACGGGTCAGGCCGTCCTCGGTTATCCACTTGCCGTCGGACGTCGAGTTGTTCCATCCGTCATCTATAAGCAGCATGTCGTAGCCTGCGCGCACGGCCTTGGGGACGACTGTGCCCAGCAGGTATTCGGATGTGCGGTAGCCGTTGCGGAACCACTCCCAGTCGTTGACCATCAGTGATGTAGCCGTATCGTGGAAGCGGAAACGACGGCGGAAATGATTCTCCACGGCCATCTTTCCGTCGATGATGTCGCCCTTGAAAGCCGTCAGATTGACAGCTATGTACTCGAATTCCTCGCCCGGGAAGAGGTTGAGCTGCAGGGACTCGGGACTGGTCAGCACCTTCACGCGGTCGGCCGACCCTTCGGCCCATGCCGTCATTGTGGCGAAGGGGCGCAGCTGGTAGTAGTACGACGGCGTCTCCTTCTTGCCCCGTTCCTCGGGTCCGTACTGGGTCTTCCAGTTGGTTTCGGGCGCCATGTACCATCCCGTGCCGTCGTGATTGAGGCAGATGAAGCACTTGGCCACATCGTCGGCGTTGCCGGTCATGGATGCTTCCTCCATGTTGCCTTTGGTGCTGAGCCACTTGCTGTTCACCACATAGTGGAGGTCATGTGCGGTCTGCGCTATGTCGAGCGACAGCACGTCGGAGCGCTCGATGAGCAGATTGTCGCAGTCCGACAGGTTTCTGATGAACGCCTGATAGCGCAGACCGCCGTCGTCATTGTAGATTTCGAAGTGCAGGTTTGCCTGAATGTCGTCCCTGCTCACCGACACCACGAGCTCGCGGCCCACACCGGGGGCGTCCGTCGCGCCCGTCAGAGCTATGCGTTCCATGGTCGCGCCGTCGAAGCTCCAGCCTGCGTCCGAGGCCCGGTAGCGGAAGTCGCGCGAGGTGCGTCCGGCTGCATTCGGGAGATATTTGCCTTGATAGTCAAAGAGTTCGTTGCCGGAGCCTGTGACGTCGGTGTCTGCGGCCTTGTTGCGGAATTCGGTCAGTCTGATGCCGCCGTCCGCAGTCCAGCGGAGAGTGAACCGCAGGGCATCGTTCTCCAGCACCCACGAGGCGGTGCTGTCTGTTACGTCCTGACTTATGAGGGCTTCGGCGCCGAGTGCGGCTGCGCTTGTCAGCAGAGCGGCTGCCAGCGGAAGTATGCGTATGTATCTGTTCATTTTACTACGATTTTGACTGTTGTGGTTCTGTGCTTGGAGTCGGAGAGGGTGAGCAGATAGATGCCCCGGCACTGCGGCGCAGGTACGGTGCCCGTCGGGCTGATGCAGTCAGCGCCGATGAGTTGTCCCGAAAGAGAGTGAAGCGCATATGCCGTGAAGTCGCCCGAGGTCAGCTCTATTTCCGTGCCGGCTTCGACCACATTGCGCGCTGTCGGAGCGGCACCGTCGCTAAGCGTGATGTCGGCTATGCCCGTGCCGTCGTCGATGATGACGGTCTTGTCGGCGTTGAGTTCGTTGTCCGACACGTTGTCGTGGACGAGCGTGGCGGATATGTGCGCGCCGCTGCGGGCGAATATTCCCGAGCCGAGGGTGGCTTCGCAGCGCGTGACGGTGCAGTTGCGTATGACGGCGCCCTCGGAGGCGTTGATGCCTCCGCCGGTGCAGCGTCCTGTCGTGGCGGTGTAGCTTCCTGCGGGGAGCACGCGGCAGTACTGCCAGCGGTTCAGAGCCATCAGTTCGTGTGTCCGCAGGTCAGCCACGTAGCGTCCGTCCAGGCCTGCCGACTCCGCTTCGGCGGCGGTCCATATCGTCGAGGTGCCGAAGTCCTTGCATCCGTTCGCGGCAAGTGTGGCGCTGATGATGTCGAAGGCAGGGTAGAGGAGCAGGGCACGGGCGTCGTCGTCTGTGGGTATGCGCCAGTGCGCGTTACCCCAGGAGTAGGCCGTGCCGGCGAAGTGCTCCGCGCGGCCGTACTGGCAGAGCTTGCTCACGAATGTCGTCGATATCACATCGACCGTGTTCGAGGCGCGGTCGGTGTTGATGACCACGCCTTTGGTCTTGTCGATATACTCGCCGACCGACGGCAGGCCGCTACGGCAGAGGCGTACGACGCAGTTCTCGAGTGTGCATCCGCCCGAGATGAGCGCTCCGGCTCCCGTGGTGGCCGAGCCGTGCTCGATGACGAATCCGTCGAACTTGGCCGGAATGTCGAGCACCGCCGTCTGTGTCAGCACCCTGAAGCGGTCGCAGCCGTCGAGTATTGAGCCGTCGTCGGAGTCTTCCGACGGCAGTATGCGGCTCTGCGGCGAGTCGTCGCCGACGGTGTAGCCGCCGAGCACGGTCACGCCGTTGCGCACGGCGAACCCTCCGCAGTAGCGTCCACGGGCCACAATCACCGTATCGCCCGGAGCGGCGTTCTCTATGACGGAGTACAGCCTGTCCGACGCATCATCCCATGATAGCCCGCTGCCGTCGCCGCGGCTTTCGGGCGCCACATAGTAGCGCTGTCCGGCGTGGGCGCCGAGGCAGCAGAAGCATAGTGTAGCGAATAAAAGATGTCTCATATATTAAGGTTTGAAAATTGGCCCGGGATGTAAGGTGTCTGATTCCGTTGCAAAGGTATTCCGACTTGTTTTCGTACGATGTCCATATTTATGACATTGTTGTCCAAATTTTGTAATTTGTTGGTTCTGTGTATGTAAATTCTGATTTTTATATCTATCTTTGCATAGCTCAATCATCACACAGACCATGAAAATATCAGGACATCATGTACGGACGGCCCTTGTGGCTTTGCTGCTCTATCTGGTTGCGGCCTTCGGCTGCGGCGCAGAGACCATGCGCGTCATCACCAACCGCGACGGACTCTCGTCCATGTCGGTCTTCTGTCTGCATCAGGACCGCTCGGGCTACATGTGGGCCGGAACGTACGAGGGTCTGAACCGTCACCGCGGCTACGACATCGACGTATTCCGCTCGGGATTCGGCGAGAGCGGCGAAATCTCGGGCTTCCTGATTGAGAAGATTCACGAGTCGGACGACGGCGCTCTGTGGGTGCACTCCAACTATGGATACGACCGTTTCGACGCAGCCTCGGCGCGCGTCGAGCACCATCCCGAGATCAACGGCTCGTACAAAAGCGCGGTGTCGCCCTCGGGCATGGCAGTGGCCATGGTGTCGGACGGCACATTCTATTATTATGACAGCGCCGTGCGCGGATTCAAGGCCACCGGACTTCCGGGTGTCAGATATGGGGATGTCCTCGGATTCTCCTTCGACAGCCTCGGGCGACTGCTGGTGGCGCGCCGTCATGATCTGCTGACATTCACGCGCGGCGCTGCGGCGTTCGAGCCTGCCGATACGATAGAGTTCGGCACGGATATGAAGTTTTTCTGCCGGGCCGCTGACGGCGGCTTTTATGCCGTGGACGATAACTACACCGTCTACCGGCTCGGAAGCGACCTCCGCGGACTGAAATTAGTGTGCACCGTCGACCCTCCGGCCCATATGCGCGGACTCATCGGCGGTGTCGCTGTGGCCGACGACCGCATAGTGGTGGGATTCAAGAACGAAGGCGCCATGATGGTGACGCCCTCGACAGGCGCCGTGCGTGTGCTTGACATACCCTTCGGCGTGTTCGACCTCTGCTACGACAGCCGGCGGCGCATACTCTGGGCCGCTACCGACGGCGGCGGTATCTACACCTGGAGCCACGGCCCTTACGACTTCGACAGCGATTTCTTCAGCGACTTCACCGGCCTTAATCTCGGTAAGCAGGTCCGCGCCATATACCATGACTCCGAAGGCGACTACTGGATAGGCACCAAGGGCAACGGCCTCTATCAGCTGTACCACGATGCCGGCGGACATCCGCAGCAGCGCCGCTACACCACTGCCAACAGCGCACTGAGCCACGATATGGTGTTCAATGTCATCCCTGGCCGCTTCCGCAAGGTGCTGTGGATAGGCGGCGAAGGACCGGGCCTGTGCTACTACTCGTATGCCGACGGGCGCGTGAAGCGTCTCGACGTCGCCGGCACACCGCAGTTCCGCTGCATCCATGCCGTGTCCGAGGTGAGCGACACGGTGCTGTATGCCGTGTCGAACTGGCACGGTCTCTTCCGCGTCACCCTCGATTCGCGCTCCTCGGAGCCGCGCATACTCTCTGTCACGCAGGTCCTTGTGAACCGCTCCGAGCATGGCTCGTCGCAGTTCTTCACCATCCGCCGCCAGGGTCAGCGCTGGCTGTGGTTCGCCAACCGCGAGAACGGCATCTACCGTCTCGACCTTGCCTCGGGCCATGTGGACCACATACTCTTCGCACAGCCGCGCGAGCTGGCCGTCAACGACGTGCACGCCATATGCACCGACGTGCCCGGACGTGTGCTCGTCGGCACATCGGCCGGACTGATCGAGCTGACTTCAGACATTTCGGGCAAGGTCTACAGCCGCCGTGTCTGTCATGAGCTTACGGGCAACCGGAGCATACGCTCCATCGTGACCGACGGACGGCAGAACGTGTGGCTCGCCATGGTCGACGGTCTGCTGCATCTCGACATCATCAGCGGCGAGCTCACGGCGTGGCCCGGCGGCCGCATCACCGAGTTCTGCGACAACGCCGGATTCTATGACGCCTCCTCGCGCCGCTACTTCTTCGGCGGCACCGACGCGGTGCTCTCCGTGACCGACGACCCCGGCTACAAGGAGTCCGACACGCGGCTGCCGCTCATCTTCGAGTGTGTCGACGACGGCCTGAGGGAATTCGCACTGTCGCGCTACACCGACAGCGACGGACGCCTCGTGTTCCGTCATGACGAGACATACTTCGGCATACGCTACAATGTCCTCGACTACCGTCAGGCCGACGACTACCTCTTCGAGTACCGCATTCCGGGCGTGTCGTCGGAATGGCTCCACAACGGCACGCGGCGCCGCATATCCTTCCTCGGCATCTCGCCCGGCGCATATACCCTCGAGGTGCGCTACCGCAAGGGCAACTACGTCAGCCCCGTCAGTCAGGCCGCGCTCCTCATAACACCGCCGTGGTATGACTCCATGTGGGCCCGGTGCGTCTATGCCCTCTGTGCCGTCGGCGCGGCGGCAGCCTGCGTCAGAGCCTTCCGGCGCCGTCAGCGCCGCCGTATGGCCGACATCGAGGCGCGCCACAAGGAGGAGGTGTACGAGTCGAAACTTGACTTCTTCGTCGATGTGGCCAATGAGTTCGCCGAGCCGCTCATGCTCATCAGCGGTTCGGGCAAGATTGTCGCCTCCGACCCCGACGTGAGCGACCGCACCCGCAAGTTCGCCGGCATCATCTATCACAAGGCGTCGGTGCTGAAAGAGCTGACGCAGAAGCTCATAGGCTTCAGGCGAGTGGACTCCGGCGAGCGCGAGTGGCACCCGGTGACGGTGAATGTCACGGCGCTCCTTGGCGACATCAGGCGCCGCTTCGGCTCGCTGGCGCGCATGCGCGGAGTGGACTTCAGTCTCGCCTGCGGCGAGGAGCTGATGTGGGTGGCCGATGCCGAGGCGCTGAGGACCATCGTCACGGGCATCACGTCGGTGGCCATGAAGCACCTCCCGTCAGGCGGCAGTCTCTCGCTGGATGTGGCCGAGTCCGACTCGCGTCTGACCATGACCTTCACCCTCACCGGAGCGTCGGTATATACGGGCTACCTCAGCGGCGACGACAGCAAGCGGCATCTGCTCGACCGCCTCCAGGACCATACGACCGATGTCAACGTGGTGTTCGATGACCTCGACCTGGCCATCTGCCGCAACCTCATAGTCGACAACCGCGGCACGGTCACCGACAGCGTCGCCGACGGCGGAGCGCAGCGCATCGTCGTCAGCCTGCCGCGTCAGGAGGCCGTGGCTGATGCCTCCGGACCGATGGTGGTCGAATCGCTTCCCGACCGTCCGGCGCTTCATGACGTCGACAGTCTTGCCGATGAGACCATAGCCTTCAACGAACGGCTTCAGACCATCCTCTTCGTCGACGACAGCGAGGAGATGTGCTGGTACATACGCAATCTTTTCCGTGGAGAGTTCAATGTCGTGGCGTGCTCCGACGTTGCCTCGGCGCTCGAGACTGTCGGGCGCCGACTGCCTGATCTGGTCATAGCCGACCTGCTGCTCAAGGACCGCACGGGCATCGAGCTGTGCCGCGAGCTCAAGGGCCGCAAGAGCACGGAGCATCTGCCCTTCATCCTCATATCGTCTGTCCACAGCGACGACGTGCGCCGTCAGAGCATCGATGCCGGTGCCGACATATTCATCTACAAGCCCTACGACGAGGACAACTTTCACTCCGTGGTAACGGGCATGCTCCGCCGCTCCGAGGTGCTCCTTGACTACTACGACGACTCAATCAGTTCCTTCGAGCTGGTCGACGGCGTGGTGATGCACAAGGAGGAGAAGGAAATGCTCGCTAAGATGACGGCCATCATCTCCGACAACATCAGCAATCCCGAGCTGTCCACCGATATGGTGGCCTCGATGATGGGCATGACCGTGCGCAATCTCTACCGTTTCGTCAGCCGCATCACCACCGACACTCCATCGTCAATCATACGCAATATGCGCCTCAAGCGCGCCGCCTATCTGCTCAAGCACTCCCGGATGACGATGGAAGAAGTGGCCTTCAAGTCGGGCTTCAATCACCGCAGTACGTTCTACAATGTATTTTCGGCCCGGTACGGCTGCACGCCCAAGCAGTTCCATGACCGCCACTGCGACGACGCTGTCAGCCGGATGGATACTTAGAAGTGTTTTCGCTGAAACTTTCGGCACTTCTGGCCGTTTTTAACATAGTATAGATTAGATTTATTATGAGTCAGAACAATTCACGTGCCGTATTCACCACCCGTTTCGGTGCCATAGCCACCACCGTGGGCTCTGCCGTAGGGCTGGGCAACATATGGAGATTCCCTTACGAAGCCGGAGTGCACGGAGGAGGCGCCTTCATGATATGCTATCTCGCCTTCGTCTTCCTCATAGGCGTGCCGCTGCTGTGCGCCGAGTTCTGCATGGGCCGCGGTACGCGGTCTAATATCTTCGGGGCATACCGCAAGCTCGGCGGTCCGCATCTTGCGCGTTTCGCCGGCACACTCGGCATCGTGGCGTCGCTTATGATACTCAGCTTCTACTCCGTCGTCGCCGGATGGACCGTGGAGTACTGCCTGTCGTCGCTCACGGGCGGACTCGACTTCAGCGATACCGCCGCCGGTCACGGGCAGTTCGTCAGTCTCACCACGGGGTGGCGGCCGCTGCTGTGGACAGCGGTGTTCCTTGTGGCAAACTTCGTCATACTCATCAGCGGAGTCACCAAGGGCATAGAGCGCGCCTCGAATGTGATGATGCCGATACTCTTCCTGCTCCTTGTGGCGTTCTGCATCAATTCGTTCTTCCTGCCGGGCTTCGGCGACGGCATGCGCTTCATCTTCGCGCCTGATTTCAGCAAGATTACTCCGCAGGTGCTCTTCGGAGCCTTGGGTCAGGCATTCTTCTCGCTCAGTCTCGGTATAGGCGGCATGATGACCTATGCGTCGTACTTCAGCGACAAGAGCCGTCTGGGACGCACGGCCATGACCACGGCGCTGCTCGACTCGGCAGTGGCCATATTAGCCGGTGTGATTATCTTCCCGGCGGTGTTCTCCTTCGGCATCTCGCCGCAGGCCGGCCCGACGCTCGTCTTCGAGGTGCTTCCGAACATATTCGACCGTCTGCCCGGCGGCATGATATGGTCCACGCTCTTCTTCCTGCTCCTCTTCCTGGCATCCCTCACCTCGACTGTGTCCATGAGCGAGATATCCATCTCCTATTTCTGCGAGGAGAAGAAGATGAGCCGTACGCGCGCCACCGTCCTGTCGTCGGCCATAGCGCTTGCCGGCGGACTGCTGTGCGCCATGAGTTTCGGAGTGATGAGCGATTTCACGATTTTCGGTATGACCGTGTTCGACCTCTTCGACTATGTGGCGTCGAATTTCTGCATGCCCGTAGGCGGATTCGTATGTGCCGTATTTGTAGGATGGTTTGTCGACCGTAAGTTTATCAAGGACCAGCTCACTGACTACGAGGCTTATCGCTTCCCCCTTCTGCGCCCCCTGCGCTTCTGCCTGCGCTGGCTGTGTCCTGTGGCGATACTTCTTATATTCCTGAATATCACCGGAATCCTGTGATGATTTCGGACAGGTACAAAAAAAATTGATTGTCTCCCGACAACCAATCCAGTTAACCTTAAATCTATACCATGAAAAACACAGTGCAAAGGTAATGCACTTTTGGTATTTGTGCAAGAGTTTGGTCAACAAAAAGATGTTGTTTTAACACTATTTAAGAACTAATGGCGCTTTTGCCCGATTTTTCAAGCATTTTGCGCAGTCGGTGTATTTCCGGTTACATTTTGCTATTTCCGGCCCTTGTGCGAGTTGATATGTTAACGCTACTTGGTTAATAGTGGTTAATATTTGTTTTTCGATTGCTGCGGAAAGCTGATTGTCAGACTCGTAAGGCCGGTGTCGCGGGCGGTCGAGAGGGTGCAGTCGGCACGGTGTCGGCGCACGATTTCGGCTATGAGCATCAGGCCGAGTCCGCGGCCTTCGTGCTTGGTGCTGAAGAAGGGCGTGAATACTGCCTCGGCAGCCTCGGGCGTCAGTCCGGGGCCGTCGTCGGTGACGGTGAGGCGCCCGGCGTCGGTGGCGAGCGTTATGCGGCCGCGGCCGTCGCCTATGCTCTCGACCGAATTTCTGACGGCGTTCACCACCACGCGCTCGAGCAGCATCGGGTCGGCCTGCACGGTCGGTGCCTCGGGCGAGAGGGCTGCGCCGATGGCTATGTGCTCCGGCGCGAGGGTGCGCAGGAAGGGGAGCATATCGGTGACGAAGCCGTTCAGGTCGAGGTCTGAGAGGTCGGGCTCGGGGAGCTTGACCACGTCGGCGTAGTTACGGACGAAGTGCACCAGTGCGGTGCAGCGGTCCTTGCAGCTGTCGAGCACCTGACGGATGTCGGCGTCGGCGCTGTGGAGCATGCCGAGGGTGTCGACCACGGATATGACGCTTCCGAGCGTGTTGTTGATTTCGTGGCCGAGCGTGCGGACGATGCGGTTGAAGATGTTCTTCTCGGCGTTGATGATTTCGTCGGCGAGCTGCTCCACCAGGAAGAATGGGCGGCGGAAGCCAGAGTCCATAATCCACAGGCGCGATATGCGGAATATGCCGTCGGCGCCGAAGCGCACCGTGCGTGTCTCGTCGTCGGCAAGTTCGTCCATGACCTGCCGCAGGGCCGGCGAGGAGAAGCGGTCGAAGGCGGCGTTGGTCGAGACGATGTTGCCGTCGAAGTCGCACATGGCCACACCCATAGGCGAGCGCTCGATCAGCAGCGTGAGCAGTTTGTGGCGCTGAAGGGTCTTGAGGCGTTCCTCCTTCATGGTGGCCATCAGGGAGTTGAAGAAGTCGACCACGCGGTCGGCATCAGGCTGGCCCACGTGTCGGAGGCGGCTGCTGAAGTCCTGCTCTCGGAGGAGGTAGATGCCGTTGCTGACGGCCTGCAGCGGCTTGTGCACGGCGAGGACGGTGATGACGAAGGCCACGGCCGCAACCGCTGCCGCTGTGACGGCTGCTCAGCGCGGCAGTGCGACGAACACGTTCGCCGCCAGTGCGGCCAGTGCCGCGGCGAGGATGGCGGCCGATATGCGGTATACTGTCATTTTATATCGAATTTGAGCATGCGTCTGTACAGCGACTGCCGGGTGATGCCGAGTTGGGCCGCCGCCTGCGACATATTGTAGTCGCAGCTGCGCAGCGCCTCGACTATGGCTTTCCGCTCCATCTCGTCGAGGGTCTGCTTCGGTTCGGTCTGCGCGGCGGCAGCCCGGGCGGAGTCTATGGCCTTGCGCACCTTGGCCATCAGCTCGCGGTTGTCCCACGGCTTGGTGATGAAGTCGCAGGCCCCGAGGCCCATCCCTTCGACGGCCAGCGGTATGGTGCCCCAGGCTGAGATGAGTATGACGGGTACGTCGGGACGGAATATCCTGATTTTCCGGAGCAGATTGATGCCGTCGCGCCCTGTGGTGGTGAGCGAGAGGTTCATGTCCAGGAGTATGAGGTGGGGACAGACTTCGCGGACCATGGCGAGTGCCTCGGCCTCAGTGCCGACGCCCTCCGGCTCGTAGCCTGCCTGACGGAAGAGGAGGCCGAGCGACAGACGGACTGTCCTGTCATCGTCAATTATCAGAATCATATCGCAAAATTAGTGTTCTATCTTCATATTGACAAGTTTTTCGATGTCGGCGTTGATGTCCGACCGGTGCTCGAAGTCGTAGAGCGTGATGGAGCGGAGCTGGTACCAGTAGAGCCAGCAGCGGTACAGCTGGTTGATGTACTGACGGCGGTTCTCGTCCTTCTTCACCTGCGAGTCGTTCAGGTCGAGGGTCGATATGCGGCCCGTCAGGAAGGTCTCGACGTTGGTGTTGTAGCGCGCCACGGCTATGTCGCAGGCTTCCGACGCTATGGCGAACTGCCGCTGCTGGTTGCTGAAGCGCTCCACGAGGATGAACAGATTCTGGTCGAACTCCATCGACTCCTTGCGGAGCGTGCTCTGCTGCACGCGGCGGTTAGACTCGGCCACACGCACGCGTTCGCGGCGCTTGCCTCCGTCGAATAGCGGTATCTCGATGCCCACCTGCACCACCTGATTGCCGCGCAGCCGCGAGTAAGCCTCCGATATCTCGTTAGATGCGCCGGTATAGCCGACCTGCACGAAGAGGTTCACCTTCCGCATGTCGCCCTTGGCCTGCGCCACGGCGTAGTCCGCCTCAAGCTGACGGCGGAGCATGTTGTGGCACAGTTTGTTGTTGGCGCGGGCGCGCTCCAGGGCCTCGGCGTAGCGTATCTCGGTGTCAGGGGTGGCTCCGGGCACCACGGGCACTATCTCGACCGAGTCGTTGTCGATGTCGAGGAATGTGCGCAGGCTGAACATATTGGCCTTCATGTCGCTGGCGCAGTCGGTCAGGTCGGACTGCGCTTCGAGGAGGTTCAGTTCCATCTGCCGCAGGTCGTTCTCGCTGATCTGCCCCATGCGCCGCTTCTCCACGGCCACGTCGCGCAGGCGCAGGGCTATGTCGTAGTTCTGACGCGCTATCTCGCAGTTCTCGCGGCTCAGCAGCAGATTGAAGTAGTAGGTGATGGCCTTGAGCGCCACGTCCTCGGTGGCCGAGAGGAACTCGGCCTTGGCCTCGGTGTAGCGCACGGGTTCGATGCGGCTGTCCCACTTCATGGTGTTCACGGCGAAGAGGGGCTGCGTGAGCGAGAGCGCCACCGGCAGTGCCATGTAGCGGTTGCCCAGTCCGCCGAACTGGCGCAGGAAGTCGAGCGAGGTGCTCAGCTGTAGCGTGGCGCCCGTCAGGCGGATGTTCTGCTTCACGGCCAGGGCGGCGTTGAGCTGCAGGGCGCGGTTTCGGACGAAGGAGTAGCGTCCGTCAGCGTCCATGTAGGGCGAGTACTGGTCGGTGTAGGAGGGCAGAGTGGCCTGAAGGACTACTTCGGGCAGACGGTCGGCGCGCCATATGCGCCACTGGCGGTAGGCGCTGCGTAGCCGGTCGAGGGCCACCGCGGCGTCGACACTCCGCACCCGTGCCATGGCCACGGCGTCGTCGAGGGTGAGCACGAGCTCTTCGGCTCTGACGCACAGCGCGGCCATCAGCACGAGCAGGAGTATGGTGAGAATACGTCGTAACATGGTGCGGTCGTCGTTATTCGGCGTGGAGTACGTCGGCCGGACGCTGTCTGACGGCGCGCCATGCCGGATAGATGATGCCTGCCGTGATGGTCAGGGCCATGACGGCGAGGGCTATGCCGAGAGCGAGCCATTCGAGACTGTGGGCACGGTCCATGTAGCCGGATATCATCTCGACATCCTTGAGGAAATATATGCACGGCACCATCAGCACGCACGCCGCGACAAGCAGCATCAGTCCCTCGCCGAGCAGACGGCGCAGCACGTCGCCTTCGGTCGCACCGTTGACGCGCCGGATGGCTATCTCCTTGCGTCGCTGCTGCGTGCGGAACCAGAACGCACCCGAAAATCCGAGGAAGATGACCACTATCAGGAAGAACGAGCCGGCTATGCTTGTGCGGATTTTGGCCGTCATGTCGGACTGAGTTCTCTGTCGCCTCGACTCCATGCTCTTCATGCCCGAGAGCAGTATCGAGCCGAGACGGTAGTCATCAGCCGTGAGCGACTCCACGAAGGAGCCGGCAGCCTCGGGACTGACCCTGACAGCGAACGTGTAGGGGTCGGAGTCGTTTTCCAGCGGAGATATGGCCATAATATCCACAGGCTCGTAGTCCGTGCGCTTGACGGGGATGATGAGCGTGCTGAAGGTGG
Organism: Porphyromonadaceae bacterium UBA7048; assembly: GCA_002493945.1. Lineage (GTDB taxonomy): Bacteria > Bacteroidota > Bacteroidia > Bacteroidales > Muribaculaceae > CAG-873. Next base: position 40,356 of record DLAL01000020.1, read on the forward strand.
CGCGGTACGTATAGGAACTCATTTCCGAGCCTACGAGACTGTCGAGGCGATGGCGCACGTCGTCGCGGACGCGGTCGTAGCCTATGAAGATGTCGCCACGCTCCAGACGCCGGGCCATCTCCGCGGGCGATGCGCCGTCGAGCCCGTGTATCTGATAGACCTCCATCAGTTCGGGCGACATAGAGCGCCTGTTGACGCCGAAGACGAGGGTGTCGTCGCCGTTGATGTGATAGATGGAGTTGCCGATATACATCAAGTTGTAGGGGTCGCTGTTGGCGCCGTATCCGGCGTGGAGTACGCCCGGCTTGCTCTTGAAGTGGTTGACGAGGGCGTCGAGGTCCCTGCGGTGCTGCTCGACGGTGACGGAGTCGCCTTTGTAGACTATCGATGCGGAGAACACTCCTTCTATGTCGCAGCCGCTCTTGGACGCTCGGAGCACGGTGATGCTGGCGAAGAACCAGCACAGACCCCACAGCACGAGTCCGGTGACGACAAGTTCGACGAGGAGTCCGGCGTTCGAGCGCCACTCCGTGGTCATCTGACGTAATATATGACGTTTCATTTTCTTCCTTGTTTTGGATTATTATCTGTTACGTGCCGTGATGGCGTCCACGGGGGCGGTGCGTGCGGCTTTCCACGCCGGGATGCAGGCGCTCAGCAGATTGAGCACCAGACATGCGCCAAGGGCCAGCGCTACCACCTGCCACTTTAGAAGCAGCGACAGGGGCGGACGGACGGATGCCTCGGCGCTGTCGCCGACGAAAGCGAAGAGGCTCCCCGAATTGTACACGAAGAGGATGGCGAGCGTTATGCCGATGATGCCGCCGATGAGCGTGAGAATCATGTTCTCCGCGACGATGTCGGCGAATATGCGGCTGCGGGTGCATCCGTAGGCGCGGCGGATGCCGTACTCGGCGATGCTTGACTGGATTTTACTGCCGAGCATGGTGCTGAGGTTGATGGCCGGCACCACCAGGAGGATGACACACACCAGTATCGTGGTCCAGTCGACGGCCGGAGTCTCGGGAGTCCAGTTCGAGTAGACAGGACCTGAGACGGTCTTCTGGTCGTAGGGCTGTCCGTGGTAAATGTAGATGCCTTCTTCGGCAGTGTCGCGGCGTGCGTTGAGGGCGTCATAGCGCCTCTCGACCTGACGCTGGAGCGACTCGCGGGTCACTCCCTTCTTCACCAGGAGCGCCACGTCTCCGCTGTTGAAATTGTGGATGCGCGACAGCGGCAGGTAGACCTGGCCGTAGGTCTGTGTGGCCAGAGGCGACACGTCCTCCACCACGCCCGTGACGCGGTAGTTCTCGCCGACGATGTCAAGCATCTTGCCCGGAGCCTCTTCGGCCGATCCGAAGAAGCGGCGTGCCGAGCTGCTGTCGATGACGGTCACCATCATCCCGGCCTCGACCTCGTCCGCTGTGAAGTAGCGTCCGGCTATGAGAGTGAAGTCGAAGATGTCCCAGAAGCCGCTGTCGACTCGCCGGCTTGTCACCTGACTTATGGTGCCCGTCGGGCCCACGGCGTCCTCTGTGTCGGCCCAGCCGTCGAGGTTGCACATCTTCTCGACGCCCTCGAGGTCGCCGTAGATTTCGGCAGCCTGGTCGAAGTTGAGCGAACCGCTCATCATGCGTTCCGCCCCCGGCCATGCCGTCTCGATGTAGCGGCCGTACATGATGCGGTCGCGGCAGCTCTCCGGAGCGAAGGGCATCGTCTCGACGGCCTGCATCATGACGAATACCATGAAGAGGAACACCGCGGCGGCCGTGCCCGTGAGCGTGATGCCGGTGATGACCGGACGGCGCCGCATGTCGTAGAATATCTGTTGGAATTTCTTTTTCATAAGATATGTATAAGAAGGAGATTATGATATGATGCGGCCGTCGAAGAAGCGGATGGTGCGGTCGGTGCCGCGGGCGTGGGCCTCGTTGTGCGTCACCATCACCACGGTCAGTCCGTCGTCGCGGTTGAGCGAGTGGAGGAGTTCCATCACTTCCTCGCCCATGGCTGAGTCGAGGTTGCCGGTCGGTTCGTCGGCAAGGATTATCGACGGCTTGCCGACGATGGCGCGCGCTATGGCCACGCGCTGGCACTGTCCGCCCGAGAGCTGCGAGGGGAAGTGCTTGATGCGGTGGCTGATGCCGAGACGCTCGAGCACGGCTTCCACGCGCTCGCGGCGCTCTTTGGCTCCTATGCTGCTGCGGTAGGTCAGCGGCAGCTCGACGTTGTCGTACACGCTGAGCGACGGGATGAGGTGGAAGTTCTGGAATACGAATCCGAGGTGCTCGTTGCGGAAGTGCGCCAGGCGGGTGTCGCTCATTCCGGCGGCGGTGATGCCGGCTATCCCGACGGTGCCGGCGGTGGGCGTGTCAAGCAGGCCGATGATGTTCAGGAGCGTCGACTTGCCGCATCCCGACGGGCCCATGATGCTGACGAATTCGCCGTGGTTGATGTCGAGGTTGACGTTGTCGAGGGCTGTGGTCTCGATTTCTTTTGTGCGGTATACCTTACTGATACCTTTGAGTGTGATTTCGGGCATGGTGTCAATGACGGATTTTGAGTTTGGATTTTGATTCGAACTGTTCGAGGTCGGCCGTGGAGACGTGCTCGCCCGGCTCGAGTCCGGAGAGTACTTCGACGGTCGTGCGGCTGCTGCGGCCAAGGCGCACCTTGCGTCGGTGCAGGGCGTCGGCGTCGGGGCTGTCGGCCACGAAGAGGCTGTATTCGCCCGGTCCCTTGAAGAAGGGGCCTGAGGCTATGGTCAGGCACGAGTCGATGTAGCCGGCGTTGACGTCGATGTCCACGCGGCGGCCTGATGACAGGCGGCTGTCCGACGGGTCGGACGGTCTGACGGTGAAGGTGAGTATTCCGTTGGTGCTCTGAGGATTGATGTTGCTGACTGTGCCGGCAAGTTTGCCTCCCGGGAGCCGCAGGTCGACGGCCGTGCCTGCCGAGAGGTTGCGTCCGCTGCTTTCGGGGATTTCGGCATCGATGCGGAATGAAGTGAGGTCGGCTACGACGGCTATGCGCTCGCCCTGCCCGACGCGCGTGCCCGTCACAGAGTTGATGTAGGTGACTATGCCTGCGTACGGAGCCGGCACCTGTCCTTCGGCCAGGGTGCGGCCGAGGAGTTCGAGGTCGCGGCGTGCGCTTTCGAGACCGAGTTCCTCCACGCGGAGAGCGGCTTCGGCGCGCAGGCCTTCGTTGCGGTACTGCTCGCGCAGCTGGTCGAGCTGCAGTTCGGCCGTGCGGCGTGCCGTCTCGGCCTGCCGCACACGTTCGCCCGTGCCCGAGCCTATGCTGTCGAGTCGCCGCTCGTTTGCGGCGTCCTCGGTCAGGCGCTGCAGGTCCATCTCCTTGACGGCGATGTTCATGCGCAGCTCGCTCAGGGCGGTGTTGCCGTTGAGGCGCTGCTGTTTCAGGGTCTCCTGCCTGATGAGCAGGTCGTTGAGCTGTTTGTCATAGGCTGCGCGTGCCGATGCCAGGTCGAGCTCGAGCAGCGGCTGTCCGGCGCTGACGGTGTCGCCGGCGTGCACGTATGCTCTGATGATGCGCGACTCCACGGGCGAGAGTATAAGCTGCTCGTTCATCGGCACGACTTTGCCCGACGCCGGCACGGATATGTCTATCGAGCCTGTGGCCACGGGTCGGAGCCGCAGGTCGGCAACGGCCACGCCCCGGTCGAGCGCGCGGATGCCTATGGCTACGGCGGCTATGACGGCGGCGGTGGCGCCTATGGGTCGGAGCCACTTCAGCAGCGTGCGCCGCCGTACGGTCTTGGGGTCTATCTGTCTGTCCACGGATAAGGTTTTTTTGCGGTTATTCTGATGCCGCAAAAATAGCGAAAATCCGTGCGCTGTGTCAACGGTATCTGATTATCAGTCTGTTGAGAATCGCCGTGTGTCCGATTCCGTACAAGGGGCACGCGTCACGACTCCACTTTCTGGCAGAGCTGGCGTATCTTGTCGCGCATGCCGTAGACTGTCAGACGGTCGCCTTCCTGCACCCGGGCCGATGCGTCGGCGATGTCGAACACCTCCAGTTCGGGATGCGTGATGCCGAGGAGGTTGCGGTGCTCCGTGGGGCGTGCCCCGGCTATGACCTGAAGTGAGTAGGTGTCCGACAGATGCCTGAGCAGGTCAGCGTACTTCATGCCGTAGAAAAGGCCGGGGACGGTGAATGAGATGACCACGTGCGCGTCGTCGATTTTCAGCGTGGTCACGGGCGGTCCCAGCTCGAGTTCGTGAGCCAGGTCGACGGCCGCGCGCTGCTCGGGGGTGACGATGCGGTCGATGTCGAATCCCTTCAGTATGGCGTAGTGGAGCGTGTCGGTGGCGCGGGCGTAGATGTGCTTCACTCCGGCTTTCTTGAGCAGCGCCACGGTCTTGATGCTGGCGCCGAAATTCTCGCCTATGGCCACGATGACCAGGTCGACGTTTCGCAGCGGCAGCACCGACAGCTGGCTCTCCTCCGAGGCGTCGATGAGGTAGACGGTGCGGATGGCGTCCTTGAGCGCCTCGACCTGCGATGCCTTGCAGTCGGCGCCTATCACTTCGTGGCCCATTTCGGTGAGGTCGCGGGCGAGGTTCTCGCCGTATATTCCGAGTCCTATGATGAGAAATCGCATGATATATGTCAGTCAGGTGATGAAAAATCAGTTGATGATGATGTCGTCGGGCGGATACATGCCCGAGCGGTCGGGACGGTTGCCCACCAGTCCGCAGAGCACCGATATGATGCCCACGCGTCCGAGGAACATGCCCGTGGCCACCACTATCTTCGAGGCGTCCGACAGGTCGGGCGTGATGCCCATCGACATGCCTATGGTGGTGATGGAGGAGAAGGCCTCGAAGGCCAGCGCGCTCCCCGGCAGGTCGGGCTCGAGCAGCATCAGCACGCACGAGTAGAGGAATATGGCCGCTATGGAGAAGCACACCACGCCGTTGGCGCGGCGTATGGCCTCGGGCTCGATGGTTCGGCGGAAGGCCGTCACACCCTTCTGTCCGGTGACGATTGACCGCAGGTTGAGCAGCACGGCGGCGAAGGCGTTGATTTTGATGCCGCCGCCCATCGACTGCGAGGCGCAGCCCACCCACATCAGCACCATGGCCAGCATGAGCGTCACGCCGAGCCATGAGTCCGGGGCGAAGGAGTCGAAGCCGGCCGTGCGGACCGTGACCGAGCAGAACACTGACTGGATAATGCGGTCCTTCATGCTCAGATGTGCCATCGAGTGGCCCGACTCGAGGACGAAGAACATCACGGCGCCTGCGGCGAAGAGCACCGCCGTGTAGATTAGCACTATCTTGGTGTTCACGTCGTAGACGTGCACCGGACGCGGACGGCGGCGGTGCATTATGCGGTCGCGGATGCGCTTGAAGTACTCCACGGCCGCGTCCTTGAAGTTGACCAGGTTAGGGAATCCTATGCCGCCGGCGAGGATAAGCACGGACATCACCAGATAGATGCTCTGGTTGCCGCGCATCAGTCCGGGATTGGCCATGCCGCCGGGCACGGTGGTGAAGCCGCCGTTGCAGAAGGCCGAGAGCGAGTGGAAGGCCGAGAAGATGATGCGGTCCTTCATCTGCGGCATGAAGCCCTCGGGGATGGTGAAGTAGATGGCTATGGCTCCGAGGGCCTCCACCGACAGGGAGAACACCAGGATGTAGAGCATCGTCGGGATGAGCCGGCCGATGCTCTTGGAGTAGATGAAGTCGCGCATCAGCAGCTGGTTGAATATCGAGCCTCGGCCGCTGAAGAAGAGGGCGAAGAAGCTCGTCACCGTCAGCACGCCCAGCGCCCCGGTCTGCATCAGTATGGCTATGGCGAGCCAGCCCATGGGCGTGAAGGTCGTCGACACGTCGACGGTGCAGAGTCCTGTCATGCTCACGGCGCTCGATGCCATGAAGAGGGCGTCGATGTAGCGTATTGACCCTACGGTGCACTTGGGGAGCATCAGCACCAGCGACCCGATGATGATGAAGAGCAGGAAGCTCGTCGACAGTATCAGCGACGGGTTCGTCCGCTTGCCCGGGAGCTGCATCATGCCGAAGGACAGCTCGGCGATGGCGTAGACCGTCAGGCCGATGTAGAGGAAGGTGCGCGTGCGGATGAAGTGCGTCACCGGGTCGGGCTCTCCGCCGGGCCACAGCACGGGCACGAGGGTGAGTATCATGATGGTGTCGGGGATGCGGCGGAGTATGCGGTTCTGCCTGAGGGTGTGGCCCGGACGGAAGATGATGTTGAAGAATATGTTCGTCAGGAACACGCCCTGGCAGACGTAGAGCAGGCGCACGATGAGACGCTTGTCGATGGTGTCGTGGTCGAAGCCGTTGTAGAGCAGAAGCAGCACGAGCACCGCCGCCGATGCGGCGTAGACGCTCACCGACAGTACGCCGGCCGACACGTCGACCGCCTTGCGGTAGCGGACGGTGAACCGTTCGATGCGGGCCGCAAGCCGTCGGCTCCCGGTGAGCCGGCTGATGAATCTGCTGAAACTTCCCTCGTTCATATATGATACTAAACAAACGACCGGCCCGCTTGGGTCGGTCGCGAGGGTGGAATTATGGTTCGATTTTCCGTAATATGTATAAAGAGTTATCGGGGCGGAGTCCGTAACTTCGCACGGCAATAATCACCATATCGACATCCGAATGAAATCACTGACCGCAGCTATACTCGGCCTCTCCCTCGCAGCCGTTTCGGCATACTCCGTGACTTCCTCCGCCCAGCCCGACACTGTCAGCGCCCTGGGCGAGCTCGTCGTGACGGGCACCGCCGCAGCCGTGCCTCAGCGCCTGCTGCCGTACACCGTCACCGTCCTGGACAACCGCCGGCTCGAATCCTCGGGGCAGACGCAGGTGCTCTCGGCCATATCGGGCATGATGCCGAGCCTCTTCGTGACGCAGCGCGGCATCTTCGGCTTCGGCGTGAGCAACGGCGGCTCGGGCCACATCAAGCTCCGCGGTGTCGGCGGCGACCGCGCCTCGGCCGTCCTGCTGATGGTCGACGGGCAGCCGCAGTTCGCCGGCATATACTCGCACCACATCGCCGACTTCTACGACAAGGAGTACGTCGAGCACGTGGAAGTGCTCCGCGGTCCCGGCTCGGTCCTCTACGGCTTGAACGCCATGGCCGGAATCATCAACGTCATCACTAAGCGCGCTGCAGCCGACGGCGTCCACGCCACGGTGCAGTCGCAGTACGGCTCGTACAACACACGCCCGGCTCCATCAGCACCATATCGCGCAAGACCATAGTGGAGTACTCGCCCTACGTCAGCCTGTCGCAGAGCTTCATCGACAGGCTGGTCTGCGTCAGCGCCGGGCTGCGGATGGCCAACAGCGACCGCTTCGACACGCAGTGGGTGCCGTAGTTCGGCGTCTCGGTCAATCCCGGCCGCGGATGGACCGTCAAGGGCAACCTCGCCATGGGCTACCGCAACCCTTCGTTCCGCGAGCTGTATCTCTACCGTATGGCCAATCCCGACCTTGAGCCCGAGCGCATGATGAACTACGAGCTCTCGCTCTCGCGCTCGTTCTCGCGCTACATCACGGCCGAACTGACGGCCTACTACAGCAAGGGCGACAACATGATACAGACCGTCGACATGAAGAACCTGAACACGGGCCGCTTCATCAACAAGGGTATCGAGCTGTCGGCACGCAGCCATCCGCTTGACAATCTGTAGCTCACGGCCTCGTACAGCCTGCTGCACACGTCGCTGCGCGACCTTGCGGGCGCACCGCGCAACCAGTACTATCTCGGGGCGGACTGGTGTCCGTGGCCGTTCCTCAACGTCTGCGCCGACCTCAAGGGCGTCGGGTCGCTCTACGTGGCCGACAGCGTCCGCCGGCAGAGCTACGCCCTGCTGAATCTCAAGCTCACATGGCACGTATGCCGCCCGCTCTCGCTCTTCACGCGGCTGGAGAACATCACCGGTGCGCGCTACATGATCGTCCGCGGCTACCCTATGCCCGGCTTCACGGCCATGGGCGGCTTCCGGCTGTCGGTATGATGCGCTTTTTTTGCAGCATTTGAGGAAAATTTGTAATTCTCCGCAATATAAAACGGGAAAAACGGGGATAAAATTAAATGCAAGCAAATAAACGGATTAGCAAGAGGCTGTTTTTCCGCGAGTTACCCGCAAATGGGGCGATTTTCTCAAAAAGTACACCTTTTGTACCCCGTTTCAAGAACATTCGGGATATGTGAAGTGTTAAGTGGACGGAGTTTGGGGCGTTGTTCATTCCATAACCAAAATGGTTTCCGAATTTGGCTTTTCGGTAGTTGTAATAGTCGGCGGCGAAGCCGGAGAGGTCGGGAGTCTGAGCGCGAAAAGCCGGTAAAGCGACGAGGAATAGATTTCCTCGAAGCTGGGCGAGGTATTTCGGCGGAAGATACAAGCAGCCGGTCTGCCTTGTCGCGGAGGGCGTATGCCACTTCCACGCCGCCCAACACCGACCACCTCCAAATCCATGCGCCCCTCCGTCCCCTTCCGGCGAAACCGCCACAAAAAAAAGCCCTTGCGGAGGAATTGCTCCACAAGGGCGTATGAGTTAGATTAATGATTCGTGGGGATTACTTCACCGCGATCTTCTTTACGTTCTTACCTTGGCGGACGATGTAGATGCCGGCGGAGAGGTTCTCCACACAGTCGCCCACCATCATGCCCTGAAGGGTGTAGACCTGTACGGGGAGGCTGGAATCGATAACGTCGGCGGAAATTTCCTCCTCGCCCGTAGTTATGTCTTCTTTGATCGTAAACTCTGCCGTGGGGTCGTTTGCGTAGAGCGACTCGGCGATGATCTTGCAGGATTGGGTGGCCGTTTCTTCCTCGTTCCCCTCGGCCATTGCCATTATCTCACTGAGATCGGCGTGGATTGTCACCAAGCCGTTATGGTCTACTGTGGCGACGGCGGGGTTGGTGGAGCGCCAGAACACCTGCGGCAGCGTGACATCGCCCGGATAGAGCGTGGCGGTGAGCTGAAAAGTATCGCCCGCTTCGCCGATGGGAGACAAGGTGCCCGTTGTTTTGATTTCGGACGGTACGGTCATTACGTTTACATTGAATTTGGACCAGCAGGATTCGTTGGCGTCACTGTATGAGTCCGAAGCAGTCTCTCCCTGTACATAGAGTGTGCCGGTGTAGTTGCTGAATGTATTGTCGGTAGCAGTGGGAGGCGTTTGCGCCGTAATGCTTACGGTCTGTGCGGGGCAGAGGTCAAACGCCATCTCGCCGACAGTGGTGACTCTGTGACCCATGATGATTGAAGCGAGGTTTGTGTTGCCGTTGAAAGCGAAAGCCCCGATGGTCTCTACGGAAGGAGGAAGAATCACCTTTTTCAGCGCAGTGCAGCCGGCGAATGCTTCGTCACCGATGGCGGTGAGGCTATTGCCGAGAGTAAGGGAAGTCAGATATGTCGCGTCTTTGCATACACCGGCAGGAACCTCGGCAACAGTGTTGCCTACGGTAAGCGTCTCCAGATTCGAAACATTAAGGTTAAAACCTTCCATGTCGCGTTCCCATACGATATTCTTTAATGCCTTGAAAGCACCCTTGTTAATTTTAATGGGGTTGGATGAATACTGGAAATGAACGGTCGAAACATTTGTCGAACCTCCAAAAGCTTGATTTCCGATGCTTGTCACGGAGCCGGGAATTTCAACCGATGTCAGGGCGTTGCAGTCGGCGAAAGCATAAATGTCAATGTTTGTCACGGAGTTAGGAATTATGACCGATGTCAAACGGGTGCAGTAGCGGAAAACCGAGTCTCCGATGCTTGTCATGGAGTTGGGTATCTCTACCGATGTTAGGTTGTAACAGTAGGAGAAAGCCGAGCTTCCGATGCTTGTTACGGAGTTGGGTATCTCTACCGATGTCAGGCCGTAGCAATAGAAGAAAGCATAGGTTCCGATGCTTCTCACGGAATTGGGAATCACTAACGAGGTCAGACGGTAGCATGAGTAGAAAGCCGAGTTGCCGATGATTGTCACGGAGTTAGGGATTACAACCGATGTCAGGCCGGAGCAGCTGAAGAAAGCCCAGTTGCCGATGCTCTTCACTGAGTAGGGAATCACTACCGATGTCAGGCTAGTGCAGTCCGCGAAAGCATCGTCAGGCAGGGCTGTGACTTTTCCCCCAATGGTAAGGGTCTTGATTCCTGTAGAAATTGCACCACTCCCCGAATAAGTCCAATTGCGTCCGAGATAAAGGTCCTCAACAGGACAGGAAGCCAAAGCATTTTCACCAAAACTTATTGAACTTTCTCCATCTTCAATCTTGAAAGATGTCAGGCCGGAGCAGCCGGCGAAAGCCGAGCTGCCGATGCTCTTCACTGAGTAGGGAATCACTACCGATGTCAGGCTAGTGCAGTCCGCGAAAGCATTGTCAGGCAGGGCTGTGACTTTTTCCCCCAATGTAAGGGTCTTGATTCCTGTAGA
>DLAL01000060.1:0-35362 GCA_002493945.1 Porphyromonadaceae bacterium UBA7048
CATTCAGTCATACAACGAGAGGCGACAGGCCTACACTCTCCGCTATCCCAACCACGAGGTCGAGCAGGGATTCCTCAGGAATCTGCTGCCGATGATATCCTCTAAAGACAGTCTCGACACGAGCAACTTCGTGCTCGACTGCTGCGACATGATTGACGAGGGCCGCATCGATGACTTCATGAAGGCCATGAAGGCTTTCTACGCAGGCATCCCCTACGAGATGGAGAGCCGCAACGAGTTCTTCTGTCAGAACATCATGTACTGCATCGGCAAGCTGCTGGGCTTCTACGTGCAGGCCGAGTACCGCACATCGGCCGGACGCATCGACCTCGTGCTGGCCAATCCTCAGACCATCTATGTGATAGAGTTCAAGCTCGACGGCTCCGCCGAGGAGGCCCTGGCGCAGATTGAGTCCAGGGACTACGCCCTGCCGTTCGCCCTCGACGGGCGCCACGTGGTGAAGGTCGGCGCCAACTTCGATTCCAGCACCCGCACTCTCGACCGATGGATTATCGCCGGGTGAGGCGGTCAGCCCCCTAAACATCCCCACTGCCCGATAAATCATCGGCCGGCAGCGCCAATACGCGCGTTGTCGGCCGATGATTTTGCCTTTTATCAGGAAAGGCAGAGCGTTCTTTCAGTTTTTTTTCGTACCTTTGAACTCGCGTTCGCCCATGCGACGGGCGCATTTTTATATCTCTCTGATATCTAAATATATGTCACAGTTCGTACATCTTCACGTTCATACTTCATACTCGTTGCTCGACGGTCTGTCGACGGTCTCCGGCCTCATCAAGAAGGCCGTGTCCGACGGTATGCCAGCGCTTGCCATGACTGACCACGGCAATATGTTCGGCATAAAGGCGTTCTTCAACGACATCAAGAAGCACAACAAGAAGGTGAAGGAGTCGGTCGGCAAAGCCACTGCCGCACTTGAGGCCGCGCAGGCCACAGGCGACGCCGAGGCCATAGCCGCCGCAACGGCCGAACTGGAGGCAGCACGCCGCAAGCACCTCAAGCCTATCATCGGATGCGAGATGTACGTGGCCAACAACGACCTGCACGACCGCGGCGACAAGTCGGACCGCGGGCGCCACCTTATAGTGCTGGCAAAGAACGAGCGCGGCTACAAGAATCTCATCAAGCTGGTGTCTAAGGCATGGACCGAAGGTTTCTACATGCACCCGCGCACCGACAAAAAGGAGCTGGCCGCACACCGCGAGGGTCTCATCATATCGTCGGCCTGTCTGGGCGGCGAGATACCCCGTCTGCTGGCGGCCGGCGACTTCGAGGGCGCCGACCGCTCGGTGGCATGGTGGAAGGAGACTTTCGGCGACGACTACTACATCGAGCTGCAGCGCCACAAGGCCACCGTGCCGCGCGCCAACCACGAGGTATACCGCCAGCAGCTCGAAATCGAGGGACAGCTTCTCGAACTCGCACGCAAACATGGCGTCAAGGTCATAGCCACCAACGACGTCCACTTCATCGACGAGTCCGACGCCGAAGCGCACGACCGCCTCATCTGCCTCTCGACCAACCACTACGTCAACGACGAGGACCGCATGCTCTACACCAAGCAGGAGTGGTTCAAGACCACCGCGGAGATGGAGCAGATATTCGCCGACATGCCCGAAGTCCTCACCAATACTCTCGAGATAGCCGACAAGGTCGAGGAATACGACATCGACCACTCCCCCATCATGCCTAACTTCGCCATCCCCGAGGACTTCGGCACCGAGGAGGAATACCGGCAGCGCATCACCGAGCAGGAGCTCTTCGACGAATTCACCCGCGACGAGAACGGCAACGTCGTCGTCTCTGAGGAAGAGGGCCGCAAGAAGATTGCCCGTCTCGGCGGCTACGAGAAGCTCTACCGCATCAAGTTCGAGGCCGACTACCTGCGCAAAATCACATACGAGGGCGCGGCACGCCGCTACGGCACGCCCCTTGACAAAGACATCGACGACCGCATCCGCTTCGAGCTCCACATCATGAAGACGATGGGCTTCCCCGGCTACTTCCTCATCGTGTGGGACTTCATCCGCGCAGGCCGCGAGATGGGCGTGAGCATCGGTCCGGGCCGAGGCTCGGCGGCAGGGTCGGTGGTGGCCTACTGCCTGGGCATCACGCAGGTCGACCCGCTGAAGTACGACCTCCTTTTCGAACGATTCCTCAATCCTGACCGTATCTCCCTCCCCGATATCGACGTGGACTTCGACGATGACGGCCGCGAGACCGTGCTCAACTACGTGACCGAACGCTACGGTGCGGCCAACGTGGCCCACATCATCACCTACGGCACCATGGCGGCCAAGTCGGCCATCAAGGACGTGGCGCGCGTGATGAACTACCCCGTGGCCACGTCGAATCTCCTGACCAAGCTCATACCGCGCCACATGCCCAACGACCCCGACCGTCCGGACAAGGAGCTGAAGCAGACTGTGGCGAACTGCATAAAATACGTGCCCGAATTCCGCACGGAGATGGACCGCGACCCCGGCGTGGCCGAAATCATGAATTTCGCCGACAAGCTCGAGGGCACCATCCGCAACGTGGGCGTGCACGCCTGCGGCGTCATCATATGCCGCGACGACGTCACCGACTGGGTGCCCGTCAGCACCGCCGCCGACAAGAACGGCGACCGCATCCTGGTGACGCAGTACGAAGGCCGTGTCATCGAGGACACGGGCCTGATCAAGATGGACTTCCTCGGGCTCAAGACTCTCTCCATCATCCGCGACGCCGTCGAGAACATCCGCCGCTCGCAGGGCATCGAAGTAGACATCGACAATATACCTATCGACGACAAGCCGACCTACGACCTCTACAGCCGCGGCGCCACGGTAGGCACATTCCAGTTCGAGTCGGCCGGCATGCAGCGCTATCTGCGCGAGCTCAAGCCCAGCGTCTTCGAGGACCTCATAGCCATGAACGCCCTCTACCGCCCGGGCCCTATGGAGAAAATCCCCGAATTCATCGCCCGAAAGCACGGTCAGGCACCTATCGAGTACGATATTCCCGAGATGGAGGTCTACCTGAAGGACACCTACGGCATCACCGTCTATCAGGAACAGGTCATGCTCCTGTCGCGCCAGCTCGCCAACTTCACCCGAGGCGAGAGCGACACCCTGCGCAAGGCCATGGGTAAGAAGCTCATCGAGAAGATGAACGAGCTCAAGGGCAAGTTCCTCGCCGGCGGTCAGGCCAACGGACACAAGGCCGAAGTCCTCGAGAAGATATGGGGCGAATGGGAAAAATTCGCATCATACGCCTTCAACAAGAGCCACGCCACATGCTACTCCTGGGTGGCTTTCCAGACCGGATACCTCAAGGCCAACTACCCCGCCGAATTCATGGCGGCCGTACTGAGCCGAAACCTCGACGATATCACCAAGCTCTCATTCTACATGGACGAGTGCAAGTCGATGGGACTCGAGGTGAAAGGCCCCGACATCAACGAGTCGTTCTCGTCATTCAGCGTGAGCGAGCCCGGGGTGATACGCTTCGGCCTATCGGCCATCAAGGGCATAGGCCCCGACGTGGTGCGCACCATCATCGAGACGCGCGACGCCGGAGGCCCCTACAAAGACATATATGACTTCGTCGAGCGCGTGCCCTCGCAGCAGATGAACCGCCGCGTATTCGACAACCTCGTGCTGGCCGGAGCTTTCGACTGCTTCCAGGGCATCAAGCGCGAGGACCTCTCGGCCGAGGTAGGCAAGCGCGGCGAGACAGTCGCCGAGCAGCTCATCCGCTACGGCGCCCAGCGGCAGAGCGAGGCCAAGCTGGCCGCCACGTCGCTCTTCGGATTCGACGACGAGGAGATTCTGTCGTCGTCGCGTCCGCAGATTCCGAGCGTGCCGGCATGGGACAACCTCGTGCGCCTCAACAAGGAGCGCGAGCTTGTGGGCATGTACCTCTCGGCTCATCCCCTCGACCCCTACTGGCTCGAGGTGAACCACGGCATGGAGGTCACAGCCGCCGAAAAGAACGAGATGGTGTCGCCCTCGCCGGCGCCCTTCGCCTTCGCAGGCATGGTCGTGGGCAACGAGGAGCGCAAGACCCAGTCCGGCACCATGAACATCGTCAAGGTCGAGGACTACTCCGGCGCCACCGACTTCGCCATATTCGAGAAGCAGAAAGCCGAGTTCGGCCATCTGCTCGTTCCCGGCACCGCCGTGTGCGTCATCGGCAGCTTCAAGCAGTTCACCAACCGCACCACCGGCGTGCGCAACCTCCGCTTCAGCCTCGACCGCATACTTCCGCTCGACTCCCTCCGCGGCAAGCTCATCGAGGAGATGATCATCAAAGTGAACCCGTCGCAGACGGCCCAGGTGGTCGAGCTGCTTCAGGACCCCGTCAATACCGGCGACCCGGGCGAAGGCCGCCCCGAGCCCGTGCCGCTGTCCATGGTGGTATACGCCGCCGACATCGGCCGCAAGCTCACATTCTCGACGGCGCTGAAGGTCAACGTCACACGCCAGTTCCTCACCACCCTCGACGACCTCGACATCGACTACCAGCTCCGGCACCGCAACATCGCCGTCTGACACTCCGCCTCTCTCCGTACCATTATAATAATTACGAACACCTCATCAACAAAAAAATAATCTCATTATGGCATTTACATTCACCGACGAGAACGTTAACGAGATAATAGCAACGGGCAAGCCCGTAGTGATTGACTTCTGGGCCACCTGGTGCGGCCCCTGCAAGGCCATGGCACCCGCGGTCGACGAAGTCGCCGCCGAGTACGAGGGCCGTGCGGTCATCGGCAAGTACAATGTCGATGAAGAGAACGACTTCTGCTCCGAGAACGGCATCCGCTCACTCCCGACCATCCTCTTCTTCAAGGACGGCAAGCGCACCGACATCCGCCTCGTCGGAGGCCAGAAAGCCGACGTCATCCGTAGTAAAGTTGAAGAACTCCTCGCACTCTAAATCCTGACGATGAAGAATATATACACGCCCGCGGACATCGAACGCATCATCGAGGCTACCATCGGCAACCTCGACGACATCGAGAGCCTCGATGCCCAGCGACGGGCATTGTGGCTCGAACGCCGCCGTGTATTCATCGAAAACGTCGGCTCTGAAGTGGCTGCCGAGGTCCTGGACTTCAGACCCTCGGCCAAATCGCCCGTACTCGTCCTGGCAGGCGACGGCATCTGCGGCGCCTACGCCCTGGCGGCGGCTCTGTCGCTCCACCGCAACGGCTGCCGCGCACGCGTGGTGCTCTTCAACATCGGCGGCGACATGCTCTCGCCCGATGCCGTCAAGGCACGCAACGCATTCGTCGACGAAGCCGGAGCGGACTACCTCGAGGAAGTCATCAACCCCGGAGTGTTCAACATGCCCGACATGAACCGCCGCACCGTGGTCGTCGACGGAATATTCGGCAGCGAATACCGCAAGCCCCTCCGCGGCGGATACCAGTCGGTGGCACGGCACATCAACGAGCATAATCCCATGGTCGTCTCCATCGACCTCCCTTCGGGCATGACCACCGACCTGGGCATAGGCATGATCAACTACAACATCGTACATGCCGACCTCACCCTCACGCTCGTCGGGCCTACGCTGGCCTTCTTCATGCCCGAGAACGCCGAGCTCATAGGCCGCTGGAAGACCCTCAACGTGGCATTCGACGAGGAAGCCATCAGCTCCACGCGCTGCACCACGCGCATGATCGACGCGCGCACGGTGCGGCTGGCCATACCTCCGCGTCCGGTCATGGCGTCGAAGAACGAACTCGGCGACGCCCTGATATTCGCCGGCTCCTACGGCATGCTCGGAGCCGCCGTGCTGGCCACACGCGCCGCCACACGCTCGGGATGCGGACGCGTCACCTGCCACGGACCGCGCTGCGCCTTCTACGTCATGCAGTCCTCAGTGCCTTCGGCCATGTTCACCACCGACGGCGCCGACGTCGACATCCAGGACTTCGACACCGACCGCGAGTACGACGGCATCGCCGTCGGCCCGGGACTCGGACACTCCGACGCCACCGTGGCCGGCCTCGAAGTATTCCTCAAAGCCTGCTTCGCCGCATCCAAGCCACTCATCCTCGACGCCGACGCCCTCAACTGCCTCACGGTCAAGCCATCGATGGTCGATTTCATACCGCCGCGCTCCATCCTGACACCTCACGCCGGCGAGTTCGACCGCATATTCGGCGCACAGAGCTCGCACGCCTCACGTGTGCTCAAGGCCCTCGAGATGGCCGCACGGCACAAAATCATCATCGTCCTCAAGGGTCACTACACCCTCACCATATGGCCTGACGGCTCCATCGTCGTCAACTCATCGGGCACCGAAGCCCTCGCCACGGCCGGAAGCGGCGACGTCCTCACCGGACTCATGGCCGGATTCCTGGCTCAGAAGCTCGTCCCCGAGGTGGCGGCAGTAGTGGCAGTGTACGTCCACGGTGTGGCCGGACGTCTGGCCGCACGTCTCAACGGCATCCAGGGCACGACATCCGAAGACATCGCCGACGCCATAGGTCCGGCCATAGACTCCATCCTCAATCCCCGGCAGAACCGGGAGTCATCCAACTCCAAGAATCAATGACTATGAAGCATCTTGCCGCGGCTCTCGCCGCCCTCGCACTGGCTCTTCCGGCAGTCGCACAGACATCGCAGAAGATAAGCGCCGGAAAATCGAACGAATACGGGCTCGTCTACTCCCTGCCCAAGACAGCTCTCGACATATACATCGAAGCCGAGATCACTGACGAACGTCCCGGCGAGTTCTACAACTACGCAAGGCGGCATCTCGGCATCACCGACGCCATCACCGCGCCGCGGAGCAGTGCAGTGGTCAAGGATGTCATAATCGTACCACGGGGCGTGGCCGACCCGGACAACCGCTGGGTGGCCCAGTTCAAGAACGGCTCGTCAGTATTCATGAACCTCACACCCGAGAATCTTCCGCTCTCGGTCAACACCGACGCCAAGGCCCCCGTGACGCAGCCGGCCATCCCCGTGGCCCGTCCGGCCGAACCCTCGCCGCTCGACAGCCCCGAGGCACGTCAGGCCGTTACGCAGGACATGGCGCGCAGCTCGGCCACATCGAAGAAAGCCGAGCTGGCCGCACAGCGCATCTTCGAGCTCCGCGAGACACGCTCCGACATACTCTCGGGGCAGGTCGAGAATCCGCCGGCCGACGGCAACGCCATGAAGCTCGTCCTGGACAATCTCGCCGCCCAGGAAGCAGCCCTCACGGCCATGTTCGCCGGCGTGCGGCAGACACGCACCGAAGTGCGCCGCTACTCATTCGAGCCTGACTCGACCGACGTGGCAGGCGAAGTGGTGGCACGGCTCTCGGCAGTCGACGGACTCATCGAGGCCGACAACCTCGCCGGCTCACCCATCTCCCTCGACATCAGCGTGCTCGAGCGCGGCGAGCTCCCCGTCGACGAAAAAGGCGTCACCAAGACCTTCCCCAAGGGAGGAGTGGCCTACAACATCCCCGGCACGGCGCTCGTCAGCGTCAGCTGGCAGGGCCGCACGGTGGCATCGGCCGAAGTCCCCGTGGCACAGCTCGGCGTGGTGTTCGGTCTCAACCCCGTGCTCTTCACCGACAAGAAAGAGCCCTACTCGCTCATATATGACCCCACCACCGGCGCAGTCGTAAAACTCGAGCCGGCAGCACAATAATCAAAAAACACACGACATACTCATGAAAAAGCTCATCGCCCTCGGGGCATTTCTCATCACACTTTCGGCTCAGGCATTCAGGGTCGACACCGTCGCCGTAGCCACGCCCCATCTGGAGACACCCCTTGAGGTCGTCGTCATACAGCCCACCGTAGGCGACTACGCCAAAGGCACATACGACACCGTATACCTCCTCAACGGCTTCGGAGGCGACCACAAGACATGGTACGGTCTCCAGCCGCGCATCGCCGAGCTGGCCGACCTCTACGGCATGGTCATGGTCATGCCCAACGGCCGCGACACCTGGTACTGGAACTCGCCCGTCGACCCCGCCGTGCAGATGGAAGACGCCATCATCAAGAGCGTGGTCCCCTATATCGACAGCCACTACCCCACCGTCAAGAAGGCATCGCACCGCGCCATCACAGGCCTCAGCATGGGCGGACACGGCGCCATGTGGCTCGCCACACGCCATCCTGACGTATTCGGCTCCATGGGCAGCATGAGCGGCGGCGTGGACATCCGACCCTTCCCCGGCAAGTGGAGAATGGCCGAGCGCATCGGCACGCCCGACAAGACCGACTGGGACGCCTACACCGTGGCCACTCTCGTGCCCGTCATGGCCAGGAACGGACAGAACATCACCTTCGACTGCGGCTCGGACGACTTCTTCTTCAAAGTCAACAACGAGCTTCACGACAACATGCTCAAAGCCGGCGTAAAGCATGACTACACCGTGCGCCCCGGCGGCCACTCCGGCACATACTGGAAGAACTCCATCCTCTATCACCTCCTCTTCTTCAAGGAAGCGTTCGACAAAGCGGAGTAAGCTCCTGCTCCTCCTGTTCTCCTGTCCAAAAAAATAAAAGCAGAATGATACTCAAGTCGCTGTCGCTCACAGGCTTCAAGAACATCGGGCACGTAAGCCTCGAGTTCTCACCCAAGATAAACTGTTTCCTGGGCGACAACGGCATGGGCAAAAGCAACCTGCTGGACGCACTCTACTTCCTCAGCTTCTGCCGCAGCTTCACCGGCGCGCAGGACGCGCTGCTGGTGCGCCGCGGCGACGACTTCGCATCCCTGCGCGGCGAATACTTCCGCCGCGGACTCGACGAGGAAATCACAGCTGGACTCCGGCGCGGCTCGCGCAAGACCTTCAAGCGCGGAGGCAAAGCATACCAGCGTCTGGCCGAGCACATAGGCGCATTTCCTCTGGTTCTGCTCTCCCCTGCCGACATGGAGCTGGCCGGAGGCGAGCCCGCCGAACGGCGCCGCTTCATCGACCAGATAATATCGCAGAGCGACGGCCGCTACCTCGACACACTCATCCGCTACAACGCCGCCCTGGAGCAGCGCAACCGCCTCCTGCGCGACGAGAACGGCGACGACAGCATCTTCGATGCCCTGGAGATACAGCTCGAGATGGCCGGAGAGTATATCACCGACCGCCGCGAGAAGGCCATCCGCAGACTCTCGGAGATATTCGGTCCCTACTACCGAGCCATCTCCGACGGAGCCGAGGAAGCAGCCCTCGAATACGTCCACACGGCTTATCCGCAGGGACTTGCCGCCCACCTGGCATCCATGCGCACACGCGACCGCGCCCTGCACTACACAGCCTCAGGGCCGCACCGCGACGACATTCTCTTCACATCCGACGGCATGCCTGTGCGCCGCACCGCCTCGCAGGGCCAGACCAAGACCTTCACCACGGCGCTCCGCTTCGCACAGTACGAGCTCCTGCGCGAGTCGCTCGGCATCAGGCCGCTGCTCCTGCTTGACGACATCTTCGACAAGCTCGATGCCGGACGCGTGAGCCGCATCATGGCCATAGTGGGCTCGTCAGACACCTTCGGACAGATATTCATCACCGACACCAACCGCCGCCACCTCGACGAAATCGTAGCCGACATCCCCTGCGACGCCGACAACTACCGCCTATGGCACGTCGACCGCGGCAGCTTCAGCCCCGTCATCGTATGAAACGCACCGAACCGCTGCGCATCGACGAAATCATCCGCCGCATGATCGACGCCACCGGCATGAGACCCGAGTACTCGCGCCGGTCGGTCGAGTCCATGTGGCCCGCGGTGGCAGGGCGCAACATCGCCGCCTACACCACACGGCTCTACGTCAAGGACCGTCTCCTGCACGTGTTCATCAGTTCGGCTCCGCTCAAGGAAGAACTCGGCTACGTGCGCACGCAGCTCGCGCAGCGCCTCAACGACGCCGTCGGAGCCGACGTCATAGACAACGTAATACTGCATTAACCGCCACACTATGCGACACCACATTCCTATTCAGATACGATTCAACGACATCGACCTCTTCGGACACCTCAACAACTCGGTCTACGTCCAGTTCTTCGACATGGGCAAGCTCGCCTACTTCAAGCAGTTCATGGAGGGCGGATTCGAGCATGAGCCGTCAGTGCCCGTGGTGGCCAAGATTGAGTGCACCTTCCTCGCTCCGGTGCACATCGACGACCGCATCGAGGTGCGCACCGCCATAGTCTCCATCGGAGAGTCGTCGCTTGTCCTCGAGCAGGAGATCGTCGACGCCGCCGGAACGGTCAAGAGCAAAGCCACCACAGTCATGGTCAACGTCAACGCCCGCACTGCCACACCCGAGCCCGTCAGCCGCGCATGGCGCGATGCCATCGGAGCCTACGAAGGCCGCGAATTCTGACCCTATCTGCCATTATGCCAATAAAATTGGCACCTGCCGGCCGAATACCACATTATTATGGATAATTAACACTCCCTAACACACCTTTTTTCTTACCTTTGTGCATCAAAGCAATAATTGTAAGCATATGATAACGCAACTTTCACAAATCGTCGAAGCCGCCAGCAGCAAAGGCCGGCGCCGGCTTGCCGTTGCCTATGGCAACGACTCCCATACCCTTTCGGCTGTCTACGAAGCCTACCGTCTCGGGCTTGTCGAGCCAACAGTATATGGCGACAAAGCCGAAGTGCTCCGCATCTGCCGTGAAGAAGGGTTCGATGCCGACGCATTCGCAGTGGTCGACGAGAAGAGCGACGTGCGCTGTGTCGAGCTCGCCGTCTCAGCCGTGGCTACCGGAGCCGCCGACGTACTGATGAAAGGTCTTGTCTCCACCGACAAGTATATGCGTGGCATCCTCAACAAGGACGCCGGCCTTTTCCCTCCCAAGGGCACCCTCAGCCATGTGTCTGTGGTGCAGCTCCCGGGCCGCTCCAAGCTGCTGTGCATCTCCGACGTGGCGGTCATTCCCCAGCCGGACTTCAAGCAGAAGACCATACTCATACGCTACCTCCGCGAGACGGCTGCAGCCCTCGGCATAGACTGCCCCAAGATAGCGTGCATCGCTCCCTCTGAGCAGGTGCTTCCCGCCGTACAGTCGTCATACGAAGCCGCTATCCTGGCCAAGATGGGCGACCGCGGACAGCTCGGACGCGTCACCGTCGACGGGCCCCTGTCGCTTGACGTGGCGCTCTACCCCGATGCCGCACGCGAGAAGAAGGTGCAGGGCTCGGCTGTGGCAGGCGACGCCGACTGCCTCCTCTTCCCCAACATCGAGTCGGGCAACGTATTCTTCAAGGCAGCCACACACATAGGCGGAGGCGAAGTGGCGGCCATCGTCGTCGGCACCAAGGTGCCGTGCGTCCTCACCTCGCGCGGCGACACCCCGGCCACGAAACTCTACTCCATCGCTCTCGCCTGCCTTCAGTCAAAATAGTCCTCTCTGATATGCCGTACAGAATATTAGCGATAAATCCCGGGTCTACCTCCACGAAAATCGCCGTGTACAACGACGAGGAGCCCGTATTCAGCCAGTCCATCCAGCACTCGGCCGAAGAGCTCGCACAGTTCGCCAGCGTCATTGACCAGTTCGAATGGCGCAAGGGACTTATCGAGAAAGCCCTGACCGACAACGGAATCGACATAAAATCTCTCTCGGCCGTCATCGGCCGCGGCGGCATCATCACCCCCGTGGAAAGCGGTGTGTACGACGTGAACGACGCGCTCAGGCACGACCTCATCCACGCACGCATGCACCACGCATCCAATCTGGGCGGACTCATAGCCCGCGAGATTGCCGAGGAAGCCGGCGTCAAGTCGTACATCGCCGACCCTGTGGTAGTCGACGAGATGATGCCCTACGCCCGCATCAGCGGCATACCCGAGCTGCCCCGTGAATCCATCTTCCACGCCCTGAACCAGAAGGCCGTGGCACGCATATTCGCCAAGGAGTCGGGCAAGCGCTACGAGGACCTCAACCTCGTGGTGTGCCACATGGGCGGCGGATGCACCGTCAGCGCACACCGCCGCGGACGCGTCATCGACACCACCAACGCCCTCGACGGCTGCGGCCCCTTCTCCCCCGAGCGCTCCGGATCGCTGCCTCCCGGCCCGCTGATCAAGCTCTGCTTCTCGGGCAAGTACACCGAGCAGGAACTCATCCGCAAGGTCCACGGTGCCGGCGGTCTCATGGCACACCTGGGCACCACATCCGTCCCCGAGGCGCTTGACCGCATCATGGCCCACGACCTGCACGCCATGCTCATCCTCCGCGCCATGTGCTACTCCATAGCCAAGGAAATCGGCGCCATGTCCGTAGCTCTCAAGGGCGACGTCGACGCCATCCTACTCACCGGAGGCATAGCCCACAGCAAGCGCGTGACCGACTTCATAGCAAACCACGTCGACTTCATAGCCCCGATTTACGTATACCCGGGCGAGAACGAGCTCAAGTCACTGGCCGAGAACGCTCTGGCCGTACTCCGCGGCGAGCGTCAGGTGCACACATACGTAAGCGCCGTATCCGACGACCCCTCGTCGGTCAACGACACCTCCCGTCCGTCCAAGCTCCGCGACTGGCTCATATCGGCCAACGGACAGGATGACGTCGTGGCCAAGTCCCTCACGGCCATACGCCAGTACCTGCGCAAGTGGAGTCCGCGCAAAGACCGCTGACACATTTCCAACCGACCATATATCATACAGAATATGCGAAAACTCGCTTTCTTTCTGGCTCTCGCAACAGCGGCATCCATGTTCGCCGCTGTTCCGCGCGTGGTGGCGCACAGAGGCTACCACCGCGCCGAAGGCTCGGCTCAGAACTCCATCCGCGCCCTTGTCAAAGCCGACTCGATAGGCGCCTACGGCAGTGAATTCGACGTCTGGCTGTCGGCAGACAATAAACTGTACGTCAATCACAACCGCGACATCAACGGCATCGTCATCGAGACTTCCACATCCGAAGCCATCGACACATGCCGTCTGAGCAACGGAGAACTCATACCCACGCTCGACGCCTACCTTGACGCCGGAAAGAACCTCAGGACCATGCTCGTGCTCGAGCTCAAGCCCCACGCCGACACCGCACGCGAGGACGTGGCCATACCCATGATTCTCAAGGCCGTGGCCGACCGCGGACTCGAGGACCGCATGATATACATCACCTTCTCGCGCAACGCGTTCGACAAGTTCGCCGCAGCCACCACGCGCCCCGTGCAGTTCCTCACGTCGATTGCTCCGGAGGAGATAGCCGCTGCCGCCGCTAAGGCCAAAGCACCCCTCGGCGCCGACTACAACCTGAGCGCCTTCCGCAAGAATCCGCAGTGGATCACTGACTTCCAGGCAGCAGGCCGCGACGTCAACGTATGGACCGTCGACAAGCCCGAGGACCTGCAGTGGTGCATTGAGCACGGTGTGGACTTCATCACCACCAACGAGCCCGAGCTCACCGCGAAGATGATCAGCGAACATCAGAAATGAGCACGCAGCAGCACATACTCTGGGCCGACGACGAGATTGACCTTCTCAAGCCGCATCTCCTGTTCCTGAAGAACAAGGGATACGACGTGGTCACGGCCAACAACGGCCGCGACGCCCTCGAGATGGCCCTGGCCACACCCTTCGACCTCATCATCCTCGACGAGAACATGCCCGGCCTCACGGGCCTGGAGACTCTGGCCATGATCAAGCAGCAGCAGCCGCAGACGCCCGTCATCATGATCACCAAGAGCGAGGAGGAGAACATCATGGACCAGGCCGTAGGCAGCAAGATCGCCGACTACCTCATCAAGCCCGTCAATCCCAATCAGATACTGATAGCCATCAAGAAGCACCTGCACGCCGACTCGCTGGTCAGCCGCAAGGTGTCAGGCGACTACAGCCGCGAGTTCGGACAGCTCGGCAGCCTCATCAACAGCGCCGAGACCATCGAGGACTGGTACGACCTCTACGGACGCCTCGTATTCCGCGAGATGGAGCTGGCCGAGGCCGACACCAACATGGGCGAGATGCTCGAGACCCAGAAGAAAGAGGCCAACGCCGAATTCTACAAGTGGATACGCCGCCGCTACGAGTCGTGGCTCGACGAGGACTGCGCCGACAAGCCGCTGATGAGTCCGCGCATATTCCCCGAGAAGGTCTTCCCGCTGCTCGACGCCGGAGAGAAGGTGTTCTTCATCATCATCGACAACTTCCGCCTCGACCAGTGGCGCAGCATCAAGCCCCTGCTGGCAGACTACTTCAACTTCGACGAGAGTCTCTACACCACCATCCTGCCCACGGCCACTCAGTACGCCCGAAACGCCATATTCTCGGGCCTGATGCCCCTGCAGATAGAGCGCATGTTCCCCGGACTGTGGGTCGACGAGGACTCCGAGGAAGGCAAGAACATCAACGAATCGCCGCTCATTGCCACACAGTTCGAGCGCCACAGACGCCGCTGCCGCTTCTCGTACACGAAAATCAACGACACCGCAGGCGGAGAGAAGCTCCTGCGCGACTTCGCACGACTGGAGCAGAACGACCTGAACGTCATCATCTTCAACTTCATCGACATGCTCTCGCATGCGCGCACCGAGTCCAAGATGATACGCGAGCTCGCATCGACCAACGCCGCCTACCGCTCCCTCACCGAGTCATGGTTCCGTCACTCGTCGGCCCTCGAGATTTTCCGCCGCATAGCCGCCTCGGGATGCAGGATTGTGCTCACCACCGACCACGGCACTATCCGCGTGGACAATCCCATCAAGGTCGTCGGCGACAAGAACACCAACACCAATCTCCGCTACAAGCTCGGCAAGAACCTGGCCTACAATCCCAAGCAGGTCTACGAGATAAAGAATCCGGCACGCTTCGGCCTTCCGGCTCCGAATCTCTCCACCACATACATCTTCGCATCGCGCGACGATTTCTTCGCTTATCCGAACAACTATAATTATTACGTGCAGTACTATACGGGCACATTCCAGCACGGCGGCATATCGCTTGAGGAAATGCTCGTACCGCTGATAACTCTGACTCCGAAATGAAGACTATACAGATTCCCTCGCCTGAGGCTCTTCCCGAAGCAGCCCGCGAATTCATGGGCCTGATGGGCGACAACACCGTATTCGCATTTTACGGCGACATGGGCGCCGGCAAGACCACGTTCATCAACGAGCTCTGCCGCGCTCTCGGCGTCGACACCGACGACACCGCTTCGCCCACATTCGCCCTCATCAACGAATACCGCTCCGACACCACCGCCGAGCTGATATACCACTTCGACTTCTACCGCATCGACGACCTCGACGAAGCCCTCGAACTGGGCATCGAAGACTACTTCGACAGCGGCGCCGTGTGCCTGATTGAGTGGCCCGAGCGCATCACTCCCGTCCTGCCGGCCGACACCGTATCGGTGCGCATACGCGTCAACGACGACGACAGCCGCACTCTCGAGATTTCCGAATGAAACCGTTCTTCGAGATTCTCGACACCTGCACCTCGACCAATACGCTCATGAGCGCCAGGACCGACGCCCCCCACGGCTCGGTGCTGGCTGCTCGCGCGCAGTCGCACGGACGCGGCCAGCGGGGCAACTCCTGGGAGTCGGAGCCGGGGCGCAACCTCACATTCTCGCTCATGCTCCGGCCCGCGGCACTCCCGGCAGCGCGGCAGTTCGAGCTGTCGATGGTCGTATCTCTGGCCATCGCCGACGCCATCGACGCACTGCTGCCCGAAGGTGTCCGGACCACCGTCAAGTGGCCCAACGACATATACATAGGGCTCGGCAAAGTCTGCGGCATCCTCATCGAGAACCGCCTCTGCGAGGCCCGGGTGGACTCCTCCATAGTCGGAGCAGGCATCAACGTCAACCAGCGCCGCTTCACATCAGACGCCCCCAATCCGGTGTCGGTCATCCACCACAACGGAGGACACGAGACCGACCTTGACTCCTTCCTCCGCGACGTCACGGCCCGCATCACGGCAGACTGGGACGCCTACAGCGCCGCGCCCAGCCCCGAGGCCCTCTCGGAGCGCTACTTCGCGCGCCTGCTCTGGACCACGGGCGACCATCCCTTCCGCGACGCCGAAGGCCGCACATTCACATCGCACATCACCTCCGTCGCATCCGACGGCACTCTCACTCTGGCCAACGGACGATCCTTCCTCTTCAAGGAAGTGTCATTCATCATTCCTTAGCGCGCGGCGGCAAGCTTCTTCTTTTCAAACAGCAGCTCCGCACACTCCCGTGCACGGTCCGTTTTTTCCATTTTTGACATTCCTCTTTACATTCTTTAACCGCTAATTGTACTTTTAGGACAAATATCTTGCCAAAAAGGAAATTAGCGGTATAGCGATTTTTTCGTAACTTTGCATCGGCAAAATATGTTGTTAAACATAGTTTTACGAATCTTTTTCCCAGCCGCATAAAACATCACTATCACCTCACTATCACACAGCAACATATCGATATTATAAAATATGAAGACAAAAGTGTTAACACTTGCATGCGCAGCCCTCGCCATAATCCAGGGTCTCAGCTCATGCAGCAAGCAGCAGACACAGGGCGGCCAGATGGTGCCCGACGTAGCCGTAATGACAATCACCCCCGGTACGGCACAATACGAAAGCAGCTATCCCGTGACCATCAAGGGTAAGACAGACATCGACATCCGTCCGCAGGTAAGCGGATTCATCACCAAAGTATGCGTGGACGAAGGTCAGCGCGTGCACAAGGGACAGACTCTCTTCATCATAGACCAGGTGCAGTATCAGGCTGCAGTGGACCAGGCGCTCGCCAACGTGAATTCGGCCAAGACCGCCGTGTCGACCGCCAGAATCACCGAGGAGAACAAGCGTATGCTCCTGAACAAGAACATCATCAGCGAGACCGAATGGCAGATGGCCGCCAACCAGCTGGCACAGGCCGAAGCAGCCCTCGCCCAGGCCAACGCCGCACTCGTGTCGGCTCGCAAGAACCTCGCCTACACCACAGTGACCGCCCCCAGCGACGGCTATGTGGGCAAGATACCCAACCGCGAAGGCTCCCTCGCTTCGCCCTCGTCGGCCCAGCCCCTCACCACCGTGAGCGACAACTCCGAAGTGTACGCCTACTTCGCATTCACCGAGAAAGAGCTTCTTGACCTCACCAACGGCGGCACCACCTCCATCGAGGAAGGCATCAAGCAGCTCCCCGACGTAGAACTCGAGCTCTCGGCCGGCACACGCTATCCCCTCAAGGGCCGCGTGGCCACAGTGTCGGGCGTCATCGACAACACCACCGGCGCAGCTTCGTCGCGCGCGCTCTTCCCCAATCCCTCGGGCATGCTCCGCAGCGGCAACACCGGCCAGCTCATCCTGCCCCACACCGCCGAGAACGCCATCGTCATCCCCCAGAAGGCTACCTACGAGCTTCAGAACCTCCGCTACGTCTACACCCTCAACGACAGCAACGTGGCAGTGCCCGCTCCCATCACCGTCATGCCTTACAGCGACGGCAAGACTTTCGTGGTCACCACGGGTCTTAAAGAAGGCGACCGCATCGTCACCGAAGGCGTAGGCACCACCGTACGCCCCGGAACGCAGGTGCGCCCCAAGGCTCAGGCCGAAGCTCAGGCAGCTCCTGAAGCCGGCGCACAGACCGCTCGGTAAACCACTGAAGTACAGCAACATTGTAGAATATTTCGACAGCTCACAATGAAATTAGATACTTTTATTAACCGCCCGGTGCTCTCGACGGTAATCTCCATTTTTATCGTCCTGCTGGGTATCATCGGCCTCGTCTCGCTGCCGATCACCCAGTACCCGGATATAGCACCTCCTACAATCTCGGTGACCACAACTTACAGCGGTGCCAACGCCTCGGCCGTGCTCAACTCGGTGATCGCTCCTCTTGAAGAGAGCATCAACGGCGCCGAGGGCATGACCTACATGGAATCGACCGCCACCAACACCGGTTCGGCCACCATCAACGTATATTTCAAACAGGGCTTCAACCCCAACATGGCCGCCGTGGACGTGCAGAACCGCGTGTCGTCGGCTGCAAACCTCCTGCCGTCGGAAGTAAACCAGGTGGGCGTGCAGACCAAGAAGCGCCAGACCTCGATGCTTCTCGGTGTGGCCCTGGTCGACACCACCGCCAATCAGGTCTACAACCAGGAGTTCCTTGACAACTACATGAAGATCAACGTCATCCCCGAGCTCCAGCGTGTCAGCGGCGTGGGCGACGTGATGGCCTTCGGCGCCGACTACTCGATGCGTATATGGCTCAAGCCCGACGTGATGGCCCAGTACCACCTCATGCCCTCCGATGTGTCGGCAGCCCTTGCCGAGCAGAACGTCGAAGCCGCTCCCGGCTCGTTCGGCGAGCAGGGCAACCAGTCCTTCCAGTACACGATGCGCTACCGCGGTCGTCTCTCTCAGCCTGAGGAATTCGGCGACATCGTAGTCCGCACGGGTACCAACGGCGAAGTGCTCTACCTCAAGGACGTGGCCGACATCGAACTCGGACGCGTGACCTACGGCTTCGGCAACATGCTCAACGGCGACATAGCTTCGGCAGCCATGGTGTTCCAGACCCCGGGCTCGAACGCCACACAGATCATCAACGACTGTCTCGCGCTGGTCGACAAACTCAAGGCCGACCTTCCCCAGGGCTGCGCCTTCGAGATTCCTATGAACAACAACGACTTCCTCTATGCGTCGATCAACACCGTGATCCACACCCTCATCGAGGCATTCGTGCTCGTGTTCTTCGTCGTATATGTGTTCCTTCAGGATATCCGCTCCACCCTCATCCCGGCCATCGCCATCCCCGTGGCCCTTATCGGTACCTTCTTCGTCCTTAACCTCATCGGATTCTCCATCAACCTCATCACCCTGTCGGCTCTCGTGCTGGCCATCGCCATCGTGGTCGACGACGCCATAGTCGTGGTCGAGGCCGTGCATGCCAAGCTCGACGAGGGCTATACCTCGGCACGCCGCGCCTCCATCGACGCCATGGGCGAAATCGCCGGAGCACTCGTGTCCATCACCCTTGTGATGATGCTCGTGTTCATCCCCGTGTCCTTCATGCCCGGCACCTCCGGCGTGTTCTACCGCCAGTTCGGTCTGACCATGGCCATCGCCATCTTCTTCTCGGCCGTCAACGCCCTTACGCTGTCGCCGGCACTCTGCGCACTCTTCCTCAAGCCTCATAAGGCAGACGGCTCCGTCGACCCGCTGGGCAAGCGCATGACCGACGCCTACCGCGCAGCCGGCGAGGCCGCCAAGCAGCAGGTGAAGCGCAAGTTCGCCCTCGACATCCATCCCTTAATCACGATGGTGCTCCTCATCGCCACCATCACATTCATGATTCTCGGCTGGTACAGCATGGAGAACGTGCTCAAGCTCTGCATCGCCTCGG
The DNA here is from genome assembly GCA_002493945.1 of Porphyromonadaceae bacterium UBA7048. Classification (GTDB taxonomy): domain Bacteria; phylum Bacteroidota; class Bacteroidia; order Bacteroidales; family Muribaculaceae; genus CAG-873. The sequence goes on from DLAL01000060.1 coordinate 19,330, forward strand.
CAGTAGCCATCGTGACGGTCCTCGGCCTCTTCGGCAAGCGCTTCCACAAGAGCTTCGAGAAGAACTTCAGCAAACTCCTGGGCCGCTACAAGAACGGCGCATCGTGGTTCGCACGCCATAAAATCACCGCCTTCGCTTCAGTCATCGTGGCAGTGGCAGTGCTCGTATGGCTCATGGCCACCACCCCGAGCGCACTCGTGCCCAACGAGGACACCGGTGTGATATTCGCCATGATTGACATGCCCCCGGGCACATCGCAGGAACGCACCCAGGAAGTCATCGAGCAGGTCGACTCCCTCTGCGGCACCATCCCCGGCATCCGCATCCGCCAGGCCATCAACGGCTACAGCTTCATCGCCGGCCAGGGCCCGACTTACGGCGCACTCATCATCAAGCTCCACGAATGGAGCCAGCGCGACGCCAGCCAGAGCTCCGAAAACATCATCAAGCAGCTCTACGGACTCACGGCCCAGAATGTGCGCGACGGACGTGTAATGATCTTCGCTCCGCCTATGATTACGGGCTACTCGGCCACCAACGGTTTCGAGATGAAGATGCAGGACCGCACCGGCGGCGACATCAACCAGTTCTTCGGCGTGGTGCAGGGCTTCCTCGCCCAGCTTAACCAGCAGCCCGAGATTCAGGCAGCCTACACCACCTTCAACCCCACCTTCCCGCAGTACCTCATCGACATCGACGCCGCCAAGGCCAAGGCCGCAGGCATCAGCCCGGCGACAATCCTGTCGACCCTTCAGGGCTACTACGGCTCGATGTACATATCGAACTTCAACCGCTTCGGCAAGATCTACCGTGTCATGATGCAGGCTTCTCCCGAAGCACGCGTAAGCCCCGAGACTCTGGGCAACATCAAGATACGCAACGGCAACGACATGGCCCCGATATCGAACTTCATGACCCTCACACGCGTGTACGGTCCTGACCTCATGAACCGATTCAACATGTTCACCTCGATATCCGTCACCGGTACGCCTAACCCCGGCTACTCGTCGGGCGACGCCATCGCCGCCATCGAGCGCGTGGCCGCCCAGACCCTCCCCCAGGGCTACGGCTACGAATACGCCGGTATGACCCGTGAGGAAGCCGGTTCGGGCAGCTCGGGCACCACGGCCACCATCTTCGGCCTCTGCCTCCTCTTCGTCTACCTGCTTCTGTCAGCACAGTACGAGAGCTACGCGCTGCCCTTCGCCGTCATCCTGTCGATACCCTTCGGTCTGGCCGGTACGTTCATCTTCGCCAACATCTTCGGCATATCGAACAACATCTACCTCCAGATTGCACTGATCATGCTCATCGGTCTGTTGGCCAAGAACGCCATCCTCATCGTCGAGTTCGCCCTCGAACGCCGCATGACCGGCATGAGCATCTTCAACGCAGCCATCGCAGGTGCCGGCGCCCGTCTGCGTCCTATCCTCATGACGTCGCTGGCTATGGTCATCGGCCTTCTGCCTATGATGTTCGCCCACGGCGCAGGCGCCAATGGCAACCGAGCACTCGGCGCCGGTTCGGTAGGCGGTATGCTCATAGGCATGATATGCCAGATATTCGTCGTGCCCGCACTCTTCGTCGTATTCCAGATCATCCAGGAGAAGATGAAGCCCATCCAGTGGCACAACGAAGAACCCGGCGGAACTATCGAGAAAGAAATCGAACAATACGCCCGTTAAGAGTAAACAAGATATGAAAGCATACACAATAGCCCGTACGGGCGTAGCCGCCGTCGCCGCCCTGATGCTGCTGGGCAGCTGCGGAATATACAAGAAATACGAGACGCCCACCACCACGGCCATCACCAAGGCATACGCCGAGGCCCGTCAGCAGACGCCTGACTCAACAGCCTTCGGCAACCTCCTGTGGGAAGACGTATTCACCGACCCCAAGCTCGCCCGGCTCATAGCCCTGGCTCTTGAGAACAACACCAATCTCAAGAACGCGCAGACCAACGTCGACATAGCCCGCGCCAACCTCAAGGGAGCCAAGCTGTCGTACCTGCCCTACGTGGCCCTCGCACCTAACGGTGCGGGTGCTTCGTACGCCGGCAGCGACCTCTCCTGGACCTATCAGATACCCGCTCAGGTAAGCTGGGAAATCGACATCTTCGGCAAGCTCCTCAACAGCAAGCGCACCGCTCAGGCAGCTGTCTACCAGAGCGAGGCGTACGCCCAGGCTGCACGCAGCCAGATCATCTCGGCCGTAGCGGAGACCTACTACTCCATCGCCGCCGTGCGCAACCAGCTCAACCTCTCGCGCTCCACGGCAGTCCTCTGGAAAGAGACCGTGCAGACGATGAAAGACCTCAAGACCGCAGGCCGCGGCGTCACCGAGGCCGCAGTCGTACAGTCGCAGGCAGGCTATCTCGGCATCCTCGGCTCGATCACCGACCTCGAAGTGTCGCTCGACCAGCTGAACAACACCATGTCGCTGCTGCTCAACACCACACCTCAGGAGTGGGACGTGACCGACCGCGTGAACATGCAGATATCGCCCGTCCTCGCCGCAGGCGTACCGATGAGCCAGCTGGCCGCACGTCCTGACGTGCAGGCCGCCGAACAGGCTCTCGCTTCGGCCTACTACACAACGGCATCGGCCCGCGCCGCCTTCTATCCCGGACTGACCATATCGTTCAATGGCGGCTTCTCCAACCTCCTCGGCTCGATGATCAAGAACCCCGGCGACTGGTTCTACCAGCTTGCAGGCTCGCTGACCGCACCCCTCTTCGCACGCGGCCAGAACATAGCACGCCTCGAAGCCTCCAAGAAGAAGCAGGAACAGGAGCTCAACAACTTCGAGTATGCCCTGCTGAAGGCAGCTGCCGAAGTGAACGACGCCATGACCGTCTACGAGAAGTCGGCCGAGAAGTCGGCCCTCCTCGCCGAGCAGGTCGACAACCTAGAGAAGTCGGTAGAGTACACCAAAGACCTGATGCTCTACTCGACCGGTTCGACCAACTACCTCGAGGTGCTCACCGCCCAGCAGAGCCTCCTGCAGGCACAGATAAGCCAGATAACCACCGAACTGACCCGCGCCCGCTCGGTCATCAACCTCTATCAGGCCCTCGGCGGCGGCCGCTAAGCCTTCCGCTCCGGCCAGACCCCTCCCCGTCCGGCACCGCTACAGCAGCGGCGCCGGACGTTTTGTTTTTTGACACAGCAGAATTCAGAGCGCCAACCGATTTTAACTCAATTTAATAAAGTAAAATGCCTCAAAAACACAAAGTGAAATGCCTCAAAAACACAAAATAGTTTTGCTGCTTTTAATATAATCATCTGGTTTATAGCAGCTACGGCAACGCAGCTATGTAGGGTTTATCTTTAGCCTTAAAAGGAGGAACCGATTCCGGCAAACATTCCGTATTTGAGATATGATAAAAGCGAAATTCTGCATGGCTGCGAATTTTTCTCCAATTTTTTCTCCCCCGAAAATTTGGGGGTCTGAAAAAATATTTATAATTTTGTGAAAATTTGGAATGAAATGGCAAAAGATTTCGCCGAGCAGCTCAACCGCATAGGGCACAAGGCCGAGCTTTTGGTGACACGCTTCAATACGCTGAAAGAACAGAATGCAGCTCTGCGCGATGAAGTGCTTGAACTCCGGGCTCAACTGGTCGCTCGAGACTCGCTGATAGAGAAACAGCAGATAGAACTCGAGCACTTGCGTGTGTCATCGGCTCTGGCTCCTGATGTAGCGACTGCCCGCGAGGCCCGTGCCACGATTTCCGAATTAGTGCGGGAAATCGACGTATGTATCGCCGATTTGATGAAAGAAGTATAGCCCCACGCCCTGCATAAGATGACCAAGCAGAAAGAAAACAAGATACTGATCAAAATTGCCGACGCGGACGCATTCATGATTCCGGTGAAGGAGGGCGAAGAGTCGTTCTACCGTACCGTGACGGAGCAGATAAATGCCAATGTCAACCGCTTCAGGTTCGGTGCAAACTCCGATACCTCGGCTGTGGCTCTGGCGAAAGTCACACTCTACTATGCCACGATGCTCTACCGTCAGGCCAATTTGATTAACAACCGGGCCGAAATGCTCAAGTCGTTCGAAGAACGTATCGACCGACTCCTCGAGGGTACCGACTGATTCGGAAGGTGCCGTCTCGCAGGCCCGAAGACCGGGCACTAAAGGGTTCCCGCCTTTTATCAAGTCATACGGTGGCGAAGTTTTCTCGCACGCCGAGAGTTTTATTCCGCACATTGTCCGATGCGCCTCCTTTGTTAAGGGTAGGCGGCGCTGAGGTACAAGGTGCGTTTGTTTTTTTATTACATTAGTGAAGACCGATATATGTTTTCTCTGACCAATCTGATTATTGTGGCCATTGTGGCCGCTGTCCTTGCCGCCGCTATCGCAGCCGGAGTCACTCTGATGCTGCAGAGGCGCATGGCCGGGACCCGGGCAAAACTGATCCTTGACGACGCACGGCGCGAGGCCGAGGACCTCAAGCGCGACAAAGTGCTCGAAGGCCGCGAAGAGGCCCTGTCAATCACATCCGAGGCCGAGAAGGCCGCACAGCAGAAGATGTCGAAGCTCCAGTCAACTGAAGCCAAGATGAAGCAGCGGGAGCTCCAGCTCAACCAGCAGCAGAGCGAGAACCAGCGCACCCGCAACGAACTCGACGGCGTCCGGCAGAACCTCGACGCCCAGCAGAATGTCATCAACCAGCGCCAGCAGCAGCTCGACGAGATGCACCGCCAGGCTCAGGACCTTCTGGAGCACATCTCCGGACTATCTTCCGATGAGGCCAAGGAGAAACTCATACAGAGCCTCAAGGACGAGGCCCGCACTGCCGCTGCCGCGTACATCAACGACATAATGGACGATGCCAAGCTCACGGCCAACAAGGAGGCCAAGCGCATTGTCGTGCAGTCCATCCAGCGCGTGGCCACGGAGACGGCCATCGAGAACTCGGTGACGGTGTTCCACATCGACTCCGACGAAATAAAGGGCCGAATCATCGGCCGCGAGGGCCGCAACATCCGCGCTCTCGAAGCCGCCACAGGCATCGAAATCATCGTCGACGACACCCCCGAGGCCATCGTCCTCTCGGGCTTCGACCCCGTGCGCCGCGAGATAGCCCGTCTGGCGCTCCACCAGCTCGTGGCCGACGGCCGCATCCATCCGGCACGTATCGAGGAAGTCGTGGCCAAGGTGCGCAAGCAGCTTGAGCAGGAAATCATCGAGACGGGCCAGCGTACGGCCATCGACCTCGGTATCCACGGACTCCACCCCGAGCTCATACGTCTGGTGGGCAAGATGAAATACCGCTCAAGCTACGGTCAGAACCTCCTACAGCACTCACGCGAGACGGCCAACCTCTGCGCCGTCATGGCATCCGAGCTCGGCCTCAACCCCAAGAAGGCCCGTCGCGCAGGTCTGCTCCACGATATCGGCAAGGTGCCTGACGAGGAGCCCGAACTGCCCCACGCACTCCTGAGCATGAAGCTGGCCGAGAAGTACAAGGAGAAGCCCGAAATCTGCAACGCCATCGGCGCGCACCACGACGAAGTCGAGCAGACATCGCTCCTGGCGCCCATCGTACAGGTCTGCGACGCCATCTCGGGCGCACGTCCCGGCGCACGCCGCGAGATTGTCGAGGCATACATCAAGCGACTCAACGACCTCGAGCAGCTCGCCATGAGCTATCCCGGCGTCATCAAGACATATGCCATCCAGGCCGGACGCGAGCTCCGCGTCATCGTCGGAGCCGACAAGATCGACGACGCCGAGACCGAAAAGCTCTCGTCGGAAATCGCACGCCGCATCCAGGATGAGATGACCTATCCCGGACAGGTCAAAATCACCGTCATCCGCGAAACGCGTTCGGTCAGCTTCGCCAAATAAGCTATGGCTCACCGTAACAGCAAGCAGGATAACCGGAGCCGTCGCCAGGACGCTCCGGAGAAACCGTCGCCCGACACTCAGACGGCCGATGCTGCCGCCGAGCCTCGCGACGGCGCCGAATCCCCCGAGGTCAGTGACAAGACCGCCGACACCGACAGCCCGGAGTCCACGGTCAATGAGCTCGGAGGCGAGCGCCGTGCACGCTGCCGGCGCGTCGACGACGTGCCCGACGACTGCCGCGGACGCAAGCTCCACAGCACCGACTGGCTCGAGGACATCCCCGGCGGACTCGCCAGAAGCGAGTACGTAGAGGTGCAGTTCAAGAACACGCGCAAGGGATACTACCGCAACTGCACCAACCTTCCGCTGGTCATCGGCGACATGGTGGCCGTCGAGGCAGCTCCGGGACACGACATAGGCCGCGTGAGCCTCACGGGCGCCCTGGCCGAGCTGCGTATGCGCCGCTCCATGGGCCGCAGCGCCGCCTCGTCGGAGATACGCCGTGTCTTCCGCAAGGCCAAGCCGGCCGACATGGAGAAGTACGAGGAGGCACGCGCACGCGAGGACGACACCATGATACGCGCACGCCGCATAGCCGAGAGCCTGCAGCTCAACATGAAGATTGGCGACGTAGAGTATCAGGGCGACGGCAACAAAGCCATATTCTACTATATCGCCGACGAGCGTGTCGACTTCCGGCAGCTCATCAAGGTCCTTGCCGAGACATTCAAGGTCCGCATCGAGATGAAGCAGATAGGCGCCCGTCAGGAAGCCGGCCGCATAGGCGGCATCGGTCCGTGCGGACGTCCGCTGTGCTGCTCCCTGTGGATGACCAACTTCGTCTCGGTGGCCACCAGCGCCGCACGCTATCAGGACATATCCCTCAATCCGCAGAAACTCGCCGGACAGTGCGCCAAGCTCAAGTGCTGCCTCAACTTCGAGGTGGACGCCTACGTGGAGGCATCGCGCAAGATGCCGCCGCGCGACACCGTCCTCGAGACCGCCGACAGCTCCTACTACCACTTCAAGAGCGACATCTTCAACCGCCTTGTCACCTACTCCACCGACCGCTCGCTTGCAGCCAACCTCGTCACCATAAGCGCCGACCGCGTATTCGAGGTCATAGCTCTCAACAAAGCCGGTGAGAAGCCGCTCTCGCTCACACCTGATGCGGAGCAGAAGCCAAAGACTCGTCCGGAGTTCGGAGACATACTCGGCGAGGACGACGACCTGGCCCGATTCGACAAGAAAAAGAAGAAGAAAAAGAAATCTTCGGGACAAAAGCAGCCACAGCCTTCAGCCGACGGGCAGAAGAAGCCACAGCAAGGCTCCGACGACCGCAAGAAAGCCCGGCCCGACGGAGCGAAGCCACAGGGTGAGCAGCGGCCGCCCAAACCCAAACAGCGGCCCGCGCGCCCTGCACAGGAGGGTGCGGCCGAAGGCGGCGGCGCAGCTCAGACGCCCAAGGGACAGACGCCCGAAGGAGCGCCCCAGCGCAAAAAGAAAAACCGGCCCAGACCTCAGGGGCCAAAACCTGAATGATGAACAGACGTCTTATGAAATATCGTCTCGCGGCGGCCGCGACAGTACTTGCTGTCGTGGCCGCTACGACCGCGTGCGGCATCACAGGTTCGCGCGGCAACGGCGACGACAACTATTTCAGCGCTTTCCATACCTTCACCTCCCGGGAATGGAACTATGCCGAACCTGTGACGTTCAGGGTCGACACCCTGCGCGACAGCATCGCCCGCGGCGGCGACCTGCTCCTGTCCGTGCGCCACACCGGCGGCTACCGCTACGGCAACCTCTGGCTCGAGCTCTCCTATCCGCTGAACGACAGCGTCATGCAGGTTGACACCCTCAACATCATCCTCGCCGACGACTATGGTCACTGGCTCGGACACGGCATCGGTCCTTCGGTGCAACTCTCCGACACTGTGGCACGCGGCATCGACATCGCACGCGGCATGGAGATAAAGCTCCGCCACATCATGCGCCTTGACACGCTGGCGAACATTGAGCAGGTCGGAATTGTTTTTCTTCCGAAATTCTGAAACGAATGACTACTGACACCCGACAGCATTTCGACAGTCTACTGTTCGACATGGACGGCACCCTATGGGATGCCGTCGACAGCTACTGCGCCGTGTGGAACGCCGCCATTGACCGCGTGTGTCCCCGTGTGGAGCGCATCGGCTACGACAGGCTGTCGCGACTCATGGGCACGCCCCTGAAGGAGATATACGACCGTCTGATAGGCACCGGATGCGACTACGCCACATTCATGGACGAGCTTCTCCGCCAGGAGAAGCGTCTGATGCCGCAGCTGGGCGGACGGCTCTATCCCGGTGTCCGCGGGACCCTGACGGAGCTTGCGCGCACACACCGCCTCTTCATGGTCAGCAACTGCAACGCCGAAGGCCTTCCCGTCTTCCTGGAGTACACGGGGCTGAAGCCGCTCTTCACCGACACCATCTCCTATGGAGAGACCGGGCAGGAGAAAGACCGCAACATCGCCCTGATGGTGCGCCGCCACGGTCTGGAAGCGCCGCTCTACGTGGGCGACACCGCAGGTGACTGCCGATGCTCCCACGCCGCCGGAGTGCCTTTCGCCTGGGCAAGCTACGGATTCGGCACCGGCGTCACCGACGCCGACTACACACTTGCCTGTATTTCGGATCTGCTAAAAATTGGTGGAATATGAAAGAACCTAAGCACAACTACAGCATCGACCTGCTCGGCAGCGACGAGCAGGCGCGCCGCATAGGCCCGATAAAGGAGGCTATGCGTGCCGCCGGTATCAGGCACTGCCTCATATACGACAACGCCAACATCTACTATCTCACCGGACGCGTGTTCCGCGGATACGTATATATAAACACCGACCTCGAAGCGCCTCTGTACTTCGTGCGCCGGCCCAACCATCTCACCGCCGGAGCCGGCGGTGGCGCCGTACACTATATCCGCAAGCCGGAGGAAATACGCGGCATACTTGAGCAGGCCGGCATAGACCCTGACGCTCCGGTCGGCCTCGAGCTGGGCAAGAACGCCTACTCCGAGGTGATGCGCCTGGCCGCCGTCTTCGGCGGACAGACTGCCGACGTCACCGCCATCATGCGTGCGCGCCGCGCCGTCAAGACCGACGCCGAGATTGACGCCATCCGCCGCTCGGGTGTCCGTCAGTCGCTGGTCTACGAGCGCATCCCCCACCTCTACCGCGAGGGCATGACCGACATAGAGTTCCAGATCGAGATAGAGCGCGCATCGCGTCTGGCCGGATGTCTGGGACAGTTCCGCGTCAGCGGTACCGACATGGAGCTCTTCATGGGCAATGTCCTGACCGGCGAGAACGCCGACTGTCCGTCGCCTTACGATTTCGCCATGGGCGGCGAGGGCCTCGACCCCTCCATCCCCGTGGGCGCCAACGGCACCGTCATCGGCGAGAACAGCCCGGTCATGGTCGATGTCAACGGCAACTATGACGGCTACATGACCGACATGACACGCATGTACGTCGCCGGCACGGCCTCAGACACCGTCCTGAAGCTCAACGACCTTTCGCGCCGCATATGCGACGCCCTCGCGTCGATGATGCGTCCCGGCGCGGCCGCCGCCGACCTCTACGCGCGCGCAGCCTCCATGGCCGCCGAGGCCGGAATGGCCGACTACTTCATGGGGCACCGCTACCACGCAGGATTCGTCGGCCACGGTGTAGGCATCGAGGTGAACGAGCTCCCCGTACTGGCGCCACGGTCGAAGGACATCCTTCAGGCCGGCAACGTCATAGCCGTCGAACCCAAGTTCGTCATCCCGGGCGTAGGCGCCGTAGGCATCGAGAACACCTATGCCGTCTGCGACGGACGTGCGGCCGAGAAACTCACCACCGCTTCCGAAGCGGTAGTACAGCTCGACTGACACACGGCCACCCTTCACCGCACGGCCCGGCAGGGCCGCGCTTACCAATCGTTTTCTGACCACGCAATGAATCTGAAAGACAGAATAGATACACGGACATTCCACACCGTGGGCTCCGCAGCCGACACTCTCGGCCGCGAGGCATACGTCGTGGGCGGATATGTCCGCGACCTCATCATAGGACGCGCGTCGAAAGATGTCGACTTCGTCACCGTCGGCTCGGGCATCGAACTGGCCGAAGCGGTGGCAGCCCGGATGGGCCGCGGCGTGCATCTGACCGTGTACCGCAACTACGGCACGGCACAGCTCCGGCGCGGCGAGACCGAGCTGGAGTTTGTCGGAGCACGGCGAGAGTCATACCGGCGCGAGTCGCGCAACCCTGTAGTCGAGGACGGAACCCTCGAGGACGACCTCGCACGCCGCGACTTCACCATCAACGCCATGGCCATCTGCGTCAACGCCGACCGTTTCGGCGAGCTGGTCGACCGCTACGACGGCATGGGCGACCTCGGGCGCCGCATCATCCGCACGCCGCTCGACCCCGACGTCACGTTCAGCGACGACCCACTGCGCATGATGCGTGCCATACGCTTCGCCACCCAGCTCCAGTTCGACATATATCCCGAGACCTTCGACGCCATCCGCCGCAACGCTCCGCGCATCAGCATCATCACCGCCGAGCGCATCAAGGACGAGCTCTTCAAGATTATGGCCGCACCCAGGCCATCCATCGGCTGGAAACTCCTTCTGGACAGCGGACTGCTGGCCATCATCCTCCCCGAGCTGGCACGCATGAAGGGCGTCGAGGTGGTGGGCGGACGCGGCCACAAGGACAATTTCTACCACACCATGGCCGTGCTCGACAGCGTCGCCGCCGTCTCGGACAAGGTCCTGCTGCGCTGGGCAGCCCTCTTCCACGACATCGGCAAGCCCGTGACAAAGCACTACGACCCCGTCCGCGGCTGGACCTTCCACAATCATAACTTCATCGGTGCCAAGATGGTGAAGACCATTTTCCGCCGCATGAAGTTCCCCCTGGGCCAGGATCTGGCATATGTCGCCAAGCTCGTCGAGCTCCACATGCGCCCCATAGCGCTGGTGGAGGACGAAGTCACCGACAGCGCCGTGCGCCGCCTCGCCAACTATGCCGAGGACGACCTGGACGACCTGATGATTCTCGCGCGTGCCGACATCACAAGCAAGGACGAGGCGCGCAAGGCCCGCTATCTGGCCAACTTTGACCTGGTCGAGGAGAAATTCCGCGCCACACATGAGAAGGACGTCGAGCGAAACCGCAAGAACCCTGTCGACGGCACCGAGATTATGGCTCTCTTCGGACTGCCGCAGAGTCCGGAGGTAGGCTATTTCACCAAGAACCTCAAGCAGGCCGTCAAGGACTGCGTCATCGAGGACAACCGCCACGCAGCCTTCGAGTATCTCCTGCAGCTCGCCCGGGAGAAAGGCATAGAGCCGCTCTACGACCCCTTCGCCGAATCCGACGCCGAAGACTCACCGACCGAAACCGCTGATTGAATATGTACTACGTAACAAAACGACTCGAAATATCCGCCGCACACCGCCTCGACCTCGACTACGAGAGCAAGTGCACCGCCATACACGGCCACAACTGGATTGTGACCGTCTACTGCCGCGCCGCCGAACTGAACCGCAACGGCATGGTCACCGACTTCACCGACATCAAGCGCATGGTCACCGAGCGCCTTGACCACCGATGCCTCAACGACACCCTCCCCTTCAATCCCACCGCCGAGAACATCGCATGGTGGATATGCGACAACGTGGACAACTGCTACCGCGTCGAGGTGCAGGAGAGCGAGGGCAATACCGCAGCTTACGAAAAGGACTGACACTGCCATGCATACGTACAAGGTCAACGAGATATTCTACTCCCTTCAGGGCGAAGGCTTCCACACGGGCACTCCGGCAGTATTCCTCCGCTTCTCGGGATGCAACCGCGCCTGTGACTTCTGCGACACGGCCCATCAGAGCGGCACGGCGATGACCGCCGCCGATATCGTGGCGGAGTGCAAGGGATATCCGGCACGGCACATAGTCGTCACCGGCGGCGAGCCGCTCCTCCAGCTCGACAGCACGCTCATCGACATGCTCCATGCCGAAGGATTCTACATCCAGATAGAGACCAACGGCACCATCGTGCCGCCTGAGGGCATCGACTGGGTCACCTGCTCGCCCAAGGAACCGCCGCTGGCCGTCACCCGTGCCGACGAGCTGAAAGTGGTCTATCAGGGACAGGACGTCGAAGCGGTCGCCGCCGGCATCAGCGCCCCCAACCGCTTCCTCCAGCCATGCTCGGGCCTGAACATTCCCGAGACCGTGGCCTACATCCTCGCACATCCACACTGGCGTCTGTCGCTCCAGACCCATAAGTTGCTCGATATCAGATGACGCGCATAGTCCGGCTTCTCTGCCTGCTCCTCCTCTGCATACTCGGCACCGCCTCCTCGGGCGCTGTCGGGTCCGACACCACCGTGTACTTCGTCAACGTCTACGCAGGCCCTGAGGTCTACGAACTCGACGGACACTCGGCCATCCTCGTCGACATCAAGGGCCGCGAGCCGGTGGCGTACAACTACGGAGTCTTCGACTTCAACGCGCCCAACTTCATCTACCGCTTCGTCAAGGGCGAGACCGACTACATGGCCGTCGCCGTGCCCTGGCACTGGTTCATGAGGGAGTATGTGGCCCGTCACCGGCGTGTGGTGGCTCATGAACTCAACTTCGACTCCGCACAGAAAGCCCGTCTTCTGTCACTGCTCGAAGAGAACGTGAAGCCCGAAAACGCCACATACCGCTACAATTACGTCAAGGACAACTGCGCCACGCGTCCCCTGCGTGCCGTGGAGCTGGCTGCCGGCGATTCGCTCGTGCTGAGCCGCCCTGACAGCGCCCCGGCGCCCACCTTCCGCAGCATCATGCGCAAGGCCCACGCCGACTATCCGTGGTATCAGTTCGGCATCGACCTCGCTCTCGGCCCGGGCATCGACTATCCTCTCACCGACCGCGAGACCACGTTCTCGCCCCTCGAACTTGACGCCATGCTGCCGACAGCCACCGTGGCAGGGCGGCCGCTGACTGTGCGCAGCGAGGTGCTGACGCCCTTCGGCGCTGACGACGCCAAGGCAGGCCCTACGCCGTGGTATCTGACTCCCGTCTTCGCAGGCTGGGCGCTCTTTGCCGTGGGTCTGCTGCTGACCGTGCGCGACCTGCGCCGCCGCAGGCTCTGCCGCATCTTCGACGCCCTGTGGTTCGGCCTCGAGGGCCTTACGGGCTGCGTCCTGACCTTCCTCATCTTCATATCGGTGCACGAGGCCACCTCGCCCAACTGGCTCTATCTGTGGCTCAATCCACTCTGCCTGCTCGTGCCCGTCTGCGCATGGATGAAGAACTCGCGCCGTCTTCTCACCGCCTACCACATCGCCGACATAGTCCTGCTCGCGGCGCTGGCCGTCATCTGGGCCGCAGGCGTGCAGTCGCCGAACCCGGCCTTCATCCCGCTGATGCTTATCCCCCTCATGCGCTCCGGCGCCTACCTTGTCCTGCGGCGCGGATAGGGGCTGAGGGGCAAGGTCTATACACAACCCTCTCACCACTTTTTGATACAAAAAATCTGCGAGGTGAGATTCCGGCGGAATTTTGACTTGCTCCGATTCAGACATGATTCAGATTCAGAAAAACGGAAGAAATAGTGCATTTTTCTGCCGATTTTGCTAACTTTGCACTGATTTTGGTGTTATTAGCGATAAGGGTCTGCTATGCCCTGAGGCTATACGCCACACGCAAAATCACATAACCAATTGAGTATCAAGCGTAAAATATCCATGACTCCGTGCGTACCGAGGCTCTTCATCGCCTTGGTGGCATCTGTCGCGAGCTTCGGCATCGCCGCTTCGAATCCCGAACAGGCGCGTCTGCTCGTGAGCATTGTCGTGGACGGACTCGACAACGACTACCTCCAGCTGCTCCGCGACCGCTTCGGCGAAGGCGGATTCAGGCGACTCGAGCGTGAGGGCGCCGTGATACTCAACGTCGACTACGGTCCCGGCATCGACGCCGCGGCGGCCACCGCCACCCTCATGAGCGGCGCATCACCCTCGACCTCAGGCATCGGTGGTGCCGCACGATACGACCGCGACGCCTTCCGCGAGGTGAGCGTATATGCCGCTCCTGACGGAGAATTCACGTCGACCGCCTTCACCCCGGCCACTCTGCGCGTCAGTACCGTGGCCGACGAAGCGCGCATAGCCGCCGGCGGTGTCAACGTGGTGTACGCCGTCGCCCCGTCGCCCGAGCAGGCCATAGCCCTGGCAGGACATGCCGCCAACACGGCGCTGTGGCTCGATGTCAAGTCGGGCAACTGGACCACTTCCAGCTACTACAAGGAGATGCCCGTGGCCATCGCCACGCGCAACCGCACCAATCCCCTCACCACTCGGCTCGACACCATGTCGTGGACGCCGTCGCTTGCGCCGGCCGACTATCCCGCCGTGCCCGAGCACCTGGCGCACTACCCCTTCAGATACGTATTTCCCCGCTCCAGGGCCGACCGCCTCGACATGTTCGAGGCATCGCCGCTGGTCAACCGCGAGGTGACCCTCGTGGCCTCCGACATACTCCGCACCCTCAAGGTGGGACAGCACGAAGGCGTCACCGACGTGCTCAACCTCGGATACTCTCTCAAGCCCTTCACCTTCGGCAAGAATCCCGACACACGCGTGGAGCTGATGGACGCCTATGTGAAGCTCGACCGCAATCTCGAGCAGCTCTTCGCCGACATCGACAGCCGCGTGGGAGCCGGCAACTCGGTCATCATGCTTGCCGCCACGCCTCCGTCCAACCGCAGCCGGCGCGACGACGAGCAGTGGGGCATACCTTTCGGCGAGTTCTCCACGCGCCGGGCGGCATCCCTGCTCAACATGTATCTCATAGCCCTCTACGGCAACGGCGAATACGTCACCGGATGCCACCGCGGGCAGTTCTATCTCAACCATAAACTCCTTCAGGAGAAGTCTCTGAACGAGCGCACCGTCCGCACCATGGCGGCGGCCTTCCTCATCCGCATGCACGGCGTGGACCGTGTCTACACCCTCGACCAGGTGGTCGAAGGCACAGCCGGAGAGCAGGCCGAGGCTCTGCGCCGCAACACCGTCGTCAGCGATGCCGGCGACCTTCTCCTCACCGTGGCTCCCGGCTACGAGCTGGTCGACGACTACCATGCCGCCGCTCCGGCCGGACGCATACAGATGGTAGAGCGCAGCGGCGCCACCACCGCTCCGGTGTTCATCCTCGCCCCCGGCGTCGATGCCCAGACCATAGGCACCGTCACCGACGCGCGCGCCATAGCACCCACGGTATGCCGGATACTGAGAATACGGTCGCCGAACGGCGCATCGGCAGCTCCAGTGCACCTGAAGAAAAAATAAGGGCCTCCTGCCTGATTTTCACCGATTTTTCGTAACTTTGCCGATACAGTGCCGGACACGGCTCTGCGGCTATACCGTATCTTCATTATTCACGCATTAAAAGAAAAACACCATATATGTCATTCACCTCATTCCTGAAGAAGGTCTTCGGCGACAAATCGACCCGCGACCTCAAGGCCATCGCCCCCATCCTTCAGAAAATCAAAGATAAATATCCCGAAGTACAGCAGCTCGACAACGACGGTCTCCGCCGCCGCATCGACGACGTCCGCGCCGACATCGCGCTCGCCGTCAAGGAAGACAACGATGCCGTGGCACAGCTCCGCACCGAAGTCGAGGAACTTCCCTTCGAGAAGCGCCAGCCCCTGTGGGACCGCATCGACGCACATGAGAAGAAAATCCTCGACATCATCGAAGACAAGCTTAACGAGCACCTTCCCGTGGTATTCGCCGTCGTCCGCGAGACCGCCGCGCGTTTCGCCGCATCCGACACCATCGAGGTGACGGCCACCGACTTCGACCGCGAGCTTGCCGGTCAGGGCCGCGAATTCGTATCAATCGAGGGCGACAAGGCCATATGGAAGAACCACTGGATGGCCGGCGGCAACGACCTCAAGTGGGACATGGCGCACTACGACGTGCAGCTCATCGGCGGCATCGTCCTGACTCAGGGCAAAATCGCCGAGATGGCCACAGGTGAAGGCAAGACCCTCGTGGCCACCCTCCCCGTGTTCCTCCGCTCGCTCTCGGGCCGCGGCGTGCATGTGGTGACCGTCAACGACTACCTGGCCAAG
>DLAL01000060.1:35654-40987 GCA_002493945.1 Porphyromonadaceae bacterium UBA7048
CGACTACCTGGCCAAGCGCGACTCCGAGTGGATGGGGCCGCTCTACATGTTCCACGGTGCTTCGGTCGACTGCATCGACAAGCACGAGCCGAATACCCCAGAGCGCCGTCGCGCCTACGAGTGCGACATCACTTACGGCACCAACAACGAATTCGGCTTCGACTACCTGCGCGACAACATGGCCATGACTCCCGGCGACCTCGTGCAGCGAAAGCACTACTATGCCATCGTCGATGAGGTCGACTCCGTGCTTATCGACGACGCCCGTACGCCTCTGATCATCTCCGGACCCGTGCCACGCGGCGACGACCAGCTCTTCAACGAGTACAAGTCCAACGTCGAGAAAGTCGTGCGCGCCCAGCAGAAACTCGTCACAGGCATCCTCACCGAAGCCAAGAACAAGCTCGCATCCGAGGACAAGGCTGTCCGCAAGGAAGGCGCTCTCCTGCTCTTCCGCGCCTACAAGGGCCTGCCCAAGAACTCCGCCCTCATACGCTTCCTCAGTCAGGAAGGCATGAAGAACATACTTCTGGAGACCGAAGGCTACTACCTCCAGGACAACTCGCGCGAGATGCCCGTAGTCACCGATCCCCTCTACTTCGTCATCGACGAGAAGAACCGTTCGGTAGAGCTCACCGACAAGGGTATCGACGAGCTCACCGGCCACTCGCAGGACCCCCAGTTCTTCGTCCTCCCCGACATCGCCGCACAGCTCTCCGAGCTCGAGCATATCGCCGACCCGGCCGAGCGTCAGACACGCAAGGACGAGCTCATGGCCAACTACGCCGTCAAGGCCGAGCGCGTGCACACCGTCACCCAGCTTCTGAAGGCATACACCCTCTTCGAGAAGGACGTAGAGTACGTCGTGGACGACAACAAAGTGAAGATCGTCGACGAGCAGACCGGCCGTATCATGGAAGGCCGCCGCTACTCCGACGGACTCCACCAGGCCATCGAGGCCAAGGAAGGCGTGAAGGTAGAGGCCGCCACGCAGACCTTCGCCACCATCACCCTGCAGAACTACTTCCGTATGTACCACAAGCTCGCCGGTATGACCGGTACGGCCATCACCGAGGCCGGCGAGTTCTGGGACATCTACAAACTCGACGTGGTCACCATCCCCACCAACCGCCCCGTGGCGCGCATCGACATGGAGGACCGCGTATACCGCACCAAGAAAGACAAGTACAAGGCTGTCATCGACGAGGTGGTCAAACTCGTCAACGAAGGCCGCCCCGTTCTGGTGGGCACCACTTCGGTCGAAATCTCCGAACTCCTCTCGCGCATGCTTGACCTCCAGCGTCCGCCCATACCCCACCAGGTGCTCAACGCCAAGCTCCACCAGCGCGAGGCCGACGTAGTCGCTCTGGCAGGCCGCAAGGGCTGCGTGACCATCGCCACCAACATGGCGGGCCGCGGTACGGACATCAAGCTCACCCCCGAGGTGAAGGAAGCCGGCGGTCTGGCCATCATCGGCACCGAGCGCCACGAGTCGCGCCGCGTCGACCGTCAGCTCCGAGGCCGTTCGGGCCGTCAGGGCGACCCGGGCTCGTCAGTGTTCTTCGTGTCCTTCGAGGACCAGCTGATGCGTCTCTTCGCCACCGACTCCGTCATCAAGATGCTTGACCGCATGGGCTACAAGGAAGGCGAGATGATCGAGCACCGCATGGTCAGCAACGCCATCGAGAAGGCTCAGAAGCGCGTAGAGGAGAACAACTTCGGCATCCGCAAGCGCCTCCTCGAGTTCGACGACGTGATGAACAAGCAGCGTACCTACATCTACGAACGCCGCCGTCACGCACTCCTGGGCGAGCGCATCGGTGTCGACGTCATCAACATGGTCTACGACACTGTCGAGAACATGATCATGAGCAACGAGAGTCCGGCCCAGTATCCCGACCTCTGCACCGAGATATTCCGTGTCCTGGCCATCGAGGCTCCCTTCTCCGAGGCCGAGTACGGCAACATGAACCGCGAGGAGAAGGTCGAGAAGCTCCACGAAGCCGCCATGGAAGCCCTCCAGCGCAAGAGCGACCGCATCCGCGAGGTGGCCATCCCCGTCATCAACGGCATGGCCGAGAATACCGACTACGACGGTCTCATTCTCGTCCCCATCACCGACGGCAAGCGTGTGTTCAACATCCGCACCGACCTCCGCAAGGCCGTGGCCAGCGAGTGCCGCACCATCGTCAAGGAGTGGCACAAGGCCCTCATGCTCGTCACCATCGACGAACTCTGGAAAGAGCATCTCCGCGAGCTCGACCAGCTGCGCCAGTCCGTGCAGAACGCCACTTACGAGCAGAAGGATCCTCTGGTAATCTACAAGGTAGAGTCCTTCCACCTCTTCGAGAACATGCTCAGCGACCTCAACAGCAAGGCCGTGTCGGCCCTCATGCGCGGTCAGATATTCATCCGCCAGCAGGCTCCCGTGCCCCAGCAGCGTCCGGAGGACACCGTCGAGAAACCCGAGCCCCGTCAGCCTGAGGTGAAGGAGACCCGCGAGGAGCTGCCCAGCCGTCCCAACTACCGTGCCACTAAAGCTGCGCTCCCCGGCGAGGAGGAGCAGCGCCGTGCCGCTTCCGCTCCCCAGGGAGAGAAGGAGAAGGTCATGCCTGCCAAGGCCCAGCCTCGCGTAGGCCGCAATGACCCCTGTCCCTGCGGCTCAGGCAAGAAGTACAAGAACTGCCACGGTCAGGGCCTGTAATACAGAACTCTAATCCCTTAATACATACCGGAAAATGCAGAGATACAACTTCGACAACGTAATCGACCGCTCGGGCACCGACGCCGTAAAACTCGTCGGACTCGACCGCGTCTTCGGCCGCCACGACCTCACTCCGCTGTGGATAGCCGACCTTGATTTCGCCGTGTGTCCCGATATCACGGCCGCCCTGTCGCACAGGCTCCAGCACCCCGTTCTGGGATACTCCGAGCCATCCGACCGCTACTGGCAGTCGATTATCGACTGGAATCTGCGCCGCCACAATTTCGGCGTATCACGCGAAGAACTCTGCTTCATTCCCGGTGTGGTGAAGGGCATAGCCCTTGCCGTCAACTACTTCACCCGTCCCGGCGACTGTGTGCTCATACAGCCGCCGGTGTACACCCCCTTCCGCACCGTGGTCGAGGGCAACGGCCGTGAAGTGGCCGAGAATCCTCTGATTTTCGAGGACGGCGCATACCGCATGGACCTCGACGGACTCCGTCAGGTCGTGGCCGAGCGCAAGCCGCGCATGATGGTGCTCTGCAATCCCCACAACCCTATCGGCATACAGTGGGACCGCGACACCATGGCCGAACTTGCCGCCATCGCGCGTGAGGCCGGAATGGTCGTCGTAAGCGACGAGATTCACGGCGACCTCATGCTCGACGGACGCGCCCACATCCCCTTCCTCTCCTGCGGGCCCGACGCCCGTGCAGTGGGCATCATGCTCGGTGCGCCCTCGAAGACCTTCAACATCCCCGGACTGGTCAGCTCGTGGATGGTGGTCAAGAACCCCGAACTCCGCAAGCCCTTCTACCACTGGCTGGAGGTCAACGAGTTCAGCGCCCCGGTCATGATCAGCACCATCGGCGCCGAGGCCGCCTACAATACCGGCGAACAGTGGCTCGACGAGATGCTTGAGTACGTGCAGGCCAACATCGACTTCACCATCGACTACTGCGCACGCAACATCCCCGAGGTGAAGGTCATCCGTCCGCAGGCGTCATTCCTGCTGTGGCTTGACTTCCGCAGGCTCCACATGTGCCAGCGCGAGATCATGGACCTCCTGCTCGACAAGGCCCACCTGGCCCTGAACGACGGCACCATGTTCGGGTCGCAGGGCGCCGGATTCGCCCGTCTCAACGTGGGCACGCCGCGCTGCGTCCTTGCCGCCGCCCTCGACAGCCTCCGCAACGCCGTCCACGCCACCTGCCCCAAGTGCAGCCAGCAATAGCAGACATTATGAACTACCGGATATTTCCTCCTGAAGAAATCCTTGAGACCACCGTCGCACTGCCCCTGAGCAAGAGCATCGAGGCACGTGCGATGGTGCTCGATTATCTGGCCGGTGCTCCGCGTGCCACAGGCGCATGCGACGACACGGCCACCCTCGCCGCCGTCCTCACGGCCGGACTGCCCTCCGACGGCTCGACCGTCGACGTCGGTCCTGCCGGGACGGCCATGCGCTTCCTCACGGCTCTCTGTGCCGCCACCGAAGGCTGCTCATGCGTCCTGACGGGTTCGGAGCGTATGCTTCACCGTCCCGTGGGACCGCTCGTGCACGTCCTGCGCGTGCTCGGCGCCGACATAGAGTACCTTGGAGAAGAGGGCTTTCCGCCCCTGCGCATACGCGGACACCGCCTCCCCGGCGGCTCGGTCGACATCGACGCCTCGGAGAGTTCGCAGTATGTGTCGGCTCTGATGATGATAGTCCCTCTGCTCGAGAACGACCTAACCATCCGCCTGCTGGGCTACGTACAGTCCATGCCCTACATCCGCATGACCGCCGACATGATGACGCGCCGCGGCGCCTGTGTCGACATCGACCGCGAGCACATCGACATATCCTGTCACTCGCCGCTCCGCGCGGCCGACGACTCCGAGCCTGACTGGAGCGCCGCCGCCTTCTGGTACGAGATTGCGGCCGTCACCGCCGGATGGGTCACCCTTCCGGGTCTTTCCGACAAGAGCATACAGGGCGACCGCCATGCCGCCGGACTCTTCGAGCGTCTCGGCGTCGTCACTGAGTATACTGACGAAGGCGCCGAACTCTCGGCCACGCCCGAGGTATTCAGCCGTCTCGAAGCCGACCTCACAGACATGCCTGACCTGACGCCGGCGCTCGTCGTCACCTGCTGCCTCATCGGCGTGCCCTTCCGTCTGAGCGGTCTGGGAGCGCTGCATGCCAAGGAGTGCGACCGTCTCAAGGCCCTCAAGGCCGAGATGGCCAAGATAGGCTGTGTCCTCGACATAGAGAGCTACGGCACCGTCCTGTCGTGGTCAGGCGCACGCCTGCCCGTCACGCAGCTTCCCGAGTTCGACACCTATGCCGACCACCGCATGGCCATGGCTCTGGCGCCGGTGTCGGTGTTCATCCCGGGCATCGTGGTGCGCGACACCGAGGTCGTCAGCAAGTCATATCCCGCCTATTTCGAACATCTGCAGGCCGCCGGGTTCCGTCTCGCCGACCCTGCCGAACCTATGCCGGAGGTCGCCGAATGAGCCTGTCGCTGATACTGCTCGCCGTCATAGTCGGTGTGGGAGCTCTGCTCTACATCGAGCACCGGCTGTATCTGAAGAGGAAAGGCCGGTCAGACAAGTCGGACCTGTCTGACAGGTCTGACAGGTC
>DLAL01000060.1:41290-82180 GCA_002493945.1 Porphyromonadaceae bacterium UBA7048
GACAGGTCTGACAGGTCTGACTCCACCTCAGACTCCACCGCCGACTCCGCCGCCGAGGAAGAGTGCTGCGGCATGCACATCACCTGCGAAAAGGACTCGCTCCTGGCCTCGGTCTCGCCCGATGTGGTCTACTACGACGACGAGGAGCTTGACCGCTTCGCCGGACGCCGCCCCGAGGACTACACCGACGAAGAGATAGAGGAGTTCCGCGACATCCTTCTCACGCTCCTTCCGGCCGACATCGCCGGATGGGGACGCAGCCTCCAGCTGCGCCACATCGAACTGCCTCAGCAGGTGCGCGACGAACTCATCATGATAGTCGCCGAGGCACGGCAGGACGCCCTCAAAAAATAGAAAATGCTTCAGTTCCTCACATATCCCTTCTTCCTGCAGGCCCTTGTCGCTGTGGCGCTCCTGAGCGTGTGCTCCGCCGTCATCGGCACATACATCATCTCACGGCGCATGGTCGCCATATCCGGCGGTATCACCCACGCCTGCTTCGGCGGTCTCGGCCTGGGCTACTTCCTCGGCATCAGCCCCGTAGCCACGGCCGCGGTCTTCGCCGTAGGCTCATCCGTAGGGGTCGAGGTGCTCTCGCGGCGCTTCAGGCTCCGCGAGGACTCCGCCATAGCCGTGGTGTGGGCCCTCGGCATGGCTCTGGGCGTGCTCTTCGTCTTCCTCACTCCCGGCTATGTGCCGGAGCTGAACGCCTTTCTCTTCGGCAACATCCTGACGGTCAACGTCGCCGACCTTGTCACCTTCGGCATCTACGCCGCCGTCCTCGGCGCCTTCTTCGCATGGCGCTACCGCGAGATCGTCGCCGTGGCCTTCGACCGCGATTTCGCCGAGGTCTCCGGGCTTCCGGTCCGCTTCATTTCCTACACCATGACCGTTCTGGTGGCCGTCTGCATAGTCCTCACCATACGCCTTGTGGGCATCATGATGCTCATGTCCATGATGTCGCTGCCGATGATAGCCGCCGAGGTGTTCTGGCACCGCTTCACACCCGTGGCCTCGGCCTCGGCCGTCATATCGCTTGTCGCCTCCGTGACCGGACTCTTCCTGTCGACGGTCGTCGACGTGCCGTGCTCGGCGCTGATAGTCCTCCTTCTCGCCGCCGTCTTCGTGCTGGCGCGCCTGTGCGCCGCCTTCGTGCAAAAGTCACACTCCTGACCATATGAAATTCACCGGTTATCTGCTCGCCGCCCTCGCGGCCGCCGCCTACGGCACCAACCCCATCTTCGCCGTCCATCTCTACGAGCACGGCATGAACGCCAACTCAGTGGTGCTTTTCCGCTATCTCCTGAGCCTTCCGCTCCTCATCTGCATACTTGTAGCCCGGGGCCGCAGTCTTGCGCTCAGACGCACGGAAATAGCCCCTGTGGCCGTTTTAGGCGCGCTGATGGCGTTCTCCTCGCTCACTCTCTTCGCCGCATACAACTACATGAACGTGGGCATAGCCTCCACGCTCCTCTTCGTCTACCCCGTCATGGTGGCCCTGCTCATGACCGTATTCTTCCACGAGCGCTTCCGCGCCGTCACGGGCATCTGTCTGGTCATCATGGGAGCGGGCATGGTGCTGCTGACGCAGCCCGGCGAAGGCGGCGTCACACTCAGCGGCTACGGCATAATGCTTGTTATGCTGTCATCCCTGACCTACGCCCTGTACATCGTCATGGTCAACGTCTCCAAGGCCATCCGCGACATCCCCACGGTCAAGCTGCTCTTCTACGTCCTGCTCAGCGGTTCCGTAGTACTTCTGTGCATGATACCGCTGGGCAATCCCCTCACCCTGCCGCAGTACGGCAGCGACTGGCTCAACCTGCTTGCGCTGGCCGTCATCCCCACGGTCATCTCCCTGATGTGCACCACGCTGGCCATACATTACGTCGGACCGACGTCCACGGCCATATTCGGCGCTCTGGAGCCCGTCACGGCGGTGGTGCTCAGCTTCCTCATACTGGGTGTGGGCATCACGCCGCGCGAGTGCCTCGGAGCAGCGCTCATCGTCATGGCCACCACGCTGGTGGTCATGGGCGACCGCGCATCGGCCGTCATCCTGCATGTCCGCAAGATGTTCCCTTCCCTGCGCCGCAGGAAATCAGCGTAAAGGGGTGTCCCCTAGACGCCTCCTCACATAGTCGGCTACGAAGTCCGTGAGCGCGTCCATCGGCAGGGCCGACGAGTCCACCGTCAGGTCATAGGAGCACGCCGCGCCCCAGCGCTTGTCGGTGTAGAAATTGTAGAAATTCGCCCTTAGCTTGTTCGTGCGCTCTATCAGCACGCGGGCTTCGTCGGTCGACTTGCACTCCAGGCGGTCGACCACTCGGCGCACGCAGTCGTCTTCGGGCGCATGGACGAAGATGTTGATGACGTTAGGCACATCGCGCAGCACATAGTCGGCGCTGCGGCCAACTATCACGCACGACTCCGTCTCGGCCAGGGCGTGCATGAAGTCGCACTGCGCCTTGTAGATGCCGTCGCTGCCGGCGAGATTGTCGCCCATCCACGCCATAGGATAGAAGCCCATGGAGAAGGGCACAAATCCGCCCATGATGCGCGGCGCGCGCTCGTCGTTGCGCTCGAAGTACTCCAGATTGTATCCGGCGTTTCCGGCAGCCTGCACAAGGAGCTGCTTGTCATAGAAGCCTATGCCGAGACGCTCGGCCAGACGGCGTCCGAGCTCGCGTCCGCCGCTCCCGAAGGTGCGGCCTATGGTGATGATGAATCTGTCAGGAAGCATTGAAATATCTGATTTAAGGAAAAATCAGGGGGTGCCGCTCAGGGGAGCGGCACCCCCGTAAGAGTGATGGTGTGGTCGGCGGAGGGTCTGACGAGTCAGACATGTCTGACCTTACTTCTTGGCGGCCTTCTTAGCTGTCTTCTTGGGAGCCTCGCCCTCGGCCTTGGCGGCTTTTGCAGCCTTGGGTGCCTTGGGTGCGGCGGCGCGGCCGCGCTTCTTGGGAGCCGGTGCCGGTTCGGCAGGAGCCTCAGCAGGAGTTTCGGCGGCTTCCTCGCGGTTGCGGTGCTCGATGTTGTACTGCTCTATGCTCTTGCGCATCGAGCTGAGTTCCTTGTTCAGAGCCTCGATTTCGGCGCCCTGATTGCGGATGGTGAGCAGGAGCGAGTTGAGCTCTTCGTTGTCAACCTGGGTAGGGAACTCTTCCTTCACGCGCATGATGAAGTCGGCCAGCACGTTCATGTAGTTCGTGAACGCTGCGAAGGGCGTCTCGTAGGGGCTGAAAGCCACGGGACGGCGTGTGTTCATGTAGAAGAAGTGGTCGCATGCCTGCAGGTACTGGTAGTCGCGCTTGAGCGAGCGGTTCGAGCACTCGCGGACGCGTTCGGCCTGCGAGTAGAGCTTGTCGAAAGCCTCGTTCTGCAGACGGTTGCCCAGCCAGCACGATGTGTCGCACTCCTCGCCGGCGCTCGATATGGGGTGGTTCACCGACAGGATGCCCACCGGCTTGATCTTGCTGATAGCCTCCGACGGAGTCACGAATTCCACACCGCGTTCGGCGGCGAAGCGCGGCAGGGCCTCCAGGAACTGGAAGATGCCCGTATTGGCCGGATGCAGGTCGCCGAAGGTCTCCATGTTCAGGAAGATGTTGATGATCTGCTCTTCGGCCGGAGTCGATGCAATCCAGTCGATGTACTTGTCGGCGGTGAGGGGGAATTCGTTCCACGAGCCGTCGCTGAATCGGAATGCGATGTCCTCGCTCAGCTTCTTGTTGTTGATGAGCAGCTTGAGTTCGGGAGCCGAAGCGGCGGTGTAGACGTAGTCAGGCGACTTCCATCCCAGGATGTGCTTGGCGCCTTCGGTGAGCGCGCCCTTGAAGCCCATGGCCACCAGCTGGGGAGCCAGGTCGTCACAGTAGATGAGCTCGGTGTTGCGCACCACCTTGGGCTCGATGCCGAAGCGGTTGCGCAGGATGCTTGCCGTGGCAGCTATCTGTGCGGCGAATTCCTCGGGGTCGGTCAGCGACGACAGGTCGTAGCTGAAGGGCTGTGCCACAAATTCCACGCAGCCCGTGGCGGCGAGCTTGTCGAGCATCTCGAGCATCTCGGGCACATAGTGCTCGAACTGCTCGAAGGCCAGACCCGACACTGCTATGGAGCAGCGGAAGCGTCCCTCGTTCTGCTCTATCATGCGCAGGAGGGTCTTGCAGGCAGGGATGTATGAGTTCTGGGCCACACGGGTCACGATGTCGTCGTTCAGGAAGTCATCGAAGTAGTAGTGGTCCTTGCCGATGTCGAAGAAACGGTAGCGTTTGAGACGGAACGGCTGATGTATCTCGAAGTTGAAACAGATTGCTTTCATAATGGTGTTTAGGTAGTTGGATGTTTAACGACCGAGGACTTTATTATAGATGTCGATGACCTTCTGTCCGGCCTTGTCCCAGGTAATCTGGGCCACTTCGGCGATGCCGTCCTCACGCAGCTGGCGGTATAGAGCCGGATTGAAGCATATCGAGTGGATGGCGTCGGCCATCGCGTCGATGTCCCAGTAGTCGGTCTTGATGACGTTCGTGAGGATTTCGGCGCAGCCGCTCTGCTTGGAGATAATCGACGGCACACCCATCTGCATGGCCTCCAGGGGCGAGATGCCGAAAGGCTCCGACACCGAAGGCATGATGTAGACGTCGCTCGCCTTGAGCATCTCATAGACCTGACGGCCCTTCTGGAAGCCGGGGAAGTGGAAGCGGTCGGCGATGCCGCGCTCGGCGGCGAGTTCTATCATCTTGTCCATCATGTCGCCCGAGCCGGCCATGACGAATCGCACGTTGTCCGTGTTGGCCAGCACCTTGGCGGCGGCCTCCACGAAGTATTCGGGGCCTTTCTGCATGGTGATGCGGCCCAGGAAGGTCACTACCTTCTCCTTGGTGCTGCGCGGCATCTCTATGTTGAGCAGGTCCTCGCTCAGGGGCACCACGGCGTTGTGCACGGTGGTCACCTTGGCCGGGTCGATGCCGTAGTGGTCGATGACGGTCTGGCGCGTCAGGTTGCTCACGGTGATGATGTGGTCGGCGTGGGTCATGCCGTCGCGCTCGATGCCGTACACCGTGGGGTTGGGCTTGCCGCGCGAGCGGTCGTACTCCGTGGCGTGCACGTGCACCACCAGGGGCTTGCCCGTCACCTGCTTCGCGTGTATGCCGGCAGGGTATGTCAGCCAGTCGTGGCTGTGGATGATGTCGAAGTCTGTCGTCCGCGCTATCACGCCGGCGGTGATGGAGTAGTTGTTGATTTCCTCAAGAAGGTTGTCGGGATATTTGCCCGAGAACTCGATGCACCCTAAGTCGTTGGTGCGCATATAGTTGAAGTCGGCGTAGATGTGGTCGCGGAGCTTGAAGTAAAGTTCCGGATCCATCACCTTGCCGATGCGTGCGTCCACGTAGTCGCGGTTCACGTCGCGCCATGCCACGGGCACCTGCGAGGTGCCTATGATTCGCGCGAAGCTCCGGTCCTCGTCGCCGAAGGGCTTGGGAATGACGAACGTGATGTCCATGTCGCCGCACTCCCACATGCCGCGCGTCAGGCCGTAGCTTGCCGTGCCGAGACCGCCCAAAATGTGAGGGGGGAATTCCCAACCGAACATTAATGCTTTCATAGTGTCTGTCTGGTATTGTTAGGTATATTTGGGAATCATTGTTCTAAGCCTGCGGTTCGAGGCGTTTGAGCATGCGGTACGTACGGAGCACCTCGGCCACGTTGGTGGCGTGCGACACGGCGCCGCGGCCCGTGTAGGGAGGATTGCCGTCGTAGAGCTGCGAGAGCGAGCCGATGCACTGGTTCGACATCTCGTCCTCGAAGCCGATGAGCATGCGGTCGATGTAGCCGGCTCCGCTCATGCCGAACACGCGCAGATAGGCGTCGGCGTAGAAGCCGATGAGCCACGGGCGCGAGGGTCCGTTGTGCATGGCGAACTCGCGTTCCTCGGGGCTGCCCAGATAGCAGGGACGGTAGCCGTAGCTCTTGGGCGAGAGGGTGCGCAGGCCCTTGGGCGTGAGGAGCTCGCGTGTCACCACGTCGAGCACGCGCTTGCGCTGGCGGCGGTCAAGGGGCGAGTAGTCCAGGCCGATGGCGATGGCCATGTTCGGGCGCACCGACGGTTCGGCGTACGCGCCGTCCACGAAGTCGTAGAGATAGCCGGCCTCGTTGAGGAAGGTGTCGATGAATGGCTGCTTCATCTTCTCTGCTTCGGCAAGCCATGCCTGGCGGCGTCCGGCGAGGTCCTCATGACCTTCGGCCAGAGCGGCGGCGAACATCAGCGCATTGTACCACAGTGCGTTGAATTCGACCAGACGGCCCGTGCGGCGCACTACGGGCGCGCCATAGAGCATGGAGTTCATCCACGACACGGCCTTGTCGTGTCCGTCCGTGGAGAGCAGTCCCGTCTCGGGGTCGACGTAGAGGTTCGGGTGACGGCCGTCGCGCACATAGTCCACAAGCTGCGTCACCGCCGGCAGATATAGCTTCCGGGCCGCGTCCGCACCTGTCCACTTGGCATACTGCTGGATGGCCCACAGAGCCCACAGAGGAATGTCGGGGAGGTCTATGCCGCGGATATCCTTCGACGTCTCGCCCGAGTCGGCGTAGCGCAGGAGAGCCTTCAGGGCCGTAGCCATGATGGCCTCGAAGTCGGCGCGGTGGTCGATGGCAAGAGTCAGACCGGGGAGGGCCATAAATGTATTGCGGGCGAGCACCACGCCCCACGGGAATCCCGAGATGAGGAACATGTTGTCGCCGCGTCGGATATAGAATTGTTTTGCCGAGTTTTTCAGACAGTTGAAGAACGAAGTGCGGGGCGTGCGGCTCGTCTTCTCGGCCTCGTACATGGCCGTGAGCTTGCCGGTGTCCACCTCGTCGACGCCTGCCGAGAATATGATGGACTCGCCCTTGCGGATAGGCAGCTCGAAGTAGCCGGGCACCCACAGGTCTTCGCAGTAGGGCACGCCGCGCTCGAGGTCCTTCACATATTCCACGCCGTTGTACCAGTTCGGTTCGTCAATCCACTTGGCCTCGCGGCTGAACTGCATGTAGAGCGTCGGGAATCCGTCGTAGAGGCATGTCGCGACACCGTTCTCTACCGGCTCCACAGCCCGGTTGATGGCGTCGTTTGCCACGCAGAGGCTGTTCACTTCGCGGAATGCCAGGAAAGGTCGGAAGCGCAGAGTCGTCTCCGAGTGCGCATCCACAAGAGTGTAGCGTATCAGTATGCGGTTCTCCTTGCTGATGAAGATTTTTTCCTTGGTAAGGATCACGCCACCGACACGGTATGTCATGCGCGGCACGTCGTCGCAGTCAAACTCGCGGATATACTTGTGCCCCGCCGGCGAGATGGCACCCCCCTTGTACCGGTGTATGCCCAGATTGAAGGGAGCTCCATGCTGGATGACCGTCTCGTCGAGGGTTGACAGCAACACGTGCGAGGCATTGCCCATCTCCTCTATCGGTATCACCAGGAGGCCATGCTGCTTGCGTGTGTTGCAGCCTACGAGCGACGTGCAGTGATATGCACCCGCCTGATTGGTCCGCAGCATCTCTTTTGTAAGCGACTGGTCCAAGTTTATGAGCAAGTTCTTATCAAATTTAAGATAACTCATATGGATTTAGGATTATATGGTATATTTAGGTTATTACTGCTGAGAAACTCCACATCGGTACCGATGTTAGTTATTTTTGCAAAATTACTCTTTTATTTCCGTCCCTGCAAGCAAAGATGCCGCAAAACATCTAATTTTACAAAAAAGAAACAAGAACAGGCGCCGGCCCGCGTGGGCCGACGCCTGCTATTTCAGGGTCCGATAGATTCAGCGTATCACGATTTTCTCGGTGCGGCCGGCGGTCTTCACCACGTAGACACCGGCGGCGAGCACGTCGGCGGCTGCCGAGCGCATGCCCTCGTATACGACCTGACCGGCCATATTGTAGACCGTGCAGGGTGCGTCGGCCTCGGCGGCGCCCTCGATGAGGTCAACCGACGAGTTTTCGGTCACGATCTTCAGCGTGCCGTTGGCGCCGCGCAGAAGCAGCGAGTTGTCCACCATCTCCGACATCACGTCCTTGCCGTTGTAGAGGACGCCGCGGAGCACTGCGCCGGGCTTGAGGTTGATGAAGATGCGGGTGCCCTTGCTGTCGTCCGACGAGCCCAGGGTGGCGCCGTCGAAGAGGCGTGCGAAGTGTGCGCCCGACAGAAGCGACGACTGTGCGGCGCGGCGTGCCTGACGGCGCACCTGTGCCGGAGTCTCGGGTTCTTCCTCAGGCACGGGAGCCTCGAGTTCTTCCTCAAGTTCGACTTCCTCGACAAGCTCCTCGAATTCTTCCTCGGGGATGGCCGATACCTCGACATCCTCGGCCGGAATCTCCACGGCGATGCGGTTGTAGAGGTCACTGAAGATGCCCCACTGGGGTGCGTTCAGATAGGAGCGGAACGATACGGTAGGCACTGTCAGCGAGCACTTCTTGGCGCGGATGCCGTCGAAGGCGCCAGTCTCGGCTGCCGGGGCGTCGATGGCGCTGCAGCTGAGGGCCGACAGACGCATGGAGCCGTTGAAGATGTTGGCCGATACGCTCCTGAGGGTCGACGGGAGGTTGACCGACATCAGGCGCGGGCAGAAGGCGAAGACGCCCCCGGGAATAAGTTCGACGTTCTCGGGCACGCTTGCGGCGCGGAGTTTGGTCAAGCCGAAAGCTCCTTCGGCGATGGTCTTTACGCTGGAGGGAAGTTCGACAGCCTCCAGTGCGGTCCCTGCGAAGGCGTAGCAGCCGATGGTCTCAAGAGCCTCGGGAAGGAGGACGATCTGCAGTCCGGTGCAGCCGCCGAAGGTCTCGTCCTCGATGGCGGTCAGAGCCGATGCGCCGAGGTCGGCGAACTCGAGAAGCGTGCAGCCGCGGAAGGCTTCCCGCTCAATCCGGCGCAGACTGCTGCCTGCGGTGAGGGCCTTGAGCGATATGGCGTCGGCGAAAGCGTAACTTCCGATTGTCTCGAGGGCGTCGGGAAGTTCGTCGATGTCAAGGAGCGAGCAGCCGCTGAAGGCTTCGCTGCCGATGGCGGTTACGCCGGCAGGAATGACGTCCGTATCCACGAGCCTGCAGCCCTTGAAGGCGCGGTCGCTTATGGCCGTGAGTCCGGCGGGAAGAACCACCTCGGTGAGGAGCGACATATTCTCGAATGCGCCTTCAGGCAGGGTGGTGTTGGTGATGCCTGCCAGGTTGAGCGAGTAGAGCGAGATCATGTTCTCGCGGATGAGGCGGAAGTCGGCGTCGGTCAGCGTGCCCGTCACGGTCAGCTTGCTCACGCGCGAAGGCATGATGCCGCTCTGCAGACGGATTTCCTCTGCGATGGGCGACTGGCCGCTCACGTGCACGGTCACCTCGCACTGCGACTCCTCGACGATGTTGAACGAACGCCAGCGCGGACTGCGCGAGTAGGCGTCCTTGCAGCCGTTGTTCACCACCAGGGTGATATTGTCGTACTCGGCCGAAGTGAAGGGGAAGGCGGCAGCCACCGACGGAGGTGTCTGTGCATGGATGCGGATGAGGCGCAGGCCGGCTGAACCGATGGCGTTTTCTTCGATAGTTTTTATTCCCGAACCGAGGTTGAGTATGGCGGCGTTGCCACAGGCGCCGGATTTGAGGACGGTTATGCCGTCGGGCACGGTGAGTTCGCCGATACCGCATCTGAAGGCATTTGTCTCAAGTGTGGTCAGTGACGCAGGCAGCTTGACCCGAGTCAACAGGGATTCTAAAGTAAAAGCATAAGTCCTTATACTTTTAACGGTCTCGGGAAATTTGACATCTGCCAGATGATTACAGCCAGAGAAGGCTCCTTCGCCTATTTCTTCAAGAGACGAACCGAGGTCGGCCCTGATAAAGGAACAGCCCGAGAAGGAGTATTCACCGATTTTACGGACATTTACAAGGTTGAGTTTCTCAAGGCCTGTCTGACTGACACCATCCTGATAATAGTCTTTATCGTTATCGTCATCGTTCAGCCATCCCGTACAGAAAGCGGCCTTACCGATTTCCTCAAGGCTTTCAGGGAAAGTGATGTCATTAAGCGCCCAATTGCTCCTGAAGCATTTTTTCCCTATTGTGCGCAACTGTTTGGGCAGATATACTTTCTCGAGTTTAAGACAGCCTTCGAAAGTATGACCTTTGAGCTCGGTCACATTTGAGAAAAGAACGGCTTTCTGAAGATTCTTAGCCTCGCGGAAAGCGCCTTCGCCGAGTTCCTTCAGTCCCTCGGGGAGGGTGACAGAGGTCAGCGTCTCACAGTTCTGGAAGGCGTAGTCGCCGATTGACGTGAGGGTCGAAGGCAGCGCGTCGAACTCGAGAGTCTCGCAACCGTCGAAAGCATGCTCGCCTATGGCCTCGAGGCCTTCGGGCATAGCTACGTAGTACATGTCTTTCTGACCGGCGAAGGCGTATGCGCCGATGCGCTTGAGAGTCGACGGCAGCATCACCTCGCCGCTGAAGTTCAGACCTGTCAGCTTGAAGTCGGGTATCTCGGTCGTTCCCTCGGGAAGCTCGAAAGTGGTGAAGCGCATGCCTGCCACGTATATCTCGCTGTTGCCCCAGCGGTAGGGGTTGGAGGTGACGTCGCCGAGCTTCACATCGTTGTACCACGTGCCCCAGTTAGCGATGTCGACGCGCTCTGCGCCCGACAGACCATTGAAAAGACCTGCTCCGAGCTCCTTGACGTCGGCGCCGATGGTCACGTTCTTGCAGTTGGCGAAGCTATTATTGAAGTAGGTGTTGGGAAGGTAGAGATTCCATTGTGCGCCACCGCTATTAAAGTCCTTGATATCTGCGTAGTCAGAGCAGATGACCGAGCGGTTTACAGTAACATTTTCAAGTTTTCCGGCGTCATCGTACCAGGCGAGCGAAGTGGCCTGCTGATAAAGCTCTATAGGCGTATCTGATGCCTCGAATGTGATGCTTTTAAGTCCGGTACAGCCCTCGAAGGCACCGGGGCCGACCACCTGTACGCCGGCAGGAATGGTCACCGAGCTTATCTTGGTCTGACAGTCGAAAGCTCGGTCGTGTATCTGCACTACATTAAACGTACCGGATATAGTGAGTATCATCTGATGCTCCTCAGACCAAAAGGAGACGCCTTCGGCCTCGACCGTTTCCGGGATTATCAGATCTCCTTCCAGCCCTTCTTTCGCAGCGGCTATGCTGACCGTTTTGGCCTCCGGATCGAGAGTAAAGTAGGTAAAGCTGTCGTCGTTGCCGAAGCTGTAACCATACGGGACGACATACTCCGCCGAGGCAGGGATGCCCATCGCCGCCACAAGAGCAGCTGTGAGTAAAAGTTTTTTCATACTTGATGATTTGATAATTAATGCTTAGTAATAGGTAAGTATAACCCGTGCAAATGTAAGCATTAATTAACAAATTACCCCGCCGATTATTAAATAGTGTTAAAGGATGTGTTAAAAATTTACCGACAAGTCGGACCTGTCTGACTTGTCTGACCTGTCTGACAAAACAGTCGTCAGTCACTGTGACCTACTGTCCTCCTGTTCTCCTGTCTAAAAATTGGGGACAGGAGTACAGGAGGAACAGGAGAAGTTGTGGAATAAAAAATAACTGTCCTCCTGTTCTCCTGTCCAAAAAAGATTGGAGGACAGCTCAGATGATGGCGGCGATGACTATGCAGAGGGCCGTGGCGGCGCCCGTGGCTATCATGGCGTCGAAAGCACGGATATTGACCGCGCGGCTCTGAAAGTCGGAGAACTGCAGCAGTATCGGCGACTCCTCGACGATGTCGTTGCCGTCGGAATCGACCTTGGCAGAACTGCTCATCATGTGGTTCACCCACATGGCGCCGCGGTAGCAGAGATAGCCGAAGCCCGAGCCTATGAGCGCGCCCACGAGCAGGTCGCCCGGATAGTGTACGCCCAGGTAGAGACGTGAGTACGAGTTCACTATGGCCCAGCCGAAGATGAAGAACGCGAAGCGGCGGTGACGCACCACGAGCGCCAGAAAGGTCGACAGCGCGAACGAGTTGGCGGCGTGACACGACGGGAATCCGTAGCGGCCGCCGCGATAGCCGTCGACTATAGTCACCAGCGCGGAGACGGGATTGTCGGGATTGGACGGACGCATGCGCGTGAAGATGGGGCGCAGCAGCGTGGCGCACGTCTGGTCGGTCAGCGCTATGGCCGCGCCGAGAGCCACCACGAAGACCGTGGCGCGGCGCCAGTCGAAGTGCTTGTAGAGCACATACAGCGCCACGACATACATCGGTATCCATATGAAGCGGCCCGTGAAGAGCTGCATGAAGTGGTCGAAGAACGGAGTGTGCAGGCTGTTGAAGAAGAGCAGTATCTGCGTGTCTATGTCGATAAGTGTGTCAAGCATCGGTATCAGAGATTTGAGAGATTGTCGTATAAGGTCTGCAGGATGGCTTTGGCCTGTGTGGCCGACGTGCGCGTGCCTGCCTCGACGGAATCGGTGTCGAGATTGTAGCTCAGTGTGTCGGACGGCGTCACAAGGCCCATGCGCGACTTCGACGTATAGAAGGCGTAGTGCGCGGCCGTGCTGTCGAGCATGTCCTTGCTGTATGTGAAGGCGCTGTGGTCGATGCCCAGGGCGCCCAGGAGAGTGGCGGCGATGTCGGCCTGACTGCCCGGCACGTCAATGGTGCCGCGGCGCCGCAGTGCTCCGCCCGTCAGAATCAGAGGCACGCGGTGGCGCTCCTCCTCCGTGGCCAGATCAGGGGGATAAGCCCCGTAGTGGTCGGGCACTATCATCACCAGCGTGCGTGCGGCGCGCGGCGTGCGTGCGAGCGAGTCCACGAACGCCCCTATGCAGCTGTCGGCATAGGCGAAGGCGTTGGCGCGGATGTCGGTGTGGCGGCTGCGGTAAGGCACCTCGAAGGGCTCGTGGCTGCTCGAGGTCTGCACCACGCGCAGGCGCGGTCCGGCGGTGGTGTCGCGTCGGTTTTCGGCCAGCACGCGGTCGAAGAGTATGTGGTCGGGAGCGCCCCACTTGCCGGCGCGCTCGGCCATGCTGAAGTCCTTGTCGCACATCACACTGCCGAATCCGCAGTTCACCAGATAGGCCAGCATGTTGGTGAAGTTGGCGTCGCCGCCGTAGAAGTATCGAGCGTCATATCCGGCGTCGACGAGAGTGCGCGGTATCGACGGCAGATGCTCGGCCTTGTCCACGAACTTCATCACGCTCGTGCTCGGCACGCCCGGGAAGGCGCTCAGGATGTTGGTCAGCGCGCGGTCGGTGCGGAAGCTGCCGGCATAGAAGCGCGTGAAGAGCAGCCCTTCGCGCGCTATGGAGTCGAGCCGCACGGCCACAGCCTCGCCGCCCTGCGACGGCATCAGATGGCTCGAGAAGCTCTCGGCGATGATGATCCATATGTCGGGACGGCCTGTGGAGAGCAGCGTCGTGTCGGGGCGCAGCGCCGTGCACGTCAGACGCTCCATCAGCGCGGCTGCCTCGGCGGCATCCATGTAGCGGTACTGCGAGCCGAAGTCGCTCTGATGCGTGGCCGAATAGAGAAAGCTGAACGCCGGATTGACCGCCGCGTGGTTCAGCCGCTGGTCGGCCGAGAAGTAGGCTCGGCTGATGTTCATCGTCGACACCGTCACGCCGCCGCGGATAGGCACGAAGAGCAGCGCCGTGGCCACGGCCATCACGCTGACGGCGCGTGCACGCCGGCGTCCGCGCTCGACGGGTTCGACCCGTATCTTCATCACTGTCAGGCGCAGAGCCGCGTAGAACACAGCCGACAGCGCGAGCCAGCCTCCGAGGCCTGCCGCGATTTCCGCCGTCCCGGCGCTCGCCATGGCTGCCGAGGGCGACGACGTGAAGTAGAAGAGCGGCGTCATGTCCAGCTTGAAGTCCCAGTAGCCGTAGAGCACCGTATCGACGGTGAATATGGCTGCCATCGCCACTGATATGACGGCGAAGTAGACGTGCCAGGCGATGCGGCACGCGCGGCTGCGCGAGCACAGCATCCATATCGTCAGCAGAGCCGGTATGACGGTCAGATAGGCGGCCATCGACATGTCCATCGCCAGGCCGTGCCACATCACCGCCGGAGCATCCGCCAGAGAGTAGAGCGACGGATAGAAAGCCATGAAGAGCGGTTTCTCGATGACGAAAAACAGCGTAAGCATCACAAATGTGGTAAGGTATCGTATCAGGGCTTTGTCCATCAGAGCGTCGCATTTTGGTCGCGCAAAGATAGTCAAATTTGGCATAACTGTCAACCCAATGGCCGTTAATTAACGGACGCAGGTCATCAAAATTCCATAAATCGTGGCATATGCTTGATTTATTTTGTTACCTTTGCAAAATACTTGTGAAATATAATATATCCACATGGATAACATCATCGAATATCGCGGAGTCGAGCTGAGGCGTGCCGAGCACGTCGCGCTCCGTGGCGTCGACCTCACCGTCAGGCCTGGAGAGTTCATCTACCTCATAGGCCGCGTCGGCAGCGGCAAGACATCGCTGCTCAAAAGCATGTATGCCGAGGTTCCGATTGCCGCAGGGGCGGCCCGCGTCCTGGACTTCGACCTCACGGACATCCGTCGCGCGGACATCCCCTACCTGCGCCGCCGCATAGGCATAGTCTTCCAGGACTTCCAGCTCCTGGCCGACCGCACCGCCTACGACAACCTCGACTTCGTCCTCCGCGCTACCGGATGGACCGACCGCGCCGCGCGCCGGCAGCGCATCGACGAGGTGCTCAGGCAGGTGGGCATGCAGAACAAAGCCTTCAAGATGCCGCATCAGCTCTCGGGCGGCGAGCAGCAGCGCGTGGTCTGCGCCCGCGCCTACCTGAACAGGCCCGGACTGATTCTCGCCGACGAGCCCACGGGCAATCTCGACCCCGAGACAGGCGAGTGCATCATAGCCCACCTCCACGAGCTGGCACGCACGACCGACACGGCCGTCATCGTAGCCACTCACAATCTGGGATTTACCGCAGCATATCCCGGACGCGTCATCCGCTGCGAGAAAAAATTCCTCGTCGACAGTGAACCATCACGCCTCTGACATCGTTTAGCTGACAGATAATTAATTAACTAACAAATAAACATAACAATGAGTGATTTCAATGCAATCATAAACGACGGCAAGCCCACCCTGGTCGACTTCTTCGCCACCTGGTGCGGTCCCTGCCGCATGCAGGCTCCTATACTTGAAGAAGTCAAGAAGCGCCTCGGCGACAAAGTCAACATCATCAAGATAGACATCGACCAGAACGAAGCTCTGGCACAGCAGTACAACGTACGCTCAGTCCCCACCCTCATCATCTTCAAGGACGGCACCCCTATGTGGCGTCAGGCCGGTCTCCATCAGGCCGACGACATCGAGCGCGCCCTCACCACAGTGATGTAACACCCCATTTTATACGTAAATACAAACACGCCGAGGCTGCATAGCGGCCCCGGCGTGGTGTTTTTTACTTAATATAAATATATTTGAGCCTGCACTATTGCTATTTAAAAAATTAGCATTACCTTTGCGTAATGAATCAATCTACCTCGAAATGAAATACAATGAGCTTCATAGAAAATTGAGGAAAGCCGGCTGCTATGAGACCGGAGAAAATCGGAACGGCCATCCGGAATGGTTCAGTCCTTTGACGGGACAATATTTTACCACAGGAGCTCATGGGAAAGAGGAGGTTGCAACTGGTACTCTCCGAAATATCATGAAGGCATCCGGAGTGAAATTCTGACTATAATATCAAAGATTCACTGAGTGCCAACTCAAGCTACTATCGGTTTGTTAATAAATAAAATAGCATTATATGGTACAGGTCAAAGCATATATAGCCCGCGAAAAAGATGGCTCTTATTCCATCTTTGTTGATGAAAAAGCTCCTATAAATTATGGGCTTGTAGGAGAAGGAAATTCCGTTGAAGAAGCTATTGCAGACTGGAACGGAACATATGCCGCTATGAAAGAGAGCTATGCACAAAAAGGTCTCGAATTTGCGGAGGCTCAGTTTTCCTTCGTCTTCGATGTACCCTCCTTTCTCTCATATTATAGTGGCCTGATCTCGTTCAAAGGTTTGGCAAAACTTACAGGAATATCCGCAGCTCAACTCTCCCAGTATGCTACAGGGTATCGCAATCCTTCGCCTAAAACAACTGCAAAGATTCAGGACGGTCTTCACGCAATTGCACGCGAGTTGAGTCAGGTGGCTCTGGTGTGATTCGGTCATCTTTTCGTATTCGTTAATACAGCCACGAGGCTGTGCCGAATTGCTGATGCCGTGTCCACTTGTCCGTACTTGACTGCGGATTACGCGACGGCCGCAAGCGATTGGCACAGCCTCGTGATGCGCTTATTCAGTCGATTATCGATTGTATCAGGCTCAGTTCTTCGGGCGAGAATCCGGGAGAATCGATGCTCCGGAGGTTGGCCGTCAGCTGGCGTACCGACGATGCTCCGATGATGACCGACGTCACCCTCGGGTCCGTAAGAATCCATGCCAGGGCCATCTGAGCGAGCGACTGGCCACGCGAGGCGGCGATGTCGTTCAGGCGCCGCGCCTTCTCTATCTTCTCGTCGGTCACCTGCGAGAGCTGGAGGAATCCCGTGCTTTTGGCCGCGCGGCTGTCGGCCGGGATGCCGTGCAGATACTTGTCAGTCAGCAGACCCTGGGCGAGAGGCGAGAACACCGTGATGCCGCTTCCGCTGTCAGCCGCGAGGCCGAAATTGTCCTTGGCCGCTACGGTGTCGAACATAGAGTAGCGGTACTGGCTCACAAGGCAGGGAACCTTCGCCTCGGCGAGCAGTCGGTAGGCCTTCTCCTGCTGCTCGGGGGGATATTTCGAGATGCCGGCATAGAGGGCTCTGCCGCTGCGCACGATGTCTACGAGGGCCTGCATGGTCTCCTCGACAGGCGTCACGCCGTCGTAGCGGTGGCTGTAGAACACGTCAAAATAGTCCAGCCCCGTTCTGCGCAGACTTGCGTCGCACGAGGCAATCAGATTCTTGCGCGACGAATTGCCCCCGTACACCCCGAGCCACATATCGTGGCCGGCCTTCGAGGAGATGAACATCTCGTCGCGGTGCGCCGCCAGGTCATCGCGGAGGACTTT
This sequence comes from Porphyromonadaceae bacterium UBA7048, assembly GCA_002493945.1. Classification (GTDB taxonomy): domain Bacteria; phylum Bacteroidota; class Bacteroidia; order Bacteroidales; family Muribaculaceae; genus CAG-873. Next base: position 58,387 of record DLAL01000060.1, read on the forward strand.
GCCGAAAGTGAGTTCGGCGCTTCCCGGCTCAGGTCCGTAGTTGTTGGCCAGGTCGAAGTGGCACACACCGCTGTCGAATGCCGTCAGAAGCATATCGCGCGCCGTGCCGAAGTCGTCGACACTTCCGAAATTATGCCATAAACCCAGCGAAATGACCGGCAGCTCTATTCCGCTGTTTCCACATCTTCTGTATTCCATATTGCTTTTGCAGTTTCGTTTTTACATATCTTCCATCGTGAAAAGTCTTGTCTCCACTGCGTAGCCGGCCAGTGCCGTTGTGGTGATACGCCCGACTTTTTCCATGAATCTTTTATGGTCGTAGTTGCGCCTCTGACGCTTGACCTCGGCCACAAGAGCCGACTTATTGTCGCTTCGGATGCCTACGATATCTATTTCACTGGCTTCGAGCCCCAGCTTGGGCACCCACCAGGAGCCTATCTCACGGAAGCCGCCGTCCTCGGCCAGTTTCTGCCTGAAATAACGCTCAAGCGTGTAGCCTGAATATGTGGGATACTGCGCGAGCAGAAGTTCGGTCAGGTCGGTGTAATTGTCGAGTTCGACCATAGGGCGGTTATTCTCGATGAATCTGAACCAGAACTGCAGAAACAGGTCCGAAATGCGGTACCTTACGGTGTTCTTGCTCCCGGGTCTGGCGAATATCGGGCGAAAGCGTGATATGATGCCGTATGTATTCTCGAGTTTTTCGAGATGTCCTCCGATGGCCATACCTCCGGCCGCCTCGGAGATTTCGGCCTGTGATGTGCGGCCTGACGATATGGCGAGCAGGATGGAGAAATACGTGCCGTAGTCACGGCCGAATTCCGTTATGAGCAGATTGCGCCCTTCCTCGATAAATGGCGACATATTCGATGTCGTGAAGCGCAACATACTCTCGGCGTCGACGTACCCGTTGTCGCAGAAGAGCTCCATATACTTGGGCACACCGCCGGCAAGGGTGTACAATGCCAGCAGGTCCTCGTTGGTGTGGTCCGGATTGTAGTCGGCCAATATCTCCTTGATGACACTGATGCGGAACGGCTTGAGACTGATTATGTTGTCGGCTCGTCCGAAGAGCGGTTCGTGAGAGTCGGTGAAGATTTTCCTCATCATGGAGAGCACGCTTCCGCTGAGCACGAGATTCAGATGTGTCTCCGCGCGATAACTGTCCCACAGATTCTGCAAGTCGCTGAATATGGCCGGATTGATATTCTGAAACTCCTGAAACTCGTCGATGACCAGTGTGAACCGCCTGCTTCGGGCTATCTCGAAAAGGTGACGGACCACGGCGATTACGTCAGGCAATCCGTCGGGTACATAGACATCCGTCTTGCTTCGTATCTCGCGCACGAAATCATCTACCAGTGCCGCCTCCGTCTTGCGTCCCGTAAAGAAGTACAGCATCGGAGCGTCCGAATCCTCGAACGCCTTCTTTATCAGAGAAGTCTTTCCGATACGGCGCCGTCCGGTGATGACTGTCATTCTCGAATTCCTCGTGAACGAAAGGTTCTCGATTCGCCTCAGCTCGGATATCTCGCTATGTCGATTATAGAATTTCATATCAAAAAAATCTGCAACCGCGGTTGAATCAACCGCGGTTGCAAATATAACTATAATATTTGAGATGCCAAAAATATGTGTCAGGAATGACACACAGGACGTGCACCGCCCCGGCGTCAGCGGACGATGAACTTGCGGCCGGCGCTGACGTAGAGACCCGGACGGAGAGGGGTGGTGTCGCCTATCTTCACGCCGGTGAGTGAGGTGTTCACGTTGCCGTTTGCGCAGGTGACGGTGCGGCCGTCGGTGCTCGTCATTGAGGTGGCGTTGGTCCAGCCTTCGACGGGGAGGATGTTGGGGACGCCTTCGGCAAGAGGAGCCACGGTGTTGGTGAAGCAGCCCGTGTAGGTGGTGCTGCCGAGCGTCTCGTCGGCTACGGTGGAGTAGGTCTTGTCGGCCTCGAAACCGGGATTGGTCAGACAGAGGGCCGTGACATCGGTGTAGCCGGCAGTGAGCTCATCGCCGCCGGCCTGCGGAAAATTTGCCTTCTCCGACTTGATGACACCGCCGTCGAGATATACCTTGACCGTGGCGCCGGCGCCGATGGTGACTGCGGCGGTGACGGGCTTGCCCGAGGCGATGAAGGTGACCGTGGGTGCGGCTTCGGCAGTGGACTCGTTGGTGATGTAGGCTGCGTCAGGCTCGTCGGAGGCAAGGACGGCCCGGAGTGCCGTGCCCTTGACGAACACATTCAGGACGTCGGCATGCGAGTTGTTGAGCTGCTCGATGAACTCTGCCGTCGAGGCGTTGTCGGAGATGACGGCGGGGACGGAGAATACGGGAGCGGCACCGTCGACGGAGATGCCTCCGAGCGTGGCGGCCGACATGCTGTTGAAGTTCGAAAGCAGGAGATAGTACGTGCCGTCGGGGTCGGGGACTATCACGCCGTTCCAGCCTTCGGGAAGACGGTCGGCCAGCAGGACGGTGCGGTCGCGCATGGCACGGGTGACGTCGGCGTCGACCGAGGTGTAGTAGTTCACGTTGCGGCGGCCGACCACATCGCCGGCATTGACCTGACGGGACTCGTCGCTGTAAAGGGTGTAGAGGCGCGAGGTGAGGATGGAGTTGTTGTTTGCCCGGTCGCCGAATCCCATAGCCTTGTTGCCCGCAGCGACGAATCCGAGCTGACCGTCGATGTTGAGCCAGTCGGAAGCTATGTTGACGATTACCTTGCCGTCGGCCACGGTACCGTCGGCGCAGTTCTCGTAGAAGAGGGTGCGCTTCTCTTTGGTGAAGGGGTCGGTGGATATGGCCATGAGACCGCCCTTCTCCTTGGTGATGGTGGCGGCTGAGTTGGCCGTGACGTAGTCGAGATAGATGACGGCGTTGCCGGGCGTGGAGTAGATGACGAAGCGGTTGTTCAGCGTGCCGCCGTTGGTGTTGAGCTCGCCGTTCATGACGAAGTGCCGGTCGCCTGTCTCGTAGATGCCGCTTACGACAGGTGTGGCGTCGGCCGACTTGCCGCTGACCTCGTACCAGCCGAGGAAGTTACCGTTGTTGCCCGAGCGGAAGGGAACGATGATCTTGTTGTTGTCAGGATTGTGCGACGCTATGTAGCCCGAGTAGTTCTTCAGGCCCGAACTCCACGAGAAGCAGGTGAAGCGGTAGGGCGAGCTGCTGCGCACGACGTTCTGCGCCGGGAAGATATAGGTGTCGCCATAGTCGGCGAGGAAGTCGGCCCATGTGGCAGGCTGCACGTCGGCAGTGGGCATGACCTCGTGCATGAGCCATGTCATCATCACACGGTGGGCCTCAACGCCCATGCGGCGCGAACCGACGTCGGCACGCAGGAGCCACGAGCCGTCTTCGGTGGTCTTCTGACGGGCCTGTATGTATTTGTAGGCCATGTTCTCGAGGAAGAGCGCGTTGGGGTCGCGGAGGAAGCAGGCCATGGTGGAGTAGGACGTAATCTGGTCGAAGAGGAAGAGACTCCAGTCGTTGCCGTTGGGCATGGCCAGCTCGCCGTCGGCCAGCGCGAGGCGGTTGAGGACTTCGTCCATCACCTTCTGATTGTTGTGCATCAGGGCGTTCGACTTCCACTTCTCCACGCCCGCGAGTTCTTTCTGGAAGAGCTTCAGACCGAGAGCGGCCTCGCCGAGTTCCTGCATGACCACATTCTGATAGCTGGTGTGGAAGAGATTGTGGTTCTGCAGCGTCCAGTCATCATAGAGGTTCTGACCCTTGTAGAGGTCGGCCACGGTGGTGTCGTCGTAGTCGGGGTCGATGACCGTATGATTGTCGGCGTCAGAAGAGTGCGAGTAGCTGTTTATGGCGAACTCGCGCATGCGTGCGAACCACCGGTCGGCCAGTTCGTGTTCGGGGAAGAGACCGAGAGCCACGGCCAGGACGTCGGCCTCCCAGCCGTTCTCCTCGGCTTTGGTGTCGCCGGCATAGCCGGTGGGAATATCACGCTCGAGCTCGTAGTTACATTCGGCCACGAGGAGCTGTTCTACGGCCTTGCGCCGGGCGTCGGTCAGGCTGTCCCACTGGAAGAAGGCCGAGTAGGCCACGGACATGGCCCAGAGCGACGACTCCCACTGCGAGTCGCCGACCCTGGTCGAGCCCCAGTAGCTGTTGTTCTTGCAGGGATAGAGGCGGTTGGCCTTGTGGGTGGAGTATGCGTAGTTGAGCGAGCGGGCGGCCCAGTCCCTGAGATTGTCCCATGTGATGCCCTCGGGGAGGGTCACCTTGCCTTGGGCGTACTTGCAGAGGAAGGCGCATATCATGGAGAAGTCGGCGCTGTGGCGCACGCCCTGCTCGTTGTTGCCCTGGGTATTCTCGCCCTTGAACACACCGAGAGGCTCGCCGGCGGTGTTGAAGTCGTCGATAGCCATCCAGTTGTTCTTCATGTAGGGCGTGAAGTCGGCGAGCATCTGCAGCAGATGGTTCTTCATGTCGGCCTCGGCCACGAAGTCGTGGGTGATGACGCCCTCGGTCGGGCTGGTGATGACTTCGGGGTCGTCAGGCACATCGGGAGTGTCGGGGGCGTCGCCTGTGCGTACGAGGCTGAAATTGTCGAACATGGCGCAGCTGCCGCCCGAGAGCCAGCTGATGCTGACGGCGAGGGTGACAGGGCCGTCCTCGGGCTGCACGAAGGAGAGTGTGGCTGTCTGCCATGGTTCGGACGCCATGAAGCCCGACGAGCCTTTCTTGAACGCAGCGGCCTTGGACTGTGTCGTACCGGCGATGACGGTCATTGTCGACTCGGCAGAGTTGGCATAGCCCGAGCGCCAGTCAAACGAAAGGGTGTACTCGCCCGACGGAAGGGCGGCGATGGTCTGCGAGAGCGTGGTGGTGCCGGTGTTCCAGCCGCGGCGGAGATAGAGGGCGTAGTCGCCGTCGGCTATCGTGGTGACGGTGCCGAAGCCATTGTCGGTGGCGCAGTCGGCGGTGACGTAGAGCCGCTTGAGGTCGGAGATGTTTGAGTCCTCGAGCTTCCAGCCCGTGACGTCGTTGACGCTGTATCCGCGGAGACCTTCTGAGCCTTCGGAAACGGCGGCACCTATGTCGGAAGCGGTTTCAAAAGAGGGATTTGCCAGCAGCGAGACCGCGGCGGCATCAGTGGCGGCCTTATGCGGCAAGGCATTGAGAATCATAGATCCGGCTCCTGCCGCGGCGACGCAGGCAGTGAGCGCAACAGAGTAGAATTTCATGTATTCTATATATGTACTTAGATTAGGATGCGGCAAAGATAGCGTTTTTTCCCCGAATTATGCAAAAGAGGTATGATAGATTATTCGTAACTTTGTCCGGTATTAACCACCTTTGATTATTACTCGCTATGAAATTCTGCAAGACCCTGATATATCTTACATTGGCGCTGTCTACGGTAAGCTGTCACTCCCACGACGAGCACGGCGACGAACACGACGGTGCGGAAGCCGAGGCGCACGAGCACGCGCCGGGCGTGATAGTGCTGCACGACGAGGTGGCAGACCGGTTCGGCCTGCGCATCGACACGGCCTCGGCCGGTGACTTCCATCGCGTGCTGAAAGCCGCCGGAACGGTGGTGAAAGCCGGACAGGACGATGCTGTGGCGTCGGCCCCGACAGCCGGCATCGTGCACTTCTCGTCCTCGGCCGTCCCCGGCAACGCCGTGGCCAGGGGTGCGGTGCTCGCCTCCATAGATGCAGTGGGCATGACCGGCGGAGACGCCAATGAAGCGGCCCGTGCCGAGCTTGATGCCGCGCGCGCCAACCTCGACCGCATCCAGGACCTCTATGCCGAGCGCCTCGCCACTCAGGGCGAACTCCTCGAGGCACGTGCCGCTCTGGCGCGCGCACAGGCTCAGTACAGTCCTGCGGCAGCCTCGGGCAAGGTGAAGGCGCCGATAGCCGCCACTCTGACCGGGCTGCTTGTGAAGGAAGGCCAGTACGTCGACGCCGGCACGGCGATAGCCGCCCTTGGCAAAGGGTCAGGCTCCGTGCTCAGGGTCGACCTTCCGGCGCGCTACTACCGCGATGCCGCGGCCTTCGACGACCTGCGCGCCGACTTCCCCACGGGCGAGTCGCTGCTGGTGAGTCAGTGCGGCGGACACCGCACGCAAGGGGCGGCAGCAGCCGACGGCGACGCCACATCGGGCGCATACATTCCCGTCTACTTCACCTCCGGAGCTACGTCGGCACCGGCCGGCACGCCATTCACGGCATATCTCATCGGCGGCACGCGCCCGGATGTGCTGACCGTCCCGACCGAAGCGCTCTCCGAGCAGCAGGGCCAGTTCTTCATCTACGTGCTGACCATGCCCGAGCACTATGCGAAAATACCCGTCCGCACGGGCGCGTCCGACGGCTCGCGGACTGAGATACTCTCGGGCCTCGCCGAAGGAACGCCCTACGTCAGCTCAGGCGTGCAGGCCGTGCGCCTGGCCGAGACTTCGGCCGTAGCTCCCCAGGGTCACTCACATAACCACTAATCCGCTTTCCGACGATGCTTAACAGTATAATACGCATGTCACTGCACAACCGTCTGGCCGTGCTGGTGATTACCGCCCTGATACTCATTGCCGGAACGGCAGCCATACTGAAAACCGAAGTCGACATCTTCCCCGACCTGAACGCGCCCACAGTGGTAGTGATGACCGAAGCTCCCGGCCTGGCGGCGGAAGAGGTCGAGAAAGTGGTGACATTCCCTCTGGAGACCGCCGTCAACGGCGCCACGGGCGTGCGGCGCGTGCGGTCGACCTCAACGGCCGGTTTCTCGACCGTGACGGTGGAGTTCGACTGGGACACGGACATATACACGGCCCGTCAGATAGTGTCGGAGCGTCTTGACGCAGCCTCGGAGAATCTGCCCGACGGCGTGGACAAACCCGTGATGGGCCCGCAGTCGTCGATACTGGGCGAGATGATGATAGTGGGTCTGACCTCTGACAGCACATCCATGCTCGAGCTGCGCCGCATAGCCGAGCGCACCATCCGTCCGCGCCTGCTCTCGCTCGGCGGAGTGTCGCAGGTGTCGGTCATCGGCGGCGACGCGCCCGAATACCAGATAAAACTGAATCCCGACCGCATGCTCTCGTACGGCATCAGCATGGCCGACGTGCTTGACGCCACCGAAGGCATGAACGACAACGCCGGAGGCGGCTCGATATACGACTACGGCAACGAATACATCGTCAAGGCCGACATCAACACCACCGACTGCGACGAACTGGCGCAGACCGTGGTCCGCGCCGACGGGCGCGGTACCGTCACGCTGGCCGACATCGCCACGGTGGAGCAGTCAGGACGCCTGCCGCGCATAGGCACGGCATCGGTAGCCACACGCAAGGCCGTGCTCATCACCGTGACGAAGCAGAACGGCGCCGACACGCGCTCGCTCACATCGGCCATCGACACGGAGCTGTCGCGCATGGTGACGACTCTGCCTCCCGACGTGAAGGTGTCCACTGACATATTCCGCCAGAACGACTTCATCGACGCCGCCATCGGCAACCTGACGTCGTCGCTGACCGAGGGCGCGTTCTTCGTCATCATCGTGCTCTTCATCTTCCTGATGAACTTCCGCACCACGGTCATATCGCTCATAGCGCTGCCGCTGTCAATCATCATCACCGTGCTGATCATCCGCGGCTTCGGCATGACGGTGAACACCATGAGCCTCGGCGGCATCGCCATAGCCATCGGCTGCCTCGTGGACGACGCCATCGTGGACGTCGAGAATGTGTACCGGCGGCTGAGGGAGAACCGTCAGCTGCCGCCCGAACAGCGGCGTCCGGCCGTCAAGGTTGTGTACGAGGCATCGACCGAGGTGCGCATGCCGATATTCTACTCTACCCTCATCATCACGGCGGCCTTCCTGCCGCTCTTCTTCCTCCAGGGCATGGACGGCCGCATGCTCAAGCCGCTGGGCATAGCCTTCATCGTGGCGCTGGCGGCATCGACCATCGTGGCGCTGACGCTCACGCCGGTGCTGTGCAGCCTGCTCCTCGACCGCGACAGCAAGAAGGAAGCCAAGCTCGATGCCCAGCCGCGCATATCGCGCCTGCTTACGGCGGCATACAGCCGCTCGCTTCAGTGGATGCTGGGGCACTCGCGTCCGGTGCTGTGGGCCGCAGGCATACTCTTCGTGGCGGCCGCAGGCGTATACTTCACCCTCGGGGGCGGCTTCCTGCCCCACTTCAACGAAGGGTCGTTCACCATCAACGTCAGCACCGTGCCGGGCATATCGCTCGAAGAGAGCGACCGCATAGGGCGCATGGCAGAGCAGATAATACTCGACACGCCCGAGGTGCTCACGGTGGCGCGCAAGACGGGCCGCGCCGAGCTCGACGAACATTCGCTGGGCGTGAACACATCGGAGATGGAGGTGCCCTACCGCCTGACCGACCGCAGCCGCGCCGAAGTGAGCGCCGACCTGCGCCACAGGCTCTCGGAGATTCCCGGCGCTGTCATCGAGATAGGCCAGCCTATCTCGCACCGCATCGACGCCATGCTTTCGGGCGCGCAGTCGCAGGTGGCCATCAAGATATTCGGTCCTGACCTGAACACCCTCTTCGCCCTGGGCCGCAGCATCAAGGGCATCGTCGACGAGGTGCCCGGCGCCGTGGACGTGAACATCGAGCAGCAGGTGGAGCGTCCGCAGCTGCTCATCACACCGCGCCGCGAACTGCTCGCACGCTACGGCGTGACGCCCGGCGAGTTCAGCCGCACCGTGTCGGCGGCCCTCGGCGGCAAGCAGGTCGGCGAGGTGTATGACAACGGATTCGCCTACGACATAACGGTGATTCTCGACGAGGCGCACCGCGGCGACATAAGCAGCATAGGGCTGCTGCCGGTGAGCACGGCGCAGGGACCGATGCCGCTCGAGAATCTCGCGGACATACGCGTAAGCTCGGGCCCGAACACCATCAACCGCGAGAACGTGGAGCGCCGCCTGATAGTGAGCGCTAACGTGGAGGGCCGCGACCTCGTAGGCACGGTCGACGACATACGCCGGCGCGTGGCCGAGCAGGTCGAGATGCCCGAGAACTACTATGTGGTGTACGGCGGACAGTTCGAGAACCAGAAGTCGGCCTCGCGCACGCTGGCGCTGACGTCGCTGGGCGCGCTGCTCATCATATTCCTGCTGCTGTACAGCGAGTTCCACAGCATCAAGGCTGCACTCATCATACTGGTGAACATGCCTCTGGCACTCATCGGCGGCATCTTCATGCTCGTCCTCACAGGAGGCGAGGTCAACATCCCGGCCATCATCGGCTTCATATCGCTGATGGGCATCTGCACGCGCAACGGCATGCTTCTCATCAGCCACTATGACACTCTGGCGGCCGAAGGCGCAGGCGTGGACGAGCGCATATCGCGCGGCTCGGCCGACCGACTGCTTCCCATCATCATGACGGCGCTCACATCGGCGCTGGCGCTGATACCGCTGGCGGTGAAGTCGCAGGAAGCAGGCAACGAGATACAGTCGCCTATGGCCATAGTGATACTCGGGGGACTTATCAGTTCGACGGCACTCAACATCTACGTAGTGCCCATCCTCTACCGTGCCATCGCGGCGCGGCGGTAGACGTCGAAAAGACGCATCATATTAGGAGCGCCTCCGTAAAGGCTCTCGGCGACACGCCGGGCCGCAGCGGAGGCGTCCTGCATTGCACCGGGGTCGGAGTAAGCGGCCAGGCAGCTGCGCACGTGAGCGAGCAGTCCGTCGTCGCTCACGGCGGCGAACACCGGGCTGCCGGGGCCGCACAGCCCCTCGACGGCGCCGAAGATGTCGCGGCTGACCACGGGAGTTCCGCAGGCGAGGGCCTCGCGGTTGTTCTGCGGAAAGGTATCGGCATGAGTGGGATTGACCAGAATAGTGGCGGCCGAATATTCGCGTGCCAGCGCACGGCGGCTGTCCGTGCGGCCCGCATAGGTGATGCCGTCGGGAACACGGCCTTTCAGCGTGCCCACAAGGCGTATCTCGACCGAAGGGTCAAGCTGCTCACGCAGACGATAGAAAAAATCAAGACCCTTGAGAGGGGTCCATACGTTGGTCACGCCCAGAACCCGGGCCGGCGACTTGGGGGCGCAGGGCGAAAAGGTGTCGATATCCACATCAAGGCTGACCACAGTGCGCGGAACCACGGACAGAGCCGACTGAGCCAGTTCGCCGTCGAGCCAGCGGCTGACGGGGAGTATGCGCAGCTGGGGCACGGAGGTGAAGGCGCTGACCTTGTCGTCGAAATTCCGGCGGCTGCGGTCGAACATTGCCTTCGGATAGGTCGATGTCAGCGGGCAGGCGGAGCAGTGCGTGCGCCATTTGGTGCAGTCTACACCCACGTTTCTGTAGTATGCGCAGTGGCCCGTGAAGGCCCAGCAGTCGTGCATAGACCACACGACAGGACGGCCGCTGTCGCGCAACCACCGGAAGAGTGTCGGATAGTGCAGATAGTAGCCGTGGATGTTGTGCAGATGGATGATGTCGGGGTCGTACTCCTCTACCCTGCCGATGAAGCGCTCAGTGGCGCGGCGCCCGTGCAGACCGTGGCGGTCGAAGATGCGCGTGGCCATGCCGTGGACAGCAGTGTCGACGGGCGAGCCTATCTGTATGCAGCTGACACCGTCGGGGTCGGCGCGGCGCCCCTTGGCCATCACCGACGTCCATCCCCGGCGCAGAGCCTCGCGGTGGATGGCGGCCATATATGAGGGGATAGAGCCGCCGAGGGCGACGGTATTGACCTGCAGGAGCTTCATTCCTTCGTTTCGGGAGTATATACGTACGCACCCAGGTCGGGGGGCGACTGACGGGTCAGTCCGTAGCCGTCGACACGGGCGTCGTCGGGCACATAGGCGTCATATCCGGCGCCGATGGCTTCGGAGTCATCGCGGAGGCGGTAGTCGAAGATGTAGTCGTTGCGGACAGTGTAGAACACCGGATCTTTGTCCCACAGGCACGACAGGAAGTTATCGTCGTCCTCGCCATTGCTCTTGAGCAGGCATGTGCGGACATAGACTTCGGAGCCGGTCAGGTCGCCGGGAGCTATGTCGGCGCCGATACCGTAGATTATGGAGTTGTCGAAGGTGGCCTTCATATACGGCATGCGTTCGGCACCGTCAGCGGTGAGGTCGTGTTCTTCGTTGATGTGGGCCAGCTGCAGGGCGGCTCCCGAGATGACGCTGAAGAGGTAGTTGTTCGAGAAGGTGCACTGGCTGAAATAGTGGTTTCCGCCTTCGAGGTACACCAGACCGGCGCCACCCTCGGCGAACTCGCAGCCCACGGCGCGTATGCCCGTGTGATAGGCCTCGAGCACGGTTCCGGCGGAGTTACGCAGACGGGTATTGACCATCGTGAGCTGAGGCGTGGCAGTATAGTCGGCAAGCGAATCGCCGCGGACGGCCACACCCTGCACCGTGTTGCGTATCTCGGTGTTTTCGAGGCGATTGTCCTTAGATGTCTTGATAAAGAACACACCCGTCCACTGGCGCGACATGATGTCGAACGAGATATCCGACACAACGTTGCCCGTACGGTCGCCGCTCAGTTCGACCCGTGCGTCATGACGGCCTTCCGCCGTGAGCGAGCCGCGGACCACCAGCATGGCCTTGTCGTGGAAGCACAGACGCGTCCCGGCCTCAAGGGTGAGGCGCGCACCCTCGGCCACGACCAGCGAGTCATAGACTATGTAGGGACGTCCGGGGACGAAGCGTGTGTCCGTATCGACGACGTCGCCGCGGATGCGCGTGGCATTGACGCCGCGGGCCGTCACGACGACGGATTCTGTCACGCCGTTGGCAGTGAAGTCCACCGTGGCCTCGTAGTCGTCGGCCAGGCCGGAAGTCTCGGGAAGCAGGGCGTCGACGAAGACGAATATGGAGTCCTTGGCGCGCACCTCGACGTCGCTGAACGACGTGCCCGAAAGCCCGTCGACATTGATACGGAAATATCCGGCATCCGCGCTGCCGAGACGTATATCACTGAACACAAGCGACTTCGAGTGCCGGTTGTGTACCGTAAACTTGAATGTAGCCGTGCGGTCGTCGGAGAATACATCGCCCATCTTGAGCGTATCGACAGAAAAGACGGGACGGTCAGACGGCGAAGTCGTCACTCCGTCCTCGATACATCCCACCGCAGTCACTACCGCACTGAATATAAGGAATATGTAAAGGAGAAATTTCATACATAGGTTTAACGCAAAACCCTGCCGGATATTGCGTTGCCGTGAATTAATGCGTGGTCACCGCTAAAGCGTGAGCTTCATTTCAGGAAGTATTGCGTCAATCATCGGCTGAGGAACAAGACATTCTTTCGCAATCTCCGGCCAGCGGGACGCCGTGTCACATATCATGTCTATAATCCCGGCAGCTTCTTTTATATTGTTCCTGCGCGCAAATTCGAGCAGGTCGGCACGGGTGATGTCATCGAATTTTCCGTTAACTGACATCTGGTGCCGGGCCGTCCATCCGCCATTCGGATTCCTCCTCTGTCGGTTTAATCGGTTCTGCATGTTTTTTGGCAGTCGCACGCCGGCGCTGTTTCTTTTTCACAGCTTCCATATACTCATAGTACTCGTTCGGACTCATCTCTTCGACCTTGAGCAAAGGGGAAAAAATATCCAGCTCGCCCAGAATGCGCAACACTCTCATCAGGGCATCAAACGAGCTGATTTGTCCGCCTTCTATTTTTTTCAGAGTGGATACAGATATTTGCGCCTGCTCCGCGAGCGACATCTGCGTAAAGTCCTGACGAAGCCTGAGATGTCGTATTCTCATGCCGATTCTGCGGCATATTTCGCCGTCGGCGAGCATATAGATGTTGTCATCCATAGTTGAATTTTGAGCTATTATGCCACAAATATAGCAATAATAGTTCAAATTTCAACTATTAAGATGCGAGATAATCATTTTTCCACCTCAGAATCTGTAAGTGACACCGGCCAGGCCGTGGAGGGAGCGGCTGCGGAGGTCCGGGAGGATGTCGTGGCGGCGGCAGAGAATGTTGTGGAAGGACAGAAATACGCTCAGAGGACGGGTGACGGCGTAGGACGCGCCCAGGCTGAGGTCGCTCACGCTGTTGAGGCGTCCGTCGCCGACGCCGTAGAGATAGCGGCGGCCGCTGCGGAGGGTATAGCCGGCACTGATATCGAGGTTGTCCACAGGAGTGAGGACGAGGGTGGCGCCGGCGAGGGTGCGCGCACGGTCGGCTGCCGAGGGATCGCCCTTGGCGTAGTGGCGCACGCGGGCCTCGACATGACCCGTACGGCCGAAGTCGTAGCGGAGGTCGGCGCCGATGTTCCATCCGGCCACGTTGTGAGCCGAGTAGCCGGACGGATACATCCCGTAGAAATCAAGGCTGTAGACCGGCAGACGCCGTGCTGCCACGTAGCCGCCGTAGAGCTCGACGGTGAAGTCGGCCAAAGGACGGACATTGAAGCCGAAACGGGCATCAAGAGGAACGAAAGTGCGGAAAGGCGCCATCACACCGAGGCTGAAGGGCGACTGAGCGTACATCCAGCGGAGGGTGCGGAACTCCTCGCCGCCCGCTGCTGTGGCGAATACGGCGAAACGTCCCGACGGAATCCACGAGAGCATCACGTCGGGAGCGATGTGGAAGGCCGACTGCGGCGAATTGAGCCCTATGTCGGCCCGAACGCCCAGGCGTGCCGCGAAATGGGCGCCGTCATAGCGCAGAGCCGGACTGAGCTTCACTATGGCCTGGTCGGTGGTGACGGCACGGTCCATGCGGCCGGTAGTGCAGCCGCTGGAGTGAAGGAAGTCGAGACCGACGCCGAAGTCGAGACGCACGTCATGCCTGCGGCTGACGGGCACGCCTACGGAGGCGTCGAGCAACAGGCGGCTGTCGGATGCACCGGGCAGACGTCGGAGCATATTGGCATAGACACTGTCGGCCACGCCCGTGTACTCGTAGCGCAGACGCGCACGGAATCCGGCCATACCGCGGTTGGCCACGGCTATCTCGGCATCGGCGGCGTTGATGTGGCTGTGGCGGCTGCTGCCGGGGAGGCCGGGCATCGTCAGTGACGTATGGCGGTAAGCGCCTTTGACACCACCCAGCCATCCGCGGCCGAAATCGTGCATCAGCCTGAGGTGCAGACCGCCGTTGTTGTCGCTGACACGGTGCTTGGCACCGTCGGCGCTGAAGTGGTAGGAATATCCGTCGAAACCTGCTCCGGCGTCCAGTCTTGTGGCCGCATCGGAGTAAATGCGGTAAGCCAGACGGGCCTTAAGATTATAGGTCGGGAAGTAGCCCAGCAGCGCATAGCCCGGGAGCGAGTCAGCCGGAGTGAGTCCTGTAAAGACCGGCAGAGGGAGACTGCCGCCTTCGGGCGCGAAGTCCGAGGCCTGGGCATAACGCACCGGAGAGATGTCGAGCGACGGCCTGGGCATCGAAGGAAAGTCGGGGAACACCGACTGCAGCGGCGAAGCCGGCGGAAGCGGTGCCTCGGCGGTGCGGTCGACGGTTATTTCGGTAGAGAGGCTCTGAGCCATCGCCGTATATGTGCCCGAAGCCACAAGGACAGTGACGAGAGCGGCTATATATCTTTTCATTTTTCAAGTCGTGTTTCTATCATGAGGAAAATATCGGCTTCGCTGCCGGGATAGTTGTCGCGGAGCGCCTCAAGGTACTCGCGGGCCTCGAAGTCCTTGCCCTGAGCCGTGTATATGTCGCTTATGAGGATGAATCCGCGCGCCACCCAGTAGCGCTGGGGCGAGCCTGACTTGACGAACTTCTGCGCCACCTTCAGGGCGCGGTCGTCCTTGCCCTGCTCGTGGAGGGCCGAAGCTGCCTCGAACGCGCTCTTGGCGCCGTAGAGTTCGGCCGGCGTTCCGGCCATGTCGAGCCATATCTTCAGGGCGCCCTCGCTGTCGCCGGCGGCATCAAGAGCCTTGGCCTTGGTGAAGCGTGCCTCCGACATGGCAGCCGGGGCTGCGGAGGAAGCCAGTATGAGGTCGGCGGCCTCTCCGGCCTTGTCGTATCGGCCCAGGTCGCGTGCCGTGCGCATCAGTCCCAGCCGCGCTTCGGTGGCGGTAGAGGCGTCGGAGGCGCGCTCCGCAAGCCGCGAATAGAGGTCGAGGGCATCGGGCAGATGTCCTTCGGCCGAAGCTACGCCGGCTTTGTATAGCAGCGCCTGCGAGGCTGCCGCGCTGTCGGGGTAGCCGTCGAGTATCTTCGAGGCGAAGTCAGCGGCACGGACGGCATCATCACGGCGCACGGCGTCGTCGAGAAGCATCCCCAGCACCTGCGGCGTATGCGACGACTGCGGATAGCGCGCGGCGAAGCGCTCGAGCTGCCGCACGTCGCCGTTGCGCGTCATGGCATTGCATGCCGACGTGTAGGCCAGTTCCTCGGCATCGTCGCCGGTGGTCTGCGGAGCCTTGTCTACGGTAGCCATGAAGTCGAGATACTCGTCGGCACGGCCTTCGTCGGCATAGCGTGCACGTAGTATGGCCGAGGCCTGGGCAGCCTCCTCGGATGTGGGATAGAGACGTATGACCTGACGATAGGCATCGTCGGCCTCTGCCGCACGGCCCATGTCGAGCAGCGTCATGGCCATCTGCAGATAGCCGCGACGCCCCTGGACGGTGCGCGGCCAGCGGTCGATGAGGGAGCGGTAGACGCCCACGGCCTCTGCATTACGGCCAAGACTGATGAGGGCCTCGGTGCGCTCAAGCATGGCATCGGGCATGAGCACCGAGCCCGCGAAGTCGCGTTCGAAGCTGTCCAGAGCCTTGAGCTTGCCCTCGTAGTCGCGGAGAAATCCGCGCATACGGGCGCGGTTGAGCGCCGCATAGTCGGCGGCCGAGGGATTGGTGTCGCAGGCTTTGCCGTACATGGCTGCCGCAGCTTCGAAGTCGGCACGGGCCGCCAGAATGTCGGCGAGACGGTTGTAGGCATCGGACTGCGCCTCGGGAGCAGATAGCCGCTGAGCCGCCTGACGGAAATTATCTTCAGCACCGGTGGCGTCACCGCTGCAGTAGAGCGCATAGGCCAGCCCGTAGAGAGCCACCGGACGGTTGGCTGCGGAGGCCGGCGCGGTGCGCAGATAGTCGCGGAAAAGAGCCGCGGCCTGACGGTCGTCGTTCTGCCGCGCGAAGGCCTCGGCGCGTGCGAGCGTCACTTCTGCATCAAGTGCCGTGTCGCCGGTTCTGACGGCACGTGCCTCGTCGAACGAACGCATGGCTGCGGCAGCATCCCCGTCGCGGAGTGCCTTGAGGCCCAGCGTCAGGAGTACGCGCACTTTGGCGGCCTGAATCTCGGCCGACGGGTCGGCCACGTCGCGGAGACGCTCGATGGCACGCTCGTAGTCGTTGTCGGCGATATAGCCTGAGGCAAGGAAAGACGCCACGCGGTCGGAGTACACGCCCTTGGGATAACGTCTGAGAAAATCCTCGAATACTCCGGCAGACGAGGCGAAGGGCACGGCCTCGCCGTGTGCTCGTGTGGCGGCATAGTTGTAGAAAGCGGCCTCGGTCACGGCCGGGTCTTCGGAAGTGGCGGCGGCTTTATTGAATGCCAGAGCCGCCGCAGCATCATCGCCCGTATTGAGCAGACACTGGCCTGCGAAGAGATAGCCCGACTGGCGGAGCACGCCCGTGCCGCGCTCGGTGACGGGACGGAAAAAGTCGAGCGCACCTTTATAGTCGCCGGCGGCAAACGCATCGACTCCGAGGATATACAGCGCCGACGGCATAGGCTCGCTGACGGCACCGACGTACTTGCGCAGATACTTCACAGCCTCCGCGTTCTTGCCCGTGCGGTAGAGCGACTCGCCGGCGATGCGGTCGAGCTCGGCCACGGCAGCAGCAGGGAGGCCGCCGCGTCTGAGCACGGCGCGCGCCTGCGACAGAGCCTTGGCGTAGTTGCCGCGCGCATAGTCGATGGCAGCGAGATAGACCGGAGCGAGATTGCCGGGCGCATGCGTTGTGTTCACCTTGGCGAAGCAGTCGGCGGCGCGCGCATAGTCGGCCTTGTCGTATGCTATGCGGCCCAGATAGAACAGCGCCTCCTGACGGACGGCGGCATAGCGCGAAGCCTCGGTGAAGGCCGCCTCTGCGCGTGCGGCGTCGCCTGCCTCGAGGGCGCTGACGCCTGTGCGGTACCAGTAGTCGGCCTTGCGCGCCGTAGTCAGTCCCGTGGGGTCGACCTTGGCATACGCGCGCAGAGCCTTGGCGTACATGCCGCGTGCATACAGACAGTCGGCCACGCCCATGCGTGCCTCCTCTCGCGAGGCTGCGTAGGGATGGTCGGCAATAAAAGAACTGAAAGCGGCCTCCGCCTCGGCGTAACGTCCGGACTCGAAAAGTCTCACCGCCTCACAGGGCTGTTCCCGGGCCTCCACGGCTGCCGGAAACGCCGCACAGGCGGCAAACATCATATATAAAAATATAGTTCTTCTCATAACTCGTGAATGGTCTGCAAAGGTACGCAACGGACAGGAAATTTAAAGTTAAAACTATGAAAATATTCAAAAAAACGGAAAGGGCGGAACAATGTGGCGCAGAAATGCCTAATTTTGCCATATGAAACACAACGACACACCGGTGCTGCTGCTCACCGGATATCTGGGCAGCGGCAAAACGACTCTTCTTAACCGTATTCTCACCAACGAACGCGGCATACGCTTCGCCGTCATCGTCAACGATATAGGCGAGGTCAACATTGACGCATCCCTCATCCAGAAGGGCGGCGTAGTGGGCAAGAAAGACGAGGGCGACCTTGTAGCGCTTCAGAACGGCTGCATATGCTGCACGCTGAAGATGGACCTGGTGCAGCAGCTCGCCGACATCATGGCCACCGATAAATTCGACTACATCGTCATCGAAGCCAGCGGCATCTGCGAGCCGGCGCCTATCGCGCAGACCATCTGCTCGATACCGTCTATGGGACGCCAGTACACCAGGCACGGCGTGCCCCGTCTGGACTGCATCGCCACTGTGGTCGACGCCCTGCGCATGGCATCGGAGTTCGGCTGCGGCGACCGTCTGAAGCGCGACAGCATCACCGAGGACGACATCGAGAACCTGGTCATAGAGCAGATAGAGTTCTGCAACATCATCCTGCTCAACAAGATATCTGAAGTCAGCCCCGAAGAGGCCGGACGCATACGCGCCATCATCCGTGCCCTGCAGCCCAAGGCACGCATCATCGAGTGCGACTACTGCGACATCGACCTGAACCTGCTGCTGAACACGCACACGTTCGACTTCAATCAGGTATCGGGCTCGGCCGCATGGGTCGAGGCCGTCGAAGGCGACCTGCCCGATGAGGATGAAGAGGAGGAACACCATCACCACCATCATCACCACGACGAAGAGGAGCATGTGCACGGCCACCATCATCACCACGATGACGACGACGATGATGACGACGAGTGCGAGGTATGCCACCATGACCACGACCACTGCACATGCCACCACCATCACCACCACGGCGAGGGCGAAGCCGAGGAGTACGGCATACAGACTTTCGTCTACTACCGCCGCCAGCCGCTGGACATCAACAGGTTCGACTACTTCATCTCGTCGAAGTGGCCCAAGAACGTCATACGCTGCAAGGGTCTGGTGTACTTCCGCCACAACACGGACATGTCATACATCTTCGAGCAGGCCGGCGTCCAGAAGAAGCTCACCGAATCGGGCTACTGGTTCGCCACGGCTCCCGACGACGAGCTCGAGCGTCTGGCAGAACAGGATCCGTCGATAGTCAAGGACTGGGACGACGTGTACGGCGACCGCATGATCAAACTCGTATTCATCGGCCAGCACCTCGACAGGCAAGCCATCTGCGACGAGCTCGACAAATGCCTTGCCAAGGGCTTGTGAAGCGAAATTGTGGACTGAAACGCCAGTAAATTGTCCGTTTGGTCTGCTCTATGCGGTCTTATCGCCGAATATTTCGTAATTTTGGCGAATCAACCGAATAGCAATGGAATCAAACGAGACAAATACCTCCATACATTTACTCGAAAAAATAGCATCGGAGTACAGCCGCCTCGCCGAGGAAGCCGTGCTCGCGCACATATCGATGAATCTCACCAACTTCGTCGTCCCTGCGAACAATACGTTCAGGGGCGACGGAGTTGTTTTGATATTACTTGTCAAGGGTTCGCTGCGCGTCAACGTTAACTTCAAGGATTTCGACATGCGCGGGCCCTCGGTCATCACGCTTCATCACGGAAGCGTCGTGAGCATCATCTCCGACGGCGACGATGACGAGATAGACATGTACTTGCTGTGGTGCTCGCCATTGTTCATCCAGAATCTCAATGTGTCGTTCTCGGCCATCTCCGACCGCGCCATCCACCAGCATGAGGTGCCGGGCATAGAAGTATCTGACCGCGAGATATCCACCCTCATACGCTACTTCTCGCTGATACGCTCGGCTATGAACGACAGCTACAATCTGCAGCTCTCGCGCCACATAGTGTCGAGCCTCACCTCCGGACTGGTCTATCAGCTGCTGCTCTACGTCTACAAGCAGTACGACGCCACAGCCGAGTCGGACCAGACCTCGATGAGTCCCGGACGACGCAGCTACGTCCACGACTTCATCAAGCTCGTCCACCGGCACTACACCACCGAACGGTCGGTGAATTTCTACGCCTCGAAGCTCTTCATATCTCCGAAGTATCTGTCCCTGCTGGTGAAGGAGGCCACCGGACAGTCTGCGGCACGCTGGATCGACCTCTTCGTCATCACCGAGGCAAAGAACCTGCTGCGCTATTCGGGAAAAAATATCCAGCAGGTGGCATACGCGCTCAACTTCTCCAACCAGTCGTCGTTCGGGAAGTACTTCAAGCACCTGACAGGCATGTCGCCCACAGAATTCCAGAAGTCGTAGACGACTGACTATTTGTAACAATTTAGTCCCACGCAGGCGGTGTTGTAACAATGTTGTAACACCGCCTGCGTGTGTAATTTACTGTCCTCCATACAATTACTAAAAATATTTAGTAATAGGCATCTCGTTAACATGCGTTAACAATCAATTTTCTTCACAGCCGTTGTTTTAAGATTAACTTAGCGTCATGAAACAAAAATAAACTAAAAAAATTCCAACTATGGCAAGCGTAAAATTTCAACGGGAACTTATGAATCTCCAGAGCAATATGCTCAACTTCGCCTATATACTTACCTCCAACCGCGAGGAAGCGTATGAGTTGCTCCGTGACACTACGCTCAATGCCCTGGTGAACGAAGAAAAGTACGAAGAGGGAACAAATTTCAAGAGTTGGGTGTTTACTATTATGCGTAACGTCTTCAATCAGGAACGGAGCCGCCGCGCTGTGATGGAGACCAACCACTCCCTGTTCACTCTCGACCTGGCACACACAGCCGCAGAAGAGTGTCCGGAAGGATGCTGGGACGAAAGCGAGATATCAGCCGTGATAGCATCGCTCGACAACGAGCAGCGCGCAGTGATATCAATGCACCTCACGGGCTACCGGCCCTCTGAAATCGCCGAATACTCCGGACGCACCCTCGACACGGTGAAGAACTGCATCTCCCGCGCATGCCGGGCACTGCGCAGCCACTTCGGCGCCTGAACACAGAAGGTATTCTTCATAATCTGATATAAGGGATCACCGACAGGTACTCTTTCATAAGGTAAAAAAGATTTATTAGAGTCTGCACAACTGATAAAGAGATTATATCATCGGCCTAAGCCGAAACATGATAAGGTATTTTGATTTGAATTTGGATTAGTATTAGGATATGATAGATTAGTATTAGGTATGTTCATTGTTTCTGAGCCTTCGGGCGCAGGCAATAAGAAGCGGCTTCGGTGTGAACCGGGGCCGCTTCTTATTGCACCCTTGTACGGCGGCAGGACAATTTTGCGGACTGATTTCCGTTATATACGTTGTAATGAAGAATCTACGCACTGTCATATATCTGCTCATGCTCCTGAGCGCCGCCCTCGCCGTCGCTGCCAGGGGCCCGGTGAAAATATCGGGCCTGGTGACCGACGAGAACAACGAGCCTATGGAGTTCGTCACCGTGAAAATCGGCAAGGCTCTCGGCACCACCACCGGTATCGACGGCCGCTACACGCTCACGTCGCCCGAAGCCGACACTATCCGCATAACCTTCAGCTGCATAGGCTACGAGGAATCGAAGCGGCGCCTGATAGAGCCCGAGGGCGAGGTGACGGTCAACGTGAAGATGACTCCGGCATCATATGCCCTCGGAGGCATCGAGGTGACTGACTACCAGAAGCAGATGGGCGGCATGCAGAAGATCGACCGCTCGGACTTCAAGCTCGCGCCCGACGTCTCGGGCGGCTCGGTGGAGTCGCTGCTCACCACTATGGCCGGAGTAAACTCCAACAACGAGATGTCGAGCCAGTACAGCGTGCGCGGCGGCTCGTACGACGAGAACAGCGTGTACATCAACGGCATCGAGGTCTACCGCCCCCAGCTGATATCCTCGGGCCAGCAGGAAGGCATGAGTATCGTCAATCCCGACATGGTCGGCGCCATCGGATTCTCCACCGGCGGATTCTCGGCACAGTACGGCGACAGGATGAGCTCTGTGCTCGACATCACCTACCGCGAGCCCGAAGCCTTCGAAGGCTCGGCCTCAGCCTCACTCATGGGCGCCACAGCGGCCGTGGGCAGCAGTTCGCGGCACTTCTCGCAGCTCCACGGCATCCGCTACAAGCAGAATTCGTCGCTGCTGGGCTCGCTGGAGGAGAAGGGCGAGTACGACCCTAAGTTCTTCGACTATCAGACCAGCATGACATATACGGTCAATCCGAAGTGGAAGGTGTCCGTACTGGGCAACATAGCCGTCAACAACTACCGCTTCATCCCCCACAACCGCACTACCAAGTTCGGCACGTCGACCGATGCCAAGGAGTTCACCGTCTACTTCGACGGCGCCGAGAAAGACCGCTTCGAGACATACTTCGGAGCCGGCACGCTCACCTACAAGCCGAACAAGGCTCACGAATTCTCCCTTCAGGCGTCCGGCTACTTCACCAACGAGCTTGTGTCCTACGACATATCGGGCGAATATTGGCTCGACCAGGCCGGCACGGGAGGCGCTGACGACGGCGGCGCCGTGGGCGGCGAACTCGGCGTGGGCAAGTACCACGAGCACGCGCGCAACCGCTTCCGCGCATCGGTGTTCTCTATGGCTCTGCGCGGCGCCTCGGGCATCAGCAAGCACAATCTGAGCTACGGCGTGACATTCAACACCGAGCGCATCTACGACCGCACCCGCGAGTGGGAGTGGCGCGACTCGGCAGGCTTCTCCCTCCCGGCCAATCCCGACGCGCTGAAAGTGGTGTACAACCTGTCGTCGCACCACAACGTGTCGTCGACCCGCCTGGCATTCTACGCCATGGACACCTACCGACTCAACACGTCGGCAGGCTATCTGAACATCAACGGCGGCCTGCGCTTCTCCTACTGGACCTTCAACAAGGAGTTCCTCGTCAGTCCGCGCGTCAGCGTGGGATTCGTGCCCGAGCGCAACCAGCGTCTCTCGCTGCGCTTCGCCACGGGCCTGTACTACCAGTCGCCTTTCTACAAAGAGTACCGTGAGCCCGTGGTCGATGCCGACGGCAATGAGGCCATCGTGCTCAACGCCGGCATCAAGAGCCAGCGCTCCTTCCAGATGATACTCGGGGCCGACTATACCTTCAGGGCCATGAACCGCCCCTTCAAGATTTCGGGCGAAGCCTACTACAAGGCTCTCGGCAACCTGATACCCTACGAGATAGACAATCTGAAGCTCGTCTACGCTGGCCGCAATCTCACCAGCGGCTTCACCTACGGACTCGATTTCAAGCTCTTCGGACAGTTCGTGGAAGGCACGGACTCATGGCTCAGCTTCTCGCTGATGAAGACTCAGGAGACGCTGAACGGCGTCAAGGTGCCGCGCCCCACCGACCAGCGCTACAGCTTCGCACTGTACTTCACGGACTACTTCCCGAAGATACCCAAGCTGAAATTCAATCTCCGCGGCATATTCTCCGACGGCCTGCCCATGACGGCGCCGCGCGGCAGCCGCGACAAAGGCTATTTCCGCGCTCCGGCGTACAAGCGCCTCGACGTCGGACTGGCCTATGCCCTGCTCTCGCCTGCCAAGGAAGGACAGCAGCGGACAGGATTCCTGCGCCACCTCAAGAGCGTGTGGCTCGGAGTAGACGCATTCAACCTGCTCGACATCAGCAACGTGAGCAGCTACTACTGGGTGACCGACGTGAACGACATCCAGTATGCCGTCCCCAACTATCTGACGGGCCGTCAGTTCAACGTCCGCCTGTCGGTGGAATTCTGATGATTATTCACGCAGCCGCGAGTCGATGACGATGGTGACGGGACCGTCGTTGACCAGCTCCACCTGCATGTCGGCACCGAACACACCGCGAGCCACGGGACGGCCGAGGCGCTCGGCCACCATGCGGCAGTAGGCGTCATAGAGAGCAGTGGCCGGTTCGTGACCTGCGGCACGGATGTAGCTGGGACGGTTGCCCTTGCGCGTAGATGCCGTGAGGGTGAACTGGCTGACGGCCAGGACATCGCCTCCGGCATCGAGAATCGAGCGGTTCATCACTCCGGCCTCGTCGTCGAATATGCGCAGGGCCACAGTCTTGTCGGCCAGCCAGCGCGCATCGGCCTCTTCGTCGCCGTTCTCCACTCCTACAAGCACCATCATACCGCGTCCGACGACACCCTTGACATCGCCGCCGACGCTCACCTGTGCGCGTGTCACGCGCTGAATGACTATTCTCATGATTATCCCTGTTTAATCTATAAAATCCCCTTATTAGGCGT
>DLAL01000013.1 GCA_002493945.1 Porphyromonadaceae bacterium UBA7048
ATTTTATTCTGTCAAAGACCCGGGACAAGTATCGGTTAATCGTGCGCAAGAATTAAGTATATGTGTAAAATCTCTGTACGAGCAACTCTGCAAGAACTCTCCGTGTCTCAGGGAGAGGATACTTGATTTATCCCGAATATAGTTTTTTAACAGTCAATTTCTTCCCGAAATTTTGTTTCGATAAATAAAAGCATTACCTTTGCATCATCAAAGTGCTTTTGGAGACTTTAGTCGCTCCATTCAGCACTATAAAAGAAGGTAAAGTCGAGGCTGCCACTTTGTCGGGTAGCCTCGCTTATTTTTATGCGCTGATAATCTGCCGGCGGATGCAAAAAATATTTGCAGGGGTCAAAAAAAATTCGTACCTTTGCAGCCGGAATTAATACATCCGCACACAACCACTTAATTATCAACTTAAAATGCAGTACGAAACCGTTTTCATTTTAACTCCCGTTTTGTCTGATGCACAGATGAAGGAAGCGGTAGACAAATTCGCAAAAGTTCTCACCGACGAAGGTGCCGAACTCGTAAACCGCGAAGAATGGGGCCTGCGCAAGCTCGCTTATCCCATCGACAAGAAGTCGACCGGCTTCTACAGTCTCATCGAATTCAACGCCGAGCCTTCGGTAATCCGCAAGCTCGAGACAGCTTTCCGCCGTGACGAACGTGTGCTCCGCTGGCTCACTTTCCGTCAGGACAAATATGCAGCACAGTACGCCGCAAAGCGTCGCGCACGTCGTGCAGCTCAACCCGAAGTTCAACCCGCTGAAACCAAGGAGGACTAAATCATGGCACAGTCTCAGTCTGAAATCCGCTACCTCACCCCCATGTCGGTAGACGTGAAAAAGAAAAAATATTGCCGTTTCAAACGTTTCGGCATCAACTTCGTTGACTACAAGGATCCCGAATTCCTCAAGAAATTCCTCAACGAGCAGGGCAAAATCCTCCCCCGCCGCATCACCGGCACTTCTCTCAAGTTCCAGCGTCGTGTCGCTCAGGCCGTTAAGCGTGCCCGTCACCTCGCTCTCCTGCCCTACGTAACCGACCTGATGAAATAACCCCCTTACCGAACGAAAATTATGAAGATTATTCTCAAAGAAGACGTTTCGGGCCTCGGCTACAAGGACGACGTCGTTGAAGTAAAAGACGGATACGGCCGCAACTACCTTATCCCCACCGGTAAGGCTGTCATCGCTACTGAATCGGCTCTCAAGGTTCTCGCCGAAAACCAGAAGCAGCGCGCTCACAAGCTCGCCAAGATCAAGGCCGACGCTGAAGCTCTCGCAGCTCAGATCAAGGACCTCAAGCTCACCATCGGCGCAAAGACCAGCGCTACGGGCACCATCTTCGGTTCTGTGAACAACATCCAGATCGCCGAAGCCCTCGAGAAACTCGGCCACAACGTTGACCGCAAGCTCATCGAAATCAAGGAATCCGTTAAGGAAGTCGGCAACTACATCGCAATCGTAAAACTTCACAAAGAAGTCATCGTCGAACTTCCCTTCGAAGTTATCGCCGAATAATACGCACGCGACACACCATACTGCCGCCCCGACGCAAAAAAAAATATCTGCGCCGGGGCGGCTTTTTTCGCGCAAAATCCGTAACTTCGCACATCTGAACATCCCTTTGGCTTCAATATGATAGAACTATTCCGCGAATATCTCGCACAGCACCTTTCCTTCACCGGCAACGGCACCGTCATATCGCTCATCCTCATGGCAGCCATAGCAGTGGCCGCCGTAGCATTCTACTATATCACCAAGTTCGTACTGAACCTGTTGGAGCGCTTCGTCCTGCGAACACCCACGACATGGGACGACGACCTGCTCAACGCCCGCATGATGCGCGCCATATCACAGCTGTCGCCGGCGCTTGCCGTCAACTGGCTGCTTCCTCAGGCATTCGCCAAGGACGGAGGCACCACCACGGGGATTATATCGGTGCTCACGTCGCTCTACATCGTGTGGGCCATCGTGTGGATATTCGTCATCTTCACCGGCAATCTCTACAACGCCTTCCTCATCCGCCCGAACCTCAAGGCATATGCCGTCAAGGGCGTATTCCAGATGTTCAAGCTCATCTTCATGGGCATAGGCGTCATCATAGCGCTGAGCATCCTCATCGGCAAGTCACCCGTGGTCATCATCACGGCTCTGGGCGCGTCGGCAGCCGTGCTGATGTTGGTATTCCAGGACACCATACTCGGACTTGTGGCATCCATCCAGCTGTCGGCCAACAAGATGCTCCAGCGCGGCGACTGGATTGAGGCGCGCACGCACGACGTCAACGGCGAAGTCCTCGAAGTCACCCTCACGGCCGTGAAGGTGAAGAACTGGGACAACTCCGTGTCGACCATTCCTCCCTACGCGCTGATAAAGGGTTCGTTCCGCAACTACCAGCCCATGCGCGCTTCAGGGGGCCGACGCGTCGAGCGGCCTATATACATAGACCTCAACACCGTGCGCTTCTGCACCGCTGAGGAAGTGGAGAATCTGCGCGGCAAAGGTCTCATCGAGAAAGAAGACATCGGCGACGACGGCCGCGAAATCAACCTGAGGCTTCTGCGCCGCTATCTGGTGCGCTATCTCCAGAACCATCCGGAGGTCAACCACTCCATGACCACTATGGTCCGCCAGCTCGAGCCGACCAATTCGGGACTTCCTCTGGAGATGTACTTCTTCCTCTCCAACACCTCGTGGGTTGAGTTCGAAAGCCTAGCCTCCGACATCTTCGACCACATCTACGCCGTGGTGCACGAGTTCGGACTGTCTATGTTCCAGACACCGGCAGGCACCGACCTATCGAGAGCCAAGTAAACCGACCCTGAACGAAATACCATGAAACGATATCTGACCCTACTGCTCATCATCGCAGCAGCCGCCGCGGCCGCATTTGCCGGTCCGACATTCGACCCGGACGGCCTGCGGTGGTTCAACTACACAGTCGGCACCGAAGAGTCAACTGTGTTCGTCATCTTCCGCGATTCGTCGGGCCGCACGTGGTTCGGGAGCAATTCGGGCATATATCGTTTCGACGGCTACCGCGCCTATCCGGCCACCGACCGTCAGTACGGCCACATCTTCCGCGCACAAGTGTACGACATGGTCGAAATCGACGGCGTGATATATGCCGGCACCAACGACGGCCTCTTCTGTCTCGACCCTGCCACAGCCACCGTCAGCAAGGCCGACGGACAGTTCCCGCGCGAGATAAGGGCACTCCTCTACCAGGGGGCAGGCTCGCTTTGGATAGGCTCGCTGTCGGGACTCTACACATGGGACCTCTGCGACAGCCGTGTTGACAACCTCACCTCCAATCTGCCGCACCACGCCGTCTACAGCCTCCTCGAAGCCTCCGACGGCAACATCTACATAGGCACCTACGACGGCCTGGCGTCATACAGCCTCACCACGGGACGCTTCGCCGCCGTCAGCCTCGACTCGCCCCACACTCCGGGGGGCAATGTATTCGTCAACGCCATGACCGAAGACCGCGCGTCGGGTCTGCTCTATCTCGGCACCGAAGGCGCCCTCCTGACGCTCGACACCACCACCGGAGCCATAGGCCGCATCAGCGCCTGCGACGGCAATTCGGTCAAGTCGCTCGCCCTCGACGGCTCGCGGCTGGTGGCCGGGACAGACAACGGCCTGCTACTCTTCGCCGACGGTCCGTCGAAGGCTCCGGCAGTATTCCGCCACACGTCGCTTTCGCCCTACTCCATAGCGTCGAACGCCGTGTGGAACCTCTTCATCGACTCGATAGGCGAGATATGGTGCGCCACCGACGCCGGAGTGAGCATCATCGACCCGGCGTCGCCCGTGCGCATCTACTCCATAGCCGCACTGACCGGGCGCTCGGCCGGACAGAAGGTCTACACCATGCTGCGCGACTCGCAGAACGCCCTGTGGATAGGCGGCTCCAACGGTCTGATACGCCTCGACGGCGACCGCGCCGACTGGTATATGCCCGGAACGGAGCACAACCTGTCGCACAACCGCGTGCGCGACATCCTCGAGACGGCATCAGGCGACATCCTCGTGGCCACTGACGGCGGCATCAACCAGTACGACGCCAAGGCACGGCGCTTCCGCAACCACCGCCTCTCCGACCACTCGAGGCGCCTGAACGCCAACTGGGCATACAGCATCATCGAGGACCGCGCCGACAGCAGCCTGTGGGTGGCCGGGTATCTCGGCGGCATATTCAGCGAGAAAGAGGCACGGTTCCTCTCCGAAGGCCACGACCACGAGGTCGACACCGTCCTGTCCGCATCCACGGGAGCCCTTCCGGGCGACCTGATCGGACAGATGGTGCAGGACGGACAGCACAACAAGTGGGTCCTCCACTTCCGCGACTCGGCCCTGACGCGCATTGCTGCCCGCACACATGCCGTGAGCCGCATCGACATAAAGACACCCACGGGCGAGGAGCCTTCGGTGCTCTGCACCGACCCAGCGGGCGACATATGGTGCGCCTTCTACGGCGGAATGGTGCGTATCAGTCCGCGCGGCGAGGTGTCCGACACCATCGTCCGATTCCCCTTCGGCACGGGCGACGAATCAATCCGCGCCATGTGCGCCGTCGGACGCGACATATGGGTGGCCACGGCCGGAGCGGTATTCGCCGTCGACGCACGCACGGCGGCAGTCAAAGTGCTGTCGCTGCCGGCCAAGTCATACACGGCCATCTACTATGACCGCACGCGGCGTCAGGTCATCCTCGGAGCTTCCGACGAACTCGTAGTGGCCGACCCGATACGCCTGCTCGAGGAGCGCGCCGACGAGTCGGTGGCAGAGCTCCGCATATCCGAAGGCGACATGCACGGCATCATCGACTGCTCGGCCCTGACCTCCGACAAGTCGCGTGTTGCCCTCCCGTCGGACAACCACAATATCGAGATCAACATCATCCCCGGATTCTTCTCGCCCGGACAGTACCTCCGCTTCTGCTACCGCGACGAATCAGAGAACCAGTGGCACCTCATGCCCGAAGGCGACAACTGCATACGGCTCACCTCGCTTCCTCCCGGCCGCCACACCCTGTACATGGCCGTAGCCGGCGTCCCGGGCTCGGTGCGAGGCATCACCCTCGACGTGGCGCGCCCGTGGTATCAGAGCAATCTCGCCATCGCCCTCTACCTGCTCGTGTTCATCAGCATCATACTGCTGGTCATCAGGGAAGGACAGCGACGCCAGCGGCGCCGCGTCGAGGAGCTGGAGCGCACCAACGTCCTGGCCACCGTCGAGAACCGCCTATTCTTCCTGGCCAACATCTCGCATGAGCTCAAGACGCCGCTCTCCATGATCATCGGGCCGCTCAGCAAGATACGCACCGGCGGCGAAGACAATGCCGAGGTAATGCGCGACGTCGACACGGCCTATCAGAACGCGCTGAAGCTCAACACGCTCATCCATCAGACCGTCGAACTCAACCGCATGGAGCTGCACAGCGAGAACATGCTCATCTACTCGCGCATCGACGTGGTGGAGTTCTGCCGCGACATATTCGACAATTACCGCCGCAGTACGGCCGGCCGCAACTTCATCTTCACCTCGTCCCAGCCGCACGTCTACGCGCGCATTGACGCCGTCAAGCTCGAATCACTCCTTTCCAACCTGCTCTCGAACGCCGTCAAGTACACCGCCGACGGCTCCACCATAGCCCTGTCGATAGCCACTGACGGGAGCGACTTCACCGTCACTGTGTCTGACGACGGCGTGGGTATTCCCGAGGACGAGCAGTCGCTCGTCTTCCAGCGGCTCTACCGCTCGCCGCGCACAGCCGCCAGCCACGAAGGCACGGGCATAGGGCTCTACCTCGTGCAGCAGTACGCACGCCTGCTCGGAGGGTCCGTCACCCTGAGCAGCCGCGTGAATCAAGGCTCGACATTCGCGCTCCGCCTGCCTGTAGGCGAGCCTGCCGACGAGAGCGAGACTCCGGCACAGCAGGACGCACCGGCCAATCCAGGCGACAAACGTCCGCGCGTGCTCATAGTCGACGACAACCGCTCCATAGCCTCCTTCATCAGCTCCATCCTCTCGGACGACTACCACTGCGCCATAGCCTCCAACGGCAAAGCCGGCCTGACGGTGGCGTCGAGTTTCCGCCCCGAGCTGATAATCGCCGACGAGATGATGCCGCTCATGTCTGGCCTCGAGATGAGCCGGCGCCTCAAGTCCAACCCCGCCACGGCCGGCATACCCATCCTCCTGCTCACGGCCAAGGACACCCCGGGCATACACGGCGAGAGCATCGAGAGCGGTGTGGACGCATTCATGCCCAAGCCCTTCGAGGCGCCTGTGCTTGCCGCAAAGGTGCGACAGCTCATAGAGTCGGGCGAGAATCTGCGCCGCTCGCTGCGGCTCGACACCCTCACCGCCCCCGAGAGCAGCGACAGTGCTGACAGTCCGGCGGCAGCATCCGAGAAGCAGCTTGCCGCCGTCACGACAGTCATCGAGAACAACCTCTCCAACCCCGATCTGAACGTCGACTTCCTCTGCCGCGCCACCGGCATGCAGCAGAAAAACCTCTACCGACTGCTGAAGAAATACGTCGGAGTGTCGCCCGTGGACTACATCCGCCAGACACGTCTCCGCAAAGCCGCCATGCTCCTGGAGCAGAAAAAATTCTCCGTCAGCGAAGTCATGTACATGGTCGGCTTCAGCTCCTCATCGTACTTCTCCAAGTGCTTCACCGCCCTCTTCGGCTGCACCCCGGGGCGCTATCCTGACGGCGGACAAACCGAAAAAGACTGAGATTTGTTATTAGATTACCTTTTAATTCATATCAATACACATTTATAGAACGATGAATCACTAAAAAACAAAACATGAAGAATTTACTCGTAGCAGCGCTTGGCGCGACACTATATGTAGGTGTCGCACAAGCCGGGAAGCCTGTCACCCCGACGGTGTTCGATGCTTCCAAAGGCGTGCGGGGTCTGTCACGATGCCGACCGGCGAAATCGTTGACTATACTGCCTACACAAAGCTTTACTACGTAGCCAATGTGGAAGGCTCCACATACCAGTACCTTAACATCTTCGTGCCCGCGTCGGCCGACCAGCCACACACCGATATTCATGCGCAACTACGTCGGCGGTTATATGGCATCGCAGGCTGGCGACATCAATCCCGGCGAGCGTCGGGACGCGCCCTTCTCGAAGGATATGTCGTGGTCATCCCCGGCGCGCGGACGCAATTCGGTAGTCAAGGGCCCAGACGGCTCGGACGTCTACACCGGCCGCGCTCCTGCGGCGATACTCGACCTCAAGGCCGCCGTACGCTATCTGCGCCACTATGACGACGTCATCCCGGGCGACTCCGAGCGCATCATCTCCGACGCACAAGCGCCGGAGGCGCCATGTCGGCACTCCTCGGCGCCACGGGCAACAATCCCGACTATGAACCCTACCTCAAGGCCATGGGAGCCTTCGACGGCCGCGACGACGTTTTCGCAGCCGTCTGCTACTGTCCCATCATCGACCTCGAGCATGCCGACCGCGAGTACGAGTGGCTCTACAGCTGCACTGACAACGTATCGCGCAAACTCACAGACGCACAGTACGAAGTATCGCAGGAACTCGCCGCAATGTGTCCCGAATACATCGACAGTCTCGGCCTGCGCAAACCTGATGGCTCGCCGCTGACCGCCGACAACTACCTCGACTATCTCCGCTCGCTGCTCATCGCGAGTGCCCAAAAAGCCAAGGATGCCGGCGCCGTCATCCCCGACAGCATAGGATTCACCCTCAGCACACCCGCCATGGAGCTGGCCCGCGGCGCCGCTCTGGTGAAAGGTCCCGCTCCGGCAGGCCTCCCGAAGCCCCGGCGTGCCATGCCTCCGCGCAAGCAGGGCGAGTATATCGTCGGCCTTGACATGACGCGCTACCTCAACTACGTCGCACAGGTATCAGGCCTCAAAGAGCCTCCGGCATTCGACCGCCTCGGTGTGGCAGGAGGTGAGGCCACGGGCGAGAACGAGGAATTCGGCGACTCAAAGGGCAGCAGCGTCAACTTCACAGACTACTCCCTGCGGAAGAACACAGGCAACCCCGATGCCACCGTCAGTCCGGCAATCCTCCACAACGTCCGCCTGCTTAACCCCATGAACTACATCGGAGCGCCGCGCACCGACACCACCCGCAACTGGTACATTCGGCATGGCTCCAAAGACAGCGGCACCTCATTCCTCTTCCCCGTCAATCTGGCTACCAAGCTGCAGAACGCAGGCAAGAACGTCGACTTCAAGCTGACATGGAACCGCCCCCACAGCGGCGACTACGCTCTGAACGAACTCTTCGCATGGATTGATTCGATATTAAAGTA
>DLAL01000057.1 GCA_002493945.1 Porphyromonadaceae bacterium UBA7048
AATCTAATTCAACCAACAGGTTTAATTGATGTTTTGATATATAAACATCCGTCACCCTCTTTTTGTTTGCGTGTGCTGACGCAGCGCCTGCTTCCGGTGTCAGAGCTGTCCGGTGTAGAGACAGTGTACCTTGCCGACAGGCAGTTTGCCTTCCATGCGCAGGGGGATGCGGTCGGCGTTGGCCGATATCCATGCGTCCATGTCGTCTGATGTCTTGGCGCCTCCCTTGGAGGTGAAGGTGAACTTGACGTGATAGGCCGGATACTTCACATCGTCAATCTCGATGTCCTCGATGCCGCAGTAGCGTATCGACAGAATCTCCTTGCGCTTGCCCGAGAAGATGTCTATCTTCTCGACGTGGCCCGGCTGTATGCTCTCGAAGGGAAGCGACCGCATGAAGTAGAACGACGAGAGCATGTCTACGGCTGCGCCTTCGGCTTCCATCGAGCGCGATTCGTTGACTTTCAGCTCGCCTTTCTTGACTTTCCTGCGTGTGCAGTCGGCCTTGACCACGCCCGGGGTGGAGTAGTCGTAGCGCACCACGTCGTGCTTCGATTCGTTGCCTTCGTGGGCAATTTTCTCGTAGAAGAGAGGAGTCATGTCATGCGTGGCCATACGGCTGTTCAGGGTGTCGCGCACTCTGAATATCTTGTCGGCCCAGGGCTCCGAGGCCGCCGCCATCTGCGATATGTACCCGTGCTTGTCGTGCGTCAGGGTCAGGGTGGCGTGTCCTGCCTTCTTGTTGATGAGTCCCCACTTGAACATCACTTTGTAGGTGAGAGTCTCGGGCTGCAGGACCCGCACGGTGCGGGCGTGTGTCGCAGTCAGGGGGATGATGGCCAGCATGAAGCTGAAGAGGATGTTTCGGAGCGTTCGCATTGTTTTCTGTTTCGTTAGTCGCCGGGTGTCAGCCGACGGGGATTTTGATGCACAGCTTGCGATGGTTGCCAAGCCCTATGTTCGGGGCGTGGGCGTCTTCGGGGAAGACTATCGCCATCTGACCGACCTTGATGTGCAGAAGGCTCTGGGCGGAGTCGCCGAAGAACGCTATGTCGTGTTCCTCGCTGTAAGGGACGCTCTCGTGCTTGAGTGTGGCCGTAGGCGCCCATCCCATCGACTCGGTGCCTTTCAGCGGTACGTGGATGTCGATGTATTTGCGGTGTGCCTCAAGCCGGGCTTTCTCACGCGGAAGGAGTGCCGGTTCCTCGCACTTGACGGTGATGTCGGTGCCGTCGGGACTTTGCCCGATGGTGCATATACCGGGAACAAACTGGTTCGTCTGACGGTTCATGAGCCATTCGATGGCGGTCCGCAGGGCCGGAGAGATGGCGCTGTATCGCGCGCTGTCTTGTATTTGACAGATAATCATAGTGAAAGTTTATTCTGCAAGTAAGTTCAGTATTCAGGGTTCATTATTTCTTCGAGGTCAAGGGGCGGTCTGACGCGCGATGCCTGCTCTATGCGGCGGTTGCGCCAGCACTTGCGGCACACTGCCACATAGCGGTCGTCGCCGCCGATTTCCACCTGGTCGCCTTCGGTCACGATATGTCCGTCGGAGTCGATGCGGGCGTTGACGATGGTCTTGTGTCCGCAGTTGCAGGTCGACTTTATCTCATCTATGGTGTCGGCTATCTCGAAGAGACGGCGCGACCCTTCGAAGAGA
The DNA here is from genome assembly GCA_002493945.1 of Porphyromonadaceae bacterium UBA7048. GTDB lineage: Bacteria > Bacteroidota > Bacteroidia > Bacteroidales > Muribaculaceae > CAG-873. The sequence continues at coordinate 1,664 of DLAL01000057.1, forward strand.
TGGGTCTGGAAGTCGGTGCGAAGTCCGTAGCATATCACGTTGCTGCCGAAGTCGTCCACCACACGCGAGAGCTGGTCGACCTGGGCTTCGCTCAGGAACTGCGCCTCATCGATCAGATACCAGTCCACGATGCGGCTGTCGGTGCGGTACAGGTCGCGCGCGAGTTCGTAGAGGTCGGTGTCGGCGTATATCCAGCGGCACTCGCGCTGTATGCCTATGCGTGAGTGGATGATGCTGGCCTGTTCGCGGGTGTCCACGATGGGCTTGAGGCACATGTAGTCCATGTGGCGCTCCTCGAAGTTATACGCCGTGGTCAGTAGCAGGGCTGTCTTGGCCGAACCCATCGTGCCGTATCTGAAGTATAGTTTTCCTTTCCTGTACATGGTATGCTTGGTATTTATGGCTCAAAGGTAGAGAGAAATTTTCAGTCAGCACCTATCCGGGCCATTTATTTTATCAACAATCTATCAACGGACGGGCGCCGCCAGCGCGCCTGCCTCGCCTGCGCCGAAGAGCGCGAAGTCGTACACCGTAGGGTCGTCGGGGCGGAACCGGCGCAGCGTGGCGGTGAGTTCTTCGACGGCCTTGCGGTCGTTCTGCTGCCGGGTGAGCAGGCCCAGCTGCCGCGATGTGGAGGCGGAGTGGACATCGAGGGGGATGTACAGTTGGGATGGTTTCAGAGCGGTCCACGAGCCGATGTCGACTATGCCGTCGTTGCGTACGAGCCACCGCAGTGCCATGTTGAAGCGTTTGAGGGCTGATTTGTCGGGCTTGTCCGGCAGGCAGCGCGACGGACCGTCGAGCGGAGCCGTACAGTTGGCCTCGGCCAGCAGGTCGTTAAGCGCCGACGCCAGATGCCACGACGGCGCCTCCGACGCGGTGGCGCCCGATGCCGCGGCGAGTCCTTCGAGCGACCCGTGGCGGCTGTAAGTCAGACGCAGGCCGCGCAGGAACCATCTCAGATGGCGCCCGAAGAAAGTGCGGTGGATGTTCGAGTCGTCGATGCGGCCAATGTCGCCTTCCATCACGAAGTGGTATGGCTCGTGCCCGAGGAGCGTGTCGATGCGTTCGGCGTTGTTGAGTATCATGGCACGGCGCCCCCACGCTATGGTCGAGGTGAGAAGTGCCGAGATTTCTATGTCGCGCGGGTCGCTGTAGCGGCGCGGAAACTGCACGGGGTCGGCATCGGCGAATCCCGGCACGTTGTACCGTTCGACCAGGCTGTCAAGCAGATATTTCAGATTGTCTTGTGTCATTGTTTAAACATACACCGCTTCGTCGCGGCTGATTTTATCGCGGTTGTAGACTTTGAGAAGGTCGCAGAGCGAACATTCTTCGTTGCGGTCGAGCAGTCCAGCGCAGTAGCCCACGCGTCCGAGTATGGCCTCGGGTGTGTACCGGTGCCGCAGCTCCGCCATGCTTTCAGAGCTGTCGCGCTTCGACAGGCGCTGTCCGGCGGCATTGCACACCAGCGGTATGTGTACGTATTCGGGCGCCTTCAGCCCCTGCAGGCCGAAGAGGTATATCTGCTGTGCGGCCGAGAGCAGCAGGTCGCGTCCGCGCATCACTTCGGTGATGCCCATGGCCGCGTCGTCGGCCACGACCGCCAGCTGATAGGCCCATGCTCCGTCGGCACGGCGCAGCACGAAGTCGCCGCAGTGCCGGGCAAGGTTGACGTGCTGGGGACCGCAGATGCCGTCGGTGAAGATGATATCGCGGTCGGGCACGTAGAGGCGCCGCGCTCCGGGGCCCGGACTGCTGCCGAAGGGCGGACACGCTGCCGGGCGGCATTTGCCCGAGTAGACCACTCGGCCGTCCGACATGTGGGGAGCCTGCGTGGCCATGATGTCGGCACGGGTGCATGTGCAGCCGTAGACCAGCCCCAGCTCCTCGAGCCGACGCAGCGTGCGCTCGTAGAACTCTCCGCGACGGCTCTGGCTGTACGGGCCGTGCGTACCGCGGTCGGCCGTGCCGCCTTCGTCTGCCTCGATGCCCAGCCATGCCAGGTCGTCCTCTATCTGACGGGCGTATTCGTATTTTGACCGCTGCGGGTCGAGGTCCTCTATGCGGAGGACCCACCGCCCGTGGCGCGAGTGCACCGAGAGCCACGAAAGCACGGCGGCGAATATATTGCCGAAGTGCATGCGCCCCGTAGGCGACGGTGCGAACCGTCCTGTCACTGTCTGCTGTGTGTCTTTATCCATACGAGGTGCAAAATTACGGATTTATTTCTTTTCTCCCGAAAAAAAGTATGTGATGTCCGTAGCAGTCCGTGGCTTTCTACTCGATGGTATCGCTGTCAATTACTTCTTCTATATCTCCTTCAGTTACGACATCCTCCTCCTCGAACTCCTCTATGGGAAGGGGTGGTTCGCCCATGAGGACCTCGGTCGTATCGTCCTGGGAGGTCTCGGTGTTTGAGGCCGACGGGGTGCCGCCGCATCCGGCCATGAGCATCATGCCTGCGGATATTCCGGCGATGACTGCCGCTTTTCCGGCGAGAGTTCGGGCGCGGAGCTGTTGCTCGAGGTATCGCACCTCGGCCTCGCATTTCGGACAGGTCCCGGCGCAGTCGCCTTTGTGGCGGCACTCCGACGTCACGAATTCGATGTCATTGGCTTCGGCAATCTGCCGGCGTATTTCTTTAAGTATCATGCATGTCTGTTTTCCTCGTGCCATAGTCAGTTGTTGCGTATAGTGTAGGTGAATTAATCGAAACGGCTGAAGCCGAGCGCTTCGAGGGCCTTGCGGCTTGCCTCGCGGTCAGCTTCCGTGTTGTAGTCAGGTATCAGTGGTATGCGGACCATGCAGTCGTGCTGTCGCCCTCCTTCGGCAATCAGTCGGAGATTGTCAAGAATGCGCTCGTTCGTGCGCCCGGTGTAGCTGCGCTATATGTCCGGGTTCATGTCCTTGATGTCGATAATCAGAGCGTCAACCACCGGAAGCAGTGCCTCGAGATTGACCGTGGGCACGTTGAGCGAGGTCTCCAGATTCAGCTGCCATGCAGGACCGCAGTATCTCCGGAACTCGCGGATGAACTCAGGTCTCAGGCAAGGTTCGCCGCCACCGAACGTCACGCCGCCGTTGGTGGCTATGAAATACAGCTCGTCAATGCGACATTCGTCATACAGTTCCTCAGGCGAATATTCGCGGAACCGGCTGCCGTCGCCCAGCGACTGCGGATTGAGGCAATAGCGGCAGTCCAGAGGACACCCGTGGAACGCGACGAGCGTGGTGACACCGTCGCCGTCGGTCGAGAGGCGGTGGCGTCCTGTGCCTATGATTCTTGCTTTCTGATTTTTCATGGCTGCGCAAAGATAACACAAAACGACTGCCTCCGCAAATGGAAAAGTGAAAAATTAGCTTATCGCATAAATTTCCATTATTCTTATGGGCGGAATGAACAGATTAATTCGTACTTTTGTAAAATATTTAAGTGTAAAATTAATTTAATCTCGGTATGGACTATCTGAATGCGGCGACATTCTTCGACTGGTTTGTGAATAACGCCTCGTATCTATTCGTGTTTGTATTTATGGTCATCGAAAGCTCGTTCATCCCCTTCCCGTCGGAAGTGGTGGTACCCCCTGCTGCCTACCTTGCCGTGCAACGCGGTGATATGAACGTGTTTATGGTGGTGCTCGTGGCCACAGCCGGTGCCGTCGTCGGCGCTCTGATTAACTATGTGATCGCTCTCCTGATCGGACGTCCCATCGTCTACGCCTTCGCGAATTCACGCTTCGGCCATGCCTGCCTTATTGATAAGGAGAAGGTCGAGAAGGCTGAGAAATACTTCGACCGCCACGGCGCCGTGTCCACTTTCATCGGACGTCTTATCCCGGCAGTGCGTCAGCTCATATCCATTCCGGCCGGCCTGGCACGCATGAACGTGGGTGTATTCTGCCTCTTCACGGCCCTGGGCGCCCTGCTCTGGAACGCCATCCTCGGCTTTCTCGGCTGGTGGCTCGCACAGCATGTGACCCTCGACGAGCTTTACGAAGCTGTCGAGAAGTACAACGGCTATCTCACCATAGCCGGACTCTGCATACTCGGATTCTGCGTGCTCTACATAGCATACAGCGCTTTCAAAACCAAAAAACAGACTGCCCGATGATAGTAGCTCCTTCTCTGCTTGCAGCAGACTTCACACATCTTGCCGACGACATAGCCATGATAGGTCGCAGCCGTGCGCAGTGGGTGCACTGCGATGTGATGGACGGCGTGTTCGTGCCTAACATCTCATTCGGTTTCCCTGTCATCAAGGCCATCAGCCGAATCACCGACCTGCCGCTTGACGTACATCTGATGATTGTGCAGCCCGAGCGCTACATATCGGAGGTGCGCGACTGCGGCGCCATGATGATGAACGTGCACTATGAGGCATGCACGCACCTGCACCGCACCATCCAGGCCATACACAGCGCCGGCATGAAGGCCGGTGTCACCCTCAATCCCTCCACTCCCGTGGCTATGCTTCAGGATGTGATAGAGGACGTCGACATGGTCCTCCTCATGGGTGTCAATCCCGGATTCGGCGGTCAGAAATTCATACAGCATACTCTCCGGAAGATTTCCGAGCTGAAGGCGCTAATCGAGGCCACAGGCTCCAAGGCGCTCATTGAGATAGACGGCGGCATCAACGCCGTCACCGGTGCGGCGGCCGCTGCTGCCGGAGCCGATATCCTCGTCGCCGGCAACGCCGTGTTCTCCGCTCCCGACCCGCTGGCCGAGATTGAGACGCTCGCCGCGCTGTAGTCCGCAGCCTGCCGGTCAATCTGTTCCACGATTATTATAAGTCAAACTCTCCTTGTTACATCTACTGCAATGCGAACCCCTGATATAGACACTGACGAATATCTCAACCCCGATACCGGCGAGGTCACGCGCCGGCGTGCACGGACGGAAACGAAGCGTGCCGACGGCTCTCAGCGCACCGTCAGGCAGAAGCCCGTCCCCGACCCCGAAGGTCCGGCGGCACCGCGTCGACAGCCGTCGGCACGCAAGCGCCGGGAAGAACGCCGGCCCAGGTATACCTTCATATCCTTTCTCAAGGACTACCGCACGCATCTCGGCATAGGCATCGTGCTGTGTCTCAGCGCCATCGTCATGACGCTGTGCTCGATTTCGTTCATCTTCAACTGCGAGCTCGACCAAAGCGTCATCAACGGACGCTCGCTCAAGGAGATAGTCGATACCGGCGACGCCGTGCAGAACATCGGCGGCCCTATGGGCGCCAAGCTGGCATCGTGGTTCCTCATCGACAACTTCGGCATAGGGTCGTTTGTGCTCGCGTTCTATGTGTTCGTCGTAGGGCTGGCCGTGATGCGCGCCACACGAATCAGCTTTTTCTCATTCACGTTCCGCTGCCTCTTCACCACGGTGGCGCTCTCGGTCATCGTGGGACTGCTCACCATGAACCGTGCCGACTCCTTCCCTATGGGCGGAACGCATGGCTTCTATGTCAACTGGCTTGTACTCCAGTATGCCGACATCCTCGGGGTATATGCGCTGACGGTGCTCCTGGCCGGACTGCTGGTGGCCGTATATCTCCATCCGATAAAGAGCTTCTTCGGACTTGTCGGCAGTATGATGCCGCGGCGCAAGCCGGTGCCTGAACCTGTGGCCGAATCCGAAACCGAGGCAGAGGACGAGACGCCGTCGGTGCTCGACCATCTCGATGCTCCCGAAACTGTCGACGAGGCTGAGACAGAACCGCATCGCGACAGTGACACCGATGAAATCGACGACTCCGCCGACGCCGGCGACCACTCGCGCTTCATGCCTCCGGTAGGTCTCGACGACCTCGACAAGAAGGATGACGACGAGTTCGACAGCGACACGGACGACATCGACGAAAGCGCTTCCGAAGCCGCCGGCGGCCAGACAGACGTGTATGCCGATACATTCGATGATGACATGCCCTCCGATATTCAGCCCGTCGCGGAGGAGTCCGAGAGCATCACGCTGGCGGCCGCCGCTCCCGGAGAGCCCGAGATGGTGATAAAGAACAACCAGCCCGAGAAGGCCGCCGACACCGACCATGCCCCTATCCGCAACGGCGACCACATAAGCATCGACACTCCCTATGACGTGCGTGCGTCGCACTCGTCATATCAGTTTCCGTCCACCGAGCTGCTGATAGAGCGCGGCAAGACTGTCGAGGTCAACGAGGCCGAGCAGCTCGCCAACAAGAAACTCATCGTCGACGCTCTCCGAAGCTACAATATCGACATCCAGCGTATCGAGGCCACCATAGGCCCGACGGTGACGCTCTACGAAATTGTTCCGGCACAGGGCACGCGTATCGCCAAGATCAAGAGTCTCGAGGACGATATCGCCATGAGCCTGTCGGCGCTCGGCATCCGTATCATAGCGCCTATACCCGGCAAGGGCACAGTCGGCATCGAAGTGCCTAACCGCAAACCGCAGATAGTGTCGATGCGCACCGTCCTGGAGTCTAAGACCTTCGCCGAAAACCGCATGCAGCTCCCGATGGCCCTCGGCGCAACCATCTCCAATGACATATACATGGCCGACTTGGCCAAGATGCCCCACCTCCTGGTGGCCGGTGCGACGGGTCAGGGTAAGTCGGTCGGTCTGAACTGTATCATCACTTCGCTGCTGTACTCCAAGCATCCCGATGAACTGAAGTTCGTTCTCGTCGACCCGAAGACCGTCGAGTTCTCGCTCTTCGAGACCATCAGCCGCCAGTATCTGGCCAAACTCCCCGAAGAGGAGAAAGCCGTCATTACTGACCCGCAGAAGGTCATAGCCACGCTTAACTCCCTCTGCGTCGAGATGGATTCGCGCTACGAGCTCCTGAGCGATGCGCGCGTGCGTAACATTATAGAGTACAACAGCCGATTCTCCGACCGTCAGCTCAATCCCGAGAAAGGACACCGCTTCCTGCCCTATATCGTGGTGATAGTCGACGAATATGCCGACCTCGTCATGGTCGCAGGCAAGGACGTGGCCGCGCCTATATGCCGCATCGCACAGAAGGCGCGTGCCGTGGGCATACATATGATTATAGCCACCCAGCGACCCTCTACCGACATCATCACCGGTATGATAAAGGCCAACTTTACGGCCCGTATCGCCTTCAAGGTCACTCAGGGTGTCGACAGCAAGACCATCCTCGACCGTCCGGGCGCTCAGCGTCTGATAGGCCGCGGCGATATGCTGACCATGATGAACGGCGTGGTCGAGCGCGTGCAGTGCGCCTTCATCGACACTCCCGAGGTCGAGGCCATCTGCGACCATATCGGCAGTCAGCCCGGCTTCACATCGTGCTATCTCCTGCCCGAACCTCCGGTGGAGGAGGGCGGCGAGGCTTCGACTGCCGACTACGGCGCCGTCACCGAGGAGTTCAAGCGCTGCGCCCTCTTCATCTCGTCGCAGTCGCAGGCGTCCATCACCAGCCTGCAGCGTAAGTTCGAGATAGGCTTCAACAAGGCAGGCCGATTCATGGACCAGATGCAGCAGATGGGCATCGTAGGACCGGCCAAGGGCGCCAAGCCGCGCGACGTGCTCATGACTCCTGACGAGGTGCAGCGCCTGTTCGAATGAACATCACTTAGAAGTCAAACGTTGATACACCATCATGAAACATCAGCTACGACACATATTCATCCTGCTGGCCGCACTGACGGCTGCTTTTAGCGTGCAGGCTGCCACGACGGCAACGGCTTCGTCGATTCTGTCGGCTCTGAGAGCGCGTATAGCTTCGGCCAAGGCCATCGAGACCGTCTTCACCATCAAGGGGGCCGACGGTCCCGTGCAAGGGTCGGCCGTCATCTCGGGCGACCGCTTCACCATGACCACACCCGAAATCACCGTGTGGTATGACGGCAAGACCCAGTGGACGCTCATGCCGGCGTCGAAGGAAGTCAATGTCACCGAGCCGACCCTCGACGAGGTGATGGCCTCGAATCCCTTCGCTATCCTCACGGCACATGGCGACTACTATACGGCACGTCGGCTGAAAGATTCCGGCGGATGTCAGGTGGTGGCCCTTACGCCGCGCGATTCTGGCAGCGGCATCGCCGATTTCGAGGTTTCCGTCGACAGCAAGGGTCAGCCGCACGTCATCGTCGTCAATTTCGGCGACGGTCAGCGCATGCACGTGAGCATCGATTCATTCCTCGAGACCGCCGCCAAGGCGCCGGCCGTATTCGTCTTCGACAAGTCGAAATATCCCGGCTACGAAGTGGTCGATTTAAGATAATCTCTAAACTCATCTATTATGAGCCAGTATACAACCAAATGCCTTATCATAGGCTCCGGCCCGGCCGGATATACCGCCGGCATATACACATCGCGTGCCAACCTCAGTCCCGTCATGGTCGAGGGCATACAGCCCGGCGGACAGCTCGTCCAGACCACCGACATCGAGAATTTCCCCGGCTATCCCGACGGCATACTCGGTCCCGAGATGATGGAGCAGTTCCGTGCCCAGGCGCTCCGCTTCGGCCTGCGCATCCTTTCGGGTGAGGTGACCGATGTCGATTTCTCGACACGTCCCTTCAAAGCATATGTCAACGGAGGCAAGGACGAGATTGTCGCCGACACCGTCATCATATCGACCGGTGCCAGCGCCCGTTATCTCGGTCTGCCCGACGAAGAGAAGTACCGCGGCCTGGGTGTATCGGCCTGTGCCACCTGCGACGGATTCTTCTTCCGCAAGCGCCCCGTGGCCGTCGTTGGCGGCGGTGACACTGCCTGCGAGGAAGCGCTCTATCTGGCTACGCTGGCATCGAAAGTGTACATGATAGTCCGCAAGGACTACCTCCGCGCATCCAAGTACATGCAGGCGCGCGTGGCTGCCAACGAGAAGATAGAAGTGCTCTACAACACTCAGACCGAAGGCCTCTTCGGTCAGGACGCCGTCGAAGGCGCTCATCTGGTCCGCAACAAGGGCACAGAGAACGAGGAGCGCTTCGACATCGCCATCGACGGTTTCTTCCTCGGCATCGGCCACAAGCCGAATACTGAGGTGTTTGCAGGCAAGATTGAACTCGACGAAGCCGGATATATCGTCACCGAGGGCCACAGCATGGCCACCAACGTGCCGGGCGTCTTTGCCGCCGGTGATGTCGCCGACCCTGTCTATCAGCAGGCCGTGTCGGCTGCCGGAATGGGTTGTCGCGCCGCGCTTGACGCCGAGCGTTTCATCCTCCTTCACAGCGCCGACTGATATGGCAAAGGCCGCTAAACACAACAAGACCAATGCCGTGCGGCTTCTCGAGGCCGCCGGCCTGGATTTCGCCACGCGCGACTATGAAGTCGACGAGAACGACCTTGCCGCCGGTCATGTGGCCGAGCAGCTGGGCGAGGACATCCGTCAGGTGTTCAAGACCCTCGTCCTCCGCGGTGAGCGCACCGGGCTCTTCGTCTGCGTCGTCCCGGGCGACTGCGAGGTAGATTTCAAGAAAGCGGCCGCGGCAGCCGGCGACAAGAAGGCCGAGATGATAGCCATGAAGGAACTCCTTCCGCTGACGGGCTATATCCGCGGAGGCTGTTCGCCCGTAGGCATGAAGAAGCCCTATCCGACCTTCTTCCACCGCACGGCACTCGACTTCGACCGCATCTATGTGAGCGCCGGAGTCCGCGGCATGCAGATAGAGATTGAGCCGCAGGCCCTTATCGGATTTGTAGGCGCCACGGTTACTGACCTCGTCAAAGCATAAGGCCGATGAACACATTCGGCACACTTTTCCGTCTCACCGACTTCGGCGAGAGTCACGGTCCGGCCATCGGCGGAGTTGTCGACGGCATGCCGGCAGGCTTCGAGGTCGACCTTGAGGCCGTGCAGGCCATGCTCGACCGCCGCCGTCCCGGACGGTCGGCGCAGACCTCCGCGCGTCGTGAGGCCGACACCGTCCGCTTTCTTTCAGGCATCTTCGAAGGGCGCACGCTCGGCACGCCCATAGGCTTCGTCATATCCAACGACGATGCCCGCAGTGCCGACTACGAGCAGCTGCGCCACACCTTCCGTCCCAATCACGCCGATTATACCTATCATGCCAAGTACGGCCACCGCGACCACCGCGGAGGCGGCCGTGCGTCGGCGCGCGAGACGGCAGTCCGTGTCGTCGGCGGAGCGCTTGCGTCGCAGGTTCTCGCATCGGCAGGTATTACGGTGTCTGCACGGACGCTTTCGGTGCATGGCGCCACGACTCCCGAAGCCATCGAAGAAGTGATACGCCGCGCCCGTGCCGACCGCGACACCGTAGGAGGCGTGGTCGAATGTCGTGTCGACGGCTTGCCGGCAGGCATCGGCGAACCGATATTCGACAAACTCCCGGCCATGCTGGCCTCGGCCATGATGAGCATCAATGCATCGCGCGGCTTCGAGTACGGCGACGGCTTCGCTGCCGCCGACAGCTACGGCTCCGGGCAGGTCGACGCCTTCTGCATCCGTCCTGACGGCACTGTCGCCACCAGAGCCAACCACTCCGGAGGCATGCAGGGAGGCATCAGCAACGGCGCTCCGGTCGTCTTCCGCGTCGCCTTCAAGCCCATAGCCACGCTTCCCCGTCAGCTCGATACCGTCACCGACACAGGCGAAGCAGCCGTCATCGAAGTCGGAGGCCGCCACGACCCCTGCGTCATCCCCCGTGTGCTCCCCGTGGTAGAGGCCATGACCGCCATGACCATCCTCGATGCAGTGATGATGGACAGAGCCCGTCGGGTGTGAAAATATACCTAAAGAACATTCGCGGCCCCGTATCCGAAAGATACGGGGCCGCGTTGTGCTATGGAGTATGTTGAAGTTACTGTGCTGATTCTTCGGGAGCCTTGTCGATGAGATCGAGGAACTGGTCGAGCTTCGGCGTGATGATGATTTCGGTGCGGCGGTTGCGCTGACGTCCGAGTTCGGAGTCGTTGTCGGCAAGGGGATTGTACTCGCCGCGGCCGCCGGCGGTCAGACGGGCCGGATTTACGCCGAAGTCGTTCTGGAGAACCTGTACGACTGACGAGGCGCGCAGGGTCGAGAGGTCCCAGTTGTTGCGGATGTTCTCGCGGGTGATAGGCACATTGTCGGTGTTGCCTTCTACGAGTACGTCATAGTCGCGGTAGTCCTTGATGATTTTGGCGATTTTGCTGAGCGTCTGCATAGCGCGCGAGTTAATCTCGTAGCTGCCGCTCTTGAAGAGCATGTTGTCGGCCAGCGAGATGTAGACTACGCCTTTGAGCACTTTCACGTTCACTTCGTCGGCTTCAGAGCCGGTGAGCGAGCGGGTGAGGTTGGTGGTGAGGGCGAGGTTGAGCGAGTCGCTCTTGCTCTTGGCTTCGACGAGCTGCTTGATGTACTTGTTCGATGCGTTGATCTGGTCAACGAGTTTCGATATGTTCACGTTGCCCTGAGTGTTCTGGCTGATGCTCTTGTCGAGCGAGCCCTGCAGACGGGCGTAGTTCTCCTTCAGTTCGGTATTGTTGCGACGGGCCTCGTCGAGGAGGGCCTGGAGCGTCTGGGCGTTACCCTGAGCCTGCGAGTAGTTGCTCTGCAGGGTGGTGTAGTCCTGGCTCAGCTGCTGGTGTGCGGCCTGAAGGTCGGTGTACTGCTTCTTGCTCACACAGCCAGTGAATGATGCCGCTACCATCGCGAGGGCAAATGCTGAAAGGATGTGTCTTGCTTTCATAATCGTTCGTTTATATAACTCTTATAAATAAATTCAACGTGTTGACGCGGCTTAAAGTTGCCGCGTTACAATCTCTTATGATTTAGATTGCAAAGGTACGAAAAATATTATTATAGGATTTAATAAAGTATGTTAACGCCTACAGTCATGCCTTGTCAGGCTCGATGCAGCTGCGTATCTCCTGCTGCATGCTGCGAATGAGGCGGAGATTCTGCCGTTCTTTGAAGTAGACGAGCGGGATGCTGGCTGCAAGTCCCACATAGAATCCTGCCACTGCGTCGCTGCCCAGATCGAGCAGACCGTAGAGGAGGGTGAGCAGGACGATGACGCCCATGGTGTAGCCTGCGATGTGGAGGCGTATCCAGTCGCGGCGCAGCGAGAGTATCGATTTCATGGCTTCGACTACGGGGAGGGTGATGTAGTCCGCTTTTGATATCTGAAGCGAGAACCGATAGTTGAGCAGTCCCATTATTACTCCGAATACTCCGTAGATACATGCGTATATGGCCGGAAGTTTGAGAATCATCACCAGCACGGGGGCGAGGAGCACCACCACTATACCGGCGAGTCCCGACCGTGAGTAGTTGCGGGCCAGTTTCTGCTGCGCGTTCACGGCGCGTCCTTTGGCCAGTTCGGAGGCTATACGGCGGTTGACAGGCTCGAGCGCGTCCGAGTCGGTTCCCAAAGATTTCCAGCTGTTGCGAAGTTCGTCTAAGTCCATATTACCTTGTGTTTTTTATCTGCCGCTGTCGGCGAGTTTGGAGAGTCGTTCTTTGATGCGGTGCAACTTGACGGCGACGTTGGCCTGCGACATGCCCACGATGAGCGCGATCTCTTCGTACGATTTTTCGTCGAGCCACAACGTTATCAGGGCTTTGTCAACCGGTCCGAGCATGCTGATGAGGCGGTGCAGCTCGCGGTGCTCCTCGGTCATGGCAGGGGCCTTGTCCTCGCTCACGGGCTCGAACTCGAGGCTGTCGATCGACGAGGTGTCGCTGTACCGGCGGTTGCGGCGGTGCCACGATATGCACGTGTTGATGGCAGTGCGGTATATCCATGTCGACATCCGCGCCTCGCCTCTGAAGGACTCCATGCCCTGCCAGATGTTGATGCACGTCTCTTGATACAGGTCGTCGAACGTAGCTCCCTGGCCGGCGTAGAGCCAGCATACCTTGGACACCACGTCTTTGTACCGGTCAAGGATGCCGAGAAACTGCTGTTCTTTGTCGCCTGTCTGTCTCATTGCTGTATATATGACGCGTCGCGGACGGAAAAATTACATCCGGACCGAAAATTTACGCCTTTCTTTCGAGCCGGCGTATCACTTTTGCCGGATTTCCGCCGACAAGGGTGTATGGCTCGACGTCGCGCGTCACGACTGCTCCGGCCGCTATGACTGCTCCCTCGCCGACGGTGACGCCGGGCACTATGGTGACGCCTCCGCCTATCCACACGCTGTCGCCGATGGTGACTGGTTCGGCCCATTCTGCGCCGGTATTGCGCTCGGCGGCGTCCAGGGGATGGCAGGCCGTGTATATGCTCACGTTCGGGCCGATGAACACGTGGTCGCCTATGGTGACGCGGGCTTCGTCGAGTATGGTGAGGTTGAAGTTGGCGAAGAAGTCTTCGCCTATGTGGATGTTGCATCCGTAGTCGCAGCGGAACGGCTGATTGATGTGGCACTGTGTGCCGCATGAGCCTAATATGCCGGTGATTATCTCGCGGCGCCGTGCGTCGGCGTCAGGACGGAGGCTGTTGTACTCCCACAGCAGGTTGCGGGTCACTTCGAGACGCCGCAGAAACTCGGGGTGGAGGGCGTCGTACACCTCTCCTCCGAGCATTCTGGCCCATTCGGCCTCGAATATCGCGTCGGATTCTGTCATGTCGTAAGAATGATAAACAGGCGCAAAATTAGTGAAATTTTCCCTATTGTTTTCCGTTTGAAAAAAATAACATAAAAATTGGGGATGCAATTGAAAAATTCACTAAATTTGCCACTATGAATGAGGACGCACTAAGCCGAATGTATCTGAAGGAGACATCCTTCCAGTCACTTATGCAGCATCGCATATTTAATGTGCTGCTGATAGCCTCGCCGTACGATGCTTTCATGATGGAAGAGGACGGACGTGTCGAGGAGCAGCTGTACAATGAGTACGTGGCTCTCAACCTGAGTTCGCCTCCGCGCGTCATCCGTGTGTCGAACATGGCCGAGGCGCTGGACATGATGCGGCAGAAGGCTTTCGACCTCGTCATAGCCATGCCCGGCGGCGACCTGACCGACACGTTCGACGGTGCGGCGCTTCTCAAGGCCGAGTTTCCGTCGGTGCCGCTGGTGGTGCTAACCCCGTTCAGCAAGGAAGTGTCGCGGCGTCTGGCCATGGAGGACCTCTCCAACGTGGACTATGTATTCAGCTGGCTCGGCAATCTCGACCTGCTGCTGGCCATCATCAAGCTCCTTGAGGACAAGCTCAATGCCGACGACGTCAGCGACGTAGGCGTGCAGTGCATCCTTGTCGTCGAGGACTCCGTCCGCTTCTATTCGTCGGTCCTTCCGCACATCTATAAGTTCCTCCTCAAGCAGTCGCGCCTCTTCTCCACCGAGGCCCTCAACCAGCACGAGCAGATGCTGCGTATGCGCGGACGCCCCAAGGTGATGCTCGCCCGTACGTATGAGGAAGCCGTGGAACTGTACGAGAAGTTCGGCCGCAAGATGCTCGGCGTCATCAGCGACGTATCGTTCGCCCGCGAGGGCGTCAAGGACCAGAAGGCCGGTCTGAGGCTCTGCGCCTATTTCCGCGAGCGCGACCCGTATCTGCCCATCATCGTCGAGTCATCCGAGATTGCCAACGCCGAGGCCGTCAGGCCCTTCGGCGGCATATTCATCGACAAGAACTCCAAGAAGCTGTCGGTCGATCTGGGCGACGCCATCATGGATAACTTCGGATTCGGAGATTTTATCATACGCGACCCGTCGACCCTCGAGCCTATCATGCGTATCCGCGACCTGAAGGATATGCAGAAGCAGATATTCGACATCCCGGCCGAGTCGCTGTACTACCATGCGTCGCGCAACGACATCTCGCGCTGGCTCTACTCGCGCGCCCTCTTCCCGATAGCCGATGTGGTGAAGCGCCACCGCTTCACGCGCATCGAGGACGCGCCGGCCGTCAAGCAGCTCTTCTTCGACCTCATCGTCAAGTACCGCAAGATGAAGAACCGCGGCGTGGTGGCCGTCTTCAAGAAGGACCGCTTCGACCATTACTCCAATTTCGCCCGTATAGGGCAGGGGAGTCTCGGCGGAAAGGGCCGCGGCCTGGCATTCGTGGACAGCATCATCAAGAAGAATCCCATCTGCGACAATTTCGACGGACTCTCCATATCCATCCCCCGCTCGGTGGTGCTCTGCACGGACATCTTCGACGAGTTCATGGCCGAGAACGGCCTCTATCCCCTCGCTCTGAGCGATGCCTCCGACGCCGATATCCTCGAAGCCTTCCTCCGCGCCAAGCTCCCGGTGAGGGTCAAGGAGGACCTGATGGCGCTCTTCGAGGTGGTCGACCGTCCGCTGGCGGTGCGCAGTTCGAGCCTTCTCGAGGATTCGCACTACCAGCCGTTCGCCGGCATCTACGCCACCTACATGGTGCCGTACAGCACCGATGCGCACGAGCGCCTGCACTGGCTCACCGATGCCATCAAGGGCGTCTACGCATCTGTGTTCTATGCTGCCAGCAAGAGCTACATGACCGCCACGAGCAACCTGATTGACCAGGAGAAGATGGCCGTCATCATACAGGAAGTCGTGGGCGAGGACCATTCGGGATACTACTTCCCGTCGTTCTCCGGAGTGGGCCGCTCCCTCAACTACTATCCGCTGGGCGACGAGCAGCCCGAGGACGGCGTCGTCGAGATGGCCGTCGGTCTGGGTAAGTACATCGTCGACGGCGGCCGCGGTCTGCGCTTCTCGCCGCTCCATCCCGAGCATACTCTGCAGACGTCGACTCTCGATCTGGCTCTGCGCGACACGCAGACGCGCCTCTTCGCCCTGCCCCCTGATATGGCCGAAAATTACTGCGTACAGCTTGACGAGGGCTCGAACCTGGTCAAGAAGAGCGTGCAGGATTTCGCCAATACCGGTGCGCTGAAGTACCTTGTGTCGACCTACGATCCAACCGACGGCATCCTCAAGGACTATGAGGACGGCCGCTGGCGCCGCGTTGTCACCTTCTCGAACATCCTTCGTGACAAGGCTCTTCCGCTTGCTGAGGCGCTCGACTTCATGCTGCGTCAGGGGCAGTCGGCTATGCAGCGGCCGGTGGAGATTGAATTCGCCGGCAATATCTGCGCCGTCCCCACTGCCGAGGGTATCAAGGGACACCTCTACTGGCTCCAGATACGCCCCATCATCGACAAGAAGAACCTCATTAATGACGAGGTGCTCGAGCGTCCGGACTCCGAGCTTATCATCCGCACCAATACTGCGCTGGGCAACGGCATGATAGAGGGCGTGCGTGCCATCGTCTACGTCCGTCCGGAGAAGTTCAGTTCGCTGAACAACAACAATACCGTCCCGGTCATACAGAAGCTCAACGCCGCATTCACCAAGGCCGGAGAGGGCTACATCCTCGTCGGTCCGGGCCGATGGGGCTCCTCTGACTCGGCACTGGGCATCCCCGTGCGCTGGGCCGACATCTCGGCGGCGCGTGTCATCGTCGAGGCCGCCGTGGGCAATTACCGCATCGAGCCGAGCCAGGGCACGCACTTCTTCCAGAATCTCACTTCCTTCGGCGTGGGCTACTTCACAGTCGACCCTGCCGGAAATTCGGGATGGTATGACACCTCCTATCTCGACTCCCTCCCCTCAGTCTACGAGGACGAATACGTGCGCGTTGTGCACTTCGACCGTCCGCTCTCGGTGGCAATCAATGGCCGCTCGGGACTCGGCATCGTGGTGAAACCCGAGTACGACCGACCTGAACCAAACCTTAATTTCAACTCTGATACCGTACAATGAGCTTTATATCATCCATAAAACGTGCCTTCGGATTCGGCTCTGACGAAGACGACGAACTGTATGCCGACACTGTCGTAAGCGAGACTTCCGACACCGGCACGCAGGCACAATCCGACG
This sequence comes from Porphyromonadaceae bacterium UBA7048, assembly GCA_002493945.1. GTDB lineage: Bacteria > Bacteroidota > Bacteroidia > Bacteroidales > Muribaculaceae > CAG-873. The sequence goes on from DLAL01000057.1 coordinate 18,440, forward strand.
CTTCAGACGCCTCTGCACAGCCGGCAGCCGAGGCCGGACAGCCGCAGGCGCCGGCCATCGACCCCGAGGTGAAGGCTAAGATATTCCACGGCGTGGTCGCCGTTTTCAATGAAGCGCTCCCTGACTTTCTCAACCGAAGTGTCGACCCCGAGGCCCAGAGCCGCCGGCTGTCCGAGATGCTTGATGATGGCCTGAACGCCTATCTCGATTCGTTGGTCAAGTCGGCCTGCGACTATGCCGAGAGCAAGGTGCGGGCCGCATCGGACAACGCCCGTCAGGAGAGTTCGCGTCTCCGCTCCGAGCTTCAGCAGCTCGAGCACCAGCGCAGCAGCATCCGTGAGCAGCAGCTCAGTGCCGAGCGCCGGCGCCGTGCTCTTGACGACAGGGTCAAGGATCTCGAAGGACAGCTTGCCGACGTGGAGTCGCAGCGCGAGCAGTACGAACTCGAGAACCGCAGCCTCCTCAACAAACTCAAGGTGGCCGATTTCCAGCCCGGAGTGGTGGAGGAGATGAGCGCGCAGATTGAGCAGCTCAAGGCCCAGCTTGCCGAGGCTACCAATGGAACTCCGGATGCAGGACAGACTGCTCAGGCTCCTGACACGCCTGACACGGCTGAAGCGCTGGCTGCCGCCGAAGCCGAGCGCGACCGTCTGACAGCCGAGTGCGACAGGCTTGTCGCCGAGTGTGACCGTCTTACAGCCGAGACAGACACCCAGCGCGATGCCGCCGGACGTGCCGCCGCCGAGGCCGAGGAAGCCCGTAAGGCGCTTGCCGACATACGCACGCAGCTCGATGTCAACGTGGCCATGTACAACGATATGCAGACGAGTTTCGCCACTGAGCGCGAGGCCCGGCAGAAGGCCGAGGCTTCCCTGGTCGAGGCCCGGCAGCTCCTTGACAACGTCTACGAGCTGCAGTCCCAGATGACCAAGGTCGAAGAGATGCTCCGCAAGCGCGACGAACGCATAGCGCGACTGAAGGAGACCAACAAGAAACTGCGCGACGAACTCGCTTCCGAGAAAGCCCGCGCCGGGTCGGCTGACAACGGGCTGTTTTCCCTCCCGGCCGAGCCGGCTCCTGCGGCACCGGCAATTGACGTGACAGCCATTGAGGAGGACTTCGAGTGTCCCGAGTGGTTCGTCTCCGAACCCGCACCGGGCGAAGTGAGTCCACTCCTGACATCTGACGTTGACTTCGGCTATCAGGAACCTCCGCGCAAACCGCGCAAGCCCGACAACGACGCTCAACTTTCGCTCTTTTGATTTGTTAGTTTTTTGACAGCTCTCCATATCGGCTGTCATACTTTAAAGTTAATATCGAAAGTACACTGAAATGCGATATATATCTACCAACTCCTCTTGTCCCCCGGCGACGCTTGCCGATGCCGTCAACCGTTGCGTGGCTCCGGACGGCGGACTATACGTCCCGGAGCAGATACCTGTCATTCCCCGTGCACTCTTCAACAACATAAGTGAGATGAGCCTGCGCGAGATAGCCTTCGTGGTGGCCTCTTCCTTCTTCGGGAATGACGTCCCGGCTCCGGTACTCAAGAAAATCACAGACGAGGCCTTCGCCTTCGACGCTCCGCTGCGCAGGCTTCACGACGATATCTACGTCCTCGAACTTTTCCACGGTCCTACACTGACATTCAAGGACTACGGCGCGCGATTCATGGCACGCCTGATGAAGCACCTCGACGGCGCCGACCGCGCACGCGGACGCAATGTCCTCGTAGCCACTATGGGCAATACGGGCGCCGCCGCTGCCAATGGTCTCTTCAATCTCGACGGCATCAGCGTGTGCGTGCTCTATCCCAAGGGCGCACTCAACCGCTCGCAGACGTCGCAGTTCACCGCCCTGGGCGAGAACATCCATCCACTCGAGGTGGTCGGCACAGTAGAGGACTGCAAGCTGCTCGTGCAGAGAGCCCTCGCCGACCCGTCGATGTCCGATTTCAGGCTCACTGGCGCCAACTCCATCAATCTGGCACGCCTGCTGCCGCAGATCACGTTCACCATGTATGCCTACTCGCGGCTTGCGGCGATGGAGGTGCACGGTGCCGGACAGGCCGAGTATTCGATGCCCTGCGGCAACCTCAGCAACCTCGTGGCAGCGGCTATGGCCGCCAGGATGGGCACGCCCGTAGGACGTCTCATCGCGGCCGTGAACTCGAACAATCAGGTGGTCTCCGTATTCGGCGGTGCATCTGCGCCAGCCGGCAGCAAGCCTGTGCGCACTCTGGCTCCGTCCATCGACATGTTGCATCCGTCAGGGTGGCCAAGACTCAGCCACATATACGGCGGCGACATCAGAGCCATGAAGGCCGACATACTTGCCGCTGACCCCGTCAGTGACGAACGCATAGCCGAGGTCATCAACAGCCTCCGCTCCGAGCACGGCTACACGATAGATCCACACGGAGCCGTGGCGTATGCCGCTGCTGTGGCACAAGGCACTCCGGGAGTTCCGAAGGTCGTTTTCGCCACCGGACATCCGGCCAAACAGCTCGACATCATGACGCGAATCACGGGCAGCTCCATCGAACTCCCCGTCCAGCTCACGCGGTTCATGAGTGTGCGCCGTCACTCCACCATCATCCCTCCCACAGTGCCTGCCCTGCGCAAGCATCTGCTCTCCATCAATTCATGACCATCCTTCCTTAATAAACTCTATAATTATGGCAAACAAACGTCAACTCAAGAAATTCATCCGCAACACCTGCGGTGCTCTTGCTGCCGAAATCGTCCTGGCACGTGCGGCATTCCCCACCATCGACCGCAAGGAAGTGCACGACATCGTACGCGACATCGCACGCCTCCAGTGCACCACTCTGGCCAAGACGGGCATCTCCTTCGACAAGACTCCGCGCGACTTCGAGACTCCGGCCGAGTATCACCGCGAGCGCCGCGCATATTTCACAAAGGCTTTCGACCGTCTGATTGAGAATTTTGACGACGGCGTCACTGCCATCATCAAATCCATGAACGCCGCGCTCCCTGAAGACGTGCGCATGCAGATCAAGCAGAATCTGGCCGAATGAACATATCAGCTCACATACTCCGCCTTTTCGGCTGGAAGGTGTCGGTGACGATTCCCGACTTCCCGAAGGCGCTCATATGTGTGGCTCCGCATACCAGCAACTGGGACTTCATCCTCGGAGAGCTTGCCTACACGTCTGTCGGACGTAAGGCAGGCTTCCTGATGAAGGATACGTGGTTCTTCTGGCCTTTGGGATGTTTCTTCAGGGCCATCGGCGGCATTGCCGTGCCCAGGCGCAGACCCGGCACGGGAAGTCTCACCGATTTCATATCGGCCAAGTTCAACTCGACAGACCGTCTTGTTCTGGCCATTACTCCCGAAGGTACCCGAAGCCGCACCACGCGCTGGCACACAGGCTTTCTTCAGATTGCATACAACACGGGAGTCCCGGTGTGTCTCGGTGTGCTCGACTTCGGACAGAAGCGTATCTTTATAGAGAAGGTGTTTACCCCCACGGGCGATGTCGAGGCCGACATGCGCGCCGTGAAAGATTTTTATGCCCCCTATCAGGGCAAGCATCCCGAAAATTTCACCACCGAATGAACCGACTGACCGACACTCTCACCGTCGCGGCCCTTCCTCTTGACATCGTGTGGGCCGACAAGGCCGCCAATCTTTCGGCCGTCGAGGCGGCCATGGAGCGTTTGCCCTACGGCACCGACGTGCTCGTGCTCCCCGAGCTGTTCACCACCGCCTACACCGATGACCCCGACCTGATGCGCGAGCTGGCTGAACGCAATACCGGCGACACCATCGAGCGCATACGCACGCTGGCGGCACGCCACGGTGTGGCCATCGCAGGAAGTTTCGCCGCATGGACACCTCCGCACATCTACAACCGCGCGTTCTTCATCGAGCCTTCTGGCGAAGAGACCTTCTACGACAAGCGTCATCTCTTCTCGCTCAGCAGCGAGGCCGGGATATTCACCCGGGGCACATCGCCCATCCCCGTCGTGCGCTTCCGCGGCTGGAACATAGCCATGATTGTGTGCTACGACCTCCGTTTCCCCGTGTGGTCGAGGTGCCGTCATCACGGCTACGACATGCTGCTGGTGCCGTCCAACTGGCCGCAGGCACGGCAGTATGCTTTCGAGCATCTCCTGATAGCCCGTGCCATCGAGAACCAGTGTGCCGTGGTCGGAGCCGACCGCGGCGGAACCGACCAGTACGGCTGCTATGACGCTCTGACTCAGATATATGACTGCTACGGAAAACCCGTAGGCAGCGAGTGCGACGGGTTCATCGTAGCCACTCTCAGCCGGCAGGCTCAGGATGAGTACCGCAGGCGCTTTCCGGCCGGGAACGACGCCGACGACTTCGCCATCCTCGAAAGCAATCACTTCTGATAATTACTGTTCTGTTCCGGCGGTATGCCGGACAAGGTTTGCACATATTTTGCACATATTATATAATGAAAAGCAGTCTTATTGCTCTTGCCATAGGTACATTCGCACTTGGTGTGGCCGAGTTTGCCATGATGGGCATCCTCAGCGATGTCGCCCGTGATACGGGTGTCTCCATCGTTCAGGCCGGACACCTCATTTCGGCTTATGCCGCCGGAGTCGCTGTTGGCGCTCCCGGACTGATTCTGCTCCGACGTATGCCGCTGAAGCGGCTCATGCTTCTGCTGTCGATGTTCATCGTCGCCGGCAACTGCGCCGCCGCGCTTTCGCCGGGCTACTACACACTTCTCATATCGCGCTTTGTAGCCGGACTGCCGCACGGCGCGTTCTTCGGCGCAGGCGCTATCGTCTGCACCCGGCTCGCCACGACGGGCGCGGCCTCGGCCGTGGCCGTGATGATAGGCGGCATGACTGTGGCCAACGTCATCGGTGTCCCCGTGGCCACCATGGTGGCCAATCTTGTATCGTGGCGTCTGACATTCGGCATAGCCGCATTCTTCGGCTTGCTGGCATTTCTTGGAATCCGCATCTATATGCCTTATCTCGCGCCCCTTCCCGATACGGGCATGAAGGGGCAGTTCCGCTTCCTCCGGCGCCCCGAGCCGTGGCTTATCTATGCAGGTGTGTTCTTCGGACAGGCGAGCGTCTATACGTATTTCAGCTATATCGAGCCTGTGATGACTACCGTCGCGCACTTCCCTCAGGCATCGATGACATGGATTATGATGGTGGCCGGATGCGGTATGGTCGTCGGCAATATCATGGCCGGACGCCTCTCGGACCGTCACCCGGCGGCTCTTGTCACAGCCGTGGAGGCACTGCTTGCCGTCGGAGTCATGGCAGCCATCTACTTCTGCTCATCCATGAAGGTGCCATTGGTGGTGCTTTCGTTCGTGGCCACGGCGCTGCTTTTCGGCATCGGCGGTCCGCTGCAGTACCTCATAGTGAAGTATGCGCGCGGCGGCGAGATGCTCGGAGGCGCCGGCATACAGATTGCCTTCAACGTCTCGAATGCCTGCGCGGCCGCTCTTGGCGGCGCTGCCATCAACATGGGGTGGGGCACGGCGTCGCCCGCTCTTGTGGGTATTCCCTGCGCCGTGATTGGTTCTGCGGCACTGTTCATCCTTTATTCACGTACACGACACAACGATGCGCCTGCTCATTAAGAATATGGTATGCCGCCACTGTGTGGCGGCTGTCGCGCGAGTCCTCGATACTCTCGGCATAGCATACAGGAAGGTGGAAATAGGCTCCGTCGACCTGACGGCACCGCTGCCTCCTGACAGTCTCGGCGCCCTCGACGCGGCGCTTGCCGCCGAGGGATTCGAGCGTCTCGACGACCCGTCGGCGGCGCTGGTGGAGCGCACGAAGCTCGCCGTGCTCAACCATGTGCGCAGTGCGCCCGACTGCCATCTGAAGCTATCGGCCTGCATCGAGGAGCAGCTCGGTGTGCCATTCGACACTATCAGCCGCCTATTCTCGCGCATCGAGGGACGCACCATCGAGAAGTACCACATCGCTCAGAAAGTGGAGCGTGTCAAGGAACTCCTCGTCTACGGCAATATGTCGCTCGACGAGATTGCCGATGCCGTGGGATATTCGGGCACGGCCCATCTCTCGCGGCAGTTCAAGGCCGTGACGGGGCTGACTCCCACCGCTTTCATGCGTGAGAATCCGCCTCGCAAACCATTGAATGAAGTGTAACTGTCAGCGCTTGCTCCCCTTCCCGAACAGCTCGGAGTGTGAACCCAGACGGACGAGATATATGTCGTCGTGGTCTATCTATCTCTTTAAATCTTTCTTGTATTGCGTTGACGGTCGAAGTGTTTTCATAGTCCCGACGACTTGAACATCGCTTCAACAGAGGAGGTGTCGACAGGAGTTGCGTCGTGCAGTTTTCCGCTCCGCACCTCTTCGATAGCGGCTTTGGTCACTTCGTTGGGCTCGTTGTACGCCACATCAAGAAGAATGCACTCGACGAAGTTGTTCAGACTGCGGTGCTCCTTGCGGGCCATTTCCTTCAGTCTGTCGACCAGCTCCGTGCTGAGTCTGAACATTGTGGCTTTTTTTGGTAATGCTGCTTCCATAGTGCTATCATTTTGTTTGCAAAGATATAACAAAAGTATTGCGTATGCAAATTATATCTCTGAAAAATAGGATGATGCGGTATTTAATCCGTGCCATACGGTCAGCGGCGCCGCTCGACGCGGAAGATGCCGCGGCGGTCGGCCACTATGAAGTTGACGGGGATGTCGTGTGAATCGGATTCGATGAGGCCGTCGTCGAGGAGCTGGAAGTCGTAGCATACGCCGACGGTGATGGCCCGTGCGCGTGCGAGCAGGCGGTCGTAGTAGCCTTTGCCGCGGCCCACACGGTTGCCGCAGCGGTCGTAGGCTACGGCCGGAACGATGATGAGGTCAATGTCGGCTATGTCCGTGAGGTCGTCGCCGTCGGGCTCCTCGATGTGGAACGAGCCCAGATGCGTACGTGTGCTGTCGTAGGGGAGAATCTCCAGATCAGGACCGTTCACGCGCGGAAGGTAGAAGTGCTTGCGGTCTTTCCAGCGCGCGATGAATTCGCGCGTAGAGAGTTCGTCGGGCAGTGAGTTGTATACGAGTATGCGGTCGGCCAGAGTGAATGCCGCCATCGACGCGAGGGCGTCGAATACGCGGACTGCAGCGTCTGTGCGCTCCGACTGGTCGAGCAGGGTTTTGCGTGTACGTATACGCGCACGGATATCGTTTTTATCCATCGTCAGGTTTTCGGTTAACTTGTCGTGCAAATGCTAATCTGTGATGGGGGAGTCGGCGCCTCCCTCGTTGAGCTGCTTCACAGCCTCGATTACGACAGGGTCGGTGGCGTTGACCACCTCGAAGTATCCGTCCATGCCGATGATGTCGCGGGCTATGAGTGCCTTTATCTGATTAACAATCAGCGGAGCCGAAATGTTGATGTAGTACCACCGCGGAGCCACCTTGCCCTTGGCTGATGCATAGTTGACGAATGACTGCAGCAGTATCTGGTCTGACGGGAGCATGGAGAGCATCTCGTTGGTGTTGCGGCTCTCGTTCAGGCGCTCGCGGTTGAGGTCGGCATACTCGTAGGCGAAGCGGCGGAGCAGGCCTGCGTTGGCTACCTTGAGGTAGTACGACGTCACGCCTGCCGTGTCGGACGGGACGAAGACGTCGGGGATGATGCCTCCACCTCCGTACACCGGGCGGCCGGCAACGGTGTGGAATATCTTGGTCGAATCGACCTTGAAGCTGTCGGCGCTGAATACCTCGCCGCGGTCGTATCGGTCGAGGATTTCGGTCTGGTATTCGTCGTTCTTGCCGTGGGTGTAGCTCTTCTGGATGCAGCGGCCCGAGGGGGTGTAGTAGCGCTGCACGGTGAGGAGCATCTCGCTCGAATCGGGGAACTCGATGCCGCGCTGCACCAGTCCCTTGCCGAATGTGCGGCGGCCGATGATGAGCGCGCGGTCGTTGTCCTGCATGGCGCCGGCGAATATCTCGCTCGAGCTTGCCGTGAACTCGTCGACCAGCACAACTACTTTCTCGGAGGTGAAGTTGCCCATGCCGTCGGCGGTGAGGACGCTGTTGTCGCTCATGTTGCGCCCCTTGGTCATAACTATGATGTCGTGACGGTCAAGGAACTCGTTGGCCATCAGCACGGCCGGGCTCATGAATCCGCCGCCGTTGCCGCGCAGGTCGATGATGTACGACCGGGCGCCGTCGTATTTGAGCTGTGCGAGTGTGTTGATGAGTTCGGCGTATGTGTTGTCGGAGAATTTGCCCAGACGCAGGTAGCCGATGGTGTCGTTGATCATGTAGGTGGCGTCAATCGGCGATACGGGTATTTCCGAGCGTACCAGGTCGAAGGTGAGGGGAGCCGCCGATGTGCTACGCTTGACAGTGACCTGCACTTTGGTGTCTTTGGGGCCGCGGAGCATCGAGAATACCTTGTCGGTGGACGTTCCGTTGCCGGCTATGTTCACGCTGTCGACTTCGATGATGCGGTCGCCGGCCATCATGCCTGCCTCTTCTGCGGTACCGCCCGATATGACCTCGATGACGTAGAGCGTGTCGTTCATCATCTGGAACTGTATGCCGATGCCGAAGAACGAGCTTTCGAGATGGCGGTCGTTCTCGGTGCGGTCAGACGCCGGGATGTATGACGAGTGGGGGTCGAGGTTGGCCAGCATCTGCGGTATGGTCATCTCCACGAGGCTGTCGAAGCTGACTTCGTCCACGTAGCTGTCCTCGATGAGAGAGAATACTTTGTAGAGCTTCTCCCGTGCTATGTTCTCCCGGGAGCCTTTGTTGAAGTAGGCGCCGACCCATATGCCGGCTATGAGGAATACTGCCGCTACCAGAGGCAGTGCGAGCAGGTACTTTCTGTCGTGCATTTCAGTCAAGATTTTCTATGTGGACACATTCGATGCCTGCGCGCGAGAGCAGGTCGATGCCGTCGCTCAGCCGGTATAGGTCGTTGAACACCACGCGGCGGATGCCGGCCTGAATGATGAGCTTGGCGCACTCCAGACACGGAGATGCGGTGATGTACAGGGTGGCGTCCTGGCTCGAATTGTTGCTCCGGGCCACTTTAGTGATGGCATTTGCTTCAGCGTGAAGGACATAGGGACGCGTTACGCCGTTTTCGTCCTCGCATACATTCTCGAATCCTGCCGGGGTGCCGTTGAAGCCGTCCGAGATTATCATCTTGTCCTTCACCAGCAGGCAGCCTACCTTGCGGCGCACGCAGTATGAGTTCTCGGCCCATATGGCCGCCATGCGCAGATACCGCTTGTCGAGTATTTCCTGTTTTTCTTCGGGTTTCATAATACAAAATTACTGCTTTACAGCCAAACAGCCAAAGGAAAAGGGTGAAAAATTTCGTGCTTTCGGGCACTCTTTAACGGCGCACAACCCATATATGCGAGGATTGATGTATAAAATATATGACATTATTTGGGCACATCGATAAAAAGGCTTAACTTTGCGCCCTGAAATCAATACGGTCCCATGAAAATTACAGAATTCATGTGGCCGTATTATTATTCTTTACACAATATGATTGTACAGTTCGGAATATTACTGTCATTTCTTGCCGCCGGAGAGTTTATCGTCTGGCTTACAGGGGTGAATATCCCCTCAAGCATCATCGGCATGCTTCTGCTGACGGCATCGCTCAAGGCCGGAGTGGTGAAACCGCGGCACGTCGAGCGTCTCTCCAACTTTCTGGTCCACAATCTCGGCTTCTTTTTCGTTCCGGCCGGAGTGGGACTCATGAACTGCCTCGGCATCATCTCGGGCCAGCTTCTGCCCATCGTGGCGGCTTCGGTAGGCAGCACCGTCATCATCATTGCCGTAAACGGGCAAGTTCACAGCTACGTGCGCCGCAGGCTGGCGCGCCGTCAGCAATTACAGTCACAGACAGAACTCTGATATCATGGAATTTCTTACAGACAAGTTCTTTCTCATCGCCGTCACCTTCGTGTTTTACATCGGCGCACAGATACTCCAGCGCCGCACTGGCGTCACACTCCTCAATCCCATTCTCATATCCATCGCCGCCATCATCTGCTTCCTGATGCTGCTTGACATCGACTACGACACCTATCAGGAGGGCGGTGCGTATATCGACTTCTGGCTCAAGCCTGCCGTGGTGGCGCTCGGGCTTCCGCTGTACCGCCAGCTCCCGACCATCCGCAAGCAGCTTCTGCCGCTGCTTGTCTCCGAGCTGTGCGGATGTGTGGCCGGCATAGTGTCGGTGGTGGTTATTGCGCAGCTGCTCGGCGCCTCGCATGAAGTCATCATGTCGCTGGCGCCCAAGGCTGTCACCACTCCTATCGCCATGGAAGTGTCGTCGGCTGTCGGCGGAATTCCGTCGCTCACGGCAGCCGTGGTGGTGTGCACGGGCATATTCGGCGGTATGGCCGGATTCAGAATCATACGCCTGAGCCGCATCAAAAGTCCTATCGCACAGGGCCTTTCGATGGGTACGGCCGCCCATGCCGTCGGCACGTCGGCAGCCATGGAGCGCAGTGAGCGCTACGGCGCTTTCTCGTCGCTCGGCCTGACTCTGAACGGCCTCCTGACAGCTCTTCTGGCGCCCTTCATTCTCCATCTTATCGGGGCATACTGAGGCCCCAGGGAATTTACCTCCGTTTCGGATTTTGTCATGTGATTATTATTGTGTAACTTTGCGGTCTGAAAAACTCACTTAAGTAATGGAAGTAATCCGTACAACAGAGCGTCTGCGCGAGGTGGTCGATGCCGCCCGCGGCGCCGGACGCACCATAGGCCTGGTGCCCACTATGGGGGCGCTTCATGCCGGCCACCGTTCGCTGGTCGAACGTGCCCGCCGCGACAACGACGTTGTCGTGGTCAGTGTTTTTGTCAATCCCACCCAATTCAATAATCCCGACGATCTGCGCACCTATCCGCGCACGGAGGAGGCTGACTGCGCCATGCTCGAGGAGTGCGGCGTGGACTACGCTTTCGTCCCGTCGGTCGACGAGATTTATCCCGAGCCCGACACACGTGTATTCGACCTCGGACCTGTCGCCGAAGTGATGGAGGGCGCCATGCGTCCTGGCCACTTCAACGGTGTCGCACAGATTGTCAGCAAGCTCTTCGCGCTGGTGCGCCCCCACAGGGCATACTTCGGCGAGAAGGACTTCCAGCAGATAGCCGTCATCCGCCGCATGGTCGAGCTCGAAGGCTTCAGCATCGAGATAGTGCCTTGTCCTATCGTCCGCGAGTCCGACGGTCTGGCCCTCTCGTCGCGCAACGTCCGCCTTTCGGCCGAAGCGCGTGCCGAGGCTCCAAAAATCCGTGAGATACTCCTTGCCTCGCGCGATCTCAAGGCTCAGGGCTACTCGCCCGTAGAGGTCGCACGCATGACCGAAGACGCCATCAATGACACCGGAACACTCGAAGCCGAGTATTTCCGGATAGTCGATGCCGTGACCATGCAGCCTCTGGCACGCTGGGAGGACGCCGGAGCATGCGGCGCCGTAGGATGCGCCACCGTCTACTGCGGCGGCGTGCGTCTCATTGATAATATCACATATTGAACAGACCGATGTTTATTCAGGTACTCAAATCGAAAATCCACCGCGTGACCGTCACCGAAGCGCGTCTCGACTATATCGGAAGCATAACGATTGACGAAGACCTCCTTGACGCCGCCGGAATCCTTCCCGGCGAGCGCGTGTACATAGTGAACAACAACAACGGTGCCCGTCTGGACACCTATACCATACCCGGCGAACGCGGCAAGGGCACTGTGTGCCTCAACGGAGCCGCCGCCCGTCTGGTTCAGCCCGGCGATATCGTCATCATCATGAGCTACGCCACCATGACGCCCGAAGAGGCCCGCGGATTCAAGCCCGCGGTCATCTTCCCCGATACCGCCACCAACCGTCTTCTTTCCTAAAACACACTCCAAGAATTTATGTTTGAAAACCTTAGCGACCGCCTTGAACGGAGTTTCAAGCTACTCAAGGGTCAGGGCCGTATCTCCGAAATCAACGTCGCCGAGACTCTCAAGGAAGTGCGCCGCGCACTCATCGACGCCGACGTAAACTATAAAGTGGCAAAGACTTTCACCGACCAGGTGAAGCAGAAAGCTCTGGGCCGCAACGTCATCAACGCCATCAAGCCGGGCGAACTCATGGTGAAGATTGTCCATGACGAGCTGGCCGAGCTCATGGGCGGCGATGCCGTGCCCCTGACGCTCACGGGCAAGCCTGCCATCATCCTCATGTCGGGTCTCCAGGGTTCGGGCAAGACCACCTTCACCGGAAAGCTCGCCAAGAAACTCAAGGCCGAGAAGTCGATGCGTCCCCTCCTTGTCGCCTGCGACGTCTACCGTCCCGCCGCCATCGACCAGCTCAAGGTGCTTGCCGAGTCAATCGGTGTCGACGTCTACACCGAGGACGGCGTCAAGGACCCCGTGGGCATAGCGCGCCGCGCCGTGGAGTACGCTAAGGACAACCGCTATGACCTCGTCATCGTCGATACGGCCGGACGTCTTGCCGTGGACGAGCAGATGATGGACGAGATCGAATCCATCAAGAACGCCATCAGTCCCGGCGAAATCCTCTTCGTGGTCGACGCCATGACCGGTCAGGACGCCGTCAACACAGCCCGCACCTTCAACGAGCGCCTCGACTTCGGCGGCGTGGTCCTCACCAAGCTCGACGGCGACACACGCGGCGGTGCGGCCCTCTCTATCCGCAGCGTGGTCGACAAGCCTATCAAGTTCGTCGGCACAGGCGAGACCCTTGACGGCATCGACGTGTTCTATCCCGTCCGCATGGCCGACCGTATCCTCGGCATGGGCGACATCGTGTCGCTGGTCGAACGCGCTCAGGCGCAGTACGACGCCAAGGAGGCCGAAGAACTGGCCAAGAAGCTGCGCCGCAACCAGTTCACCTTCGATGACTTCCTCAAGCAGATTAACCAGATAAAGAAGATGGGCAACATCAAGGACCTCGCCGCCATGATTCCCGGTGTCGGCAAGGCCATCCGTGATGTCGACATCGACAACAACGCTTTCAACAGCATCGAGGCCATCATCTTCTCAATGACTCCCTACGAGCGTGCCAATCCCGATGTCATCAAGGGTTCGCGTGTGCAGCGCATAGCCCGCGGTTCGGGCCGCAAGGTCGAGGAAGTGCACCGTCTTCTCAAGCAGTTCGACCAGATACGCAAGATGATGCATCAGGTGAGCAACATGGGTTCCAACCCTGCCGCCATGATGCGCAAGCTCAAGCAGGCACGCCAGCAGCAGCGCCGCCGCTGATATCATCCTACTTAAATCCAAGAGTTTTCTAAACCACACATTATGACAGCGATTATCGACGGAAAAGCCACGGCAGCGGCCATCAAGGCCGAAATCGCCGAAAAAGTAGCGGCCCGCAAAGCGGCCGGTCTCAAGGTGCCTCACCTCGCAGCCATCCTCGTCGGACACGACGGCGGCAGCGAGACTTACGTTGCCTCCAAGGTCAAGGCCTGCGAGGAGTGCGGATTCAAGTCCTCGCTCATACGGTTCGAGAGCACTGACGAAGCTCCTCTCGATCCTGCGGTGCTGATGGCCGAGATTGCGCGCCTCAATGCCGACGATGATGTCGACGGATTCATCGTGCAGCTTCCTCTGCCCCGGCATATCGACGAACAGGCCGTCATCGAGGCCATCGACCCGGCCAAGGATGTCGACGGATTCCATCCCGTCAATGTCGGACGCCAGTCCGTCGGTCTTCCCTGCTTCCACAGCGCCACGCCGGCCGGTATAGTGGAACTCCTGAGACGCTACAACATCAGCCCTGCAGGGCGCCGCGTGGTCATCGTTGGCCGCAGCAACATCGTGGGCAAGCCTCTGGCCGCCATGCTTATGCAGAAGGGCGAAGGCGCCGACGCCACAGTCACCGTATGCCACAGCCACACCCCCGAACTGGCTCGTGTGACCCGTCAGGCCGATATCCTCGTGGCTGCGATGGGACGCCCCGGTTTCATCACCGCCGACATGGTGTCCGAAGGAGCCGTGGTCATCGACGTGGGCACAACGCGTGTCCCCGACGCTACGCGCAAGTCCGGCTTCCGTCTCCGCGGCGATGTCGACTATGAGAATGTGGCACCCAAGTGCGCCGCCATCACTCCCGTCCCCGGCGGCGTGGGCCCGATGACTATCGTTTCGCTTATGCTCAATACGCTTCAGGCCGCGCAGAACCGCGACTGAGTGCCGCTCATGTGACACGCTCTCATGCTGGCCTGGCTTCTTCCGCTCTTCGTATCCATCACGTCGCTCGTATTCGGGTATGACGAGGCCGACCTTGTGTTTGTCGGCGACGCCATGCAGCATCAGGGACAGCTCGACGCCGCTTCGGCAGGGCGCGGACAGTATGACTACTCACAGTATTTTACGGCCATCGAACCGCTGGTTTCGGTGGCCGATTATGCTGTTGTCAACCTTGAGACGCCCGTCGGACCCGGTCCTCATTCGGGCTATCCGTGCTTCAATGCTCCGCCGGCCTACGCTGACGCCCTGGCCGATGCGGGATTTGACATGTTCCTTACGGCAAACAACCATACACTCGACCGTGGCGCGCGCGGACTGCGCTCGACCGTGGCCGAGCTCGACAGCCGCGGTCTTGACCACATAGGCACCTATCCCGACGCCGCCTCGCGGACATCGGCGCTGCCCAAGGTCGTGGATGTGAACGGATTCAAAGTCGGATTTCTCAACTATACCTACGGCACCAACGGCATCGAGCCGCGCGACGGCGTTGTAGTGGACTACATCGACCGCGCGCGCATCAAGGCCGATGTCGACTCGGCGCGGCGCGCCGGAGCCGAACTCATGTGTGTGTGCATACACTGGGGCGACGAGTACCGGCTGCTGCCCAACACCACGCAGCGCCACCTCGCCGACTTCCTGGAGGCGCTGGGCGTTGACCTCATCATCGGCGCGCATCCGCACGTCATCCAGCCTATGGAGTTCCGCCCAAACCGCTACTATCCGGAGAAGAACGTATTCCTGGTCTATTCGCTCGGTAACTTTATCTCGAACATGAAGACTCCCGACACACGCGGCGGCGCCATGGCTCATGTCAAACTTTTCCGCGGAGCCGACCACCGTCCCGTGGTGCAGAGCGCGTCCTACCGCCTGCTCTTCACCGTCCCGGGCACATCTCCGGAATCAAATTACCGCCTTCTCGAGGCCGACAGCGTCAGCGGACAGTGGCAGAGCCATGCCCGCGAGTTCGCCCGTCGCGCCCGCGGCATCTTCGACAAGCATAACGTCGGCGTCCCTGAAGTCAGGCGCGGCGGCACTGACTGACCGTTTGTTCACGCGCTTATGGGAGTGTTTTCGTTCAGACAGTTCGACGTAGACGACAGCGGATGCGGCATGAAGATATGCTCAGACAGCGTCCTGCTGGCTGCGTGGTTCGCTACGGCCTATCCGCAGGCACGCCGCGTGGCCGACATCGGCACAGGCTCGGGAGTGCTCGCCCTCATCGCGGCGCAGGTGTGCGCCGGAGCGCGTGTCACCGGCATAGAGCTTGACCCCGGTGCCGCAGCTGCTGCACGTGCCAATTTCGGCCGGTCGCCTTTCGCCGACCGGCTCGGGGTGGAGGAGTGCGACTTCGCCATGTGGCATCCCGGAGAGGACCGCTACGACCTCGTCATCAGCAATCCTCCCTATTTCACCACCGGCGAGCGTTCGGCCGATGCCGCCCGAGCCGCCGCGCGCCACCAGTCGGCGCTCGGCTATGCCTCGCTACTGCACCGTGCGCCCGCTCTGCTGGCTGACGGAGGGCATCTCGGCATGGTCAGCCCTGCCGAACTCGAGCGCGATATAATCTTCGAGGCCGAACTATCGGGCCTGAAGCTGCGCCGCATCCTGCGCGTGCACACCTCGCCGCGGAAGCCGTGCACGCGCCTGCTGTGGGATTTCTCCGTGACCGACGGTCCTCTTGAGGACGCGCGTCTCAATCTGCGCGACGCTTCGGGCGCCCATGACAGCGCCTACGTCGCACTTGTGAATCCTTTTTACCTGAAAATTTAGTATGAAAAAATCAGACCTTGTGCTCACTCTGCCGCAGCGTCTTCTTCTTCTGGGCTGCGTGTTCGTCATATGCTACCTCATCACCGCCGGACTGATGTACGTCCTGACGCGTCTTCTCTCGGGCAACGCCCTCGGCGCCGTCCGTATAGCCGCCGTGCTTCAGGACGTGCTCATGTTCATCATCCCGGCGCTGGTCACCGCGCTTCTTGTCACGCGCCGTCCGGCACAGCTTCTGTGCCTGCTGCGGACGCCGTCGCTCGGAGCCATCCTCGGCGTCGGCGCCTTGCTGCTGGTATCCATTCCCGTGCAGGAAGCCGTCATATACTGGAACGCCAACATCTCGCTTCCCGATTCGCTGCACCGTCTCGAAGAGATGGCGCGTCACTACGAGGACGCCGCCGGGGAGGCCATGAGCATGCTCATGCAGGGCACCTCGGCAGGTACGCTCGTAGTCAATATCCTTGTGGTAGGCATCTTCGCCGGGTTCTCGGAGGAGCTGCTCTTCCGCGGATGCTTCCAGCGCCTGCTCACCACGGGCGGCGTCAACGCGCACGTGGCCGTGTGGACCGTGGCATTTTTTTTCTCCGCCATGCACTTCCAGCTCTTCGGCTTCGTGCCCCGTCTGCTGCTGGGCGCATATTTCGGCTATCTTCTCCTGTGGACGCGCTCTCTGTGGGTGCCTGTCACGGCCCACGTCCTGAACAATATCCTCTACACCGTCACCGCCTGGTACGGCGTTCGCCGTCACGGCATCGAGGCGCTCGACGCATCGCCCGAGCTGTGGTCGCCTGCGCTCACCGTGGCCAGCGCCGTAGTCACCGCCGTCATCCTGTGGCTGCTGTGGTGCCGACGGACCGAAGCATGCGGAACACATTAAGCATATTTCTATCCGCCATGAGAAAAGTAACAGTACTGACAGCCTGCGGCATTCTGGCCGCGGCTTTATGCGGCGACGCAGTCGCGCAGCGCACGCCCCTGATGGGATGGAGTTCGTGGAATACCTACGGACTCGATATCAACGAGTAGCTTATATAGGAACAGGCCGATGCCATGGCCGCCTCCGGACTTAAGGCCGCCGGATACAAATTCATCAACATCGACGACGGCTTCTGGAACGGACGTGCCGCCGACGGCACGCTCATCATCGACGCCGTGAAGTTTCCCAACGGCATGCGCGCCGTGTCGGACTACATACACAGCGTGGGCCTCAAGGCTGGCATATACTCTGATGCCGGCGACAATACGTGCGGCTCGGGCAACCGCCACCCCTACGGGCTGAACGTGGGACCCTTCCGCTACGAGAAGGAGGACTGCCGCACGTATTTCATCGACTGGAACTACGACTTCATCAAAGTGGACTACTGCGGCGGCATGCACCGCAACCTCGACGAGCAGGCGCAGTACACCAAGATCGCCGAGGCCATCCGCAACTGCGGACGCGATGACATACAGTTCAATATCTGCCGATGGGCATATTTCATGCCCGATATCGACTACTTCGAACTGGTCCCGGTGAAGTAATATAAGAAACGTAAGAAACAGTCACACGCTCCGGCCCGGTCCGGATTCCGGTCCCGGCATCACTCTTCGGCAGTGGTGTCGGGGTCGATGCGTGATACGCGGATGAGTTCGAGGCGGTTGGCCGACTTGGTGATGATGTAGAGCCGGAAGGAGCCTATGAGAACTTCGTCGCCCTGAGCCGGGATGGTACCGGTGTTGTGGAGGATGAATCCGGCGATGGTCTGATAGCTGTCGTCCTCGGGTATCTCGAGGTCGAAGCGCTCGTTGATTTCGGCTATCTCGCAGCGGCCGGAGAACTCGTATACGCCCGTCTCGACCTCGCGCGCGGTGAGCTGCGACTTGTCGTGCTCGTCCTCGATGTTGCCGCAGATTTCCTCCATCAGGTCCTCGAGGGTGAGCATGCCGGCGGTGCCGCCGAATTCGTCGATGACGATGGCTATGGAGCGCTTCTGCGAGAGGAGGCGGCGCATCATGATGTTGGCCATGAGATTCTCGGGAGTGTAGAGCACGGGCTTGATGCGCTCCTTCCAGTCCACAGAGGGGTCGAAAAGCTCGCTCACGTGGATGTAGCCGAGTATGGTGTCGATGTCCTCGCGGTAGACTATCACCTTGGAGCGTCCGGTGCTCGTGAATATGTCGGCGAGTTCGTCGCGCGTGGTGGTGTCGATGTTGACAGCCACTATTTCGTTGCGCGGTATCATGCAGTCGCGCACATGGGTCGACGAGAAGTCGATGGCGTTGCGGAATATCTTGACCTCGTTCTCCACTTCCTGCTTGTTCTCTTCCATGTCGTCGATGGTCTCCTCGATGTAGTCGTTGAGTTCGCCCAGGGAGAGGAGGCGCAGCTTCTTGTTATCGCCGCGTATGCCTGCCAGACGCATGAGCATGCGCGAGAGCCATGATGTGAACACGGAGATAGGGTAGAGGATGATGTAGAAGAGATAGACCGGAAGCGCCACGATGCGGAACGACGAGTTAGGGTTGATGCCGAACACGGTCTTGGGCAGGAATTCGCCCATCAGCAGTATGACGAGAGTCGAGATGATGGTCTGCCCTACGAGGATGAAGAATTCATTGGTGGATATCTTCGCAAGCTGTGGCTCGATGAGAGCCGCGGCGCCCATACCGTAGATGACCAGCATGACGTTGTTGCCCACGAGGATGGTGGAGATGAACAGCTCGGAGTTGGCGTAGTAGCGCTTGATGATGCGTGCGATGAATCCGCCGCTGTTGACGTCGAGTTCCATCCGCACGCGGTCGGAGGTGACGAATGCCATCTCGACTCCCGAGAAGAGTGCCGAGAATATCAGCGATACTAATGTGATGATGATCCAGACTTCCATGTGTGCTGTATGAGAGGGTGTAAGAGGTGTTTTTCTGAAGTGATGGTTCAGACGTTGCGGCGCCGTATGCGCTGCGGCGCCTGTTTTGCCGGTTTGGCGGCGGTGTCGGCAGATTCGGTCCGTGTGATGAACCGCGCCGGTTCGGGCTGCTTGCCGCGCTTCGCCGGAGCTGTCGTCGCGGCAGGGATGGCCGTGGGCGGAGCGGCAGCTACGGTGTCGCGTTCGGGTGTGGCTGTGCGCGTGCTGTCGGTGCGGCGATTGCCTGGCATGCGCTCGGCCGGGAGTATGGCGGTGGGCTTGCGCACGGTGTACGACTCCATATTCTGGTCCGACTCGAATCCGTAGCCTTCGATGATGCGGTCGCTGCGGACTATGTGGATGAAGGAGTCGGAGTATATCTTGCGCGTGTTCTGGTCCCAGAAGAGCTGCTGGGTGAGGAAGCTGTCGGCCGACGTGCTCACCATGACCACGTTGCCGTCGAGTTGCCACAGGCGCGAGCGTGAGAAGTATATCGCCGAGTCGCAGACGACCGACGACTTGGGGATAAGCTGCTCGTCGTACTGCTCGAGCTCAAGACCTTCAGGGAACTTCCAGAAGGGGTTCTCTGCGTCCTCGAACATCTGCCACAGCGGCGACGTGACGTGATACTTGGTGTAGCCCGAGTCGCTGATGAGTGTCGACACGTCGGTGGTCGACATCGTGGGTGTGAGCTCGCCCGACACGGTATTCGGGACGTAGCGGACGGGTTCTTCCTTCGCCGGGATGACTATCCAGATGACAATTCCGGCTGCGATGACCACAGCCGGAAGCAGCCGCATGAGCAGCCGTGTACGGTTCTTATTGTCAGCCACAGGCTATCAATATATCTTGCTCTGGCGGAACCACATCTCGTTGAAGTTGACGCCGAGAGTGATGTTCAGGTAGTTTTCTTTGACCAGGGGATTGGGGTGAGCCTTGCGGCACATCCATTCGAATCCGAGATTAATGATGGTCTTGAACGACGGCACGGGGAATCCGAAGCCGGCGGTAACGCCGTACTGGCGGAGCTGGTTGCCGCCGATGCGCAGATAGTCGTCGCTCCAGTATGCGCCGATGCGGTAGTTGATGCGCTTGAAGTAGTTGCCGCGGAAGTTGGGCACGAACTGCGCGCCGAAGGCGTACTTTGTGCGGTTGGCGTAGTCGAAGTTGTTGAACTCGCGGAACTTGGCGTCCTTCCACGGCTGGTAGGTGTAGTCGAACTCAAGCATGACCTTGCGGCCGAACTGATAGTTGATGCCGGCGCCCCAGGTCGACGGCAGCGAATAGTTGTGGCGCAGCTTGTGCTCGTCGGAGAATTCGGGAGTCGAGCCTTCCTGTGAGTCGTAGTTCACCGAGCGGCCCGTGCCGAGCAGGCTCTTGGCCGGGCTGAAGGTGACGCCTAAGGTGAGTCGGTCGCCTTTGGCCAGAGGGAGCGAGTACTGCACGCCGAAGTTGAGGCGGTAGTCGCGGACTATCATCTGACGCTGGAATACGGCGCTTGAGCCCGAGTTGAGCTGTGCGTAGGTCTCGTTGAGGATGGTGCCGAAGAGGTAGGAGATGTTGGCGCCGAGGGTGAATCCCCTGAAGGGACGTCCGGCCACGCCCACGTACAGCTCATTGAGGCTGCCCGAACCCTGACGGGCGTCGATGCCGTTCTCAATCTCGCCGCCGAAGGAGTAGCCTACGCTTGAGAAGGGCACAAGGCCGACCGAGCCGCCCATATATTTGCCCAGCGGGAACTGCATGGTGGCGTAGTCGAGTCCGCCTCCGAAGGTCGACTCGCTGACGTTCTTGCCGTCGATGCGCTCCTTCTGCCACAGCTGTGTGGCGGTGATGCCCATGTCGAAGAGGAATGTGAGGGTGTCGATGGCGGCATATGATGCCGGGTTCATCGAGTTGATCTGTCGGCCTGAGTTCATGGCGTATCCCACTCCGCCCATCGAGCGCTGCATGGACGTGGCGCCGTCGCGGAGCACACCAAGGCCGTATGATGAATATGGAGTCATGGTGCCGTTCTGCGCGCTGAGGCAGAGTACCGAGGCGATAAATGCGAGGATGGCTGTAAACCTTCGTAGTTTCATTGTTTCTTTATGATGCTGTAAAGGCCCTTGTGCACTAAGCAGGGGTCGTGTATGTAGTCGAATGTGAGAATGTCTTTCTTTATAAGCAGTGCCGCCGAGCCTCCTGTGAGGACGGCGAGCGTGTCGTGGCCGGCGGCGCGGTGATAGTACTCCAGCTCGGCAGCCACGCCGCGGACGGCGCCCGAGCGCATGGCTTCGGCGGTGGTGCCTCCCCAGACAGGCGTGTCGCCCGTGTCAGGGTCTACTGCGGGAAGGGTATCGGTGAACGCGGCCAGTGCGCGCAGACGCAGATGAACGCCCGGCGCGATGTTGCCTCCGAGATATATGCGTCCCGGAGCCACGAAGTCGTATGTGACTGCCGTGCCTATGTCCGACACCAGCAGCGGGCGGCTGTCGCCTGCTATGGCCAGTGCTCCGAGGACGGCGGCGATGCGGTCGGCGCCGAGAGTCTCGGGAGTGCGGTAGGCTATGGTGAGGGGCATCGGAGTGGAGGCGTTAAGGTCGATGACTTCGGTGCACAGAGAGCCGAGTGATTCGAGGTCGTCGGCGCGGTCTGAGGCCACTACGGAGCAGTAGACTGCTGCCGAAATGGCGCCCGGGCGTGCTTCGATGCCTGCTCGGCCGAGCAGCGATGCCGCCAGTTCGCCGGCGGGCATGGTCTCGTCGCCTTTGGCGCTGACGATGATAGAGCCGCCGCCGGCATCGCTCCACAGAGCCGCTTTCAGGGCTGTATTGCCGCGATCGATAGTCAGTTTTACTTCCATAGCACGGCAAAATTAATAAATAGATGCCAATCGCACTCTATATATCGGATTATTAAATGTTAAATGTGGTTCCACCTTTCATTCCGGAGGCATCAGTCGAGCTTCAGCACGGCGAGGAAGGCTTTCTGCGGCACTTCGACCGAGCCTATCTGCTTCATGCGCTTCTTGCCTTTCTTCTGTTTCTCCAGAAGTTTGCGCTTACGCGATATGTCGCCGCCGTAGCACTTGGCGGTCACGTCCTTGCGAACGGCCTTGATGGTCTCTCGGGCTATGATTTTGGCTCCGATGGCAGCCTGGATTGCGATGTCGAACTGCTGGCGCGGTATGAGTTCCTTGAGTTTCTCGCACATGCGGCGTCCGAAGGACACGGCGTTGTCGAAGTGGGTGAGGGTGGAGAGGGCGTCGACGCTTTCGCCGTTGAGGAGTATGTCGAGCTTGACGAGCTTGCTCTCGCGGAAGTCGTGGATATGGTAGTCGAACGATGCGTAGCCCTTCGAGATGCTCTTGAGCTTATCATAGAAGTCGATGACGATTTCTCCCAGCGGCATGTCGAAGATCATCTCCATGCGGTTGCCCGAGATGTACTCCTGCTTGACGAGTTCGCCGCGCTTGCCCAGGCAGAGCGTCATGATTGGACCGATGAATTCGGCCGTGGTGATGACCGACGCACGGATGTATGGCTCCTCGATTCGCTCGATGAGGGTGGCGTCGGGGAGCCCGGAGGGGTTGTGCACCTCGGTCATGGTGCCGCGTTTGTCGTATACACGGTAGCTTACGTTGGGCACGGTGGTGATGACGTCCATGTCGAATTCGCGTCCGAGGCGTTCCTGAATGATCTCCATATGGAGCAGTCCGAGGAATCCGCAGCGGAATCCGAATCCGAGTGCTGCCGACGATTCGGGCGTGAATGTGAGCGAGGCGTCGTTGAGCTGCAGCTTCTCGAGCGAGGTGCGCAGGTTCTCGAAGTCTTCGGTCTCGATTGGATATACGCCTGCGAACACCATGGGCTTTACTTCCTGAAAGCCGTCGATGGCGGCGTCACACGGACGGGTCACGTGGGTGATGGTATCGCCCACCTTGACCTCGCGGCTGGTCTTGATGCCTGATATGATGTAGCCTACGTTTCCGGCCGAGAGGACGGGACGCGGCGACATTTCGAGTTTCAGCACGCCGATTTCGTCGGCGTGGTACTCCTTGCCTGTCGAGACGAACTTGACGAAGTCGTCGGTGCGGATGGTGCCGTTGACAATCTTGAAGTATGCGATGATGCCGCGGAAAGGATTGAACACAGAGTCGAATATCAGTGCCTGCAGCGGTGCCTCGGGGTCGCCTTCGGGAGCGGGCACGCGCTCGATGATTGCGCGGAGAATCTCGGGAATGCCGATGCCGGTCTTGCCCGACGCACGGATGATTTCCTCACGCTTGCAGCCGATCAGGTCGATGATTTCGTCCTCCACTTCCTCGGGATTGGCCGAGTCGAGATCCACCTTATTTATTACGGGGATGATCTCGAGGTTGTTGTCGATGGCCATGTACAGGTTGGAGATGGTCTGGGCCTGCACGCCCTGCGAAGCGTCGACTATCAGGAGCGCGCCCTCGCAGGCGGCGATGGAGCGCGACACCTCGTAGGAGAAGTCGACGTGTCCCGGAGTGTCGATGAGGTTGAGGATATACTTCTCTCCGTCAAGCTCGTACTCCATCTGTATGGCGTGGCTCTTGATGGTGATGCCTCGTTCGCGCTCGAGATCCATGTCGTCGAGCACCTGGGCCTCCATATCCTTGGCGGCCACGGTGTCGGTATATTCAAGCAGACGGTCGGCCAGGGTCGATTTGCCGTGGTCGATGTGCGCTATTATGCAGAAATTGCGGATATTCTTCATCTTGGAGAAATTTTCGCAAAGTTACGAAAAAAACTTTATATAAGAGGCCTCGCCGCGACCATTCGGGCCGCATGATTGTTATAATATTATAAAAAGAGGATTACTATTATGAAAGTGAAATACATTCTCCTCGCCGCCGCGGCGGCCGTCATGACCGCTTCGTGCGCCGATCTCGGACTCGGGGTCGACGTGAGTTCGGGCCCTGACTCGCCCTACTACTATTACTACGATAATTACGGCGCCGGCTATCCTTACTACTGGAATTACTGGAACAGCCCCGTATGGAATCCCGGTCCGCCGATAGCCCCCGGCCTGCCCCCGGTCAACGGCGGCCCCGGTCCTGTCAGGCCTCCGCATAATAACATCCCGAGACCGTCGCAGAATCTGCGGCCAGGCATGAACGGCATGCCCGATCTCAACGGCAGCAATCCCGGTCCGGCCATAATACAGCGCCCCGGCAGCAACCAGGGCGGTGGCGGCCAGGGCGGAGGTGTTCAGGTACCCTCGGGCAGTACGGGCGGCAGCAACAACAGCCGCCGCGGTCAGAACTGAGCGCTGTCGTGTATGCTGCGTATCTCGCTCAGGGCTATGCCGGGGTCAAGCAGGTAGGCCCTGAGGGTGACGGTGCCGTCGGCTGCCGCCGTGTGGCTGACGGTGGCGTCGTTGTAGCCGCGCAGCACCGTGTCGTGCCACTTGCCCTGCGTGGCCACGGTCTTGAGCGAGCATAGCTGCGGCTCTCCGCCGTCGACGGCCACGGCCATGCGCAGGTCGCGTCCGCTGTGGACGGGGAATGTGGGCACGCAGCGTATCTCGATGCGGTTGTCGCCCTTGCGCACGGGCACGGTGTACTCCACGTACGGAGCGGCTGCCCGGCACGATGCGGCGTCATACTCCGTATAGTCCATCGGCCACACGGCGATGCTGCTCCGGCCTGTGCCGAGACCCTCGAACTCGTCGAACACTCCGCGCGAACCTGTGTACGCCGCGGCCTCGACCGTACTGAACGCCGGCCCGGCGGCCATAGGCTTTGCCGCAATCTCCGGCAGGTCGAACTGGCGCTGACGGCGCGGGCGGCAGTCCATCATGCCGTTCCACTTGCCGTCGGCTATTCCGGTATTGTAGATGGCCGTGATGCTGTCGATGCACTGGTGGGCGTGGTGCACCTGAGCGGCGTATGCCTCGCCCTGACGGGCACGCAGCGTCTTGACGTTCATGTACCATGCGCCTTTGACTGGATATTCGACCATCTCGAAGTAGGCGTCGCGGAGCCGTGCGGGTATGCGTGCGCGCACGCTGTCGGCCTTGGCGGCGATGGCGGCGTATTCGCGCAGGCGGCTCTCAATCTCGCTTTCGGTGAACGCTACGCGGAACACGTGCTCCGGCTTGGCGGCTGCCGCCAGACGGTAGTAGCGGAGCTTAATGTCGGCAATGTCGTCGGCTACGTCGTCGCCGAATGTCTTTGCGGCCCAGTGGCGGCTGTACTTCCATGCCTCCGACGGCTGCCAGCTGTCGACGTCCCATGCCAGGTCCATGCAGAACTCAAGCTCGGCTTCGGCCGGCTTGATGTCGCCCACGTTGATGACCCACAGGTCGCGGATGCCGTTCTCGTAGCCCTTCACCAGCTCGTAGCTGATGAGCGAGGGCGACGTGGAGCATATCCACAGATAGTCCTCGGGCGTGCCCCAGTACGACAGGTGATAATAGACGCCGTGGCCGCCGCTGCGTGTCTGCTCGGCCTCGGTCGGGAGCTGGCGGATGTAGCCGTGGTTGTCGTCGACCCATGTCAGGGTGACGTCCTCGGGCACCTGCAGACCGGCGTTGTAGGCGTCGAGCACTTCCTTATAGGGGATGAAAATCTGCGGAACCTTCGTCGGGTCGCCGATGTGCCTGGCAATGAGCGAGCGCTGGAAGGCGATGATTTCGGTGAGTCCGCACACCTTGTCCTCGGTCGAGGGATATCCGCTGATACCCCAGTCGTGGACGCCGCGCATGCCGAGGGTGTACATGGCCGAGTAGCCCTTGCTTTCGGCCACGCGCTCTTCCCAGTAGCGCTTGATGCGGTCGGTGTTGGTGACGAAGTTCCAGTTCTCATATGTGCCGGTGCCGTCCTCATAGCGCCGCCACTCCCACTCGTTGTCGCGGAGCATCTGCTCGCAGTGGCTCGAGCCGAGGGCTATGTCGTATTTGTGCGCCACGGGGAGATTGTCCTTGTTGGCCCAGAAGGCTTCGGAGCACAGGTGCATGGCCGGCCACAGCACGTTGGCGCGCAGGCGCAGCAGCAGCTCCATGACGCGTGCGTAGGTGTTGGGGCCGATGTTGTTGTACTTGCTGTCTATGTTCTTTGCGGCCCAGGGCGTCAGTCCCCAGTCCTCGTCGTTGATGAAGATGCCGCGGAACTTGACCGACGGCTCGCCGACCTTCAGGCTTCCGCGGGTGGCGAAGAGCGCTTTCCGCGGCTCGGGTTTTACGTCGGCCCACCACACGTAGGGCGAAACACCCATCAGACGCGACAGCTCGAAGAGGGCGTAGGCCGTGCCGCGTGGTGTCGAGCCGTAGGCTACGAGCGCCTTTTTGACGCCTTTGACGGGACTGTCGACCACGGCGAGTCCGTAGGCTTCCCAGCGTCCTGCCACACCGGCGGTATCGATTTTGCCGCGGCGCGCCATCTCGTCGACGAGTGCCGAACTGCCGAGCGTGCCGGCGATGACGGGGTAGCGCCTGCCGGCGATGTCGGCAGTCACCTCGGGCCTGATGCCCGTGATAAGCAGGATGTCGGACGCCACGGCGTCGGCTGCCGTACGCACAACTTCAGCGTCGGCCGCGTCGACGTAGAAAGCGGCAGCCACGCCTTTGTCACCGACTATCGGGAAGGAGCCGCGCTGTGATTTCGTGACTATTTCGGGTTGTGCCGCTCCGGCGGCGAGGACAGAGGTGAGTGTAAGGAGTAAAAAGGCAATAAAGGTGTTCGGAAGTCTTCTCATAGAATCGGATAGTCAGGGGTGGTATGTCTCGAGTGTGTCGGTTATCGTGATGTCAGTTTCTTTATCAGGGAGGATGCGAGTCCGCTCTCGAATCCGCGCGACAAGGCGTAGCGGAAGAGTTTCGTGCGGTCCCCGTAGCTGAGGGGCCGCTCCATCGTCCGTGCTTTCATGGTCAGCAGCTTAGAGAGGATGGCCTGATACTCGTCCTCGTCAATCTGTCCGAGAGCCTCGTCGATGGTGTCGGGGTCGATGCGCTTCTGCTGCATGGCCATCGTGATCTTGCGGCGTCCCCAGCGCGCGAAGCGGTATTTGTCGCGGACGAAGGCGGCGGCATAGCGGTTTTCGTCCAGGAAGCGTCGGCGTGTGAGCGAACTGATGATGGCATCGCAGTCCTCTTCGCCTATCCCCCAGCCCGACAGCTTGCGCCGCAGCTCGAATTCGCACTGCTCGGCACGGGCGCAGAGTTCCTCGCAGCGTATCAGCGCGGCTTCGGGGCGCAGTTCTTTCTTCTTCAGTCGGCTGAACATACGGCTCTTACATAGCGGTACAGTCCGCGGTAGTCGCGGTAAGCCTCGGCGTCGGAGTAGCCCTGACGCAGCAGCATGGCCACGACGTCGGCGTGATACAGGGCGTTTATCTCGAACCACAGCGTGCCTCCGGGCTTCAGTGCGCCGAGGGCGTAGCGGCCGATGGCGGTGTAGAAGAGCAGCGGGTCGTCGTCGGGCACGAAGAGCGCCTGCGCCGGTTCGTGGTCAAGGACGCGCGCGTCCATGTCGGCGCCCTCGCTGCGGCATATGTAGGGGGGATTGCTCACCACGATGTCGAAGGAGCGGCTGTCGCCTCCGGGCTCGGCCTTGAGGATGTCGGTCTGCCTGAAGTCTACGGACACACCGAGCGAGCGGGCGTTGTCGCGCGCCACCGCGAGGGCTTCGGCCGATATGTCGAAGGCAGTCACGGAGCTGAACGGAAGTGCCCGTGCCAGAGATATGGCTATGCAGCCCGACCCTGTGCCTATGTCAAGCACGCGCAGGTCGCTGCGTCCGTCGTATTCCTTACATATCATGTCGACGAGTCCGGCCGTCTCGGGGCGCGGGATGAGCACGGCAGGGGTCACGCGGTAGTCGTTGCCCATGAACCGCGCTTTCCCCACGGCGTACTGCACGGGTTCGCCGGCGGCCACACGGTCGGCCACGCGGTCGATTTTTTCGGCAGTGAAGGGCAGCATCTCGCGGTCGCCGTTCATGAAGAGGTACTTCCGGTCGTAGCCTGCCGTGTCCTCGAATATTATCCGCGCCGCGGCGTCGCCTTCGTCAGGTCCGAGTACCTGCTGAAGACGCTGCCGCACCCGCCGGAAAGTCTCGTCTACGGTGCTCATTGGCGGTCGTCATTGATGGCTTCGTAGAGGAATGCGTCGTTGTCGTCATCATCATCGTCGTCATCGCCGTCATCGTTACGGCTGTCGGACTCGTCGATGTCGGCGTCATCCCAGTCGATGTCGTCGGCCCATGCGTCGGGACTGATGCAGCGGAGGTCTTCGGCCTCTTCGTCGGTCTCGTCGGGAGTGTACTCGAAGATGAAGTCGTCCTCCTCACGCACGCGGTGGTGTCCGTCGAGCGGACGGTGTATGATGTCGGGGGCGTCGATGCGGTTGCGGTCGTCGGTGATGGCAGTCCAGAGCATGTCCTTGAGCCTGTCGATGCCGTATCCGCTGACCGCCGAGATGAATACGTGTGGAACGCCTTCGGGAAGGGTCTTCTCGATTTCCTCTCGGAGTTCGTCGTCGAGGAGGTCTGACTTGGAGATGGCCAGCACGCGCTCCTTGTCCATCAGCTGGGGATTGAACTTCTCGAGCTCACCGAGCAGGATGCTGTATTCGCGCGCGATGTCGTCGGCGTCGGCCGGCACCATGAAGAGGAGAACTGCGTTGCGCTCGATGTGGCGGAGGAAGCGGAGTCCGAGGCCCTTGCCCTCGCTGGCGCCCTCGATGATGCCGGGGATGTCGGCCATGACGAAGGAGCGGTTGTCGCGGTACGACACGATGCCGAGTTGCGGTTCCATGGTGGTGAAGGGATAGTCGGCTATCTTGGGTTCGGCCGCCGACACTGCCGACAGGAGCGTGGACTTGCCTGCGTTGGGGAATCCCACAAGACCCACGTCGGCGAGCATCTTCAGCTCGAGGATGACGGAGCGCTCTATGGCCGGTTCGCCGGGCTGTGCGTAGCGCGGAGTGCGGTTGGTCGAGCTCTTGAAATTCCAGTTCCCGAGTCCGCCGCGTCCGCCTTTGAGCAGCTTCACTTCCTGACCGTCGTCGGTCACTTCGGTGAGGTATTCGCCGGTCTCGGCGTCGAATACGACGGTGCCGCATGGCACGTCCACAGTGACGTCCTCGCCGTCTTTGCCCGAACTCCGTCCGGCCGAACCGGAGCCGCCGTTGCCGGCGAAGATGTGGCGGCGGTATTTGAGCGGAAGCAGCGTCCACATGTTGCGGTTGCCGCGGAGTATGATGTGTCCGCCGCGTCCGCCGTCGCCGCCGTCAGGACCGCCTTTGGGGACGTACTTGGCCCGGTAGAAGTGGCATGCGCCGGCGCCGCCCTTGCCCGAGCGGCAGAGTATCTTTACGTAGTCTATGAAGTTTGAGTCAGCCATATCTGAGAGTGTATTTTTGTCAGTTGTATGTAACTATATAACACCCGGAGGGCGTTTTTGTGCTCGGGCGCCGTCAGCGGGTGCTGTTCATCGAGTTGTGGTGCCTGATGAGTTCGCCTGCCTGCCGGAAGTCCACGGGCGAGCCCACGTCGATCCATGTGCCTTTGATGGGGTAGTAGGTCACACGGAGTCCGTCGGCTATGGCGCGGTCCACGAGGTCGGTGGCGTCGCAGCGCACACCATCCTGCAGACGCCGCAGCACGTGGTTGCCGAAGATGTATATTCCGGCGTTGGCGTAGTAGGAGTAGGAGGGCTTCTCCTCGATGCCGCGCACCAGACCGGGATGTTCGTCGTCCAGCGAGAGTATGGCGTAGGGCACTGACACCTGATAGGGCACGACGGCTATGGTGACGTCTGCGTGCATGTCGGTGTGGTGCAGGTACATCTCCTCGAATGACACGGTGGTGAGCAGGTCGGAGTTCATCACCAGTGTGTCGCCCTCGTCCCGTGCCACGTCGGTCAGCGTCACCGAGCCTATGGTGCCGAGCGGTTCGGTCTCGCGTACGGTCTTCACCTGTATGCCTGCCACAGGACGGCTGAAGTGCTCGTCGAGCTGCTCGGCCAGATAGCGCGTCGTGACGGTGATGTCATCTATGCCGCATGCCGCCAGAGCCTCGATGTTGTAGTCGATGATGGCCTTCCCCTCGATGCGCAGGAGCGGCTTGGGGGTGGTGAGGGTGGCCGGGCGCAACCGTTCGCCACGGCCTCCGGCCATGATGACGGCGCGCAGTGGCAGCATCGTGTGGCGGCGCGTCAGGTCGATGATGTCGACAGGACGGCCGTCGCCGTCGAGCACCGGCAGCAGTGTGATGCCTGACTCGCGGCAGCGCTTCATGGCTGCCACGTCGCGGCTGCCGAGGCGGATATAGCGGAAGTCGGTGTGAGCCGCCTCAGTGACGGGACTGTCGAGGCTTGTGCCGCGTATCAGCGCGCGCCGTATGTCGCCGTCGGTGACGGTGCCGAGCAGACGTCCGCCGCCGTCGGTGACGAAGAGCACCATCGTGGCGCCCGGCAGAGTGTTGAGCTGCACGAGAGCCTCGCGGACAGTGGCGCCGGCGTGTATGATATATCTGTGGTCGTTCATTTCAGAAAATGTTTTTCGGCGGCTTCCCAGTCGGCAGGCGTGTCGAGGTCTATGCTGCATTCGGCAGGCATGATGTGCGGAATGCGGCGGGGAAACTCGCCGAGGTTCATCTTGCGCAGGGACTGCGGATTGATGACGTAGACAGCACCGTTCTGCTGGTAGACTTCGGGGCAGTCCTGGCGCCGCGTATACAGGCCGTGGCCCTTGCATACGTGCATGTAGCCGTCGGCGTCGGTCTCGAAGAGGTTGTAGTAGGGATTCACGCCCGAGGGGCATACTGATGTGACCATGTCGACGTGCTCGCCGCGGCGTACGGCGTCATCATAGAGCTGTGCGGCCTCAAGGATGTGGCCGGCAGTGCGCAGGGGCGACGTCGGCTGGAGTAGTATCACGCAGTCGTAGCAGATGCCATGCGCCGTGGCCCAGTCCATGGCGTCGAGCATCACCTCGCGGCTGCCGGTGGTGTCGAGTCCGAGGCTTGCAGGACGCATGTAGTCCACAGTCAGGCCGCACGAGCGCGCCACGGAGGCTATCTCGGTGTCGTCGGTCGAGAGCATGACGTGGCCGCCCAGCTGTGCGGCGGCTTCGAGGGCGGCCGCAATGGTGTAGGCTATCAGCGGTTTGCCGCCGAGGGGCCTGATGTTCTTCCGCGGTATGCTCTTGCTCCCTCCGCGGGCAGGGATTATATAGAGAGGTTTCACAGGTCGTAGAATTTTTTAGTGAGCACATCGCCGGGCATATTCCCTACGAATCGGAGCACGGCGTCGGTCATGAGCCCGAGGGTGTCTGGCTTGAAGTATGGATTCTCGCGTCGGCTTGCCACGAGCTGCATGCGGTCGGACAGCGCTTCGGCGATAGCCTCGGCTATCGAGTCGGCATCGTCGGCACAGTGTATCACTGACGGGCCGGCGAGGCGTCCGCGCTGGCGTATGCCGATGTCTACGGTGGGCGCTCCTGCCGAAGGCGCCTCCACGATGCCGCTCGACGAATTGCCGACGACGGCCTTGACGACTCTGAGCAGGCTCTGATAGCGCAGCATGCCGAGCGACGCCACGCTCCGCACGCGGTCGGGGTGTGCGGCGGCGTAGTCCTCGATTAGCGGAAGGAGTCCGAGTCCGCCGGCGTCGTTGTTCGGGTGCGTGATGACGACGTTGCAGCCTTCGAAGCGGTCGAGGGCCTTGAAAAGTTCCCTGAGTTTGTCGGCCGGCGATGCCGAGGTGTCGTTGGTGGCCGGATGGTAGGTGACCAGGAGGGTGGGGGAGTGGCGCAGGTCCATGCCGAGATATTCTTCGAGCGCGCTGACGGGCAGCGGGTCGATGTTCATGGCGTTCCATACGCCGATGGCGCCTGTGTTCACCACCCGGTCGGGCTGTTCGCCCATCTGTATGACGCGGCGACGGTAGTCGTCGGTGGCCGTGAGGTGGAGCGACGAGAGCTTGGTGATGGCATGGCGGAACGAGTCGTCGACTGCCCCTTCAGAAATCTCGCCGCCGGCGATATGAATCACCGGGATGTGCATCACGGCCGCCGCCGAGGCAGCCGCCAGCATCTCGTAGCGGTCGCCGAGCATTACGGCGGCATCGGGCCGCAGTTGCCCTAAGGCGTCGGCTATACCTGCTGTGAACGCTCCCATGGCACGTGCGCGGGCGCACTCGCTGTCGTCGTCGAGCACGAGCGGCACACGGGCGTCGACGCAGAATCCGGCATCCGTTATCTCGTTGACAGTCATGCCGTACTCCGGCAGCAAGTGCATATTTCCGGCGATAATCCCGACTTGGACTCGCCGGCTGTCGCGCAGGCTCCGGGCCAGAGGCATGAGGAGCCCCCAGTCGGCACGCGTGGTAGTAACAAAGCACACTTTCGGTAACATAGATGCAAAATTACGAAAAATTTCACTAACTTTGTACATCTAAAGAACTCTTCCATGCGAATCAAATCTCTCAAAATAAGAAATTTCAGAGGTTTCGAAAATGAAACATTCTGTTTTGATCCAAGTCTGACTGTGGTCGTGGGTAATAATACCACGGGCAAAACCACACTTCTTAAATCGGTGCTGGTATCTTTGGGAGCATATCTGAAATCTTTGAAAGGATTGCCTTCTGGAAAACCATATAGCATGAATTTCTCTCAGTCAGATGTATTTCGCCGCTTTGACGAGGATAAGAAGGATTTCTTCAATAATCCTGAAAGTACGCGTATCGATGTGGCAGGTGAATTCTTTATTACCAAGAGAGATGATGCAGGCGATTATATAAGCGAACCGGTATCAGTGCAGTGGTATAGGGAGTTCAAGGGAGGAACGACTACTCACAGTCAGAAATGTGCCGGAGAATTGATTCGTCTTGCCTCGGATATGGAAAGTGCCAGGAGTTCTAAGGATTCGGATGAAAATGCTATCTACCCCTTGGTCCTGTCATTTGGGGTAAAGCGGATTGACAATGATTACCGCTCAGCCAACAAACGAAAGGCGAGAGAATCACGCATTGAGAAGGCTTATAAGTCGGCATTGCTTGAGACTGTGGACTTCAAGAGCACTTTTGACTGGCTGTACAGGTATGATTCGAATCTTTCGAAAGAGAGGGAGTTCGCCGGGACGCGTGAGGCCTTCATGCAAGCACTTGCAGATGCTATTCCGGCGATGTCGAATATTGAAGTGGACTCGAAAAACAATGAGTTCATAGCGCTGATCGGCGTGCGCGACGAACCGGCTCAATATCAGACTTTCGAAAATATGAGTGACGGATTTAAAGCCGTTATCTGTATAGTAGCCGAAATTGCATATCGTTGCATAGAACTGAACGGGTTCCTCGGTCGGGATGCTGTCAGGAAGACACCGGGGGTCGTTGTTATAGATGAAGTCGATTTATATCTTCATCCTCGCTGGCAGACACATATCCTTACAGACCTGCGACGGGCATTTCCCATGATTCAGTTCATTGTCTCAAGCCACTCTCCTTTTATTATCCAGAGCGTTGAGAATAAGAATATAATCACTCTTGACGGTCACAAAGGCAGTACAGACGCCAATATGAGGAGTGTCGAAGAAATCGCTTTGTCAGAAATGAATATGACGACACGGCGTAGCGCCCGATATAATGAGATGGTAGACGCTGCAGAAGAGTATTACCAGCTTGTTAAACAATCAAAGGGCGCTGATGCAGAAGCCAATGACGTGAAGCGTAGGCTTGACGAGATTGAACTGGAATTCTCTGATGATCCGGCTTACGTCGCTCTTATGAAACTGGAAAGGAATAGCCGGAATGAGACCGATTGAAAAGTATCGTGTCGGAACTGTTCTGACAATGGATGATGGCACTTCGCATGTCGTGATGGATGAGTACATGCCGTATGGCGCGGCGAAGCCGGTACTATGCCACAATTTTGGTTGTGGATGCGTGTACTGTGAGGCCGTTTATCCCTATGAAAGAGACCTGCATGTAGAACATATACTTCCGAAGGACCCGAAATTGGGATACTCGCATCTTGAATTCAAATGGGATAATTTTCTGCTCGGGTGCGCGACATGTAACGGCACAGACAATAAAGGAAATACGGTGGCGCTTCCCGGAGATTGTCATTTCCCGCACCTTAATAATACTTTTTTGAGTCTGCGATATGATGCAGGAGGTGTGGTAACTGTCAATCCTATGCTGGCAGGTCTCTCACGGACAAAGGCTCAGACTCTTCTTACCCTTGTTGGACTCGACAAAACGCCCAGGACATCTTCGCCCGGAGACAGAAGATGTATGAAACGGAAAGAAACGTGGGACCTTGCATGCCGTTACCGCAATAAATATCTTCACGGTTGTCTTGATATTGACTGTCTGATAGATTTTATCAGACTGAGAGGTTATTGGTCGATATGGTTCACGGTCTTTGAAGGTATTGACGAAGTCCGAAAACGCATGATTTATGATTTTCCCGGAACGGATGCGACTTGTTTTGATGCCACTACGGGCTATTCACCTGTCGAACGTAATCCCGGGATGATTGATCCGGTGTGATTTTGCCCTCCGCCAAAAAAGT
Source organism: Porphyromonadaceae bacterium UBA7048 (assembly GCA_002493945.1). Lineage (GTDB taxonomy): Bacteria > Bacteroidota > Bacteroidia > Bacteroidales > Muribaculaceae > CAG-873. The sequence goes on from DLAL01000057.1 coordinate 52,860, forward strand.
GTTACCTTTGCACTCCTATTAATTATAGCAATGGCAAGAAAACGTAAAGAACTTCCTCTGCTGGAGGATGTCGAGATAATCGATGTGGCCGCGGAAGGCAATGCGCTGGCTCGCGTCGACGATATGGTGGTGTTCGTGCCGTTCGGTGCGCCGGGCGACCGTGTGGACATCAAGATAGAGAAGAAGAAAAAGTCATATGCGCAGGGCCGCATCGCCGCCATGCGCAAGCCGTCGGATATCCGCGTGACGCCGTCATGCCGGCACTTCACGGTGTGCGGCGGTTGCCGCTGGCAGCATCTGCCCTACGACTATCAGCTCAAGTGCAAGCGCCAGCAGGTGGTCGACGCCCTGGAGCGCATAGCCAAGGTCGAGCTGCCCGAGATTCCTGACGCCCTCGGCAGTAAGGAGATATGGGAGTACCGCAACAAGATGGAGTACACTTTCTCGAACCGCTGCTGGCTCACCTTCGAACAGCTCGCGTCGGGCGAGGAGTTCCCTGACCGCAATGCCGCCGGATTCCACATTCCGGGCGCGTTCGACAAGGTGCTCGATATCGACCGCTGCTGGCTTCAGGACGATATATCGAACCGCATGCGCCGCTTCGTCAAGGACTACGGCAAGGCTCACGGACTGCCGTTCTACGACCTCAAGGCTCAGGAAGGCTTCCTGCGCACGATGATGGTGCGCATAGCGTCGACGGGCGAAATCATGGTGGTGCTCGTTGTCGGCGACGACCGTCCCGACGATCTCAAGGCCCTGCTCGAGGCCTTCGCCGCGGAGTTCCCCGAGGTGACATCGCTCATGTATGTCATCAATACGAAGGTCAACGACACTTTCGCCGACCTCGACGTGCATCTCTTCAAGGGGAAGGACTTCATCGAGGAGGAGATGGAGGGTCTGCGATTCCGCGTAGGTCCCAAGTCGTTCTACCAGACCAATTCGCGTCAGGCTTACGAGCTCTACAAGGTCGTGCGCGACTTCGCCCGTCTGACCGGCGACGAACTGGTGTACGACCTCTACACGGGCACCGGCACGATAGCCAACTTCGTGAGCCGCCGCGCCCGCCGCGTGGTGGGCATCGAGTATGTGCCCGAGGCCATCGAGGACGCCAAGGTCAATTCCGAGCGCAACGGCATCGACAACACCATATTCTACGCCGGCGACATGAAGGACGTCCTCACCGACGAATTCATCGCTGAGCACGGAGCACCCGACGTGATGATAGTCGACCCTCCGCGTGCCGGTATGCACGGCGATGTGGTGGACACCATCCTTCGCGCCTGTCCGCCCGTCATCGTCTATGTGAGCTGCAATCCCGCCACGCAGGCCCGCGACCTGACGCTGCTCGACGGCAGCTATCGTGTGGAGGCAGTGCAGCCTGTCGACATGTTCCCCCACACGCAGCACGTCGAGAACGTGGTGCGCCTCGTGCGCCGCTGACGAACCGGCTGCGTCAGACCTTGCAGAGAACGGAATTGTAGTAGGCCGGGTTGCCGGTCACTTCCCGGCCTATGAACTCCGGACGCGCGAAGGGCGTGTCGGTCGCGGGCAGCTCGATTTCTGCCACGACGAGTCCTTCGTGACGTCCGTGAAATACGTCGATCTCCCAGTTCAGCCCCTCGCCGGCATCGACGATGTAGCGTGTTTTGACTATCTTGCGGTCGCCGCAGCATCGGTCAAGCATCTCCCGGGCATCGGCTACGGGCACCGCGTACTCCCATTCGCCGCGGACGGCGCCCCGGTTGCGGCTCTTGACGGTGATCCACGCGCTGTCGCCGCTTGTGCGCACGCGTACGGTGGCGTCGGCGTCGGTCGAGAGATAGCCTTGGGCCAGTTCGACGACCGATGTGGCCAGGGCTTTGAAACTCATGTCTTTGACGAGAAACTTGCGTTCTATTTCAGTTGCCATATGTCGTAAGGTTCCAAAAATTTCAGTAAAGGTAAACAAAAAATTGAAGATACATCGCCACATCTCTCTCCTTTTTGCGCTCATGATAGCGGCAGCGGTGCTCGAAGCCGCCGGGGCTGTCAGTGCGTCGACATATATCAGAGGTATCGTACGCGACTCCGGGACTCTTCAGGGACTGCCGTACGCATCGGTGTCGGCGCATCCGTCGGGTGTGTCCGCCGTGGCCGACAGCCGCGGCATCTTCGAATTCAATGTACCTGCCGGAACCGACTCGCTGACGGCCTCATGCCAGGGCTATGCGCCGCGGACGGTGGCCGTTCGGCCTACGTCGCACAATCTCTACGACATACCATTGTCTGTGCAGGCGCAGGAGCTGAAGGAGGTGGTTGTGCGCAAAGGCAAGTACAGCAAGAAGAACAATCCGGCCGTCGAGTTCGCCCGACGCATCCGCCGTGCCCGCGACCTGACCGACCCTCGGCGCAACGACTGGTACTCCTACGACAAGTACGAGCGCATAGCCTTCGGTATCAATGACTTCGACACGACGGCATCATCGGTGCTGCTCCGTCAATATCCGGTTCTGATAGAGCATGTCGACAGTTCGGAAATCGACGGCAAGCCCGTGCTGAATCTCTCGCTGAAAGAGACGGCGACCACCGAACTGTGGCGGCGCGAAGGGGCGACGGCACGCACAGTGGAGCGCGGATTCAGAAGCAACGGCATCGACGAGATTGCCGATGCGAAGAATGTCATGACCGCCCTGCACGAGCTTTTCCGCGAGGTGGACCTGTACGATAACGATATCAAGCTGCTTAAGAATACTTTCGTCAGTCCGCTGTCGGCCATAGCGCCTGACTTCTACCGATTCTATCTCGTCGACAGCGCCGCGGTCATCCCCGGCTCGGACGAGCGTCACATAGCGCTGGCCTTCTATCCGCGCAATAAGTCGTCGTTCGGCTTCACGGGCCACGTCTACGTGCCCGTCGGCGACACGACCATGTTCATCCGACGGGTGGAGATGGCCGTGCCGAAAGAAATCAATCTGAACTTCATCCGTACGCTCAACATACGCCAGACATTCGACAAGGCCCCCGACGGGTCTCGGCTGAAAACATCCGACGATCTCCTGATGGTGTTCTCGCTCGTCCCCGGCACCCCCGAATTCTACGCCACGCGCCGCAGCACCTTCCGCAACCATTCGTTCGGGTGTCCGGCTGATGCCGACTCCATATTCGATGCCCTCGGGGCTGTTCACGTAGAAGGCGAGGCTGCCAACCGCGACACGGACTTCTGGATGGGCGAGCGCGTGACACCGACGCCCGAAGGCGAGGACCGCGCCCACCTGCTGATGTCGCGCCTGCGGACGAAGCCATTCTTCTACTGGAGCGAGAAAGTGCTGCGGATACTCTTCCAGGGCTATGTCGGCACGGGGCACGACAGCCGCTTCGACATCGGACCCGTCAACACATTCGCGAGCTATAACTCGCTTGAAGGTCTGCGACTGCGCGCCGGAGGCATGACCACGGCCAACCTCTCGTCGCACTGGTTCGGCCGCGGATATGTGGCCTACGGTTTCCGCGACCGCAAGTGGAAGTACAGCGCCGAGGCGGAGTATTCCTTCAATGCCAAGGACTACCATTCGCGTGAATTTCCCGTACATTCGTTGCGCCTGACACATCGCTACGACATCGACCGTCTCGGCTCGCACTATCTCTACACCAATGCCGACAACTTCGTGCTCTCCCTCTCGCGCATGTCCGACGCGCAGTTCTCATATCGCCGCGACACCCGTCTGGAGTACACTCTCGAGCTTGCCAACCACTTCTCGGTGGCACTCAAGGCAGAGCACATCCGTCAGGAACCGTCGAGGTATCTTCAGTTCGTCACAGGCTCGGGACACCGGCTCGGCCACTTCGACGAGGTGGTGTTCGAGGCTCAGTTGCGCTATGCGCCGGGCGAAAAATTCTTCCAGTCCAAGTCGTTCCGTATTCCGGCCGACAAGGATGTGCCTGTGTTCATGCTGTCGCACCGCTACGCTCCCGCGCGCTTCTGCGGCTCGGACTACGGCTTCAACCGCACGGAGTTCTCGTTCTCGAAGCGCTTCCGCCTGTCGATACTCGGTGCGCTCACCACTCAGCTCGACATGGGTCATGTGTGGAGCACGGCGCCCTTTACCGAACTGCTCATTCCGAACTCCAACCTGTCGTACACCATTCAGCCCGGCTCATTCGCGCTGATGAATCCGATGGAATTCATCAACTCCACCTACGTGTCGCTCCATGCGTCATGGAATCTGCGCGGCGCTCTCTTCAATCTCATACCGGGCCTGAAGCGCCTCGGGCTACGAGAGGTCATCAGTTTCAGCGGCATGTGGGGTCGCCTGTCCGACCGCAACCGTCCCGGCCCTGACTCCGACCTGCCCGTCTTCCCTCAGGATGCAGCCCGCGTGAGCATGCACGCACCCTATATGGAAGTCTCCGCCGGTCTCGACAACATCCTGAGCATACTCCGCATCGACTACGTCCGCCGCCTCAACTACCTCAACGTACCCTATCCGATCGACCGTCAGGGCGTCCGCGTGGCTCTTCATTTCTCGTTCTGATGACAGAATGAGATAATTGGCGGATGTTCAGCCATGTATCGTAGCTTAGATGTAAAATAATGCGTCTTGATAGCTGTAATTGGTGTAAAATAGTGCATTTTGAATGATGCAATTGGTGTAAAATAGTGCATTTTGAGAAAAGTTTCGTATCTTTGTAGCCTATAATGTGCGCTTATGGACAAAAGGATACTCGAGACTATACTGACTGATCAGGCTGAGGAGCTTGCATTAAAGCGGAACTTGCGTTTTTGCAGACGTAAGGAAGAGGAGCATATAGATCTTGACAGCACTCAGGCTCAGGTAGTGATTGGCGTGCGGCGCAGTGGTAAATCAACGCTTTGCTATAATGCGCTGATGCGAAGAGGTGTGAAATTCGCATATGTAAATTTTGACGATGAGCGTCTCGTGCATCTGAGAGGCGAGGACCTCAACGATGTCCTGGAGGTTCTGTACAAAATAAATGGGAATTTCGATTATCTTTTTCTTGACGAGATACAGAATATTCCGGAATGGTATCTGTTCGTAAACCGTCTTTTGCGCCGTCAGATGCACGTAGTGATAACCGGTTCCAACGCCAAACTTCTTAGCGGAGAACTCGCGACACATCTTACCGGTCGTCATCATTCCATCTCCTTGTTCCCTTTCTCTTTTGCGGAGTATTGCGACATAAAGAATGTCGACGTGAAGTCTCGCTCCACTCAGGCAATAGCTGCACGGAGAGCGGCGTTTGACTGCTACCTGCAGCAAGGCGGATTTCCGGAGTTGCTGACGATAAGCAATCATCGCGATTATATAGAAGGATTGGTAAACAATATTCTGAAACGCGACATCGAGCAGCGTTTCAAGATAATACATACTTCGACTTTTGAAGAGATTTCGCATCATCTTCTGAATGTCGCGCCCACCGTCGTGGCGGAGCGTGTGCTTCAGGAATCATTCGGAATCAAGTCGCAGCACACCATAAAGAATTATCTCGGTTATCTTAAACAGGCATATCTGCTTGTAGGTTTGCACAAATATTCAGCCAAGAGTCGGCTCCGCATGACGGGTGAGAAGGTATATCCTATCGATGTGGCATTGATGAATAAACGCTCGGATGCTTTTGCCGGAGATAATCTTGGATGGCGCCTCGAAACCATAGTGTATCTGGAACTGCTCCGGCGATACAAGGCTCAGGGATTCGATATATATTATTTTAATGACCGTTCAGGTGAGTGCGATTTCCTTGTCTGCGATGGTCGGAAGACGGTTCTTGCCGTGCAGGTCTCATATGATATATCTTCGGCGAAGACCAGGAAACGCGAGATTTCCGGTCTTCTGTTGGCTGCAAGGCGGACCGGCTGCACCAATCTTCTTCTTCTTACGGACCATGTCGAAGAAGATATATCTCAGAGCGGATATGATATAGCGATACGTCCTGCTTATGACTATCTGCTGAATCAATAAGCAGAAGATTACTGTTTTATATGCGTTCCACGGCATTAGAGGCGGCATAACATCGACAATCCCCGGCGCTCCCTGTTTGACGGGGAAGGCCGGGGATTGGTGTATCTGTGGAACTGTCGGACAGGCTTATTCGAGCGAGTGGATGACGAGGCCCGAGCGGAGCTTGGGCTCGAACCACGTGGTCTTGGGCGGCATGATGTTGCCGGTGTCGGCGATGTCCATCAGCTGCTTCATGCTCACGGGGTAGAGCGCGAGGGCGAATGCCATCTCTCCCGAGTCGACGCGGCGCTTGAGTTCTTCGAGTCCGCGGATGCCGCCGACGAAGTCGATGCGCTTGTCGGTGCGGAGGTCGGTGATGCCGATGATGTCGCGGAGGATGAGGTCCGACGAGATGGTGACGTCGAGCACGCCGATGGGGTCGCTGTCGTTGTAGGTGCCGGGACGGGCTGTGAGCGAGTACCAATGGCCTTCGAGATAGAGTGCGAAGTTGTGCAGGGCGTCAGGCCGGTATATTTCCGTGCCCTTGTCCTCGACCACAAAGTTCTGCTCGAGCTTGTAGAGGAACTCGGCGGGCGAGAGTCCGTTGAGGTCGCGCACCACGCGGTTGTAGTCGATGATCTTGAGGTGTGATGCCGGGAATGCCACGGCCAGGAAGTAGTTGTACTCCTCGTCGCCGCGGTGGTCGGGATTGGCTTTGGCCTTTTCGTTGCCTACGAGGGCTGCGGCTGCCGAGCGGTGGTGTCCGTCGGCGATGTAGAGGTTGGGTATGCGGCCGAATTCAGCGGTGATGGCGTCGATGGTGGCCTGGTCGTCGATGACCCAGAAGTGGTGTCCGAATCCGTCGGGAGCCGTGAAGTCGTATTCGGCGGGGCCGGCTGTGACCTTGCGGATGATTTCCTCGAGTACGGGGTTGTCGGGGAATGCGAAGAACACGGGCTCGATGTTGGCGTTGTTGATGCGAACGTGCTTCATGCGGTCCTCTTCCTTGTCGCGGCGCGTGAGTTCGTGCTTCTTGATGCGGCCTTCCATGTAGTCGTCGACGTTGGCGGCGACGACGATGCCGTACTGCGTGCGGCCGTCCATGGTCTGGGCGTATATGTAGTAGTGCTCTTTGTCGTCCTGCACGAGCCATCCGTTGTCGCGGAACGCCTTGAAGTTCTCGACTGCGCGGCCGTAGACACGCGGATCGTGTTCGTCCGTGCCGGGTTCGAAGTCAATCTCGGGCTTGATGATGTGGTAGAGTGAGCGGGGATTGCCCTTGGCTTCTGCGCGGGCTTCTTCGCTGTTGAGCACGTCGTAGGGGCGCGACGCTACTTCGGTGACCATCTCACGGGGAGGACGGATACCTCTGAAAGGTTTTACTTTGGCCATAGATTTCGGTGGTTTTTCGGTATATTTTGTATGAAGGAGGGCGGCGGACAGCGGTGGCGCCGATCCGCCGCGCCTCGTGGTTGTCGGGAATAATCAGCGGCGGATGATGGTCTGCTCGCGGTCAGGTCCTACTGAGAGGATGGTGACGGGTACGCCGACTTTGGCCTCGATGTAGTGGACGTAGTCGAGGAAGGCCTGCGGCAGTTCCGACTCGCGGCGTGCGGCCGAGATGTCGGTGAGCCATCCGGGGAGGGTGTCGTAGACGGGTTCGACGTCGGCCACTCCGGCGGCGTTGCGGCCCACGCAGAAGGGGAATTCCTCGGTGACGGAGCCGTCGGGCATGCGGTAGGCGGTGCAGACCTTGATGGTCTCGAACGAGTCCAGGACGTCGCTCTTCATCATGATGAGGTCGGTGGCGCCGTTGATCATCACGGCGTACTTCAGCGCCACGAGGTCGAGCCAGCCGCAGCGGCGTTCGCGGCCTGTGACAGCGCCGTATTCGTGTCCGATGGAGCGTATCTCCTCGCCGGTGGCGTCGAAGAGCTCGGTGGGGAAGGGACCGCTGCCCACACGGGTGCAGTATGCCTTGAAGATGCCGTACACGCGGCCGATGCGGCCGGGTGCGAGTCCGAGGCCCGTGCAGGCGCCGGCGGCTACGGTGTTGCTCGATGTCACGAATGGATACGAGCCGAAGTCGATGTCGAGCATGGTGCCCTGTGCGCCTTCGCAGAGTACGCTAAGGTCGGAGTTGAGTGAGCGGTTGATGAAGTGCTCGGTGTCGGTGAGCTCGAACGAGCGGATGTACTCGAGAGCGTCGAGCCATTCGGTCTCCTTGGCCTCGAAGTCGGCGCGGTCGATGTTGGCTCCCATCTGTGCGAGCTGTGCCATGTGGCGGTCGCGTGCTGCGGCGTACATGGCGTCGAAGTGGTCTTCGAGGATGTCGCCCACGCGGATGCCGTGGCGCGATATCTTGTCGGTGTATGTCGGGCCGATGCCTTTGCCTGTGGTGCCTATCTTGCCGGCGCCCATCGAGGCTTCGCCTGCTGCGTCGAGGAGGCGGTGTGTTGGCATGATCAGGTGGGCTTTCTTGGAGATACGGAGGATGCTGTGGAGGTCCACGCCGTCGGCCTCGAGCTCTGCGGCTTCCTTGCGGAAGAGGACGGGGTCGAGCACGACACCGTTGCCTATGACGTTGGTGATGGCGCCTTTGGCGAACACACCCGAGGGGATGGAACGGAGCACGTGCTTGTGGCCGTCGAATTCGAGGGTGTGTCCGGCGTTGGGACCGCCCTGGAATCGTGCGACTATATCGTAATCGGGAGCGAGAACATCGACGATCTTACCTTTGCCCTCGTCGCCCCACTGGAGTCCAAGAAGAATATCGGCTTTCATTTTCTTGCTTTTATGGTCTTATTAGTTGTTGAATTTTCAGCGGAAGGTTTAGTGCCGTTTCGGCGTGCCTTACGCGCGCATGCAGAGCAAATGCCGTACACGGTAAGGCTGAAGTAGGAGGGAGTAAACGAAGTGTATCGCCTGGACCGGAGCACTTCGGCCAGAGCGGGTTCGGATGCCTGTCCGACGGGGATGTCGTCGGCCTTGACGTCGCGCAGACGTCCGCATCGCAGACACACCAGATGGTGATGGTCGCCAGACTGCACGAACTCGAAGCGCACCGCGTTACCCACATTGAGCCGGCGGCACAGTCCGCACTCCACCAGATGCTGCATGGTGGAGTAAATCGTAGTCATGGTGACGGGATATCCTTTGAGCGACAGTGTGGCAGCGACGTCTCGGGCGGTGAAATGACCGCGGATCCGCTGTACCACATCGAGTATCATAAAGCGCTCCGGCGTACACCGTCGGGAGGTGCGACGCAGGAAGTCGGCAAAGTGCTCTGCCGAGGCTGTGTCCGGTATGTAGACTGCGCACATATGTCTCGGAAAGTGTTACGCTTGAAAAAAGGTGAGCGGCAAACGGGGTTCGAACCCGCGACCCTTGGCTTGGGAAGCCAATGCTCTGCCAACTGAGCTACTGCCGCAAGTGCACTGCAAAGGTAAGGATATTTTTTTGATATGGCAAGCATAGATATGTTTTTTTGCTGCCGCGAGTGCTGTTCAGCGTTATTTAAAATTTGTAAACGAATTTTTAATAGGCGGTTATAACGTTTAATTCAAAATTTGTATGTATCTTTGCCGAGCCGATGTCTGTAACCTGCGTCGGCGTACCTTGAAATAACATACAGCAATCTTCTTTAATTTTACATTATGTTGGAGAATACCAATGTAAAGACACTCGACAAGGTGGTTGTCCGGTTCTCGGGCGACTCCGGCGACGGTATGCAGCTTGCCGGCAACATCTTCACTAATGTGTCGGCCGGACTGGGCAACAGGGTCTCTACTTTCCCTGACTACCCAGCCGAAATCCGCGCACCGCAGGGTTCGCTCGGTGGCGTATCCGGTTTCCAGGTCAGCGTAGGCACCGGTGTTTATACACCAGGTGACACTTGTGACGTGCTCATAGCCATGAATGCGGCTGCTCTCAAGACGAACCACAGGTTCCTCAAGCCGGGCGGTGTCATCATCGTTGATATCGATTCATTCAAGGAAGCGGACCTCAAGAAAGCCCAGTATGCCACGGACCGTCCTTTCGAGGAACTCGGCATCAAGGCGCAGATAGTCGATGTGCCCGTCACAACCATGACCAAGGCCGCTCTGGCCGACAGCGGAATGGATCTCAAGAGCATCATAAAGTGCCGCAACATCTTCGCGCTCGGCCTTGTGTGCTGGCTCTTCGACCGTCCTCTCGAGGCTGCTCTGGCGCACCTTCACACCAAATTCGCCAAAAAGCCCGCTGTCTACGAGGCCAACGCCAAAGTGCTCCAGGCCGGATATGACTACGGACACAACATACACGCCTCGGTGTCGACCTACCGCATCGAGACCGAAGACCCCAAGCCCGGTGTCTACACGGACATCAATGGCAACACCGCCACGGCATGGGGCCTCATCATGGCTTCGGAGAAGTCCGGACGCCCCCTCTTCCTCGGCTCCTATCCCATCACTCCGGCCACCGACATACTCCACGAGCTGGCCAAGCGCAAGGACCTCGGTGTCAAGGCCTGCCAGATGGAGGACGAGATAGCCGGCGTATGCTCGGCCATCGGCGCATCGTTCGCCGGCGACCTTGCGGTGACATCAACTTCCGGTCCCGGTCTCGCTCTCAAGAGCGAAGGCATCGGTCTGGCCGTCATGGCAGAGCTGCCTCTTGTGGTCATCGATGTACAGCGCGGCGGTCCCTCGACGGGTCTTCCCACCAAGACCGAGCAGACCGACCTCATGCAGGCTCTCTACGGCCGCAACGGCGAGTCGCCCGTGGCCGTCGTGGCTCCGGCAACTCCCACCGACTGCTTCACCATGGCCTTCGAGGCCTGCCGCATCGCCGTGGAGCACACCACTCCGGTGATACTTCTGAGCGACGCCTTCATTGGCAACGGCTCGTCGGCATGGCGCATCCCCGAGGCTTCGGAATATCCCGAAATCAAGACTCCCGACGTGCCGGCCGAACTGCTCGCCGACGGCTCGTGGCGTCCCTATATGCGCCGCGACAATCTCGGCCGCTACTGGCCCGTGGCCGGGACCGAGGGTGCGCAGCACCGTCTCGGCGGCCTTGAGAAAGATCCCCTCACGGGCGCCATCTCCACCGACGGCGAGAACCATGAGAAGATGGTCGAACTCCGCCGCGAGAAGATAGCACGCATCGCCGACGACATTCCCGCCCTCGAAGTGGTGGGTGATGCCGACGCCGATACCATTCTGGTGGGCTGGGGCGGTACGTACGGACACCTCCGCACCGCAGCCGCAGAACTCTGCCGCGAGGGCCGCAAGGTGGCGTTCGCGCACTTCCGCTACATCAATCCCCTTCCCGCGAACACGCACGAAGTGCTCGGCAAATACAGCCGGGTGATAGTGGCCGAACTCAACACAGGCATGTTCGCCGACTATCTGCAGAGCAAGTTCGCCGATCTCAGAATTTCACGCATCAATAAAATCCAAGGCCAGCCCTTCTCCGTCAGCGAGATTGTCGAGAAAGCCGCTAAAATCATGGAGGACTGATTATCATGGAAGAGAACAAGACTTTCGCACCGGCCGACTTCAAGAGCAAACAGGCCGTAAGGTGGTGTCCCGGATGTGGCGACCACGCTATCCTCAACACTCTCCACAAGGCCATGGCCGCCCTCGGAGTGGCTCCCCACATGACGGCCGTGATCTCGGGCATCGGATGCTCTTCGCGTCTGCCGTACTACATGAGCAGCTACGGATTCCACACCATTCACGGACGCGCCGCCGCTGTGGCTACGGGCTACAAGGTGGCTCATCCCGAGATGACCGTATGGCAGATTTCGGGCGACGGCGACGGACTCGCCATCGGCGGCAACCACTTCATCCACGCCGTGCGCCGCAACATCGACATCAACATCGTGCTCTTCAACAACAAGATATACGGCCTCACCAAGGGCCAGTATTCGCCCACGAGCGCACGCGGTTTTGTCAGCAAGTCCAGCCCCTACGGCACTGTCGAGGACCCCTTCATCCCGGCTGAACTCGTCTTCGGCGCACGCGGCAACTTCTTCGCGCGCTCCATCGACGTAGAGCTGGCCACATCGACCGCCGTACTCGAGGCTGCCGCACGTCACAAGGGCACGTCGGTTGTCGAGATACTCCAGAACTGCGTGATATTCAACAATGGCATCCACAACGAGATAACCGACAAGGAAGTCCGCGCCGACCGCACCATCCTTCTCCGTCACGGCGAGAAGATGCTTTTCGGCAGAAATATGGACCGCGGTCTCGTCCGCGACGGTTTCCTGCTGAAAGCCGTCACTGTCGGCGAGGACGGTTATACGCTTGACGATGTGCTCGTGCACGACGCCCACACGCCCTCCAACTTCCTGCACCAGCAGCTCGCCATGATGGACGGACACGACCTTCCGTTGGCCCTCGGCGTGATACGCGATGTCGAGGCTCCGACCTACGACGAAGGCGTATCGCAGCAGGTGGAGCAGGTGAAGGCACGCAAGGGTTTCAGCACGCTGCGCGACATGATTCTCTCGGGCAATACCTGGACCGTCGAATAATGGCGTGAGACACGCACAGTGACACGATACAGCAAGGGCCGCGGCAGTCGCCGCGGCCCTTGTAATCTTATATGAGACATCTGAAGGAGGTCAGTCATCGTAGCGGAGGAAGTTTCCGTCCTTGTCGAACTTCATGTCGATGCCGTTCGAGAGCTCGATGTCGTAGCCGTGTCGCTCTTTGTCGACACCGACTATGCGCTGGCCTTTCTGATTCCGGTTCACGAAGACGCGTATCGGCTCGGGGATGAGCGAGGAGGGCACGGAGGCGGATTTGTTCACTTCCACGTTGTCCCAGTTACCGTCGCGGTCGAAGCTGATTTCGGTGCCGTCGGTGAGTATGGCCTCATACTCGCTGATGCGTCCGAAGTCCTTGTCAATCTTCACCACGCTGACCTTGGCCTTGAAGTTGTTGGCGATAGTGGTCTGGGCGGCTTTAGGCAGCACGGAGGCGTCGTGGGAGTAAGTGTCCCGGGCCTGAGCGAAGACTGCGAAGCCGATGATGGCGAAGATGGCTAATAAATACTTTTTCATCATTCTGTTCCTTTCAGTTTTTTGATTCGTATCTCAATAGATAACAGTCGGGACAGAGAAAAAGTTCTCATACCGGCGGATTCTCTCTCAGCTGTCCGGTGAAGTGGCTGATGCGCTGCATCTGTGCCGGGATGTCGATGGTCTGCGGACAGTGCTCCCTGCAGCGTCCGCAACCTATGCAGCGCTCCGCCTGCCTCAGCCGAGGCACACTGCGGTCGTAGCCGACCAGGAATGCACGGCGTGCGCGGCGGTAGTCGTCGCTCAGCGACGATGACGGCACGTTGCCCTCGTTGATGCACTTGTTGTAGTGGGCGAATATGCCGGGAATGTCGAGTCTGAAGGGACAGGGCATGCAGTACTGGCAGGCCGTGCACGGCACCGCCTCGTACTTCAGCATGGTCTGGGCTGTGTCCTCGAGCAGGGCCAGCTCCTCGTCAGTGCAGGGCTCTAGTGGCGCGAATGTGCGGATATTGTCCTGAAGATGCTCCATGTAGGTCATGCTGCTGAGCACGGTGAGCACTCTCGGGAACGATGCCGCGAAGCGGAAGGCCCACGAGGCTATGCTCTCGTCGGGCCGGCGCTGCTTCAGACGGCTGTTCAGATAGTCGGTCAGTCCGGCGAGGCGTCCGCCCAGCAGCGGCTCCATGACCACGACGGGGATGTTGCGGCGGTCGAGCTCGGAGTAGAGATAGTCGGCGTTGAAGTTGCGGCCCGATGCGTGGCGGTAGTCGACGTAGTTCAGCTGAATCTGCACGAAGTCCCAGCGTAACTCGTCGTGGCGCGACAGCAGATAGTCGAAGGCGCGTACGTCGCCGTGATAAGAGAATCCGAGGTTGCGGATGCGTCCGGCTTCTCGCTCTTTCAGCAGGAAGTCGATGAGATTGTTCTCGAAGAAGCGCTCCATCAGTGTGGGGAGTCCTTCGCCCATGCCTACGATGTGGAGCAGGTAGTAGTCGATGTAGTCGGTCTGCAGATTCTCGAATGAGTTGCGGTACATGCGCACCGAGGCGTCATAGAGTTCCTGCGGCGAGAGTCCCTGACCGACGAGAGGGTGGCGCGGCGGTCAGCCGTGTCCTTCTCCTCGGTGACTAGACCTGCGGCTGATAGTTCCCAAAATCGTGGAATGATTTCGGGCTGCACTATACACAAGTAGTAAAAGTAATCGGTTCTGTCAGTATGGATAAACAAACAGCTAAAATATGGAAAAAAAGCGTAATATACCATGTATGGATTGACAAAATGTTTGATTATCTCTAAACAAGAGTTACATACTTACGATGCAAAGATACGGAAAAAAAGTGATTCTCAATACTTTTTTTAAACAAAAAATTGCTAAACCCATTGTTGAATCTACGTTTTTTGAAAAAATGTTTAGCGGAATCCTATTTCGAGTGGCCTAATGTATTGGTATTCAGCGCTTAATTCGAGATAAGTAACTCTTGTTTAGAGAGACTCCCTAAAACGGATACTTATTTCTACGTATGAGCGCAGAATCAGCAGTAAATAACGGCGTTACGACAGGGCTTAAGGGCGTTGGCGACGCCGTAGGCGTGTCAGATTTCAAATGGTTCATTGCTATCGTCAATAATAATTGCGAGAAGGCGGTCGGACAGAAACTTGAAGAGAAAGGATACGAAAATTATGTCCCTCTTCAGTCTGAAATGAAGATATGGAAGAACGGACGTAAAGCTATTGTGGATCGGGTTGTGATTCCTTCAATTGTGTTCATCCACTGTTCCGAGAATATGCGGCGTGAAGTAGTATCGTTGCCTTATATAAATCGGTTTATGACGAATAAAGCCGGTTCTCCTACCGGGTTCCGTAATCCTTTGGCAGTAGTTCCTGATGATCAGATTGAACGTTTAAAGTTTATGGTAGGCAATTCTGATAGTCCGGTTACATTCTCTTCTGCGTCTTTCAGGACGGGAGATGTCATAAGAGTGGTGCGAGGCCGTCTTGCCGGACTTGAAGGCGAGATTCAATATGTCGACGAGAAGCATAGCGAACTTATCGTGCGTCTTGATTTCCTGGGTAACGCCCGTCTTACAATTGAAACTATAAATGTAGAGCCCATAACGTATTAATTTCAAGTAGTCACTATATATGGATAAATACATAGAACTTCTGGCCGATGTGCCTTGTGGATTTCTGCATTTGGCCAAGTCATTTGCCTCAGATAACGGCTCTCCTAAGATTGAGCCGGCGCATATGTTAAGGGCTCTTCTGCATAAAAACTGCGGTTTGGCAGATTTTATAGAGAATACTCTCGATTCAGATTATTATTATCTTCTTGACTGGGCTGATATACGAGTAAGTCAGGCTCCTAAATCACCCTACCCGATGAAAGATGCCGAATTGTCGGATGCCGCCAGAAGTGTAGTCAAGGAAGCTCTGAGTGTTAGTAAAAGCCGAGGTGCGGAAAGCATTGATTTGACTGATATTTTAGCTGCGGTAGTCTCTCCGGGAGTGGGATTCTCCGCAGAACAGCTCAAAACCATGCCGTTGAGCGCCATATCCGTGCTTGAGAAGACTTCGGCAGGCTCTGCTTCGTCAGCTTCAGGGGGAACCGTGACTTTGCAAATACCTGTAAATTCAGGTAATAATACTTTCTATACGCTTCCCCTTGATGGGAATTTTGAACGGGAAATCATAGGTTTTGACGTTTATCTCAGGCAGTTGATAGAGGCCCTTTCACGTCGTGACCGTGCGAATGTAATGATAATAGGTGAGACAGGTGTCGGTAAGTCCAGTCTTGTGTATGCACTCATGCAGCAATTGAAGACCGGGAAGCTACCGAAATCCCTTTCAGCACTCTATCCGATTGAGCTTGATCTTGTCGCATTAAGCCAAGGAGTAAGTTACAAGGGTGAAGTCGAGGACCGGCTCAATAAAGTACTCACTGAAGTTTCTGTACATACGCGTCCTCTGCTGATTATTGAAAATGTGCACCGAATAATGGATCGTCAGTCAGTCCTTAATGCGGTACTTCCGATAATTAAGAAACACCTTGCAGAGAATAATGTTCAGATGCTTTTCGTTACGTCTTCGGATAGTTTCACAAAAGATATTGAGAAAGATAAAGAACTCATCCCATACTTTGAAATCGTGAGTGTGGATGAACCCGGTGAAGAGAATGCCGTTAAAATCCTTGAAAGCAAGATTGAGGCATATGGCGGCTATCATGGGATAACCATCGGAGACGGTGTTGTAGAAGAACTCGTACGCCTCGCAAGACGGTATATGCCGGAAAAACACTTACCGGCCTCCTCGATAGACCTTATGGACAGAGCGATGGCCTCACTTAAGATTAAGTGGGAGCTGTCTTCGGAAGAATCTGCTCCGATTCTGGAAAAAGAATATGTACGAGACGTAGTTGCGTCTATGACCGGACTTCCGGTCGGAAATATCATGGCCGGAGAACGAGAACGTCTCGCAGGAGCCGAGGATATACTGCATCGTCGGGTGGTGGGACAGAATCACGCTGTGAAGAGTATCCTTGATGCAATATGTGAGTCGCGTTCCGGCTTGAGTAAGAAAGGACAACCTGTCGGATCCTTTTTCTTTCTCGGCCCCACAGGTACCGGCAAGACAGAGTTGGCAAAGTCTTTGGCTGACTTCTTATTCAACGACGAAACTTCAATACTTCGTTTTGATATGTCGGAGTATAAGGAAGAACATTCGGTTGCGTTGCTCTATGGCGCTCCTCCCGGATATGTGGGATATGAAGAGGGTGGTTTGCTTGTCAACCAGATCAGACGGCATCCGTATTCCGTGGTTCTTTTCGATGAAATCGAGAAAGCTCATCGCTCGGTGTTTGATCTTTTTCTCCAGATACTTGATGAAGGCAAACTCCATGATCGCCTCGGCCGTGTAGGAGACTTCTCTAATGCCTTGATTATCTTTACGTCGAATATTGGCAGTGATTATATATTCAAGTCATTTGAAACGGGGCATATACCTACGCATGACGAAATGCTTGAAGTGATGCAGGGACAGTTCCGTCCGGAATTTCTGGCTCGCCTTACCGAGATTCTTCCCTTCTCGCCCATCACGACCGAGATGATATCCAAAATATTTGATATCCATATCCGGAATCTGATGAAGTCTCTTGCAGAGCAGGACATAAGGCTGGAAATCGATGATACTGCCCGTACGTACATTACGCGAACCGGTTTCAATACACATTATGGAGCCCGTCCGGTACTTGGAATCATCCGTAAGGAAATACGTCGCCCTTTATCGAAAATGATAATAGCGGGAGACATAACTGCAGGCGATACTGTGCTTATGAAATATGATGATGCGTCCAAAGAAATGGTTTGGGAGATTGATTGACTCTCTGCTTGGTCGTAATCATGCTTCTGAGCATATCACACAACCGATTCAAGAAAACACAAATAATATCAGTAATACATCAATGGCAAAGAAAACTGTAATCACGAAAGTCCTTGATGCGCAGGCGCAGGACGGTGTGATAGAGTTTCCGCAGAACCGGACGCTCTATGTCGACCAGTTTACCGACAAGGCACCCAATACAGACGAAGAACGTGAAGGCTTCAAGCCTCGTAATCTGCGTGAGGTATTCGAGCACTATCAGCCTTCTAAGGAGGGAATCATGCTTGAGACCGAGGAGGGCGGTTCTGTATGTGAAGACTTCAGCTTCCACGAAATCAAAGACTTCGAAGATGATCAGCTTATAGCTCAGAGCCCTCTGCTCTCTGAGAAGAAAGCGAAAATAGACGCATATAACGCTATCGTCCGACAACTTGAAAAAAACAAACCATTACGCAACGCTCTTAGAGACGAAGCGTCTCGCCGGAGTCTTTTAAACGTTCTGAAATCTCTTATGCAGGAGATAGAGGATGCAGAATAACGCAACTATGACTACACAGGAACAGGAAATCAGCAATCAGGCCGAACCGCTGCAGTACTCTGACGGTGCTCAGGCCGTCAATCCTGCCGAGCAGCTTCAGGCCGGACTTAAAGGTCTTGACAAGTTCGGCGGATTCCAGCTTATAAAGGGTCTCATAAAGGGTGCGGAGAATATGGATCCGCGTCGGAAGGCTGTCAAGAATATATTCCTTACGGATTCTACTTATAGCGAAGTGCGGAGCCGTTTCCGCAACGAGCTCGCCATGTGGATTGATGTTCTCGAAAATGGAGGCTCTGACCCGATGGAAATAATCGAAGGTTGTACAGCAAGTTGTGCTCAGGCTCAGGAGAATCTGAAGAATAATCTCTTCAATATTCATGAGGAAATCAAAAACCTTGAGGTCACGTATCGGTCTCTTGATTCATTCTTCGCTAATGCGGGACAGTCAAAAATCGATTGCCTCACGTTGATGAATGTTGACAAGGCTGAGCTTGATATACATGATTCTGAAGATACCCTTGCCATACGTGATGAACTCGAGAAGTATTATGACCGTCTGAGCCTCAAGAACAATTATAGCTTATTGGTTGTTCCGGGATACTTGGGCGACAGTGATACGGTCCGTATGTGGGCGCAGACTGCATACCGCAATAAAGTGCTTTTAGTCACTGACTTCAAGGATAGTCTTAATTTCGGGATGCTCAAGGACGAGCTTGATGATGCCGAACTTCAGGGCAGCGATGTACAGCTTGCCAACGTAGTCATGACTGCCAATTATATATTAGGACGCCGGAAATCCGAACTTGCGGGTGAAGACGATGATGTTTATGTACCCGCCTCAGCTGCACTGGCAGGACGAATGACCAATACCGATGAAGTTGTCATCGCTCAAGGTATTGCCGGAAAGAAATACGGCACTTTGAGCAATGTCAAGGGAGCCCGTATGGAAATGCGTAAATCAGAAATTGCAGCCATAATTGATCAGGGTATAGTTCCTATTGTTGAGGAAGACGGCCGGGTGATGGCGTTCTCCAACCGTTCGCTGTACAACGGAGCCACTCTGGGACTTCAGGAATATCCTATCGTCCGCGTATTCGACTGGATGGGCAAGGTATTTCAGAATTTCTTTAATGATGAGGCATTCATTAACTGGAATTCTTCTGTCAAGGCCGAACTTCAGCAGGCTGTCCACGACTTCCTCAGCGACTACAAAGGACCGGGACGTCTTATCGAGAATTACAGTCTCAAGGGTATTACACAGGACCCGAAGACCAAGGATATCTCAGTACAGGTAGAACTCAAACCGTTCTTCGCTGCCAAAAACTTCCTGATCGAGCTGACCGGCCACAGCGGAACTTCCGGAGTAGACTGGGAGCAGAACGTGCAATAACCCTACATAAACAATCAGCTATTAACCCCAATTATAAACCAATTAAAAAATGGCAACAAGAACCACTACCATTTCCGCCGACGGAATCCAGGAGCGCGAAGTGCTGTTCGTAAAGTACGAACTCAATCAGCAGACTGACGTCGAAGGACAGCCTACCGGAACAACCCGTGGAGGCAAAATCTACGTCAAGGTAAAGTCAAATGATGACGGCAACACCGATATCCTTGAATGGATGATTGATACCTACATGAGCAAATCGGGTACCATCTCCTATCCCAATCGCCAGGGAGGTGAAATGAAGCACCTGTCCTTCAAGGAAGGTTATGTCGTAGAGTACGCAGAAACATACGACTCGACCAACGACATCCTCCAGTATGAGGAATTCACCATCTCCGCAAAGGAAATCCAGATCGGTAATGCCCGTCACAATAATCGCTGGACTATCGACAACTAAGAATTCATCGCAAGCATCCAATCAATGGAGGGGTGCAGCCTATCGACAGTGCCCCTCCATTCTTAAAACTAAAATATCACCCCTATGAATTATGGCGCTCCAAGGATGTCTTAAAATTGGCGGCCGAACCTATGGCGTGGTGTCGTGCGACTATTCTTTCAGTCAGCCGGTCGATGCTTTCGGCAAGCCTAATGCGAGGCCGGCAGGCGGAAAAATCACATTCACTATACCTTCGACTACAGACGAGGACATGTTTTTCTATAACTGGATGTTCCATAAGACTGAAGCAAAGTCAGGGATTCTGCAGTTCTGTCTGTATTCGCATGAAAACAAGAGGGTATACAAGACCGTGAGTTTTGTCAATGCATTCTGCATAGGTCTCCACGATGTATTCAACAATAACAATCAGATGCTGATGCTCACCACTATCACAATCTCAGCTCAACTGATAAGAGTAGGAATGCTGAACGCGTCGACTTTTGTCAATTCATGGACTACCGCACCGGTAGCGACATTGGTCGCCAACGTCGGTGAGCATATACGCGACTCTATTGCTGAAAAAATCAATCCATTCTGATTCATCTTTTTTACCGCTGATTAAAGATGTCAACAACTGTCTCAGGGTTTCAGCTCATCATTGACGGGGTCCAGTCTACGGGCTTCCTTATCGAGGTGGGTGAAGACCTCTTTCAGGTATCAGATTTTGTCCTGTCACAATCTCTTCTTCAGCCAAATCTCCTTAGGTTCAGAATGAGGAAAGATCCGGCCGAAAGCGCCAGTGGACCGCAGTTTAAAGTGTGTGCGGATATCATAGGAAAGGAGATATACATGATTCTTGAGACTTCTGGTCTTGAGGAGGAACTGATGGCGGCTCTTTCCGGTGAATCGAAAACCAAGGATTTGGTTTTCAGGGGTGTCATCACATCGTTGAGCGGGTCCAGACAGTTCTCTGACTATTATATCTGTGTCGAAGCCCACAGTTATGACTCTCTGCTTATTGACAGTCCGACTTGTAAATCGTTTGAGAACCGAACCCTTGAGGAGATTATAGAAGATGTCACTGACGACTATGGGGATCTGATTGCGGCAAATATCAATGCACGCTTCACAACTCCTCTGCCGTATACGGTGCAGTACAACGAGAATAACTATCAGTTCATCACACGTCTTGCCCAACGTTTCGGCGAATGGCTCTATAACGACGGCGAGCATCTTGTATTCGGTCAGCTTCCCCCGGGCGAGCCAGTCATTCTCGGCTATCCGGATAAGGATATTTCGGGATATAACATCGACATGCGCGTTATGCACACAGCATTCAATCACGTGGCATCGTCGTATAATTCCTACGAAGCCATGCAGAAGAACGGCACGGAAGAAATGGAACGGGATTATAATAATCTTGCCGATGCTGTATTCAACATTTCAAAAGACCTTTTTCATAAATCGACACTGAGAAATATCCATTCAGGCGGGTTTGCAGATTCAGACAGTCGCGATACAGTTCTCAATGTGTCTGCCAAGACCGAGGCCCGCGGTACCAAAGCCAATATGCTCGTCTATACCGGTAATACCACATGTTCGCGCCTGCGTATCGGTTCGACACTTATAATCCGTGACAACTTCCTCTGTGACGACATGATGGGCAATCAGAGTGATGTGGATCAGGATGAGATACTGATCACCGAAATAACCCATTACTTCGGGGCCGAGGAAGAATATTCCAACAGTTTTTCGGGGATTCCGGCCGCATGCGATTATCCGCCTTATACGGACAGCGATGTATATCCCGTTGCGCCTTCGTGCAGGGCTAAAGTCATGGATAACGAAGATCCCTTGCATCTCGGACGTGTGCGCGTTCAATTCGACTGGCAGGCAGAGCTTGATTCCGATATGATGACTCCGTGGCTGAGGCTGGCCCAACCATATGCAGGTGGCCGCAAAGGGTTCAGTTTCATTCCAGAGAAAGGGGAAGAAGTCATGATTGACTTCGAGTCATCAAATGCAGAACGCCCGTATGTGAAAGGTACATTGTATAACGGTGTCGGAGTTCCTGACGGAGGATGGCTGCCGGGAGACAATCAGGTCAAGGCGATTCGTACGCGAAACGGCCATACCATAGAGATATGGGATGCCGGTGAGGGTGGCTACATCCGTATATACGATAAGGATAAGGAGAACTACATCCTTACGTTCTCCACAGATGAAAAACTTATAAAACTTGAATCCACAGGCAACATCGAATTGTATGCGGAGAATGATATAATAATGCGGGCCGGACATGATATACAAGTTTCTGCCGACAACGATATTCTCTCTGCTGCAGCCCATGACATGCAGCGTACCGCTGATAATGATATCAGGGAGCATGCCGGGAATGACCGTTCGGCATCAGTCGACAGGAATGACTCACTGACAGTCTCTCAGAACCAATTCATAAGGATTGAAGAAAACCGTGACGATGAAGTGGTGCACGATTTACAGATAACCGCTGAGAATATCAGAGTAGAGGCTAAGGATAAACTATCGGAATACTCTACGACACAACATATGAAGGCCTCTCAGAGCATTACTGCGAATGCATCTGACCGTATCGACATAAACGCCGCTCAAGTTAAAATAAACTGACCGAATGATTATGGATCTGTCAAAACTGAAATATGTCCCTGCAGACAATTATTATATCAGCCTTGTGCTGAAAAATAATGAACGTGTCTGTTTCCTGGATTATGACCACAGAATCAGGACATTTGCCGAGACCGGACACATACTTGATGAGATTGCGACCAAATTATCCACGAATCCGTTCGGGAAAGTGAAACTGACTATCGTCGTAGGTTATGATGCGGCGGGAGCCAAGGACCGCGACATGCTCTTATACATTGTTGACGGAGTTATCCGTAAGCACAGGACGTGCAATATCCGTATCGAACGGAAAACATCGAATATAAAATCGGATTGGTAGTAATATATCAATTCTTAAAAATCATCCATCATGGCGGATTCATACGTCTGTTCGTTGGCAAAAATCAAATGCTCTTGTGGTGACCGAATCTCCACGTTGACAGTCTATCCTGACCGTACTGTGTTCTTGACAGGTAAGCCACAGGCGAATATCACTGATCATACTCCCGTACGCAATATAGCACCATTCGGGAGATGCCATACCGTGGCATATCCTCCTACGGGAAGTGCTACGGCCGCGAATCACGGGAAACTGACGCCTATGCCGTGTATGCCCAATACACCGTTACCATGGATGGGTGGAAAGAATGATGTCATCCTCAAGGGAGCTCCCGCTCTGTTGAAATCATCTAAGTGTAAATGCGTATGGGGTGGAACAATAACGATAACTTTCGACGGACAGACGCGTTGAAAGACAATATCTTAACCGAAATATTCACAAATGAGTTCCGTTGAGGTCAACAGCAGGTGTGAGGACGAGATTCCCCGTAAACTTTGTCGAGGGATAGATCAGGTGTACATTTGCGTTTATTTCGATGGTACATCAAATAATATGTATCATCCGGAGAATAAACGGCGAGAGATGTCTAAGTCAGATAATGATAACTGGGAACTCCAGACGGAGCAGGCTTCAAAAGCCCATATCATAGATACTGACAGGAAGTCAAAAAGTGGCAACGGTAATGACAAATACTCTAATGTCGCGATACTTTATTCGTTATCAAAAGATTATAATGGAGTAGAGAACCAGTCTCAGACAAACGGAACCGGCATAGGTTATTCAATCTATGTCGAAGGTTCCGGTGCCATGCCTATTCTGGGTGCTGATGTGGTAGGCTCGGGGTTCGGGGTGGGAAAGGCAGGAGTCGTTGCACTTGTCAGCAAAGCAATACGTTTGATAAACGATTACCTGTCATCCTCCATTCCGCTGTCTCGAAGAGAAAATGTAGAACTTCATTTTGCCTTATTCGGTTTTAGCAGAGGATCTACATGTGCACGTGTGCTTACCCATTTGATAGCAAGAGAAAACAGTTCAGATCCGCTACCAAGAGAAAAGGAATTCGCTCAATACCTTGAATGTCGTCAGCTTTATAAAAACGGCCGAGTCACTTTTCTTGAAGGGTTTAATAAAACGACAGTTGATTTTCTTGGTATCTATGATACCGTTTCATCCATCGGATTCCTTCAGAAAGAAGAGAATATAACTAATTATGGTATAAATAATTTTGTTCCTATAAAACAAACACATTCCGAAGACGAAAGTGAAAACGCCACCCCGTCAGGAGGTCTTGTTAAGTCATTGCTTAACAAGATTGGCAGGACTCAACAGAATACGCCGCCGAAAGAGTATGTAATTTTTCTTCATAATTTTGGTCCAAAGGTATGGGGTGACGCATATCTTAATTTCCACAGAGACAATGTCACTGAATATGGTTTGTATTTCCCTTCCGGAGAAAGGGTGTTGAATGCTTTTCATATCTGTGCCCTTGATGAATTCAGAGAGAATTTTGCGCTTGTCAACCTTGGGAACAATTTGAATGATAAATGCAGCGAATTATTTGTCCCCGGATGTCACAGTGATATTGGGGGAGGATATATGGATGATGATATTCTGGTTGATTACAGTCTGAGGTCATCAATAAATGAAATACCGACCGCAATAATAAAAGGCAATCCTGGGAAAAAACCTAACACCAAAAGCGAAATAGTTCCCGTTACAATCGGGGGACTTACTGAGGCCGGTTGGTTTTCCTCGCAGAATCTTGATTTAGGTCAGATGCTGTTGACAGAGCTCAGAGGTAAATTAAATAGAGCCAACGAATCTGAACGAGCGGATCTGGTTAAATTCAGGAGATTTGTGAGTGAAGGATATAGCAATATAACTATGCAGGCCATGCTTAATCGTGCAATCAGCCTGGAATTTGGTTTGGGTAAGTGGCCAGAGTGCTTTCACCCGTTTGGAAAGGATACAAGCCATATCAGATTCGCTCTTCCCAAGATAAAAATGAAAGAACGTATTCTGACGGCTGCTGAAGAAGTAGCAGGTGGCAAAAGAATGTGTATTGTTCCGCAAACTGATCAAGAATATGCAGAACTCCGCAACACATATCTTCATTTCACGTCGACCGACAAGCGTTATTCGGGATTAATGGGTAACCCGACAAATATTGCAGACCGGGTGACGGCTGTGGGTGCTAATTTAGGTAATCCTCCGAATTGGAAATACATTGAAATTGAAAGTGAAAAGTACTATGTATTATGCAGATTGATGTACAATGGAGATTGTGGTGCCAGGTCTTTGGCGACACTATATGATTTAAACTTCTGACAGGTGAACGCCAGTAACGATATATACGAATATTACGTTGACGCCTGTTCTCCACGGGTGAACCCTACCGAAATCTTTGATGGCAAAGTATATACATCGGATGGAGAAGAGATAGCGTTATTCAAGAAATATCCTTTTGCCGGGGCTTGGGGACGTTCGTCCTCTTTGACTGCAAGATTGGACGATTGTCATGCATTGCCTGTTAAAGTCAATGTGATATATCTTTCGATAGTCGAACGCAAGATATATTCAGTTCAGATATGTTTGAACGAATTAGAGGTGAAAAAGGTGTTTGATGAATTGAATAATGCAAGCGCGAACACTGTATTGAGATTTATGATTGGAATGTCTGGTTCAGGCATCTCGGCTGTGTGGGTACTGAGCGACAAAAAGTCGGTATTGTTGGCATCTCCAAAAGGAGAGGAGATCTCTTTTTCACGGGTAAGGCATTTTTTGCCTGAAAATGTGACTATTGCTGAATACTGTTCACAGTATGATTTTGGTGGCAATGTTAAGGAAGCTGAGTATGAATCATGGATGAAGCAGTACTTATTCAGATATATGGTGATGTTCGGCATATATGACGGGGCGTGGACTGATATACCAGAGAATATGCAGATGCCAGAGTTATGCTCATTGCATGATGATTCATATGACGGGACCTTTGATAAAAGTGATGATGGAGCGTTGAAGATATATCACATCTCTGGGAAACCTAAAAGACTTGAGATAAGTTGGCGCGATGGAAAGAATGAGTACGCATCGTATTTCTTTTTCTCCGAAAAAGCTGTCACTACACTTTTCGAACGATTCTATGGCGCACATCCTGACACCAAAACCGATTTTATCATCAGAATCGACATCAAGAATCGCAAATTTGAGTTAGGTCTCTTTAGATCCGGCTTGAGTGAGCCTGTGATTGTTCCTGAATCCGCGTATGAATTTATTGTGTTCCGAAATGATTTTGAGGACTTACGTTCTGATAACTATAACCAGCCGCAAGGTGCGTGGATTTGGTAACATGAATCTATAATAAATACAATCAATAATAAAATGGCAAACGACGAAATGTACGATGATGAAGACTTCATCATCAATCTTACGATTGACGGTACTTCATATGAGGAAGTCGAAGTGAAAGTAACCGATCCCAACAAAACCATCCGGGATCAGATATCGAGTATTATCGCAGTTTTCGAGCTTCCTAAACTCGACAATGGCGGTAATCCGATACAGTATCTGCTCGGACAGATAATGGATGACGGCGGAGAACCTGAAATCCTCGAATTCGCAGATGAGGATGGACGTGAGCAGGCACTTGTAGACTATAACATACAGCCCGGGGATCATCTGCATCTAATCTCAGTTCCTATAGCCGGATAAAGGCGCGACACTATGAATGAAGCGATAAACAATTTCAATCAGAAGGAATTATCCGGTCGGGATGCTCGGTTATGGAAGGAATGGAAAGAGCTTGACACACTGTGTGCCAAGCGTAAGGCAGCGGCCGAGAATCCCCGTAAACCCTCACTCTCATATATCATCCGGCGCAAAAACGTTATGGGACTTCCCACAGAATATGAAATCTGGTATCGTGTCAAGTCGATTGTGGGAGTGAAGGATGGTCCGATTCCTCGAGAACCCGTTTTTGGCTACCTTCACAAGCTCAGTATAGTGTTGCCTAATAACTATCCGTCTGCCGACGGAAACCCTATCTTCACCTTTCGGACCGATATTTGGCATCCTAATATACGGTATTCAGGCAGTTTCAAAGGCCACGTATGTCTTACCATTAAGGAAATGGGTGTGTTAGCTTCGCTTAAAGATTTAGTTCTCAGGGTCGAACGCTATCTTAAATATCAGCTCTATCACGCGCAGAACACTTATCCATATCCCGAAGACCAGAATGTAGCTGAATGGGTCCGGGAAGAAGGGGAGCCAAACGGATGGACACGTTTTGGACAGGATTCCGGGGGGACAGACCCTGTCCGGCCTCAAGTGGCGGGCCAGTCTTCGGAGAGCCCCTCTCAACAGACTATTAAAATCTCAGCACGAAAGATATGATAAAACGATTCGTCACTATAATTCTGGCATTGCTGTGCCTGTCGTCGGCCTCTGCTAACAAGCAGGAAATCGTTAAACTGGACTCTGACGGGCGCAGGGAGGCAAAAGTCGAACTCGAAGGTCTTGGTTATGCTACATTCCGGTATATGTATCCTGATGCAATGATGAGCAATGTGGGTATTGTCTCTGTTTCCATCGATAATTTGACAATGTCTCCGCAACTCGCTCTTTTGGTATTCAGACATTCCATGGATGAAAGAGCGATCAAGAGTTCCGTCCGTAAACCTAAAATCCGGTTTGAAAAGAAATTCCCGCAGCGCTCGGTAAGGGGGGTGAGCGGTATTGACCGTCCGGTCGATTTTTTTATGCCTGCGGAAGACCCTCGGGAGGCGCTGTCTATGACAGTCCCTTTCGGTGGCTCGAAACAATTTGAGATGACGGTGTATGTCGCTAAGTATAATCCCGGCAAGTATCACAAAAAAGGATTGTATGATGTTGACTTTAAAATCTTTGAAGAAAAAATCTTTGATTTTACAGTCGAACTTGTCGGTTGGACCGAGAATGACCCGGATTATATTCAGACATCAGAGTGCGTCAGTCAGTACGTAGAATCATTGAAAGATGTCACATTCTGCAACAACAAGAAACATCGTCTTTCGTTAGAGGCGCAGCAGGCTCCGTATCTGACACGACGTGACAGTCTGATTGCTGTTATAACGTCCAGGATGGAGGAGAATAACTGGATGTCGACAGATGCTCCACATGTCGCTTACTCGAAATTGATCAAGTCCCTGTCTGATGTCAATTTTGATGATCATATCAAGGATTGCGGCAAGCATATCATCAAACCGCCAAGACATCGGTGTTCGCGCTGCTCTGTAGAGACAGCCCGTGAACTGTGCCACGAACTTGACGATACGTATCAGCTGTTGCTTGCCGGCCGTCTCTCCAAAGATGAGGCTGTGAAGATTGCCAGAGGAGTGGAAACCTGCTTGAGCAAGCGCGCATCCAAGCGTCCGGACGTCAAGGAATATAGCGCAAGAATCAAGGAACTCTACAATCGTATCGTGCAGTGATGCCAGGATTAAAGCATATATCCGTCGCGGCTGTCTGGATGATTGTTCTCGCTCTGCCATCGTGGGGCAGAACTGTGCGCGATACAGTACTTACATCCATGAATGACCGTATCATTCTGTCGTATACAATCTCGAACACCCAGGAAGGAGTATCGGTGGATTTTGCCGAAGTTCCGAGAATTATTCCGAAGCAGAAACTCTCGGAAGCCTGTAAAGGAGATTGTGAGCGGCTGAAGATTGTGATATTTGACCGTATAGGAGACTATGGTAAAGTCGAATTCAAAGGTGCCGCGCCGTCTGCGTTCATGGTTCCCGCAGGTCTGACATATGAGAAATCGAAGGATGGATTTCTGATTTTCGGAGAGGGTCGTCCGTTGGAATTCCATGGGCCCGTTTCTCCTGAGACATGCATACGCTTGCCGCTTTATGTGGTTTACTATGAGAAGAAACAGCGCTATCGAATTCTTGCTGCCTCTGCAGAGCCTTTAATCGTGAGGCCTTGGCGTCAGACAGGAGCTGCTGTTTCAGCATCGCGTGTCCCGCGACAGGAAACCATTGAGATTGTGTCAACTGAAGAAGATGAGTCCAATGAGGATATCACCAATGCTTTGAGCAGCATGGACCTGGTGCATCAGCTCCTTGAACGCGTGACCGAATTACCATTTCCGCAGGCACTTCAGATGGAGATATTTAATCTCAGAGCACTGAAGAATAAGATAAAGGACCGTGATGTCATTGAGCGGATAAATGCCGTGCTTCTTGAGTATTCCGACCGAGAATCCGAACTTAAGGAAATACAGGATAATGCCATGGCACTGGAAAAAGCCAGGGTTGATGCCAGACTGGAACATGAGAAGCAAGAAGCTGCCGCAGAGCGTAAGCAAGCTGAGGAGAATATGCGTCAGCAGGAAGAGAAGCAGCAGAAACGCAACATATTCATGATTATTGGGGCAGCGATAGTAGCTCTTGTCGCTTTCATCGGAAACGCGGTTTTCAGGCATTTCCGTGAGATTGCCAACCAACGCAGCATGATGGAGATGCAGGAAGATCTCATACGGCAAGCCGAACACGATGCAACACGTCGAGCTCGTGAAGTCGTCCACAATAAAGCGCACAAAGCAATCAATGACGGTCGTACTCAGATGAGACGGGCCTCCCAGTCTCGGCAGCCATCTTCTGCCTCAAATCGTAAACAGAATAATAAACCTCGCTCTATATGAGACTTTCATCAAAGCATCTTGCCATCATTGTAGGAGTGCTTCTGTCATTAGCGTATCCTCTTGCACTTCACGGAGTTGAATCTATTACAAAGAATGATGTCACATTTACATTCAATCATATTTCTCAGGATACAATTCTGGTCATAGATGTATACAATAAATCAGACGTACAGATAAGACTTGCTATCGATGGAATTGAGGAAAAGCCTGTCAATTCCGGAGGTAGCTCAAAGATTAACCGAATATGTACTCGCTCGGTCCGGCTGAACTATGGAACTACGAGCGGCCCTGTCATGTGGCAGAAGCCGGAACCGGCAGCCGTCTATAATGAACCGGTTCATGTTGAAGAACCCGTCTCTGAACCGAACGTTCAATCCGGACAGCCGGTTAGGAATGAAGAAACGCGTTATGTGCGCAAAAGTGAACCGCAAGGCAATTTTTCGGCAATAGAGAGACTCAATGCTGATCCATATTTCAGTCAGGAAGCAGTCAATTCATTTATAGATAATGTGGAGTCATATATGGACGGTCTGGCTGTAGCCCGTAATAAATCTGCATATATCAGCGAATACAATCTCAGAAGTTTTGTGTCAGATGCATCGGATGAACTCTCTGTCAAGAGTGGAGAAATTCCTGCCATAGCCTCGGGTCTGATCAGCACTTCAGGTATTACGGACTCCGCAGACAGAGTCACAATCATGAACCTTGTAATTGAGACGCTTCGCAATCGGTTGTCCCAACGGCAGCAGGCATTAAGCCGGCTTCAGGAAACGTTGGAGACGGTCCCTGAAGAAGAAAAGACGCCCGGCACACCACTCGAGGACAATATCGTGAATT
Source organism: Porphyromonadaceae bacterium UBA7048 (assembly GCA_002493945.1). Taxonomy (GTDB): domain Bacteria; phylum Bacteroidota; class Bacteroidia; order Bacteroidales; family Muribaculaceae; genus CAG-873. The sequence goes on from DLAL01000057.1 coordinate 83,057, forward strand.
ACGCTGTTATCGCGGTGATTGTCCTTATCCTCATCATATGGTTTATTGTTGCGGTCAGACGAAAAAAGAAAAACAGACATCAGACACGAGTCGAACGGCGACAGAACATAGAAAAGCCTTCAGCAGAAGATCAGGCGTCGATAGTCGTAAGACGACGAACCACATCAATGCTTAAGAAACAGTCGCTTGAGGATGTCATCGGTAATCCGGCCTATTATGTGATGAATCTTGATGATTATGTCGCAGACTCGGCTGTGAGAACCATATATATCAAGAATACATGTATCAAAGAGGTCTACAACTTGTATGCCGACGATCTTCGCAAAAGCGACAGCCCGAAGGAAGACGGGTGTATGGTTCTCGGCCGATGGGTGCATGATGAGACTGCTCAGAGCTATGATGTCTCTCTGGAGAGTGTCGTCTTTCCGGGAGATGATGCTGTTTTTAAGGAGTATGAACTCAATTTCGGAGGCAAAATAAAACTTCGCATTGCAGAGCGACTCCGGAAGCTCAGGCACGACACGAATCTGCAGTATGATCTGACATGCTGGATTCATTCACACCCCGGGTTGGGTGTATTCTTCAGTAATTCGGATGATAATGTGCAGATGCAGCTCCGTCATGCTCAGCATCCTCTTTTTTTGACGGCATTTGTGGTAGACATTCTGACTCCGGAGCAGGAGATGGGTATCTTCACTTTTCGTCATGACGGAACAATGAATTCAAAAAGCGATCTAATCCGACTCCATTCACTCGAGGATATGTATCGATGGGCCGTCGAAAGCGAAGCAGTATCGTTTAATCGTCAGGATTGCTTTAATATTCTTGCTTCTGCCGCGAATCATTCGCCATATTGTGCAGGAATATATCTCAATAATAATTCTATCATTGACCTTGCCTCACTGGTATTGAATCCAGTGCAGGGTATTATAGGATGGGTGATTGGATCTCGGGTGGATGATGCCGGTCGTACTGATTTCATAGCCACCGCGATGGCAGCCGACGCCGCCAGGCCGGCAACAGGTATCATCGGCGTTCTCGTGAGCGTCTCCCAGTTCAGTCTGCCGACAATCAGGAGATTAATTGCCGGGATGAAGATACCTGCATCATTCGCAATTGTATATTCTTCGAAACAGATGTCGCTTACCTCGATTCCGATGACCGGTGGAGAGATGATGTCTGACAGTAGTTTCTATGGTGATGATAATATTGACAACTTAAAGATATGGACAAGAAGAAAACGTTGAAAATTCTCCTTACTCTTTGGTGCGCTGTCCTTGCTTTCCCATTGTTCCTTGGTGCTCAGACACCGGCCTCCGTGCAATTTTGCGATCGCTCATATTCGTATGGAGCTGGTAATGATACGGTAAAGATATTCTTCAATGTGCGGGATAATCAGGATAAGCGTATCACCAATCTTTCTCCGGATGCCTTGATGAAGATGCTGGTTTTCTCAGAAGACGGAAAGCCTGTGCCCGAACCAGTATTCAGCCGGGTAAGTAGTGGAGTGCGAATCCCTGCGGACTATACATTCTCAATATTGCTTGACAGAAGTATTCCGGAACAGGGGAAAGTCCGGATTCTCAAAGTGGTGCGTGATTTCATTGAGACAGCTCCTGACAGCAGCGTGTTTGTGTCCTTTTATGGCGATGGAGTGTCTGGCACTGTCATGGCCTCTCGCTCGAATATTGACAGAATCGGCAAAGAATTTCTACGGCCATCTGAGGGAAAGGCATTTTATAGTGGAATTTGTGCCAAATTAGCAGAATTCTCACCCGAAATTCCCTCTTTTATAAAGGACATTCGGGCGTCAGGATATGTCGCAAATCCTTTAGTCTGTCAGAGAGCTGCTGCCAATCCCGGTAAAAACTGGATGATGGTATTTGCAGAAGGCAGCCGTAGGCCTGATGATGAGGAGCTGTACTTTGTATCGATGGTTGACTATCAGGCTCAGCATTCGGCCACTCTTCCCCGTGTGTATGCGTTCTATTATACGGCAGACGGACAGAATCCCGTAATAGATATTACTCTTGAAAATCTTGTCAGACCAAAGGATGCACAAGGTAATACGATTACTCCGCTTGTCGGAAAAGTGAATTCGTCGGCTGATATGGAAGAAGTGCTCAAGTCTTTCCAGACAGTGATTGATGAGGCGGCGTATGATTATTGTCTTACGTATCGGGTTGCGGCCGGAGCGGAATATGCCGGAAATGTCTCATTCGAGGCCACCTCTGGATATGTCACTCTCGGAGAGACTACTTTCACTATCGGTTCGGCTGAACGGCCTTGGCCGGAACGTCCCAAAAGTACCATAGGCTTTTTTGCAGAACTTCTTGTCGCCGTATTGGTAACGCTTCTGACTTTCGCTTTGTTCTTTATGGTGATGAAAATTCTGGTTCCTTGGATTCAGTCGTTGATGTTCAAGAAGCGGTATTACAGGAAATATCAGCCTGAAGCGAATATTCAGCGCCGTATATGCCATTATTGCAAGCAGGAGCTTCGCCCCGGGCAGACAATTGTCGCGAGATGTCAGCACTGGATGCACAGCCACTGTTGGGAAGAGAACGGATTCAAATGCGCCGAGTTCGGGCAGAATTGCAAAGTCGGCATACAGAATCATGTCGAATGGGGCGAGCTGTTCAGACTGAGTACACTCCGCGAATGTTCCCAGACCATCGCAGGTATTCTTGCCGGTTTTATAAGTTGGATTATATATGAACTGTGCGGCCGCGGCGGATTCTCAGCTATTGCACGGTTCATAGTCTCGTTGGTGTTCGATCCGGAAGAAGAAGGCTCGGCATTGCTCTTCGGTGACTGTGTCTCCCGCACCGAGTCATTTCTGATGATCGGTCTGTTGCTTGGCTTTTTTATCTCTCTCGTATTCAGGTATAAGGACGATATCCGCGACCGTAATCTGATGGTATGGTGCCGCATTATAGGTTTATCGGCTCTTTCCGGAGTTATCGGCATGATTGCTTTCGGTATCGGTGCTGACTTATTCTGTCTGATTCTGTCATGGACGGATGCTACGTATATTTCCTGGTATTGCTCGTTGCCGGCCTATGTTCTTTTCTCAATCAGTATCTCTCTTTCATTGACCATCAGATCATCAATACCTGTGCGTAGTGCGTTGCTCGGCGGTACGATATCATCTCTTATAGGATTCCTCATACTTTATTTTACCCGATTCACCGGAAGCGGATATCAGTGGCTGAACATGCTTCTTAATTTCGTTATTTACGGCGGCGGTCTTGGTGCATCACTTGTCACAGCCCGAATGTTGGCCGAACGTTACTTCCTTGTGATACAGAATGGAGTCAAAGCCGGACAGCGTATTCCTATTCATAAATGGATGAATGCAACAGGAGGTGGCAATAAAGTGTCTGTCGGCATGACCGGAGACTGTGAGATTCAGATGACATGGGAGAAAAGTAATCGGGTAGCCAAAGAACATGCCCAGCTCTATATTGATCACGAAAAGATGCTCCCGGTTATTAAGCCTCTTGCTACTGGTGTATTGTATAACTCCCGTGCCGAGCTTCCTGTCAATCGTCCTGCCGTTCTTTCAAATGGAGATACGTTTAAGATCGGAGATACGATTTTCAGATATGAGGAAGCGTGAATTGACTTGAACCAAATATAATATCAAACATAATGAAACATTTTCTTTCAATCTGTGTCATCGCTCTCTCTGCATTTTTGAGCTCTGCACAGACCGTTATTGACAACTTTACTGTTGGTCCGTTTATTGTAGACTACAAAGGGAAAGGCAATATCAATTACCGCCTTCGTGAGAATACTGATTTATACGAATACTTCGGACTCGCCAAGGACACTACAATCGTTACCGCGGTTCCGACAAATCCTGTGACTAATGCTTTCGCAATATCAGGATACGTAGGTGCAAACCGTTTCGCAGCCAAGGAAATCGGTCTGGAGGGTGTCTGGAAACATGCTCTGAAATCCTCTCTTTTCTTTAATGCCGGCTTGTCTCTGACAGTTGATTATGCTGATTTTGGAAGTCACGGAGTGCACCGTGGAATGTTAGAAATTGGAGTTCCCCTTCAGATAGAACTCGGACGTCTCGACCGTAGCACTGCTTCACTGTACGGAATACTCGGTATCTCTCCGGCAGTATATACTACGTTGAAAGCAACCAAGTGGAACGGTAGCACACGTGTCGACGATGTCAGCAAGACCGGTTTCATAGTTGCTCCTCGTCTTGAATTCGGTGGCAATATCCCTGTCGGGAGTACGATCATGCGTCTGGGTGTATATGGCGTGTACAAGATTAATTGTACTGCCGGCGATTATAATGTTTACACAATCGGCGGCGCTGGCCGTATGTTCCTCGGAGCAAAAATAGGTGTTGTGCTTTGATATGGCACGTATACATGAATACGAATGGGGTGAAGGCGTTTTTACGCTTCTTTCCTGGTTCAGAAAAGACCGGGTGAAAAATGCCCGAGTCCTGGTTGCCGGTGCCGGTGCGCTTGGAAATGAAGTTATAAAAAACCTCGCCCTTTTTGGAATCGGTAATATTTATGTTTGTGATTTTGACAGGGTTGAAATCACAAACCTCACACGTTCCGTATTGTTCCGCGAAAAAGATGCTTTGCAACATGGGTTTAAGGCCGAAGTTGCCGCCTCTCGCGCAATGGAGATAAACCCTCAGATTAGAATTACTCCGATAGTAGGCAATCTTTTCTCTGAGATAGGGCTTGGACTCTATCGTGCGGTTGATGTGGTGATTGGTTGCCTCGACAGTCGTCTGGCCCGTTATCAACTTAACCGCATGGCATTGCGCGCAGACAAAACATGGATTGACGGCAGTATAGAAAATCTGACGGGCACAGTCAGGGTTTATGCGCCGGGAGTGAGTTGCTACGAATGTGGACTTTCCCGTGAAGAATTCAGCATCATTATGCTTAGAACGGGTTGTGCCGATGTCGTGCGGGCGCAGACATCGCAGGGACGTGTCGCTACAACTCCAATCAGTGCATCCGTAATAGGAGCAATACAGGCACAGGAAGCCATCAAGATAATACATGAGAATGAATACGATACTCCGGACCTTCCTTACACGACATTGAAAGGAAAAATGTGGCGTTTCGAAGGGTTGACCAATACGACTAATACTTATCGGTTCGCCTCCTGGAAGAAAACCTGTCCGGCACATGACTGCTGGAGTGATATAGTGGAAGTCGAAGCACTGTCGGCTACTATGCCTGTAAAGGAAGCGCTTGGACTCATCCGGTCAACACTCGGAGCCCGGGCTGCCGAAATCAATATGATGAATAATAAGTTCATTGAAATGATTGTGTCAGACCATCCGGAAGAATTCAGAGTGATGGTTCCGGAGTCTCGTTTGGATGACCTTATTGAGAGAACTCCCGAATTGCACAAACTCAGCAGGAGGACACTCTTTCATAAAAAGTTCTATGAGAATATCGATGATTCTTTTCCGTTTCAGAACCTGACACTTGAGCAAATCGGTATACCGCGGTTTGATGTAATTAGGGATATTCGGTTAATGA
>DLAL01000086.1:0-30271 GCA_002493945.1 Porphyromonadaceae bacterium UBA7048
CTCCTGTCTAAAAAAAATTGACAGGAGAACAGGAGAAACAGGAGTTATCCTTACTGAACTACTGTACTCCTGTCTAAAAAAAATTGACAGTAGAACAGGAGAAACAGGAGTATTCCTACTGAACTACTGTTTTCCTGTCTAAAAAGAATTGACAGGAGAACAGGAGGGACAGGAGCTATACTTACTGAACTACTGTACTCCTGTCTAAAAAAATTGACAGGAGGGAGGGTTCAGCGGCGGCGCGCTTTCGAAGCTTCGAAGAGCGGCTTCACCACGGGCATGACTTTCTCGATGTAGTACTTGTAGCCCAGATCTGTGAGGTGCACGCCGTCGACGGTGCCGTCGTCCTCCACGCCGTCGAGGTTGACCGAGTCGATGTAATAGAGGTTGTCGGGACGCTCGGCCTTGAGGCGCTCGTAGTTGCGGCGGAAGGCGGCGTTCTTGGCCGGCAGATAGTTGCCCCAGAAGGAGTCATAGCGTGCGTAGGGGTAGATGGGCCCCTCGATCATCACTATGGGTACGTCGGGACGCGCCTGACGGATGATGTTCACGAAGTCGTAGGTCAGCGAGTCGCACATGGCCTCGGTGCAGTTGGGGACGGGGTCGAGGAAGATGAGGTCCACGTCGGGGACCGACGCTATGGCGCGTGCCATGCAGAAGTCCATCTTGCCCTGACCGCTGAATCCGAGGTTTATGACCTCTGCATTGAGCAGGCGCGACATCTGCGCCGTGGTGGCCATGCCCGTGCGCGAGGCGCAGCCGCCCTGCATGATGCTGGTGCCGTAGCAGAGCACGCGGTGGCGTCCGTCGATGATGTCGGGGCGTCCGGATGTGACGGAGGCTCCGGAGTCGACCTTCACCTCGAAGTCGAGAACGCCGTCGTAGAGGGGGAAGTATATCATGTACTCCCGTGTCAGGGTGGTGTCGAGATTGTTGACGTACACGGTCTCGACGAGCTTCTCCTCGGCATTGTTGATGGCAGGACGGTTGGTGTTGACGTGCCGCCACACCGAGTCGCCCTCGAAGATGTAGAGGTCGGTGCCCTTGATGCCTGTGTCGGCCATGTGGAGCATGTGGCAGTTGTTGAGCAGCTTGTACCGGGCGCCGATGCGCGAGGAGTTGGTGGCGAAGCGCACGGCTATGCCTGCCGATTCCTGCTGGCGGTCCCACAGGCCGGTGCGGACGCTGTCGCGCAGGTAGGCCGGAAGGCGTGAATAGTCGCGCTCGGTGTCGTCGAAGCCTTTGTTGATGACGCGGAGGTCGCGGGCGTTGACATAGCGCCAGGGTTTCGCCGGGGCTTCGTCGGCGAAGGCCGCCAGCGTGGCCACAAGGAGGATGACGGCGGTGAAGAGTCTTTTCATGGTAGGGATTTTTATTCCTTGAGGAGGATGCGCGCGAGTTCGGCCATGCCTTCGGTGGCTGTGGCGCGGATGACGGTGACGCCATCGGGCACCCTTGACGGATGCGGGTCGATATAGTAGATGGGCGTGCCCTTGCGGACGTACTGCACCAGCGCTGCGGCCGGGTATACGGCCAGGCTCGTGCCGATGATGACGAATATGTCGGCTTCGGCGGCTATCTCCGTGGCCGGCTCGAACATGGGCACGGCCTCCTGGAAGAAGACGATGTGCGGACGCATGTGGTGGCCTTCGACCACAGTGTCGACCGACGAGGTGTCGTCATAGTCCCTGAAGGGACGTATGAAGCCGGGGTCGTCGACGGCGCGCATCTTCATGAGCTCGCCGTGGAGGTGGAGCACCTTCGTCGAGCCTGCGCGCTCGTGGAGGTCGTCGACGTTCTGCGTGATGACGTAGACGTCGAAGTGCTCCTCGAGCTCGCGGAGTATCTCGTGGGCGCGGTTGGGGCGCACTGTGCCCAGGGCGTGGCGGCGCTCGTTGTAGAACCGGTGGATGAGCGCGGGGTTACGGGCGAATCCGTCGGCACTGGCCACATCCATCACGGGATACTGTTCCCAGAGACCTCCTGCGTCGCGGAAGGTCGATATGCCGCTTTCGGCGCTGATTCCGGCGCCGGTCGACACTACAAGACGGGGGTTTCTATTTGTCATCGGGAGAGAAGAATATCTGTTGGGGGTTGTTGCTGTTGTCGGGCATGCTCCAGGGCGAGGAGGGACGGTCGTTGGAAGCCGGCCGCTCCGTGCGCGAGGGCTGGGTGTAGGACTGAACGGGGCTCTGGGCCGGTCGTTCGGCAGCGGCGGCCTGCTGATGGTCGGCAGCCGGCTGACGGTGGTCGGCTGCCGCCGGGCGTCCCGAAGCCTTGCGCTTGTCGCGCTTGAAGGCCGGCGAGCTCTCCACCATGTTGATGGCTTCGTCGTCGTCGAGCTGTGCCGGAGAGAGGACGTAGTAGCTCTGGGTCTCCTGACGGCGTGTGAAGTCATCGACCTTCTCCTTGCCGTAGGCGGCCGCTATGCGCTTGTCCACCGGGGTGTCGGCCGGAATGGCCTCGTTGCGCGAGCCTTCGATGATGTCGATGCGCGTGCCGTTGGTCTCGACCGACATGTTGAAGCCCGATGCGAGGATGGTGAACTTGATTTTGTTGCCGAGGGTGTCGTCGTAGCCCCATCCGAACTTGATGTGGACGTGCTTGTTGATTTCCTCGACCAGACGGTTGGCTTCCTGAGCCTCGGCGACGCTGAACGAGGGCTGTATGTCGTGCGAGATGTAGAAGGCGAAGAGGAGCTCGCGCGCCGACATGATGTCGGTGTCGCACAGCAGCGGCGAGTGGAGGGCATTGCGTATGGCCTGCGACATGCGCTGGCCGCGCTCGCCTTCGCCGTATCCCACGGAGATGAGGGCTGTGCGGCCGTCGCGGAGACAGGTGTCGACGTCGCGCATATCTATGTTGATGTTCGCCAGGGTGGTGACCATGTCGGAGATGGTGCGTGCCGCCGTGGTGAGGATGTCGTCGGCCTTGGTGAATGCCTCGCTCCACTCCAGGTCGGGGTATATGGTGCCCAGACGGTCGTTGTTGATCATGAGCATGGCGTCGACGTTCTCCTGCAGACGTGCTGCGCCGTCGATGGCGCTCGATATCTTGTTCATGCCCTCGAAGAAGAAGGGGATGGTGACGATGCCCACCGTGAGGATGCCTTTCTTCTTGGCCACACCTGCCACGACGGGCGCACCGCCGGTGCCTGTGCCGCCGCCCATACCTGCGGTGACGAAGACCATCTTGACGTTCGGCAGGAGTATTTTGTCAATCTCACCCACACTTTCCTGAGCGGCAGCCTCGCCGATTTCAGGCTTTCCTCCGGCACCGAAACCTCCGCAGGTCTTGGGACCGAGCAGAATCTTGGTGGCCACGGGCATGGGCTCGAGGGCCTGCTTGTCGGTGTTCAGCACGACGAAGTCCACCCCTTTGACGCCCTGGTTGTGCATGTAGGCTACGGCATTGCAGCCGCCGCCGCCGACACCCATCGCTATGATGGTGGGAGCGTCGGGGACAATCGTGTCGGGAGAGTTATGGTATGTCTGGATGAGGTTGATATCTTCAGGATCTTCCATGTCTTCAGAGTTATCGGAGGTTAAACAAAGGAGAGTACAGATTAGTTGTCGTCGTTGCCTGACGAGAATATGCGGACGAATCCGTCGCGGATGGAGCTGAGGACGTTCTTGGTGCGCTGGTAGTGGTCGGGGTCGTCGAAGTCGGGGTCTTCGGCCGGGGAGTTGTCGTCGTCGTCGTCCTCCTCGTCCTCGCGGTAGTCCTCGTCTTCGTCGTATTTGTCGTCTTCCTCTTCGTCCTCGTCTTTGTGGCGGCGTCCGAAGCGGCCGAAGATGCCGCGGCGTCGGGCGCGCGGCTTCTCTTCCTCTTCTTCTTCGTCGCGGACGTCTTCGTCCTCGTCGTCCTGGAGGAGACGGTCGTCGTCCTCATCCATAGGGCGGCGCACCGACTGTCCTGTCCGAGCCACGTTCTCGCGTAAGCTGTCGCGCCTCGGGGCCGCCGGAGCGGCTGCCGCTGCCGGAGCCGCTTCTTCTTCGGAGTCGGACTCGGGTTCGGTCTGTGCCACGCTGTCGAGGGTCACCACTGGAGATTCGGCGAAGTCGGGGAGCTTGACCGATGTCAGGCAGTTGAGGAGGGTGGTGCGCGCTGTGGCCAGCAGAAGTGCCACGATGTCGATGTTGTCGGCATTGTTGCGTCCCGGGGTGCGGAATGTGATGTCCACGGGCATCTCTGCCAGGCGGACAGGGAGCTTGCACTGCGCTCCGAGCTGCACGGCGAATTCGGGGAGCTTGGAGCCTCCGCCGACGAGTACGACCTGCGACAGTTCCGACGCCGGGTAGCCTGACAGCTCTATCTGATTGAGGATGTTGGCGGCAATCTCGCCGGCGCGTGCGCGGACGTAGCCGTTCACTTCCTCGACGTTGGCGCTGCGCGGTGCGCCTGTGCTGCTGTCGGCCATGGTGCCGAGGGTGAGCTTGTAGTTCTCGGCAGCCTCTTCGGTGACGCCCATGCCTGATGTGAGGTCAAGGGTGATAAGTCGTGAGCCCATAGGGATGGTGCACAGGAAGGCCAGCGTGCCGTCCTTGTACACCGACACTGTGGTGGTCTCGGCTCCGAAGTCCACCAGGACGCATCCGAGCTCGCGCTCGTCGGAGGTGAGGACGAGGTCGGCTACGGCGGTGGGGCGGAGGATGTATGCTATGTTCTCGCGGGCGACGGTTTCGAACATCAGACGGTCAAGGTTCTGACGGGTCTCGCGTCCGCAGGTGATCATCATGAAGTCGCCGCGCAGATTGTCGCCGAATGTTCCGACGGCCTTGCGCACGGCCGCATTGTTGACGTAGAACATCCGGGGTACCATTGCCTCGATGTTCTTGTCGCCCATGAAGTCGCGTGCGGCCTCGTAGCCCAGGCGCTGCACGTGGGTCTCCGTGATCTCGCACTCCTTGGGGAACTTGATTGATGCCGTGGCGGGCTGCGCCGAGCATGAGCGGCCGCCCAGGCTCAGTGTCATGGCTTTCACTTTGCGTCCTCCCAAAGATGGATTCTTCTCCAGCCGTCCTATGATTTCATTCACCATAAGCGATACTTCGCGTATGTTCTGGATACGACCGTAGCGCACGTTGTTGATGCCCGGTATCTCCTCGACGGCCAGTACCGAGATGCGTCCGTCGGGGCCGACGGCAGCTACGCCTCCCTTTATCTTCGAGGATGCTATTTCGATTGCGACTATTGTTCTGGGTTCCATTTTGGGTAGACTTTGATTATAAGGAAAGAGTATGATTTAAAGGTTTGAATCTTCGGTATGTGCCGGCGGCTCTGCCAGGTCATCGGGCGAGGACGGCAATGTGGTCTCGTTGTCGTTGATGTCGAGGTCGCCCGACATTTCCTCTTCGGTGGGCAGTTCCACGGGTTTAATTTCTTTGACGCGGCGCGACGCCACGACCTGTCCGCGCCACTTCACGGCTATGGTGTCGTAGGTGCTCCAGCCCTTGACGGGCGCCACGTGGCGGTAGTACTCGCGCAGGAGGGCGAATTTCTCGGCCACGCGCGAGGTGTCGCCGAAGTTCACCACATGGCCCACGATGGTGGGTATGAGTATGATGTTGCCGTCGGCTTCCTGGGTCACCGTGGCCACGAAGGCGCAGGAGCGCCGGTGGGCGGCTATGTAGTCAAGCAGCGGCAGCAGTCTCTGCGCAGGCCGCACAGAGTCGAAGCGGCCCACGAGCACCGGCACGTCGATGTGGTAGCGGAGCTCGGCCGAGATGCGCTTGCCCGAGGAGTTGATGTAGTACGACGGCTTGCCGGGCTCGAACACACGCGCCACGGGCACCATAGGGGTGACGTTGATGTCCAGCGTGCCGTCCGACAGGATGGCCACGTTGGCGTCCTGGAGCTTGTCCGATGCCTTCAGACGGTTCTCGAGGCCGTGCAGGTCGAAGTCGTGCCGCGTGGCGTAGCGCAGGCTGTCGATGTTCAGTCCTGTCTCGATGAGCACGTCCTCCTGGTTGACGAAGCGCGAGTCGGGGTCAGTCAGCGTGATGGCCAGTCCCGAAAGGGTCTCGGCGCTCTTCATGCGGGCCGCAACGGTGAGGGCGACACACATATATGCCACCATCAGCACGGTAAGGACGCACATGAATACTGATTTCCTGTTCATTTCTCGTCGGTTACTTCCGATACCAGTCGCGGAACCTCGAGACTGAGGTCTCCCGCGCCGAGTGTCAAAAGGACTTCAAATTTACGATTTTTCATCGTATCGACAAAATCTTCTTTCGGAATCATCAATTTTGACGCACATTTTACTCTGTCGAAGATGATTTTCGACGTCACGCCGGGGATGGGCGCCTCGCGCGCCGGGTATATGTCGATGAGTATCACCTCGTCGGCCTGCGAGAGCGCCTCGGCGAACTGGGGCGCGAAGTCGCGTGTGCGCGTGTAGAGATGGGGCTGGAATGCCACGGTGAGCTTGCGCCGGGGATAGAGCGCGCGGACCGAGGCTATGCTGCTGCGCACCTCGTCGGGATGATGTGCATAGTCGTCGATGACGACGCGTCCGTCCGGGCCCTGCTCCTTCAGGTGGAACTCGAACCGGCGCTCCACGCCCTTGAAGCTGCTCATGGCGCGGCGTGCCGTCACGTCGTCGAGCTGTCCGGCCAGATGCACGGCGCTGAGGGCGGAGACGGCGTTCAGTATGTTGATGTCCACGGGCACGCCCAGCTGAATGTCTGTCACAGTGCCGCCGGGATAGACGAAGTCGAAGGTGATGGTGCCGTCGGCGGTGCGCACGTTGGCTGCGTGGTAGTCGCCTTCGTCGCGGCCGAAGGTGAAGACCTTCACACCTTCGGGCACGCGCGGCCTGAGCTTGAGGCCCGTGCGCATGAGCAGGAATCCGTCGGGGCGGATCAGTTCGGTGAAGTGTGCGAAGCTCTCCAGATATGCCTCCTCGGTGCCGTATATGTCGAGGTGGTCGGGATCGGTGGCGTTCACCACGGCTATGTAGGGAGTGAGCTGATGGAAGGAGCGGTCGTACTCGTCGGCCTCGACGACGGTGAACTCCGAGCGGTCGCTCAGCAGCAGGTTGGTGTCGTAGGGCCGCAGGATGCCGCCGAGGAAGGCGTTGCAGCCGTCAGGTGTGAGCCTGAGGTAGTGGGCGCACATCGACGACGTGGTGGTCTTGCCGTGGGTGCCGGAGAAGCAGATGCTCTTGCTGTCGCGCGTGATGCTGCCCAGCACGGCGGCACGCTTGCGCACCTCGAAGCCATTGTCGCGGAAGAATGTCAGAGGCACGTTGGCGGCAGGTACGGCCGGGGTGTAGACCACCAGCGTGCCCTCGGGCGAACGGAATGGCAGTGGCACGGCGTCCATGCTGTCGTCGAAGCTGACTGCGGCGCCTTCGCTGATGAGTTCGTCGGTGAGGTGCGAGGGTGTGCGGTCGTATCCGGCCACTTTGCGGCCGATGAACATGAAGTAGCGAGCAAGGGCGGCCATGCCTATGCCGCCTATGCCTACGAAGTATACTCGTGAGATGTCTTTGATTTCCATGCAGAGTGGTGTGATTGTGACGGTGAGAATGTCGCGGCCTGCGACGGGCCGCTTTCTGTCAGCATCCGACTATGGTCTGAATACGGTCGACGATGCGCTCGTCGCTGTCGCGCAGGGCGAGCTTGGAGATATTCTCCGACAGCAGGCGGAGAGTGTCGGGATTCTGTATGATGGTGAGAATCTCGTCCCAGAGCCGTTCGGGAGCGTCGGCGTCCAGCACCATGTCGGCGGCTCCGCGGAGGGAGAGCGCTTCGGCGTTGTGGCGCTGATGGTCCTCGGCCACGTTGGGCGACGGCACGAGTATGGCCGGCTTGCCGAGCAGCTCGAGCTCGCTGATGGTGCCAGCGCCTGCGCGTGCCACCACCAGGTCGGCGGCGCGGTAGGCCACGGCCATGTCGGAGATGAAGTCGGTCAGGCGCACGTTGTCTGGCAGCTGTCCGGCCGTGAGCTCGCGGCAGCGGTCGGCGTCGCGTCCGCCGCACTGCCACAGTACCTGAAAATGCGATTTTCCGGCCGATGAGCTCAGGACAGCCTTGATGAGGGCGTCGTTGAGGGTGCGTGCGCCCAGACTGCCGCCGGTGACGAGCACCAGAGGCTTGTCGGCCTTGAATCCGAGCTGCTCCTTGGCCTCGGCCTGCGTGAGCGGACATTCGAGCAGGGCCTTGCGGACGGGATTGCCCGTCATGACTATCTTTTCGGCCGGGAAGAAGCGGTCGGTGTCGGGGTATGCCGTGCATATGCAGGCGGCCTTGGCGGCGAGGAGCTTATTGGTCACGCCGGGATATGAGTTCTGCTCCTGAATGAGCGTGGGCACACCGGCGCGCTGGGCGGCCTTGAGAGTGGGGCCGCTGGCATATCCGCCCACACCTATGGCGATGTCGGGTCTGAACTCGCGCACCACCTTGCGCGCTATGCGCATGCTGCGGAATAGCTTGACCAGAACGGCGAAGTTGCGCCACAGACGCTTGCGGTCGAATCCGGCCACGGGCAGTCCGATGATGCGGTAGCCCGCTTCGGGCACACGCTTCATCTCCATGCGGTTGTCGGCTCCGACGAAGAGGATGTCGCTGCCGGGAAAACGGCGGCTTACGGCGTCGGCTATGGCCAGCGCCGGGAATATGTGGCCGCCGGTACCGCCTCCGCTTATGAGCACGCGCAGGGGTCGGCAGCTATTGTCGGTTTGTGTTGTCATCTGAGTCATATTTCTGAGGCGGAGAGATGCGGATAGTCCTGTGGTCAACTGTTCTGTTCAACGTCCGAAGCCAGCAGAGGGTTCACGGCACGTGCGTCCTCGGGCAGACTTTCGAGTTCTTTCTGCTGTTCGTCGGCCGTGTCGGAGATGCGTGCGGCATGCCTTGCCACACTGAGCATGACGCCGAAGGCTATGGACATGGCCAGGACGGAGATGCCGCCTTTGGATATCAGCGGCAGCGGCTGCCCTGACACGGGGAATACGCCCGTGACGATGGCCATGTGGTACAGCGCCTGGAACACTATGACGAATGCGCAGCCCATCACCAGCACGCCGGGCATGGTCTGCGAGAAGCGCATGGTCAGCTTGGCGCTGCGGCCGAGTATCCACATATAGCAGATGAGGATGCCCAGCCCGACGAAGAGTCCCAGCTCCTCGATGATGATGGCGTAGATATAGTCGGAGAATGCCAGCGGCAGACGGGCGTTCTCGCGCGAGCGGCCGATGCCCACGCCGAAGAGGCCGCCGTGGGCCTGGGCTATGTAGCTGAGCTGCTCCTGCTGGTGGTCGACGGAGAACTTCTCCAGGTGCTTGTCGTCGCGGAAATGCTGCTTGATGCGGTCGCGCCACACGTTGCCTCGGCCGTCGGCGCGGGCTACGTCGGGGTTCTCGTGGTTGAGCGTGATGACACGCTCCTTGTAGGGGTCGAGTTTCACTTCTTCCTTCAGCTGGGTCTTGGCTATCAGGGCTCCGCCCCCGGCGACAGCGCCTATGAGCAGGGCTATGCCGAACTTGCGCCAGCTCATGCCGCCCACGAGCATCATCGAGTAGCATATGGCCACGACGATGATGGTGTTGCTCAGGCCCTCGGAGAAGAGCAGTCCGGCGAATCCGCCTATGAGCACCATTGACCACACGAGTCCCTTGACGGTGATGTCTCGGTGCTCCTCGTCCTGATTCTTGGTGAGGATGTATGCCATGCCCAGAGCGGCCCCGACTTTCATGAAGTCGGCCGGGAGTATCTGTGTGCCGAAGATGGTGATGGCGCGCTGCGCCTCGTTGACGCCGTGGCCGGCCACACGGACGGCTATCATCAGCCCGAAGCATCCCAGCACGTAGAAGGGAATCAGCCTGAAGATGGTGCGGTAGTGGATGTGCTGGAGGATGAGCATGATGACGAGTCCGGCCGCCAGGAAGCGGCCGTGACGTATCACGGGGTCGAAGATGCTGCCGTCGCTCACTTCCTGGAGCGATGCCGAGAACAGCTCGATGAGAGCCACGATGACCAGCAGGATATAGGTGCCCCACAGGTGGTGGTCGGTGCGCACCTTGCGCACCTTGGGTTCGGCTGCCGCGGCGGCTTCGGGGGCGGCAAGCGGTTCGGCGGCGTTGTCAAGAGAGAGTTGGTCGTTCATTTCCGTATATTATAGATGTTCAGAGTATCGTGTTGAGAGGGGCGCTCATCCCTTCATGGCCATGACTGCGGCCTTGAACTTGCGTCCGCGGTCCTCGTAGGACGAGAAGAGGTCGAACGACGCGCAGCAGGGCGACAGCAGCACCGTCCATCCCGGCTCGGCCAGGCGGCGGCAGGCTGCCACGGCGTCGTCGAGGCTGTGGGTGTCGACGATGGTGCCGACGTGGGGTGCGAAGAAGTCGACAATCTTGGCGTTGTCCTTGCCCATGGCCACGATGGCGCGTACCTTCTCCTTCACCAGCGGAAGAATCTCGGAGTAGTCGTTGCCCTTGTCCTTGCCGCCGAGTATGAGGACCGTGGGCTCGGTCATGGCCTCGAGGGCGTAGTAGCAGGAGTTGACGTTAGTGGCCTTGGAGTCGTTGATCCAGCGGACGCCGTCGATTTCGGTGACGGGTTCGAGGCGGTGCTCCACTCCGCAGAAGTCGCTCAGGGCCTCGCGGATGTCGTCCTTGCTCACACGGCATATGCAGGCCGAGAGACCGGCGGCCATGGAGTTGAACACGTTGTGGAGACCGTTGAGGGCCAGGTCGGCGCGCGGCATGCTCATCGACGTGCCGGGTGTGTTGAATATCAGTTCGTTCTCGGCGTCGATGTATGCGGCCGAGTTCTCCTCGTATGATTCCGAGAAGGGCAGCATGCGTGCCTCGGTGGTGATGTGGCGCAGCTGCTCGGTGATGACGGGGTCGTCGTTCCAGAAGATGAAGCAGTCCGAGGGACACATGTTCTGAAGGATGCGGAACTTGGCGTTGACGTAGTTCTGCATCCGGTGGTCATAGCGGTCGAGATGGTCGGGCGTGATGTTGAGAATCACGGCTATGTTGGCCTTGAAGTCGTACATGTTGTCGAGCTGGAAACTGCTCAGTTCCACCACATAGACGTCGTGCGGGTCGCGTGCCACCTGATAAGCCAGACTGATGCCTACGTTCCCGGCCAGAGAGGCGTCGATGCCTGCCTTGGTGAGGATGTGGTGGGTGAGCATGGTGGTGGTGGTCTTGCCGTTCGAGCCGGTTATGCAGACCATCTTGGAGTCGGTGTACCGTCCGGCGAACTCTATCTCGCTGATGACGGGGATATTCTTCTTGCGGGCCTCGACGATGACGGGAGCGTCCAGCGGTATGCCGGGGCTCTTGACGATTTCGTCGGCGCTGAGTATGCGGTCCATGGAGTGACGGCCTTCCTCGAAGGCTATGCCTTCGTCGACGAGCCGGCTGCGGTACTTTTCGGCGATAGTGCCGCTGTCGCTCAGGAATACGTTCATGCCTTTGTCTTTGGCCAGAATAGCGGCCCCGAAGCCGCTTTCGCCGGCTCCGAGGACAACGAGGCGATGTTGAGCGGGAGTTGAATTATGCATATATACGTGTAGATTATCTTATTTTCAGGGTTACGAAAGTTATCACTGCGAGTATGATGCCGATGATCCAGAAGCGTGTGACAATCTTCTGCTCGGCTATGGCGCGCACAGGGCGCTGGATGAGGGCCTCGACCGTGCCTGCGTCCTTCTGGAAGTGGTGGTGCAGGGGAGTCATCTTGAAGATGCGTCCGCCGTGGGTGCGCTTGAACCATGCCACCTGAAGGATGACCGAAAGGTCCTCGATGTAGAAGAGGGCGCAGAGGATGGGCAGGAGCAGCTCCTTGTGGATGAGGATGGCGAACACGGCTATGACGCCGCCGAGCATGAGGCTGCCCGTGTCGCCCATGAATACCTGCGCCGGCGAGGCGTTGTACCACAGGAATCCCACCAGCGCGCCGATGAAGGCCGCCATGTATACGGTCAGCTCCTCGCTCCCGGGCACATACATTATATTAAGGTAGGAGGAGTATATGACGTGGCCGCCGAGGTAGGCCATGGCGGCAAGCGACACGCCGGCTATGGCCGACAGTCCGGCGCACATGCCGTCGAGTCCGTCGTTGAGGTTGGCGCCGTTGCTCGTGGCGGCCACCAGGAATATGGTGATGAGCACGAACACTATCCATCCGGCCACGTCGTTGTAGGGCTTCATCCACTCTGTGAGCCACGAGTAGTTGAAGTTGTTGTTCTTGACGAAGGGTATGGTGGTCTGGGGCGACTTCACCTGCCGGGTGTCGTAGATGACCTCCTCCACGCGGTTGGTCTCCTCGCTGATGACCTCGCGGTTCTCGACGATGACCATCGACGGATTGAGATACATGGTCACGCCCACGACGAGGCCTATGCCCACCTGACCGATAATCTTGTACTTGCCCTTCATGCCGTCCTTGTTGTGCTTCTTGAGCTTGAGGTAGTCGTCGAGGAATCCTATCAGTCCGAGCCATACCGTGGCCAGGAGCATGAGCAGCATGTAGATGTTTCCGAGGTTGCCCATCAGGAGGCATGGCAGCAGGATGGCCGCCAGGATGATGAGACCGCCCATGGTGGGAGTGCCTTTCTTCTTGAGCTGTCCTTCGAGGTCGAGGTCGCGGACAATCTCGCCTATCTGCATCTTCTGCAGGCGGTCGATGATGTATCGCCCGGCGAATATGGCCACCAGCAGCGCCAGCACGAAGGCGGCGCCCGAGCGGAAGGTGATGTAGTTCATCAGGCGCGCTCCGGGAAATCCGGAGTCCTGAAGCATGTCGAAAATATGATAGAGCATTTCGTCTGTCGGTTCTGTATTACGGGGTTATTCTATTCCGAGGGCCTTGCAGAGCTCCTCGCGGTCGTCGAAGTGGTGCTCGGTGTCGCCTATCACCTGTGTGGTCTCATGGCCCTTGCCGGCGAGAAGGATGATGTCGCCCGGCTGTGCCAGCGCCGCGGCGCGCGCTATGGCCTCGCGTCGGTCGGTGATGGTCTCGGTGCGGTCGAGGTCGGCCGGCGCCAGTCCTGCGGCCATGTCTGCAAGGATGGCCTCGGGGTCCTCGTGACGGGGATTGTCCGAGGTGAGGATGAGGATGTCGGAGCGCTCGGCGGCGGCGCGTGCCATCAGAGGGCGCTTGCCTGCGTCGCGGTTGCCTCCGGCTCCGCAGACGGTGATGATGCGTGCGTCGTCGCCTGCCACCTCGCGGAGGGTGTCGAGCACGTTAATCAGAGCGTCCGGAGTGTGGGCGTAGTCAACTATGCCCGTCACGCCCTGCGGGCCGCGGAAGGGCTGGAGGCGTCCGGCCACGGGCTGCAGACGGCTCAGGGCCACGAGCACCTTATCGCGCGGATAGCCCAGGAGCAGCGAGGCTCCGTAGACGTCGGCGAGGTTCGATGCGTTGAAGCGTCCGGTGAAGAGGGTCTCCACCTCGTCGCCGTCGAAGTCGAGCAGCATCCCGTCGATACGGTCCTCCACCACACGCACGTGGTAGTCGGCCACGCCTCGGATGCTGTATGTCTTCTGCCTGCCTGCGCGGCAGTTCTGGAGCATGACCTGGCCGTTGCGGTCGTCGGCGTTGACCAGCGCGAAGGCCTCGGGCGGCAGCATGTCGAAGAACGACTTCTTGGCCCTGAGGTATGCCTCGAAGGTCTTGTGGTAGTCGAGATGGTCGCGGGTGAGGTTGGTGAATATGCCTCCGGCGAACGTCAGGCCGGCTATGCGGTGCTGGTCGGCGGCGTGGCTGCTCACCTCCATGGCGGCGAAGGTGCATCCGGCGTCGGCCATCTCGCGGAGCAGACGGTTGAGCGACACGGGGTCGGGCGTGGTGTGCTCGGCCGGGACTGACTTCCCGTCGACGATATTGGCCACGGTGGATATGAGTCCTGCCTTGTGTCCCATCAGGCGCGCCATCTCATAGAGGAGGGTGGCTGTGGTGGTCTTGCCATTGGTGCCCGTCACGCCCACGAGGGTGAGAGCTTCCGACGGGTCGTCGTAGTATCTTGATGTGAGGCGTCCGAGTGCCTCGCGGCTGTCGGGCACGCGGATGGCGGTGACGCCTTCGGGGAGTCTGTCGGGGATGCGTTCGGCTACGATGACCGATGCTCCGGCGCTGACGGCCGAGGGAATGAAGCGGTGACCGTCGACAGCCACACCGTCGACAGCTACGAAGAGTGCGCCGGGTGCCACCTGACGGGAGTCGGCCGTGACCATGCTGACGGCGGTCTCGGCATCGTATTGTCCCTCGAACGCCGTCAGGGCGTCCAGCAGGGATTCGAGTGTATTGTTGTATTCCTGATTCATTGTCAATTGTATCTGAGGGAGAGTCTTATTTTCGAGCCGGGCGACGCCTTGCTGCCCGGAGCGGGATTCTGTTCGTAGACATATCCCACGCCGTCGAACGCCACTGCATAGCCTGCGCTCTCGAGGCGTGTGAGCGCCTCGCGGAGGCTCACGCCGCGCACGTCGGGGACGGAGTCATGCGGTATGTCGGTGCGGGGTTTCTGTATGGCTTTGGCGCGGACGGCGCGAATTTCGCGGTTTACGTCGTTGACGCGCTGCGTGTCGAACGACGAGTAGAGGGTCGGGACGGCGTCGGCCTTGCCGGCGTCAGGCGTGTCGGCCAGCACGGGGTCGTCGAAGAGCATGCCGCGGGCGAAGAGCTTCAGCGCCACGTTCTTCAGCACTGTGCCCGAGCTTACGGCCGGCCCGCGGAAGGGGAGCTTCGGGTCGTTGATGACCACGATGCACGTATACTTCGGATTCTCGTAGGGGAAGAATCCGCAGAAGGTCACGCGGTAGTGCCCTTCGAGGTAGCCGCCCTTGAAGGGCGTGAGCTTGAGCTTGTTGCCGTCCTTGTCGAAGCGCGGACGCTTGTCCTCGAGGGCAATCTTGCACGTACCGGTCTTTCCGGCGATGGTGACGGCGTCGTTCTTCAGCGCCTTGGCCGTGCCGCCCTGCTCCCACACCACGTCGCGCATCATCTTGCGGAGGATGGCGGCGTTCTCGCTGGTCATCATGCGCTCGCGCACGTAGCTCACGGGAATTATGGAGTCATGCCCGTCGGGGCTGCGCAGGCCCTTGACCAGGCGCGGCCGGACGAACTTGCCGTCGTTGGCCACGGCGTTGTAGAAGGCGCAGGTGTACAGCGGCGGTATCATCGTGCAGTAGCCGAACACCTGGCGCGACATGTCGAGCTTGCCGCCGATGTCGTTCCGCACTTTGGGAAAGTAGGGGCGGCGTTCGCGTGCCATGCCTGTGTTGAAGCGGTCGAAGAATCCGAGGTCGGCCAGGTCCTTGTGGAACTGGCTTAGGTTGCCCTCGTAGTGGGGCATGGTGAGCTTGACCATGCCGATGTTCGACGAGTATTCGAGGAAGCGGCTCACCGGCAGGCTGCCCGGCGAGTGGGTGTCGCGGATCGGGCGGCGTCCCAGATAGGCGAAGCTGTGGCCGATGGGCAGTTCCTTGGTGATGGGTTTGGCGAAGCCTTTCTCAAGGGCCACGGCCATGGTCATGACCTTCATCACCGAGCCGGGCTCGA
This sequence comes from Porphyromonadaceae bacterium UBA7048, assembly GCA_002493945.1. Classification (GTDB taxonomy): domain Bacteria; phylum Bacteroidota; class Bacteroidia; order Bacteroidales; family Muribaculaceae; genus CAG-873. The sequence continues at coordinate 15,525 of DLAL01000086.1, forward strand.
ATCCGAGCACGGCTCGGTTCATGCCCTCGATGTACCGGGGCGTCCTGGAGAGGGTGTCGCGCTCGAGGTTCGATATGGCCTTGATGTCGCCCGTGGCCACTTCCATGAGTATGGCCGAACCCCAGTCGGCCTTGGCGTCGATGAGCATGCGTCCCAGCTCGCCCTCGAGGATGTCCTGCATGGTGATGTCGATGGTGGTGGTGACGTCGTAGCCGTTGATGGCCGGAATCTCCTCGACGTAGCGTGTGCCGCGGTTCGAGGTGGTGATGCGCTGGCGTCCGGTGCGTCCGTAGAGGAGGCTGTCAAGAGCCGCCTCGAGGCCCGAGCGGCCGCGTATCTCGGGGTCTTCGGCCATCTGGCTGACACGCCCGATACTCAGCTCGGCCATGTTGCCGAAGGGATATGAGCGCTTCATCACGGCCTCGGCCTTGAGACCGCTCGCCGTGGCCTTGCGGAACTTGCGGAAGAAGGGCCACTTCTTGATTTTGCCCAGCACGACGTCAGGTACGTTCTTGCCCAGGACGAAGTTGCGGGTGCGCTCTGACTTGGGCTTGGCGAGGACTTTGTCGAATTTCGCACGCCACTGCTCGGCTGTGCGCGAGGGGAAGTATTTGGCCAGCGAGTCGCATATCATGGGGAGCGTGTCGACGAACTCCACTATCTTGAAGCCGTCGGCGCGCATGTCGAGCATGACGTTGTAGTAGTAAAGGTTCGTGGCCAGGATGGAGCCGTCGGATGCGAGTATCTCGCCGCGGACGGGCCGTATGTCGCGGGTGCGCATGAGGGTGCTGTCGCCCATGGCGTTCCATGCGTCGGCGTGAATCCACGTGGTCTTGATCAGATTGCATCCGATGGCCACGGCCAGTACCATGGTGATGGCGAAGATGATGCCGAACCTCCCGACGAGGAAGGTCTGGTTGATGGGCGAGCCGCTGCGGCGGCGCGTTTTCTTGGATTTGTTTCGAGAAGCAGAGGTCATAGGGTCAGTCGGGTTTGTTGTCAACGATTTCGGGACGGCGGTCAGGCACGGTCAGGCCCAGACGGAGCGAGTCGACCAGATGCTGCATGGCCGATTCGCGTGTGAGGGTCATGTACTGCGACCGTTCTTTCTGTTTTTCGGTACTCATCACGTTGATCTGCCGCTTGAGGCTGTCGATGGTGTTCTCGCTGGTGATGCTGTCGAAGCGCATGGCTATGACGGCGATGCTCGTCACCACGATGAACGAGGTGGCGAAGAAGTGGGTCAGAAAGAATTTGCTCGAGATGGCGTCGCCCTGTATGAGGGCCCGTAGTCCGTCGACTGTCTTGTGGAGTATCCGTTTTATCATTTTCGGGAGAGTTTGTCAGGAGTTTTCGGGGAATTTGACGCATACGCGCAGCTTGGCGCTGCGGCTGCGGGGATTGCGTGCCACTTCGTCGTCGTCGGGCACTATGGCTTTCGGACCGAGCGGCTTCAGCGGCGAGGAGGTGCGGCCGAAGAGGTCTTTCTCGAGCTCGCCGTCGAGGCGTCCCGAGCGCATGAAGTTCTTCACCATGCGGTCCTCCAGGGAGTGGTAGGTGATGACGGCGAGCCGTCCGCCGGGGCGCAGCACGTCGACGCACTGCAGCAGGAATGCCTCGAGAGCCTCCATCTCGCCGTTGACGGCTATGCGGAGGGCCTGGAAGACCTGCGCGAGCTCTTTCTTCTCGCGTGCCGGGTTGATGAAGCGCGAGGCTATGGCCACGAGCCGTCCGGTGGTGTCGACGGGAGAGGTCTGCCGCTCGGCCACGATGGCGGCCGCCAGACGGCGTGCCTGCTTGAGTTCGCCGTAGGACTTGAATATCTGCGTGAGCGTGTCGGCGTCGGCCGTGGCCACCAGACCGGCGGCGGTGCGGCGTGCCTGAGGGTTCATGCGCATGTCCAGCGGGCCGTCGGCGCGGAAGGAGAATCCGCGCGAGGCGTCGTCGAAGTGATGCGACGACACCCCGAGGTCGGCCAGAATACCGTCGACCCGTCCGGTGATGCCGAAGTAGTCGCAGTAGTTCTCGAGCCAGCGGAAATTGCCGTGCACGGGAGTGAAGTGCTCAGATGCCTCGGCGCGTGCTATGGCGTCGCTGTCCTGATCGATGGAGTAGAGGTGTCCGGAGCCTTCAAGACGCTCCACGATGGCACGCGAATGGCCGCCGCCGCCGAGGGTGGCGTCGATGTATATGCCTTGAGGCTGCACGTCCAGGGCCTCGAGTGATTGGGACAGAAGTGCAGGGATGTGATAAACGTCTTGATTCATACGTAAATAACTATTGGAAGTGATTCGCTCTTTTCAGGCTGTAAAATTAGCGTTTTTTGTTGAGAGTTTACATATGAAAACAGAAAAACTTTTCATCTTTTAAGAAAAAGTTATCAACAGTCTTGCGGAGGGCGGACGGGTTTACAAATGTAAATTGTCTCCCGCGCCGCCTCCGCAGGGCGCCTCTCCGGGGCCTCCGGTGAAAAATAAGCGCCCGCGGATACCCGGATTTTGCAAAAAAAATCTTAACTTTGCGGATTAAAGAAACATAGACCTAAAAGAGCAATGAAACGTACCAAAATAGCCGATATATTCGACCCTGCGCTGGTAGGCAGCGAAGTATGTGTCAAAGGATGGGTGCGCACCCGCCGTGGCAACAAGAATGTGCAGTTCGTGGCACTCAACGACGGTTCGACGGTCCGCAATCTCCAGATTGTGTTCGACCTGACCAAGTTCTCCGACGAGCAGCTCAAGCCCGTCACCACCGGTTCGTCGCTGTGCGTCACCGGCCGCCTGGTCGAGTCGATGGGCAAAGGCCAGTCCTGTGAGGTACAGGCCGATACCCTCGAAATCTACGGCACCGCCGACCCCGAGGCATATCCGCTGCAGAAGAAGGGCCACACCCTGGAGTTCCTCCGCGAGAAGGCTCATCTGCGTCCCCGTACGGCCACGTTCGGCGCCATCCTGCGTATCCGCAGCGCCCTGGCCTTCGCCATCCACAACTTCTTCCGCGAGAAGGGTTTCTTCTATCTCAACACCCCTCTGATTACGGCCAGCGACTGTGAGGGCGCGGGCGCCATGTTCCAGGTCACCACCCTCGACCTCGAGAAGCTGCCCCGCACCGAGGACGGCAAGGTCGACTACACGAAGGACTTCTTCGGCAAGCCCACGGCACTGACCGTGTCGGGCCAGCTTGAAGGCGAGCTCGGTGCCACCGCACTGGGCGCCATCTACACCTTCGGCCCGACATTCCGCGCCGAGAACTCCAACACGCCCCGTCACCTGTCGGAATTCTGGATGATAGAGCCCGAGATGGCCTTCTACGACATCACCGACAACATGGAGCTGGCCGAGGAGTTCGTCAAGTACTGCATCCAGTACGCCCTCGACCACTGCCGCGACGACATCGAGTTCCTCTGCGAGCACTTCGACAAGGAGCTCATCTCGCGTCTTGAGTTCGTGCTCCACAACGACTTCGTGCGCCTGACCTACACCGAGGGCATAGAGATACTCAAGGCTTCGGGCAAGAAGTTCGAGTACCCCGTGGAGTGGGGCGTCGACCTCCAGAGCGAGCACGAGCGCTACCTGGTGGAGCAGCACTTCAAGCGTCCGGTCATCCTCACCGACTATCCGCGCGACATCAAGGCATTCTACATGAAGCAGAACGAGGACGGCAAGACCGTCCGCGCCATGGACGTGCTCTTCCCACAGATCGGCGAAATCATCGGCGGTTCCGAGCGTGAGGCCGACTACGACAAGCTCCTGCGCCGCATCAACGAGATGAACATCCCGATGAAGGATATGTGGTGGTATCTCGACACACGCCGCTTCGGCACCGTGCCTCACAGCGGCTTCGGCCTCGGCTTCGAGCGCCTCGTGCTCTTCGTCACCGGCATGACCAACATCCGCGACGTCATCCCCTTCCCCCGTACACCGAACAACGCTGAATTCTAAGAACCGATAGTACAATCCGATATATGAATCCACTCGAACTGAGCGAACAGGAACAGATACGGCGCGGCAGCATGGCCGAACTCCGCCGTATGGGTATAGAACCTTATCCCGCAGCCGAATACAAGGTCACGGGCTACAGCGACGAAATCAAAGCCAACTTCTCGGACGACGCCGAGCCCCGTGAGGTGTCGGTGGCCGGACGCATCATGAGCCGCCGCATCATGGGCAAGGCTTCATTCGTGGAGCTGCAGGACTCACGCGGCCGCATCCAGATATACATCTCGCGCGACGACATCTGTCCGGACGAGAACAAGGACCTCTACAACGTCGTGTTCAAGAAACTCCTTGACATCGGCGACTTCGTAGGCTTCACAGGCCGTGTCTTCCGCACACAGACGGGCGAAATCTCAGTCCACGCCGACTCGATGACCGTGCTGAGCAAGAGCCTCCGCCCCCTGCCCATCGTGAAGGTCAAGGACGGCGTCACCTATGATGCCTTCGACGACCCCGAGCTCCGCTATCGCCGCCGCTACGTCGACCTGGTGGTCAACGACGGTGTCAAGCAGATATTCCTCAAGCGCACCAAGGTGTACACGTCGATGCGCGAGTACTTCAACGCCGCCGGCTACATCGAGGTAGAGACCCCGATACTCCAGTCCATCCCCGGCGGTGCCGCAGCGCGTCCCTTCATCACCCACCACAACGCGCTCGACATCCCCCTCTATCTCCGCATCGCCGACGAACTCTACCTCAAGCGCCTCATCGTGGGCGGCTTCGAGGGCGTGTACGAGTTCTCCAAGAACTTCCGCAACGAAGGCATGGACCGCACGCACAACCCCGAGTTCACCTGCATGGAGATATACGTGGCCTACAAGGACTATAACTGGATGATGGACTTCACAGAGAAGATGCTTGAGAAGATCTGTCTCGACGTCAACGGCACCACCGAGGTCAAGGTGGGCGACAACGTCATCAGTTTCAAGGCTCCCTTCCCGCGCGTGACTATGGCCCAGGCCATCAAGGAGCATACGGGAGTCGACATCAACGGCATGGACGAGGAGCAGCTCCGCGAAGCCGCGCGCAAGCTCGGCATAGAGGTCGACGAGACCATGGGCAAGGGCAAGCTCATCGACGAAATCTTCGGCGAGACCTGCGAGGGCACCTACATCCAGCCCACCTTCATCACCGACTATCCTATCGAGATGTCGCCTCTGACCAAGCGTCACCGCGACAACCCCGAGCTGACCGAGCGCTTCGAGCTCATGGTCAACGGCAAGGAACTCGCCAACGCATACAGCGAGCTCAATGACCCCATCGACCAGTATGAGCGCTTCGTCGAGCAGATGCGTCTGGGCGAGAAGGGCGACGACGAGGCCATGATCATCGACGCCGACTTCATCCGCGCCCTCGAGTACGGCATGCCCCCCACATCGGGCATGGGCATCGGCATGGACCGTCTGGTCATGCTCATGACCGGACAGACCGCCATCCAGGAAGTGCTCCTCTTCCCCCAGATGCGCCCCGAGAAGGTCGAGAAGCGCGACAGCGCCGAGGCTTTCGCCGCCGTAGGCGTGCCCGAAGAGTGGGTTGCACCCCTTCAGAAGGCCGGTATCCTCACTGTGGCCGCGCTGGCCGGAGCCGCAGCAGGCAAGCTCTTCCAGGACCTCTGCGGCATCAACAAGAAGAACAAGCTCGGCCTGAAGAACCCAGGCGCCGAGGGCGTGGCCGCATGGATCGAGGCCGCAGCCAAGGCGTAAACAGTTTTGTGTGTTAATAATCCGACAGATATGGACAACGACAAGGTATTGTTCCCCGGACACATCGCCGTGATGGGCGGCGGCAGCTGGGCCACGGCTCTGGCCAAGCTCCTCCTCCAGAACTGCGACACCATCACATGGTATATGCGCCGCGACGACCGCATCGATGACTTCAGGCGTCTGCGTCACAATCCGGCATATCTCACCGATGTGATTTTCGACATCGAGCGCATCAACTTCTCGAGCGACATCAACGACGTATGCACCGTGGCCGACACGCTGCTGATGGTGATGCCGTCGCCCTACTTCAAGTCGCATGCCGACAAAATCACGGTCGACATCTCGGGCAAGTCCGTCATCTCGGCTGTCAAGGGCATAGTCCCCGACTCCAACGAACTGGTGTCGGACTACGTCATCAGCCGCTTCGGCGTCGACCGCAGCCGCATGCTGGTGGTGTCGGGTCCGTGTCATGCCGAGGAAGTGGCGCTCGACCGTCCGTCGTACCTCACCATAGGCTGCGCCGATACGGCCCGTGCCGAGCTTTTCGCGCCATGTCTGTCGGGCAAACATAACCACACCATCACCTCCAACGATGTCGACGGTATCGAGTATGCCGCCGTGCTGAAGAATGTCTATGCCATCGCCGCAGGCATCATCCACGGCATGAAGATAGGCGACAACATGACGGCCATACTCATATCGAACGCCATCCGCGAGATGGAGCGCTTCCTTGACGCCGTGGCGCCCAAGCAGCGCAATATCTGCGACTCAGTATATCTGGGCGACCTCCTCGTGACGGGATACTCGCGCTTCTCGCGCAACCACAACTTCGGATCCATGATAGGCCGCGGATACTCCGTCAAGGCCGCCCTCATGGAGATGGAGCAGACCGCCGAAGGATACTACGGCACCAAGTGCATCACCGACATCAACGGACACTACGGCGTGGACATGCCTATCCTCGACGCAGTGTATTCGATATTGTACAAAGGCGTGCCGGCTCCACGTGCGCTGGCAGCCATCAGCAGGGTCATGAACTGATATGGAACAGAACGACGACCGCAAGCTCCTGGGCATGAATCCGGCTCGGCTGGCCGAAGTGGCTGCCGAAGTGGGGCTCAAGCCCTTCGCCGCCAAGCAGATGGCGGCATGGCTCTATCAGAAGAAGGTGACCGACATCGACAGCATGACCGACCTGTCGAAGTATGCGCGCGCCAAACTCGTGCAGCGCGGCTACCACATAGGCTGCGTGGCTCCCAAGGCCGAGGCCCGCAGTGCCGACGGCACCGTCAAGTATCTCTTCGAGGGCGTCGGAGGCCGCGACATCGAGGCAGTGTACATCCCCGACAAGGAGCGCGCCACCCTCTGCGTATCCTCGCAGGCCGGCTGCCGCATGAACTGCCGCTTCTGCATGACAGGACAGGGCGGATGGCAGGGCAACCTCGACGCCGGAGCCATCATCAACCAGATACTCTCCATCCCCGAGAGCGACACGCTGACCAACATCGTCTTCATGGGCATGGGCGAACCGGCCGACAACATCGGCCAGGTACTCGCCGCTCTGGAGATACTCACCGCCAAGTGGGGCATGGCATGGAGTCCGCGGCGCATCACCGTGTCGTCGATAGGCAAGCTCGACGGTCTCAAACGGCTGCTCGACAGCACGCAGGTCCACATCGCCATAAGCATCCACTCACCCTACGCCCTCGAGCGCGAGCAGCTCATGCCGGTGGAGAAAGCCTTCCCGATGCGCGAGGTGCTCAGACTCCTGCGGCAGTATGACTTCGCCCATCAGCGGCGTCTGTCGATGGAGTATACGATGTTCGACCGGCTCAACGATGACGACCGCCATGCCGACGCGCTCGCACGCGTGCTCAAGGGCATGGACGTGCGCGTCAACCTCATACGCTTCCACAAGACTCCGGGCTTCGACGGCGCGCCGTCGACACGCGAGGCCATGGAGCGCTTCCGCGACCGCCTCAATGCCGCCGGCATCACGGCCACCATACGCGCCTCGCGCGGCGAGGACATCATGGCCGCCTGCGGCATGCTCGCCGGCAAGAAAAAAGATTAAAAACTGACTACCATGACAAGAAAGATAAAGGTGGGCATCACCCACGGCGATACCAACGGCATAGGCTACGAAGTCATCCTCAAGCTCCTTGAGGATCCGCGCATAGCCGACCTCTGCACCGTCATAGTGTACGGGTCGGCCAAGGCCGCGTCATTCTACCGCAAGGCCATGGAACTGCCGCAGGTGCAGTTCAACCGCATAGACTCCGCCGCCGATGCGCGCGAAGGCGCCTATAACATCATCAACGTCGTGCCCGAGGATCTCAAGATAGACCCGGGCATGGCCACCGAGGCTTCCGGCGCCGCAGCGCTGGCCGCTCTCGAGGCTGCCGTGACCGACATCCGCAAGGGCGACATCGACGTGCTGGTGACGGCGCCTATCAACAAGCACGCCATCCAGAGCCCCGAATTCAAGTTCCCGGGCCACACCGAGTATCTCGAGGCATCGGCCGCTGCCGACCTTGAGGAAGGCGCCGCCGCTCCGCGCGCGCTCATGGTGATGTGCGCCGGAAAGCTGCGAGTGGCCCTTCTCACCGCGCATACGCCTCTGGCCAAAGTGCCTGCAACGGTGACCAAAGAGGCCATCGTGGAGCGTCTGACGGAGTTCGACCGCTCGCTGCGCCGCGACTTCGGCGTGCAGTGTCCGCGCATAGGCGTGCTCTCGCTCAATCCCCACGCCGGGGAGAACGGGCTGCTGGGCTCAGAGGAGAACGACATCATCGCGCCTGCCATAGCCGAGGTACGCGAGCAGAAGATTCTCGCCTTCGGTCCCTATGCTTCCGACGGCCTCTTCGGGTCGGGCAACTATACGGCCTTCGACGGCATCCTGGCCATGTATCATGACCAGGGTCTGACACCCTTCAAGACCATAGCCATGGAAGAAGGCGTGAACTTCACCGCCGGACTCCCCTTCGTGCGCACGTCGCCCGACCACGGCACCGGATACGACATAGCCGGAAAGGGCAAGGCAAGTCCCGACTCGCTGCGCTGCGCGCTCTACGAGGCTCTTGACGTGTTCCGCAACCGTCAGGTCTACGACGAGGCGTACAGCCGTCCGCTCCGCCGCCAGCACATCGACTCCAAGGAGTCGCGCGGCAAGAGTCCCGATGCCCGTCCCAAGAGCGCCGAACCCAAGAATACAGAGTCCGTGAACGCCGAGCCCAAGGCCAAGGAGCAGCAGGCGCCCCGGTCGGAAGAGGACAAGTAAACAACGATATACGCCATGCACTACGCTATTATCGCCGCCGGAAACGGCTCACGTCTGCGCCACGAGGGCGTCGAGGCTCCCAAACCGCTGGTCGACCTTGACGGCCGTCCGATGGTGCGCCGCCTCATCGAGGTGCTTGCCTCGTACAAGCCCGAGTCGCTCAGCATCGTGGTCAACGAGCAGATGCCCGAGGTGGCGTCATACATCGAGAGCATCCGCGACAGCTTCGAATTCCCAGTATATCTGACTGTAAAGACCACCGCAAGCGGCGTCCACAGCCTCTATGAGGTGACGCGTCACTTCGCCGGCGGCAAGATTGTCATCACTACGGTCGACACCATATTCCTGCAGAGCGACTTCGGCCGCTATGCCGAGGCCTTCGATGATGACGATGACTCGGACGCTTTCTTCGGCGTGACGCCTTTCATCGACGACGAGAAGCCTCTCTATGTCGATGTCGACCCGGCCACGCAGCTCATCACCGGATTCCGCGGCGAGCCCTCGGACCACGACCGCTACATCTCGGGCGGCATCTACGGACTCACGGCCCCGGCCGTGCGGCTGCTCGACAGCTTCGTGGCGCAGCCCGCTCCGCGTCTGCGCGACTACCAGCGCGCGCTGGTCGATACGGGCCTCAAGGTGAGAGCCTTTCCCTTCCCCAAGATTGTCGACGTCGACCATGCCGCCGACATCGACACCGCAAGGCAATTCATAATGAACGATTAGAGACTATGAGCGAGCAAGATAACGACGAAATGCTCTTCGACAGCGCCGAACTCGAAGAGAACCCCAACGAAGGTACCGCCGACTACAGCGAGGACGACATCAAGACCCTTGACTGGAAGGAACATATCCAGCGGCGTCCCGGCATGTACATAGGCAAACTCGGCGACGGCACCAACAGCGACGACGGTATCTATGTGCTCCTCAAGGAAGTCATCGACAACTCCATCGACGAGTATATGATGGGCTTCGGCAACCGCATCATCGTAGACGTCGACGCCGTCTCGGCATCGGTGCGCGACTTCGGCCGAGGCATCCCGCTGGGCAGTGTCGTGGACGTGTGCTCGAAGATGAACACCGGCGCCAAGTACGACTCGGCCGCCTTCAAGAAGTCGGTCGGTCTCAACGGTGTCGGCATCAAGGCCGTCAACGCGCTCTCGTCGTCGTTCGAGCTCATGGCTTTCCGCGACGGCAAGTGCAAGCGCGTCTGCTTCTCGATGGGCAATCTCGTGGACGAGTCGCCCGTGGAGGACACCGACGAGCCCAACGGCACCCTGGTGCGCTTCACCCCCTCGGCCGACATATTCCGCGACTACGCCTTCCGCAACGAATTCATCGTGCCGCTGCTGAAGAACTACACCTTCCTCAACACCGGCCTGTCAATCATCTTCAACGGCCACCGCTACGTGTCGCGCAAGGGCCTTGTCGACCTCCTGGGCGACGTCATGACGCAGACTCCGCTCTATCCGGTCATCCATCTCAAGGGGCAGGATATCGAGGTGGCCATCACGCACGTCAACCAGTACGGCGAGGAGTACTATTCCTTCGTCAACGGCCAGCACACCACCCAGGGCGGCACGCACCTGAGCGCCTTCAAGGAGGCCGTCAGCCGCACCATCAAGGACTACTTCGGACGCAACTTCGAGTACTCCGACATCCGCAACGGCATGGTGGCCGCCGTGGCCCTCAAGGTCGAGGAGCCGGTGTTCGAGTCGCAGACCAAGACGCGGCTCGGCTCGCGCGAGATGTCGCCCGACGGCGTGAGCATAGCCAAGTATGTGGGCGACTTCATCCGCCGCGAGCTTGACAACTACCTCCACCGCAACCTCGAGGTGGCCGACATCATTCTCAAGAAGGTGCAGGAGAGCGAGCGCGACCGCAAGGCCATGGCCGGCGTGGCCAAGAAGGCACGCGAGACGGCCAAGAAGGTGAGTCTCTACAACCGCAAGCTCAACGACTGCCGCGTGCACCTGAACGACACCCGCGGAAGCGACGAGAAGAAGGAGGCGTCGTCGATTTTTATCACCGAGGGCGACTCCGCCGGAGGTTCGATAGAGAAGGTGCGCGACGTCGAGACACAGGCAGTATTCAAGCTCCGCGGCAAGCCTCTCAACACCTACGGAGCCACCAAGAAAGAGCTGTACACCAACGAGGAGTTCAGCCTCCTGCAGGCCGCGCTCAACATCGAGGACGGCATCGACGGGCTGCGCTACAACAAGGTCATCATAGCCACCGATGCCGATGTCGACGGCATGCACATCCGTCTGCTGATGATTACCTTCTTCCTCCAGTACTTCCCCGACCTCATCAAGAAGGGACATGTCTACGTGCTTCAGACGCCGCTCTTCCGTGTCCGCAACAAGAAGACGGCCAAGCGCACGGCGCGCGCCAAAAAGAGCGACGCCCCCGACGACACGGTATACTGCTACACCGACGACGAGCGTGTGGCCGCCATCAGGCGCTTCGGCGACAATGCCGAGATCACGCGGTTCAAAGGTCTCGGCGAGATTTCGCCCGAGGAGTTCCGCGACTTCATCGGCCCGGACATGCGCATCGACCGTGTGAGTCTGCGCAAGGAGGACGGTGTGGCCGAGGTCCTCGAGTTCTATATGGGCAAGAACACCATGGAACGCCAGAACTTCATCATCGACAATCTCGTGGTGGAGGACGACACAAACATAGGACAGTTCTGATGGAGCGCCGCAGCACCATAGCCGTTTTTCCCGGCTCGTTCAATCCCTTCACCGTCGGGCACGCCGACATCGTCAGCCGCGCCCTGGCCCTCTTCGACCGCGTCGTGGTGGCCGTCGGTGTCAATGCCGCCAAGCCGCACGACGATGTCCGTGCCCTTCTGAAGCCCATCGAGGAGCTGTACGGGGGCGACTCCCGGGTGGAAGTGCGCGCATACTCCTGTCTGACAGTCGATTTTGCCTCCGAGCTCGGCGTCACGTGCATCATCCGCTCGGTGCGGTCGCTCAAGGACTACGAGTACGAGCGCGACATGGCCGACATCAACCGTCAACTTTCGGGTATCGAAACCGTTATATTATATAGCCGTCCCGAGCTCGCCGCCGTCTCCTCGTCGGTGGTCAGAGAGCTAAGGTCGTTCGGCTGCAACGTCGATCGTTTTCTCCCTCAACACTAACTCAACATGAAACACGTCTTTCAACTTATAGCTGTCGCCTTTCTGCTTGCCGCCGTACCTGCGGCAGTCGCTGCTCAGGGCGAACAGGACTTCAACCCCCAGCAGAAACTCCGCGCGGCACAGATGATTATCGATAACTTCTACGTCGAGCCGGTCGACAACGACACCGTCGTCGATGAGGCCGTGCGCGCCATGCTCAAGACTCTCGATCCCCACTCGGCCTATACCACCGCGGCCGAGACCAAGGAGTTCACCGAGCCTCTCGAAGGCAAGTTCAGCGGCATCGGCATACAGTTCAATATGCTTGAGGACACCGTCTACGTCATCCAGACCATCAAGGGCGGCCCGTCGGAGAAGGTCGGCATCATGGCCGGCGACCGCATACTCATGGCCAATGACACCGTCATCGCCGGGCGCAAGCTCGTCAACCGCGCCGTCATGAAGCATCTGCGCGGCGACAAGGGCTCGAAGGTCAACCTCAAGGTGAAGCGCGGCGAAGAGCTCATCGACTTCGAGGTCATCCGCGACGACATCCCCCTGTACAGTGTCGACGAGACTTTCATGGCCGACCCCACCACGGGCTACATCCGTGTGACCCGCTTCGCCGAGAGCACGGCCAAGGAAGTGGCCGACGCCGTGGCCAAGCTGAAGAAGAAAGGCATGAAGAACCTTATCCTCGACCTGGGCGACAACGGCGGCGGCTATCTGGGCGCAGCCTTCGAGATGGCGTCCGAATTCCTTCCGGCAGGCACGCCTGTGGTGAGCACCAAGGGCCGTTCTTTCCCTGACCAGACCTACTCCACCGAGGGGCAGGGCGACTTCCTCGACGGCAGGATAGTGGTCATCGCCAACCAGTCGTCGGCTTCGGCGGCAGAGATTCTCGCCGGTGCCCTTCAGGACAATGACCGCGCGCTCGTGGTCGGACGCCGCACATTCGGCAAGGGCCTCGTGCAGCGACCCTTCCCCTTCCCTGACGGCTCGATGATACGCCTGACCATATCGCGCTACTACACCCCCTCGGGCCGCTGCATACAGAAGCCCTACGAGAAAGGCCGCAGCGAGGAGTACTATCTTGACCTCCTCAACCGCTACAAGGACGGCGAGCTGTGGAGTGAGGACAGCATACGCCGTCCGGCCGACCAGAAATTTGCCACCCTCAAGTACAAGCGTCCCGTCTACGGTGGCGGCGGCATCATCCCCGACCTCTTCGTCCCGGCCGACACGTCGTACTTCTCCACCTACTACCGCGATCTGGTGGCCAAGGGCATCATACACCGCATCACCACGCGCTACGTCGACGCCAACCGCGCCTCCCTCCTGAAGCAGTATCCTGACAATGACGCCTATCAGGCATCGTTCACCGTCCCCGAAGAGCTCGACAAGAACATCTTCGCCGCAGGCGACGAGGCCGGTGTCCCTTACAAAGAGGAGGACTGGCAGCGCTCGGCTCCGCTGGTCAACGCCATCATCAAGGGCATCATAGCCAACGACCTCTATGAGGACGGCTCCTACTACCGCCCCATCAGCCTCATCAACAAGGACTTCGAGGCCGCGCTCAAGCTCATCAACGACCCCGGCCGCTATAATGCCCTCCTGACGGGCAAGGCGGAGTAGGGGCGGCGATTCGTTTCTGAATTATGATGACCACGCTCGGAAAATTGATTGACCGATACAGGGAACTTGGCATAGACCGTCAGCTGGACTATGACAAGTTCTACCTGTATTCCATCATCACGCACTCCACGGCCATCGAGGGCTCGACCATCACCGAACTCGAGAATCAGATAATGTTCGACGACGGCATCGCCATCCGAGGCAAGACCATCGTGGAGCAGAATATGAATCTTGATCTTAAAGCCGCCTACGAGCGCATGCTCCGCTACGCCGCCACGCATGCCGATATCACTGTGGAGCGGCTGAAAGAACTGTCGGCGCTGACGATGAAGAACACCGGCACGGAGTATCACACGGCTCTGGGCGACTTCTCCTCGGCCGCAGGCGACCTGCGCCTGCTGAATGTGTCGGCCGGCGTCGGCGGCCGGTCATATATGTCATTCAATAAGGTCCCGGCGAGGCTGAAGGACTTCTGCGATGCGCTGAACGTGCGCCGCCGCTGTGCCTCCGGCATGACCGTGGACGAACTCTATGACATGAGTTTCGACGCGCACTACACCCTTGTCACCATCCATCCCTGGGCCGACGGCAACGGGCGCATGGCGCGCCTGCTGATGAACTGGCTCCAGTTCGAGTACGGCCTTATCCCGTCGCGTATTTTCGCCGACGAGAAGGAGGACTACATAAAGGCACTCGTAGCCACCCGCGAGAGCGGCGACCTGTCGATATTCCGCAGATTCATGACCGACACGATGGCCGCCCGGCTCTCGCATGATATCAAGGCGTACGAGGATTCTGTCGGCGAGGACTGAGCGCGACAGCAGCGAGCGGCTATCTGCATGTCGCGGAGGGCGTTATATCAGGCCGGAAAATGTGTCATGGTAGTCGGAATTTCTAAAAAATCCTTAAAATATGGTGAAATTTGCGTCCGGCTTTTGCTATATGAAAAGAAATGCGTAAATTTGCAGTCGCAAAACGCCTGCTGGCCCATTCGTCTATCGGTTAGG
>DLAL01000086.1:30604-64947 GCA_002493945.1 Porphyromonadaceae bacterium UBA7048
CAGTTCGATTCTGCTATGGGCTACTTTAATAATATAGTAGAAAAAAGATTTATCGCATACAATGGCAAACCACGACTCTTCAAAAAAGCGTATCCGTCAGACAGCTACCCGCCGTCTCCGTAACCGCTACTATGCCAAAACTGCTCGCAACGCTGTCCGTAACCTCCGCAAGATGACCGTCAAGGCTGAAGCTGAAGCACGTTATCCCCAGGTTGTTGCTATGCTCGACCGCCTTGCTTCGAAGAACACCATCTCGAAGAACAAAGCCTCGAACCTCAAGAGCAAGCTGGCTAAGCACATCGCTAAGATTTCTGCTTAATATCCCATAGAGGACTCCCGGCTGTCGGGCTTCCTTTTTGCGTCGGCCCATTCGTCTATCGGTTAGGACGCAAGATTTTCATTCTTGAAAGAGCGGTTCGATTCCGCTATGGGCTACACTTACCTATCTGCAGTAGCTTCAATTTATGATTGGAGCTGCTTTTATTATTCTATGGTACGCAATCTCCTTTTTGATCTCGGCGGTGTCATCATGGACATCGAACGCCGGCGGTGCGTCCGGGCTTTCGAGGCCCTCGGACTCGCCGATGCCGACTCGTACTTCGGCGAATACTCCCAGTCGGGCATTTTCAAGGCCATCGAGGATGGCTCTTTCTCTGTAGACCGCTTCCACGAAGCTCTCCGTGAAGTGCTGCCTGAAGGAACTACGAACTATCAGATTGACAACGCTTTCTGCGAATTTCTCGTCGGTATCCCGGCGCACAGGCTTGAGGCGCTCCGCGACCTCCGTCGCCGCGGCTTCGGCATATATCTGCTCAGCAACACCAATCCCGTGATGTGGCGCTCGAAGATTGCCACCGAATTTGCCAAAGAAGGTCTTCGCCGCGAGGACTACTTCGACGGCATGGTCACTTCCTTCGAGGCTCGTGCACTCAAGCCCGATGCCGCCATATTCCGCTATGCCGAGGCTCAGCTTGCCATAAAGCCCGAGGAGACTCTTTTCTTCGACGACTCGCAGGCTAATGTCGACGCCGCACGTGCGCTCGGCTTTCAGGCCGTGCTCGTCGAGCCGGGTCACGAATTTACCGAATATATTCCGGCTGAATGACGGACTCCCGCCGGCATATGGCCACGGTGGGGATGTTCGACGGCGTGCACCTCGGACATCGCTTCCTGCTCGACCGCCTTGTGGCGGAGTCGCGCAGCCGCGGTCTTGTTCCCCTGGTATTCACATTCTCGGCGCATCCGCTCGAGGTCATCGCGCCTGACCGCGCACCGCGGCTCCTCACCACCGCCGACCAGCGGGTGCAGCTCATCGCCGCCCATCCCGGCATAGAGCATGTCGAGATTCTCCGACCCGACGCCGGACTGCTGTCGCTCAGCGGCCGCCGCTTCCTCGACAGCATACATCTCACCCACGGCGTGGACGCTTTCATGATGGGCTTCAACAACCATATAGGCAGCGACCGTGCTGCAGCCGCCGACCTCACCCTCCCTGACTTCCCTGTGGTGGAGGCTCCGTCCTTGCCGCATGACGCCTGCGCCCCTGTGAGCAGCACGGCCATACGCCGGGCCATCGATGCCGCCGACTTCGGCAGCGCTCACCGTGTGCTGGGACGCACGTGGCTCTACCGCGGCCGTGTGGTGCACGGCAAGCAGCTCGGCCGCACCATAGGCTTCCCCACGGCCAACATCGAGCCGCTGGAGCCGCATCAGCTCATGCCGCCTGACGGCGTCTACGCTGTCGACGTATGTCTCCCCGACGGGTCGGTGCACCGCGGCATGGCCAATATCGGCCACCGTCCGACTGTCGACACTCCCGCCGCGCCGCGCTCGTTCGAGGTCAATATATTCGATTACGACGGAGACCTGTACGACACCGTGGTCGACGTCGCTTTCTGCGGCCTTCTGCGCCGGGAGCGCCCCTTCGCGAGCATCGAGGAACTGCGCCGCCAGCTGTGCGCCGACCGTGAGGCCGCCCGGCGCATGTAGCCTCTTTCAGGATATTTTTGCTGCCGGCTGATATTTTTTGTCTTGCGCGGTCGGATTATTTGTCGTAAATTTGTTTATATTATGCCGCCGCTATTCTTTGCGGCCCTCACACGTATTTCGACTATCGTTACTTATGAAGCAAGTCTCTGCCATATTCCTTATCATCGCCTGTCTGTTCGCCGGCTTCACGGCATCGGCACGCAAGAGCCAGACCGAAGAATTCCGCCGCAAGCTCGTCACCCTGAACGCCATCGTCAAGGAGCTTGACGTGTCGTATGTCGACACCCTCGACGCCTCGCAGCTCATGGACCGCACCATCGGTGCGCTGCTCTACCAGATTGACCCCTACACGGAGTACTACACCGACGACAATAAGGACGAACTGCTCACCATATCGGCCGGCAAGTACGCCGGCATCGGCTCGTCGATATTCAAGCGCGGCGACTACGTCTACATCAACGAACCCTACTGGGACTCGCCGGCGCGCAAGTACGGACTGCGCTCGGGCGACCGAATACTGTCGGTCGACGACTTCGAGGTGAAGCCCGGCACGCCTGTCGACGAGGTCAGCAAGCGTCTGCGCGGACAGGCCGGAACGGAAGTGAAGGTCAGCGTCAAGCGTCCCTATGTGGCCGACTCGATGCTCACGGTGACCGTCGTGCGCGACGACATCAAGATCAAGCCTCTTCCCTATCACGGCGTCGATGACCGCGGCATAGGCTACATAGCCCTGACTACATTCAACGACAACAGCGCCGAGGCCGTGCGCGAAGCCGTCCTCGACCTCCTCTCCGACCCGAGGCTGAAGGGTATCGTCATCGACCTGCGCGACAACGGCGGCGGCCTCCTCGAGAGCGCCGTGCGCATAGCCTCCTACTTTGTCCCCAAAGGCACTGAAATCCTCCGCACCGTGGGCCGCAACGCCGACGACACGCGTGTCTACAAGACCAAGCACTCGCCGCTGGCTCCCGACATACCCCTGGCCATACTCATCAACGAAGGCACGGCATCGTCGTCAGAGATTCTCGCAGGCTCGTTCCAGGACCTCGACCGCGCCGTCATCGTGGGCGAGCGCTCCTTCGGCAAGGGACTCGTACAGTCAGCCCGTCCGCTGCCCTACAACGAACTGATGAAGATTACCACTGGCCGCTACTACATCCCCTCGGGACGCCTTGTGCAGGCGCTTGACTACTCGAACCGCAACGCCGACGGCAGCCCCACGCGTACGCCCGACAGTCTCACCCACGAGTTCCGTACCCGTGCCGGCCGCATCGTGCGCGACGGCGGCGGCATCACACCCGACGTGACCGCCGAGGAGAAGCCTGCGAGCCGTCTCCTGATAAGCCTCGCCACGGAGTTCGTGCCCTTCGACTTCACCAACAAGTATCTTGCCGAGCATCAGCAGAACTATTCGCCCGACTCCGAGGTGGTCACCGACGAGGTCTACGAGCAGTTCAAGGCCTTCGTCGACCCGTCGAAGTTCAACTATGACCGCCGCTGCGAGACGGCTCTCAAGGCCCTCCGCGAGGCCGCTGTGAGCGAAGGCTACATGAATGATTCGGTCGATGCCCAGCTCTCTGTCCTTGCTGATATGCTGCGTCACAATCTTGACCGCGACCTCGACCGCAACCGCGACGAGATAGTGGAGAATCTCGAGGCCAACTTCGCAGTCCGCCTCTTCCCCGACTCCGACAACGTCCGCCGCCGTCTCCCCTCGGATTCTGTCCTTATCACGGCAGGCGACATTATCCTTAATTCGGTCCGATACAGCAATATCCTCAAGGGGGCGGAATAGAATTTGTCAGTCGCGCTGAGTGAGACTTACTGTTGCCGCCGATAAAAAACAGTACGCGGGCTGAAAACAATCGTTTTCAGCCCGCGCTGTTTATCAGGTCTGTGGATGTATTACTTTACGAGGACTTTGGTAACGGTGTTGCCCTGACGGCGGATGAAGAGGCCGTTTTCGGGAGCAGCCACACGGATGCCCTGAAGGTTGAAGTACTCAGCGGCTTCGTTCTCGCTGACGGTGATGTCGGCTACGCCTGCCACGTGGTCAACGATGGTGGGGAACACGGTTACGTCTGCGGTAGTGTCATCTACGAGCACGAACTTGACGGTGCCTTCGTAGTCTTCGCTCATGACACCGTTTTCGCCTTTGTGGAACCACTGGATGGGTTCATCGAAGGGAACTATTTCGTCGCCTGCGCCGAAGTCATATTTTGCCCAGTTGGCATCGGCGATTTTGAATTCGGTGCCTGCGGGAATTTTGGTCTCGCCCTGGCAGTCGAACCAGTAGGTCACGCCGTCTTCAGAAGACATCTTCCAGAGGTCGGGAGCGCCCCAGTCGTTCATGCCGCCGCGGAGATAGAGAGAAACGGGTCCGGTGGGAGGAGGTGTGGTGGTGGTGAGGACTGCGGTGCTGTAGTCAGCCGAAATTACAATCTTGTAGTCGCCGAGATAGGGGAGGACGATGTCCTGGTTGCCGGGAGCGGTCTTGAGTTCTTTGCCGAGGTTCTCGATGTTGTCAGCACCTTCGATCATGAGGGCGCCGGCGTTGAAGGTCTCCCAGTCACCGAATGCGGTGGACATCTTGAAGGTGGGGACGTTCTGGATTTCTACAACCCACGAGCCGTCTTCGGCTTTGGTTGCTTCGGTGGGAGTGGCGGGAGCCCAGCCCTGGAAATCGCCTACAAAGTAGACCTGAGCGCTTGCCGATACGGCGACAAGTGCGGTTGCAAGAAGTGTGTAAAACTTTTTCATGCGGTAAGGTTAAAATAAAAAATATGGATATTAGTAAGTTATCTCCTGTTGCTGTGATTTTCGATGCAAAAGTACTGAATTGCTGTTTAATGACAAAGGAAAAATTGGTAAAAATTGCGAAATATGTTATTAAACATGTTTTTGATTTTTTTGGCCGAAAAGAAGGGCGCGCCAGCGATATCGCTCCGGCGCCCGGGTATTGTCACCGGCATGCTGCCGGTCTGGTCAGTTGTGCGTTATTCGGCTGCCGACGGGGTCACGGTGAGCTTGGCGGGATAGGAGGCGAAGCTCAGAGTGAAGTCGTAGGTGCCGTCTGCGGCCATCTTGAAGTTGCCGCCGTTCTGCGCTACGATGTAGGGGTCGGCTTCGTCGCCTGCGGTGCCGAAGCTGTAGGTCCATGCGTGAGCTACGCAGAACTTGTACTCGTCGCCTGCCTTCATCTCGATGCCCTTGACAGTCCAGGTAGTCTTGTTAGCGTCGGGCGTAAGTTCTACGGCAGTGTCTGTGCCCCAGCTGTTGTATCCGCCGATGATCTGTATCGAAGGTATCACGACGCCCTTGTATTCGAGCGTGGCGATGTTGACTTCGAGATACCAGAGGCCGTCGGCAGGCACTTTCATGCGTGTGTTGGCCGAGGGATCAATCTTGACCTTGCCGCTGAACTCGGTCTTCTTGTCGTTGAACTCGGTGTCGCCGTCGGGGCGGTAAACGATGCCGCTGAGCGAGGGCTGGCCGGTGAGCCAGAACTGGCTGCGCAGACGCATGGTGCCGCTGTAGTGGATGTAGTCGCTGGTGGTGAGGCGCATCATGCGGCTGAAGTCGGTCGTGGACGAGCCCATGCCGGGTACCCAGAGGTTGTCGACTGCGAAGGATGCTTCGTAGGTGCGGGTCTCCATGTTGATCTTGACCATGTACTGGCTGTTGATGGCGAGCTTGCCTGCCTCGGCGTCGCGGCTGTCGGTGGCGGTGAGCTGGCCCTTGGTGCCTGCGGGATTCTCGGTGATGTCGGTCACGCCGAAGGAGCCGTCCCATGTCTTGCTGTCGACGCACGACTGGGGCAGAATCTTCCATGTGGCGGGGCCGTCGGCGATGTCGGCTTCAGTGATGGTCACCAGGGTGTAGAAGTCGGGGTTGTCATAGACGTTGCCAGGGTTGAGCTGCGAGAGCTTGATGGCCTTGGTGAAGTCCCAGTCGCAGAACGAGCCGATGAGGTAGTAGGCGTCCTCGATGACGTTGGCCTGCGGCAGGGGCAGGATGTTGTAGGTGCCGCTGTAGAAGTAGTAGTCGTTGCCGCCGAGGCGCACCTGCGACGTTCCGTTGACTGCGATGGCCGAGTAGCGGACGTAGGCGGGCTGCTCCACGAGGTTCTTGGAGATGGAGCTGTTGAAAGCCTGCTGCATGGCATGGACCGTAGAGGTTACCTTGCCGAGTTCCTGGTCGAACGATACGCTGAATTCGGCCGGAGCGGTGAATTCTTCGTCGGCAGCCATCTCGCCGATGAGCTGGACGGTGTAGCCCGAGGGTACGTTGGTGAGCTCATAGTTGAAGAGGTCTACGGGCAGATTCTCTTCCGAGAGCCTGGGGAGGCTGATGATGCCGTCGACCACCGACGTGAGCTTGAGGTCGGTGTCGGCGAATACAGCTTCGTCGGGGTTGCTCTGTGCCGGCGGATTGGGCATGGTGAATTCGTCGCAGGCGACAAAGCCGAAGCATGCGAGCGCCGAAAGAGCTATTGATGCTATTTTCTTCATGTCAGATGCAATTTTTTAAGATTGGATATCATTTCGGCGCCGTGATGATGGCTTTCATGGCCTTGATGTCGACCTCGAATTCGAGCGTGCCGCGGTAGTTGTTGAACTTGAAGGAGTCCTTGGTCTTGGCGAGGCCCTGTTCGAGGGTGCTGCCGGCTGCGAAGTCGGCGAATTCTACGGGAGTATCGCTGTCAGGACCGCCTGAGGGGCCGAAGGAGTTTGCGTCCCAGTCGCCCAGCTCGGTGTAGAAGCGGAAGATGGCACCGTCTTTCTCGGCTACTGCGGGGTCGAAGCTGATGGTACCGTAGTACTTCTTCGAGCGGATTTCGTCGGGCTTCTCCGAGAGGGTGTAGCCGTCGAATGCGCTTGCGGGCTGGTCTACGCCGATCCATTCGCCGAGGTAGTTGCCCACCACGAAGATGACGCCGGGCTTGGCTACGGAGAAGAAGGGGGTGACGTGGTTGAGGGCCACGACATTGGAGGTGGTGACGTACGAGTCCTCGACACCGTCGATGAATGCCGCGCCGCGGAAGTAGACGGGCATCTCGGTGAGGTTGAAGTCGGCTGCTTCCTTGATGCCCTTGAGCTCGCAGATGGCTTCGGTGAGGTCGATGTCGTTCAGGACCATGCGGGTGAGTGTGCCTGTGCCGGTGGGGGTGAGCTCACGGTACTTGCTTTCGTCGGCGAAGTCATCGGGGCTGAGCGCCACCTGTGCGCGGTACTGGGTGATGGCCGAGAATCCGTAGGAGGGCTGTGCGGCCACTACGAGTTCGAAGGTTCCTTCCTCGGTGAGGGTGTAGTACTGGTCCTGGAAGACGGGCGTGTTCATCTTGAATGTCGCCGGGTCGGGCTTCTGGAAGGTGGGAGTGGTGTTCTCCTCACACGAAGCCATGCAGAGCACGACGGCAGCTCCGGCCAGAACGTTGTATATTTTAGCGAATTTCATGAGTTTCCGTTTGTTTTGGAGTTATACATTAATAACCTTCGTTCTGTCCTACGGTGCCCACATACTGGTAGGGTATGGGGTAGAGGGCGCGGTAGTCGGGCGTCGAGCCTCCTTCGAGGACGCCGTTCTTCCACGACCATACGTAGGTGCTGCCGGTGTAGCGGCCGAAGCGGATGAGGTCCTGACGGCGGTGGCCCTCCATGTAGAGCTCGCACTGACGCTCGTGGAGGACGTTCTCTTCGGTCAGGGCGCCCAGCGGATCCATGCCTGCGCGCTCACGCACGAGGTTGAGGTAGTGGAGACCGTTGCACTCTACGCCGCGGAGCTGGCACTCGGCGAGCATGAGGTAGGTGTCGGCCAGACGGAAGAGGGGATAGTCGACGTTCGACACCTGGGTGTTGTTGTTAGTTGCGCCGGCGGTGTTGAGGTAGTCGGTCTCGGGCGAGTTGGAGTACTTGATGCACATGTAGCCGCAGCTGTACTCGTCGTAGGTGGCCAGGTCGGGAATGTCTTCCTGGAAGGTGCCTTCGTAGATGAGACGGCGGTTGTCGCCCTGGAGAGCGCGCGAGAGTTCGGGACGCAGACGCAGACCGGACCAGGGCACACCCTGGCTGTTGACCTGGGTGAGGATTTCCTTGGGAGCGGACTCTACGTAGCAGCCTACGGTGAGGTAGGTGGTGCCGCCCCATGTCTCCATGCGGCCCTGCTGCTGGGGCACGGCCCAGAGGATTTCGCCGTTGCCGACATACTTGTCGTTGGTGGCGCAGAAGAGATACTTGTATTCGTCGGCGAGCTGTATGCCCGAATCAGCGATTTTCTTGCAGTAAGCGGCGCACTTGTCGTACATCGGGGTGCCGGTGTAGACCTCGGCGTTGAGGTAGAGCTTGGCCAGGAGCATGTAGCCTGCCTCGCGGCTTACGCGGCCGTAGGTCTGCTGTGCTGCGGGCTTGAGGTCCTCGACACAGCCTTCGAGCTCGGAGGTCACGGCCTCGAAGAGCTGCTTGCGGTCGTAGGTGGGAGGCACGGCGCCGGTGACAGACGCTTCGTCAATCCAGGGTCCGCGGCCGAAGAGGTCGATCATGAAGTAGTACGACAGACCGCGGATGGCGCGGGCTTCGGCCACGCGTGCCTTCACTTCGGCTTCGTCGAAGAATGCCGCGCCTTCGCTCTGCATCTTGCTGATGAACTCGGCGCCCATCTTGGCGTTGAAGAACTCACGTGCGAAAGCGGCGTAGATCCATTCGTTGTTGGCGCTCCATGTGCAGAAGTTCAGGGGCTGGTAGCCGGGGTCGTTCCACTTCTCGGAGATGAAGCACTCGTCGGCGGTCACTTCCTGGAGGTTGAAGTGCGTACGGGTGAATGTGCCGGCACCGCCGTCGGAGGTTGAGATGACGTCGTCGCGGTAGAGGTTGCCGTACAGACGTGCCAGGAAGCCGTCCCACTCTGCTGCGGTGGTCAGTTCGAGCTTCTGGTTGGGGTCATTGGGCTTGAGGTCGAGGTCGCCCACACAAGAAGTGGAGGCAAGTCCCGTCAGGGCCACACAACCCGCAATGATATATTTTGAGATATTCATATTTTTAATTAGGATGGAGTTCGTAAGTTAAGTGACTCTTGAATGTTGCCTGTCATCAGAAGTTTGCGACGAGGCCGAGGGTGAACGTCACAGGACGCGGGTAGCAGCTGTTGTCGATGCCTTTCTGGTATGTGAGCTCGGGGTCGAGACCCTTGTATCCGGTGATGACGAAGGGATTCTCCACGGCGCCGAATACGCGCAGGCGGAGCTTGTCGCGCAGGAGGTTCTCCCAGGTGTAGCCCAGGGTGATGTTGTCGCAGCGCACGAACGAGGCGTTCTGTACCCAGTGGTTGGACAGCATCAGGTCGGTGCTTCGGGTGGTCTCGAAGAGATAAGTGTTGTCAAGCACGTTGCTCAGGGGAGCGGTGGCGGTGGCCGAGACGAAGCTGTTGCCCATCATGTTCTGGTTGTATGCCCAGTTGCCGAATGCGCCGCGGAGCACGAATCCGAGGTCCCAGTTCTTGTACTTGAAGGTGTTGTTCCATGCCACGGTGATGTCGGGGGTGGCGTGGTGGTAGAGGATGCGGTCGTCGTTGTTGATGACACCGTCGGCGTTCTGGTCGACGTATACGCCTTCGAGAGGATTGCCGTTGGAGTCATATACCTGCTCGTATACCCAGTAGGTGTATGCAGCCTCGCCTACGACGTGCTTCTGGACGTTCACGCCGCTTACGTTGCCGGTGGTGGTGTCGGCGCCTTCGGCCAGACGGGTGATCTTGTTGCGGTTCCAGGCGAAGTTGAGGTTCGAGTTCCAGGTGAAGTCGCGGGTCACGATAGGACGCGTGTTGATGTTGAACTCGATACCGGTGTTGGTGAGGTCGCCGAGGTTGATGTTGCCGACGTTCGAGAGGTTGGAGCCTGCGGGGAAGTTGGCCCATACGAGGAGATCGGTCGACTTGCGGCGGTACCAGTCGATGCTACCGTTGATGCGGTTGTTGAGGAATCCGAAGTCTACGCCGACGTTCCATGTGTGGGTTTCCTCCCACTTCAGGTCAGCATTGTACTTCTCGGGATATGCTATCTGCACGTAGTTGGGAGTGCCGTCGGGGTTGAAGCCGATGGGGTAGGTGTTCGACTCGTTGGTGAGGACGGTGTAGATGGGGAGGTAGGGGAAGTAGTCGCCGCCGAGGTTCTGCTGGCCGGTGACACCGTACTCTGCGCGGAGCTTGAGTTCGCTCAGCACGCCGCGTGCGCCTTCCATGAAGTCTTCCTCAAGAATCTTCCAGCCGAGGGCCACGGCGGGGAAGGTACCCCAGCGGTTGTCCTTGCCGAATCGCGACGTACCGTCCCAGCGCATGGTGGCCGTGAGGAGGTAGCGGTCCATCAGGGTGTAGTTGACACGGCCGAAGAACGACACGAGCTGATAGCGGCTCTTGCCGTAGGACTTGGGCGAGTACTGGTAGCCGGCATACTGGCGGATTGACTCGTCGGCGGCATTGGCGATGCTGGGGTCGACCTGGCTGTAGTTGTTGCTCGAGAAGTTGAAGCGCTGCCAGTCGTAGCCGGCGGTCACGTCGAGGTCGGACCTGATGGCTTCGAAGGACTTGTTGTAGTTGAGATAGAACGAGAGGAGGAGCGTGTAGTTCTCGGCCCATTCGTGGTTGACGGTGGAGTAGCCGTTCTTGAAGTTGATGCTCTCGGCATTGTCGGGGTTGGGGAGCTCGGGATGGTCGGAAGCCTTGACGCCGAAGCCGTTCTTCCATGCCAGCGGGCTGAAGGGATGCTGGAAGTTCTTCACCTCGCCGTGGCCGTAGTCATAGCCGAGGTTGAGGTTGGCGCGGAGTTCGCGGAGGAAAGGCATCTTCAGGTCGAGCTGGAGATTACCGATGCTTTGGTATACGGTCGACTTGCTGGTGTAGTCGTCGATCATCGACACGGGGTTGATGGCCATAAGGGTGTTGATCTGGTCGCCGGGGGTGTCTTCGCCTGCAAGACCGCCATTGTTGATGTATGTGGTCCAGTTGTTGAAGATGTTGCGGCTGCGCACGGGCAGGGTGGGGTTGAAGCTGAGTGCGTTTCCGAGCGAGCCCTGGTCGTAGTTGTTGCGGATGTATGCGCCCTTGAGGTTGACGTTGACGCTCAGAAGGTCATCGAAGAACTTCGGGGTGAGGTTGATTGATGCGCCCAGACGGTCGTTGTTGGTCTTGCGTACGACACCCTGGTTGCTGCTGAAGTCGACGGCCACGCGGTAGGGGAGGAATCCTGCCGTACCGCCTACGGACACGCTGTAGTCATGGCTGAATGTGGTGCGGAGCACTTCTTTCTGCCAGTTGGTGTTCACCGAGCCGAGAGCGGCGGCCTGGGGCGTGTCGGCGCCGTAGCGGTTGAGGATGAACTCGCGGAAGCGGTCGCCCGACATCATGTCGAGGTAGTTGCGTGGAGTCGCGGCCTTGAAGTTGGCGGTAAATGTCACCTGGGGCTTGCCCGACTTGCCGGTCTTGGTGGTGATGATGATCACACCGTTCGACGCGCGGCTACCGTATATGGCCGTTGCCGAAGCGGACTTGAGGATGGTCATGTTCTCGATGTTCTCGGGGTTGATGAGTCCGAGGGGGTTCGACGAACCGCGCACCGAGTTGCCTTCCATAGGCACACCGTCGACCACGATGAGGGGCTCGTTGGATGCCGAGAGCGAGGCACCGCCGCGGATCTGGATGTTTGCTCCGCCGGCAGGGTCACCGCCGTTGGTCGCTACAACCACACCGGGGCTTGCGCCTACCAGAAGGTCCTGGGCAGTGGCAGCGAGGCCGGCCTCGATTTCAGAGGGCTTCACCACGCCTACCGAACCGGTGGCGTCGGCTTTCTTGACAGTACCGTAGCCGACGACCACGAGTTCGTTCATGGCCACGGCGTTGGTTGTGAACTTCACGTCGATTCTGGTGCGGCCTTTTACGGGTATTTCCTGAGTGTCGCAACCCACATAAGAGAAGATGAGCGTTGCGTCGGGAGCAACCTTGATAGAGTAATTGCCTTCGAAGTCGGTGACGGCTCCGTTTCCGGTGACACCTTTCACCTCGATGCTGGCGCCGATGGCAGGCTCGCCTTCGGGCTCATACACGGTACCTGTAACCGTGATGTTTTGCGCTAAAGCCGGGAGAGCGGTGGCAAGCAGCAGAACTAAAGCAAGCAGCGCTTTTCCGGTCATTTGGTGACAAATGTTCTTCATGCAAAGGGTTCTTTTTTAATTAACGGAATTATTTGTTGTTTATATTCTCTTTCAAATGCACCTCAGCTGGCCGACGGGCATGTACACGCTGATATCCGGCACTGCAGAAGGTGTGCAGCATCGGAATAAAAAGATAATGTCAGTGCGGCGAACGACATGGTATACGATTCGCTATGATTTAGCCGGTGAAGTAATTTGTATAAGTATGATATCTCAGAGATGTGACGGAGCCGGGGTGCCAGATTCCGTACATTCGGATGCAAAGATGAAGAAAATAATCGATATAATCTGTATGTAGAACGCACAAAAATCGAGAACCGACAAACTTTAACATATTTAACTTAACAACAATCGTATTTTTTAACATCCATGACCCTTCCCGGATGTCAAACATTTTATTTTTCGCCCCGAAAATCGTACCTTTGCATAGTATTTCGCAGGCCGCCGGGAGTCCGTCAGCCGCTAACTCACCTTCAGATAAACGATTATTATGCTTCATACACGTCAAGAACAGCTCGAGGCCCTCGGGCGCATCATCGACACGCTCGACATACTCCGTGTCAAGTGTCCCTGGGACGCCAAGCAGACCAATGAGAGCCTGCGTCCCAACACCATTGAAGAGGTCTACGAACTGGCACAGGCCCTCCTGGACGATGACGCCGCCAACATCCGCAAGGAGCTCGGCGACGTGCTACTCCACGTCCTCTTCTACTCCAAGATAGGGTCGGAGAAAGGGCAGTTCGACATAGCCGACGTTGCCGACGCGCTCAACGACAAGCTCATCTTCCGTCATCCGCATGTGTTCGGCACCGTTCACGTGGACAATGCCGAAGAGGTGACGCAGAACTGGGAGCAGCTCAAGCTCAAGGAGAAGGACGGCAACCGCTCCGTCCTGGCCGGTGTACCGGCGGCGCTTCCGGCGCTGATCAAGGCCTGCCGCGTGCAGGAGAAGGCGGCCAACGTCGGCTTCGACTGGGAGCGCCCCGAGCAGGTGTGGGACAAGGTGCGCGAGGAGATAGCCGAGACTGCCGAGGCCATAGCTTCGGGCCGCAAGGACGACATCGAGGCCGAGTTCGGCGACCTCTTCTTCAGCCTCGTGAACGCCGCACGGCTCTACGGTGTCAATCCCGAGAACGCCCTCGAGCGCACTGACCGCAAGTTCATCAGCCGCTTCAACTATATCGAATACAAGGCCCGCGAGGCCGGCCGCTCACTCTCCGATATGACTCTCGGCGAGATGGACGCCCTCTGGAACGAAGCAAAAGCCGACCCGGGCACATGCCGATGAAGCTCTGCATCACCGAGAAACCGAGCGTGGCACGCGACATCGCGGCTATCCTCGGCGCCAACGAACGCCATGACGGCTACTTCGAGGGCGCCGGCTACCGCGTCACGTGGACTTTCGGACACCTCTGCTGCCTCCTCGAGCCGGACGACTACCGCCCCGACTGGAAGCGGTGGTCGCTGGGCACGCTGCCGATGATTCCGGATAAGTTCGACATCAAGCTCATCGATGACGCCAGCTACAAGCGTCAGTTCGGCGTGATAGAGAAGCTCATCGGCGAGGCCGACGAGGTCATCAACTGCGGTGACGCCGGGCAGGAAGGCGAGCTCATCCAGCGCTGGGTGATGAAGAAGGCAGGCACGAAGTGTCCCGTCAGCCGTCTGTGGATATCGTCGCTGACCGACGAGTCGATACGCGAGGGCTTCACCTCGCTCAAGCCGCAGGCCGACTACGACCGGCTCTTCTTCGCCGGACTCTCGCGCGCCATCGGCGACTGGATTCTCGGCATGAACGCCACGCGCCTCTATACGCTCAAGTACTCCGCGCCGGGTCATGTCCTCTCGATAGGCCGTGTGCAGACCCCAACGCTCGCGCTGATAGTGAAGCGCCAGCAGGAGATAGCCGAATTCGTCCCCAAGGACAGCTGGGAGCTGCATACTCTGTACCGCGACGCCAACTTCACCTATACGGGCGACCGCTTCGCCACCGAGGAGGCCGGCAATGCAGCCGTGGCCGAGGTGGCTCCGCTGGAATTCACCGTCGACGACATCAAGAAGAAGAAGGGCCGCGAGGCTCCTCCGCGCCTCTTCGACCTGACATCGCTGCAGGTGGAGTGCAACAAGAAATTCGGCTGGACGGCCGATGCCACCCTCAGGCTCATCCAGTCGCTCTACGAGAAGAAACTCACCACCTATCCCCGTGTCGACACCACCTATCTGTCGGAGGATATATACCCCAAGATAGCGCCGACGCTGAGGAAGATGACGCCATATGCCGCCCTGACGGAGCCGGTGCTGGCCAAGCCTATAGTCAAGTCCAAGAAGATATTCGACAACTCCAAGGTCACCGACCACCACGCCATCATCCCCATCGGTCAGTATCCCTCGGGCATCGACGGCGACGAGAAGCGCCTCTATCATCTGATAGCGATGCGCTTCATCGCCGCGTTCTACCCCGACTGCGAGTTTGAGGCCACTACGGTCACGGCTCATGCCGGGAAGTACGGCTTCAAGGCCACGGGTAAGGTCATCGTCTCGCCCGGCTGGCGCTCGCTCTACAAAGGCAAGGATGACGAGAAGGACAGCAAGGACTCCGACGAAAGCGACAACGCCGTGCTGCCCGTGTTCACGCCGGGCGAGTCAGGTCCTCATGCTCCTTTCCTGGCCAAGAAGACCACGCAGCCGCCCAAGTACTACACCGAAGGCACCCTCCTGCGCGCCATGGAGACGGCAGGCCGCACCGTCGACAGCGAGGAGCTGCGCGAGGCCATGAAGGACAACGGCATCGGCCGCCCGTCGACCCGTGCCGCCATAATAGAGACGCTCTTCAAGCGCCGCTACATCTACCGCGAGCGCAAGAACATCATAGCCTCGCAGGCAGGCATCGACCTTATAGCCACCATCCGCGAGGAACTGCTCAAGTCGGCCAAGCTCACCGGCATCTGGGAGAACAAGCTGCGGAAGATAGAGCGCGGCGACTACTCCCCGGCGCTCTTCGTGCGCGAGATCAATCAGCTGATACGCGAGATAGTGTTCAACGTGCTGTCCGACAACTCGAACCGCCGTATCATCGCCGAGGCTCCCGACGAGAAGAAGACAAAGAAAAAAGGCGCCGCTGACGACGCCCCGAAGAAGCCGCGCGCACCGCGTGTGACCAAGTTCGAGCAGGTACCGTGCCCCGTCTGCGGCGAAGGACATATCCTCAAGGGCCGCACGGCGTTCGGCTGCAGCCGCTATGCTTCGGGCTGTGCTTTCCGCCTCCCCTTCGAGCAGTGTCCTGCCGACACGACTCCCTCGGCCCTGAAAAAACGACTGACTAAGAATCAATGACACAGACCATACAGTGGATTATAGTGGCGGTTGTGGTCATAGTGGCCGCCGTCTACCTCTACCGCGCTCTCCGCTGCAGCAACGGCGGCTGCACGGGCTGTCCGCTTGCCGACAAGTGCGGCAAGCGGAAGAAGCGGCGGTGAGGAGGGGACGGTATTCTTACTTCACCGAGATTATAGGCTGGCCGAAGAAAGTGGACAGCATGGCGAGTGTCGCAATAGTGAAATTGTGCTCTCCGCTCAGCCATCGTGTGATTTCATTCGGCCGCTTGCCGAGAGCCTGGGCAAACTGCTTTTTGTTCAGACCTTTTTCACGCATAAGTGCGTCCAGCCGGTTTGAGATTGCGAATGACAGGCGGGATTCCTCGCGTTTGTCCTGAGGAATCTCGTTAAAAATTTCCTGTAAAGAGATATTGGCAGTTCTCATAATTCAAAATTCTTGTCAGTTATAATCTCTTTTTCGGTTATCTCAGCATTTCCTGAGCGTACTTCCTGTCTGAGCAGGCGCTCGAACTTCTGCAAATCAATGACATATCCCTGGAGAGTGTCATCTTCTTGATATGTGCGACTGCGCTTGACACCGCCGTTTCCGAGGATAAGTATTTTGTCTGTGAGGCGAAGACAATACAGTCGGAGTTTTGATTTCAGGACCGGAAGTGCTACTACCGAATCATTCATTTTGCCCTCCCGGCGGAAGTAACGCTCCAATGCGCCATTTGACAGAATCTGTTCCACGAAGCGCATTATTGCTTGAAAATCAGGATTCAGTTCAGCATCTTCTCTGAATTTGGATATGAACTTTTCAAATTCGCTCATACCGTCAGATAGAAACTGAATGGTATACATTGTACAGCTGTTGCTGCTGTTTACCAGTAGAAGTTCCACTTCGCCCATAGTCAGTCGTGTTTATTATGATAATGCAAAATTACAGAAAATGTTTTACATAAATGTAAATTTAGCGGAATTTTTTATTTTAGTACTTCACGGCTCTGCTTCCGCGTCGCACGGAGGAAGAAGGCCAGATAGAGGGCGCCGGCCATGAGGAGGCTAACCGAGAAGCTGAGCACTATGCCGTACATGCCCATGCCGAGGGGGAAGGCCATCAGGTAAGTCACGGGCAGGCCGACGATGATGTAGCTCACCAGGGCTATGTAGAGCATCGGAAGCACTTTCGAGGTGCCGCGGAGGGCGTTGGCGAAGGTTATCTGCGTGGCGTCGCCGAACTGATAGACTACCATCGGGACTATCAGCGTGAGCGCCAGCGTCAGCACGGCGGTGTCGGAGGTGAAGAGTCCCATCAGGAAGCGTCCGCCGAAGACGAAGAGCATCGACGCGGCTGTCATCGTCAGCAGCATCATGCGGTAGCCGCACCAGGCTATGCGGCGCATCTCGGCGTTGTCGCCGCGGCCGGCTGCATGGCTTATGGGTATGGCCATGGCGGCACCGATGCTGTAGTAGAGGCAGAAGCCGAACATGCCCGATATCACCACAATCTGGAAGGCTGCCAGCGAGTCGCGCCCGAGCCATCCGGCCATGACGGCCGCACCCGAGAAGGCCGCGGTCTCGAAGGCCATCTGCATCGACACGGGGAAGCCCGTGCGCCATATGCGTGCGCGCTCGCCCGGCTGACGGCGGCTGTGTCTGAATCCGGGGATGTACGGCTTGCCGCGCCGGAGCATGAAGAAGGCCGCAGCCATGGCCACGGCGCAGAATATGCGTGCCGCCAGCGTGCTGATGCCGGCGCCGAAGAGTCCCAGTTCGGGAGCGCCGAAGTGTCCGTATATGAGGACGTAGTTGCCGGCGATGTTGGCGGCGTTGGCCGCCAGTACTATCCATGTGGGCAGGGCGGTGTCGTTGGTGGCATAGCTCCACTGTGCAAGCACATTGAAGACCATCAGCGGCAGCATGCCGCCGAGGACGATGAGGAAGTACGGGCGGATGAGCGGCAGCAGGTGCTCGGGCTGTCCGAGGCGGTGGAGGTTGAAGTAGAGCGCCGTCATGGCGGCCGTGAGCAGGATGGTGAAGACGGTGTTGACCGCCAGACCCGTGCGCACGTTGCGCCCGATGCTTTCGGAGTCGCCGCGGGCGAACATGGCGCCCAGCAGCGGCGTCAGACCGTAGGTGAATCCCACGCAGGCGAGGACGGCCACGTTGAAGACATTGTTGACGAACGATGCCGATGCCAGCGCGTCGGTGGAGTAGTGCCCCACCATGATATTGTCGGCGAAGCTAACGGTGATGTTGCCTAACTGTCCTGCAAGAAGCGGCAGTGCCAGCCGGCCGATGTCGCGGTAATATGTCCGGTGTTCCATAGCAAGAAAAATGCGTCGGAATGTCGCTCGGCGACACCCCGACGTATTATAAGTAACTTATCAGAGAGATAAGACTCGGAAATCAGTCGTTGCGTCCGAAGAGGCGGAGCAGATAGAGGAAGAGGTTGATGAAGTCAAGGTAGAGCGAGAGGGCGCCGAGAGTGGCGAGTTTGCTGACTGCGTCGGAGGGCGCTGCCTGTGCCATGGCCTTGATCTGCTGGGTGTCCCATGCGGTGAGTCCGATGAAGATGAGGACGCCGGCGATGGTCACTATCCAGTCGAGGGTGCTGCTGTGCATGAAGATGTTCACCACCGAGGCGATAATCAGGCCGATAAGGGCCATGAAGAGGAAGGATCCGATTTTGGAGAGGTCCTGCGAGGTGGTGTAGCCGAAGACCGACATGGCGCCGAAGGTGCCTGCGGTGACGAAGAATGTCTTGGTTATGCAGCCGGGGCTGTAGGCCAGGAAGATGGTGCAGAGCATCAGGCCATTGACGACGGCGAAGAGGTAGAAGAGGCCCGATGCGGCGGCGTTCGACAGGCGGCGTACGGCGCCCGAGATGGCGAATACGAGGCCGAGTTCGGCGGCGATGAGCACCCACATGAACCACGAGTGGCCGATGAGGAAGTTGATGTACCCCTGGCTCGTGGATGCGAGCCATGCCGTGATGGCGGTCACTACGAGGGCGAGCGTCATCTTCACGTAGACGAGCTTCATGGCCGAGTTCACTTTTGTGCCCACGGCGGGCATATTGCCGCCACCATTGAGGTTGCCGGCATTGAAGTTGCTGTAATCGTTGTTCTGATACATGGTTGATTGTTATTGTGATGTATAATATATAACGGAAGAGAGTGTGCTGAGGTTTACATGCGCTCGGGCACGCTGATGCCCAGCAGTCCCATGCCGGTGCGGACGGTGCGCGCCACGGCGTCGGAGATGGCCAGACGGAGGCAGCATACGGCAGGGTTCTCCTCGCGGAGGATGGAGCAGTCATGGTAGAACTGGTTGTACTCCTTGACGAGGGCGTAGACGTAGTTGGCGATTTTCGAGGGCGAGTACTCGCGGCCTGCGGCCTGCACCACTTCGGGGAAGTCGGCCAGATGCTGGATGAGCGTCTCTTCCTTCTCGTTGAGCTGGCAGCCGCAGTAGTTGGTCTTGTCAAGTCCGGCCTCGGCGGCGCGGCGGAGCACCGAGCGTATGCGTGCGTAGGTGTACTGTATGAAGGGACCGGTGTTGCCGTTGAAGTCGATGGATTCCTTGGGGTTGAAGGTCATGTTCTTGCGCGGGTCGACCTTGAGGAGGAAGTACTTCAGCGCGCCCAGACCGACGGTCTCGGCGATGTCGTCGATTTCCTGCTGCGAGAGTCCGTCGAGCTTGCCGAGCTCGTTCGACACCTCGCGTGCGGTGTTCACCATCTCGGCCATAAGGTCGTCGGCGTCGACCACGGTGCCCTCGCGGCTCTTCATCTTGCCTTCGGGCAGCTCGACCATGCCGTAGCTGAAGTGCACCAGGTCCTTGCCCCACTTGAATCCGAGGCGGTCCAGGAGGATGGAGAGCACCTGGAAGTGGTAGTTCTGCTCGTTGCCCACGACGTATACCATGCGGTCGATGGCGTAGTCGTCGAAGCGCTGCTTGGCCGTGCCGATGTCCTGGGTCATGTAGACGGAGGTGCCGTCGCTGCGGAGGAGGAGCTTGTGGTCAAGACCCTCGCCTGTGAGGTCGGCCCATACGGAGCCGTCGTCGCGGCGGTAGAGGAGGCCTTTCTCAAGACCTTCGAGGACTTTGGCCTTGCCGTCGAGATAGGTCTGCGACTCGTAGTATATCTTGTCGAAGCCCACGCCCATGCGGCGGTAGCTCTCGTCGAAGCCGGCATAAACCCAGCCGTTCATCTTGTTCCAGAGGGCGCGTACCTCGGGGTCGCCTTCTTCCCACAGGCGGAGCATCTCGCGGGCCTCGGCCATCAGGGGCGATGCCGCCTTGGCCTCGTCCTCTGTCATGCCCTTGGCCATGAGTTCCTTCACTTCTTCCTTGAAGTGCTTGTCGAAGGCCACGTAGCAGTCGCCCACGAGGTGGTCGCCCTTCTTTCCGGTGCTCTCGGGGGTGGCGCCGCCGAAGAATTTCTTCCATGCCAGCATCGATTTGCAGATGTGGATGCCGCGGTCGTTGACGATGTTGGTCTTCACCACGCGGTTGCCGCAGGCGGCCAGAATGTTGCTCAGCGAGCTTCCCAGCAGGATGTTGCGGAGGTGTCCCAGGTGGAGGGGCTTGTTGGTGTTGGGCGAGGAGTACTCGACCATCACCAGGGGGCTGTCGGCCGTGGGCTCGACGATGCCGAAGTGAGGGTCATTCTCTATGCTGCGCAGCACGTCGGTCCAGTGCGACGATTTGATGACTATGTTGAGGAAGCCTTTCACTACGTTGAAGCCTGCCACGGAGGGCTCGTTGTCGACGAGCCACTGGCCGATTTCGGCGCCTACGGCCTCGGGAGCCTTGTGCGCGGCCTTGACGAAGGGGAAGACCATGACGGTGAGGTTACCCTCGAATTCCTTGCGTGTGGCCTGAGGCACTATCGAGGCTTCGTCCACTTTGAGGCCGTAGAGGGCGTCGACTGCCCGGGCAACGGCTCCGGCAATTGTTCTGTCTAAGGACATATGTCGTTTATGATTGATTTTTTGGATAGTGTATGATGTAATGTAGTATGTGTGTCACTCGTACTTGTCTCCGAACTTGAGGCGCGCGTCGGTGGCCATCTGCTTGATTTTCTGCTCGCGGCTCTTGGGACAGATCAGGAGCACACCGTCGGCGTCGGCCACGATGTAGTCGTTGAGGCTGTCGGCCACGATGAGCTTGTCGCCGCGGACTGCGAAGATATTGCCCGTGCAGTTGTAGGCCAGCACGTTGCAGTTCTGCGTCACGTTGCCCTCGCTGTTCTTGGGCGAGAGGTCGAAGAGGGCGCTCCACGTGCCCAGGTCGCTCCATCCGAAGTCTACGGTGCGGACGTAGACGTTCGATGCCGACTCCATCACCGAGTAGTCTATCGAGATGCTCTTGCACGAGGGGAAGGCCTCGGCTATGAAAGCCGTCTCGGCGTCGTGGTCGGTGTACGTCCCGGCCGGAGCGGCCTCGAACACCGACGCGATGTCGGGCACATAGGTCTCCAGAGCCTTCTGTATGGCTTTGCAGGTCCATATGAAGATGCCTGAGTTCCAGAAGAACTCGCCCGAGTTTAGGAACACCTTGGCCAGCTCGAGGTCAGGCTTCTCGGTGAATGTCTTGACCTTGCTGACCTTTCCTTCGACGGGTTCGCCTATCTGGATGTAGCCGTAGCCCGTCTCGGGACGCGTTGGCTCAATGCCGAGGGTGAGGAGGGCGTCGCGGCTTTCGGCGAAGTCGAATCCTGCGAGGATGCTTTCCTCGAAGTTCCGCTCGCGGGTTATCATGTGGTCGGACGGCGTCACAATCATCGATGCCTCGGGGTCGCGTGCTGCTATGTGCCATGCGGCCCAGGCTATGCAGGGGGCGGTGTTACGTCGCGCCGGCTCGAGGAGTATGTGGTCGGAGTCGACTTCGGGCAGCTGGCGGTGCACTTCGTCGGCATAGCGTTCGTTGGTCACTATTATGATGTTGCTCGCGGGCACGATGTTGCGGATGCGGTCGTAGCTCATCTGGAGCAGAGTGCGGCCTGTCCCCAGGAAGTCGACGAACTGCTTGGGGAGACGGGTGCGGCTGTAGGGCCAGAACCGGCTGCCTATGCCGCCGCACATGATCACGCAATAGCGGTGAGCGGATTTATCCATATACGGGTATACTGTGGTTGCGGCCCTTGACGGGGCCGATGGTCGTCTGTTTATGAAAACAACACAAATTTAATGATATTATTTGATGTGTGCAAATTTATTGGCATAAGCGGAAAAATTCATATATTTGCATCGATGAAAGATGATAAAAGTCCCGATATAGGCATACGCTGCGCCCAGCAGAGCGTCGACGAGTGGATACGCACCGTCGGCGTGCGCTATTTCTCGCCTCTGACCAACATGGCCGTGCTGACCGAGGAGGTAGGCGAGGTGGCGCGAATCATGGCGCGGACCTACGGCGACCAGTCGGCCAAGGCGGGCGAGCATCTCGACCTTGCCGACGAGCTGGCCGACGTGATGTGGGTGGTCATGGCTCTGGCCAACCAGTGCGGCGTGGACCTGGCGGAAGCGTTCTCCAACAATCTCAGCAAGAAAAGCGTTAGAGACAGTAGACGACATATCGAGAATCCCAAATTACAGAAATAACTAACTTACAACATATTACCAATATGGCAGAAAATCCCGTTACCGACAGGTATCATCAGGCCATCCAGGCAAGCAAGGTCATCGAAGACGATGCAGCCGTGGCCGAAGCCGTCAAGAAAATCCTCGACGAGCACTTCGCAGAAAACGATAACAAAGAAGTATATAAATTCCTCTTCAACTCTGTCGACCTCACCACCCTCAAGTCTACAGACTCCAACGAATCCGTGGCTCGCTTCACCCAGGCTGTCAACGACTTCGACGAGCAGTTCCCCTCGCTGCCCAACGTGGCCGCCATCTGTGTCTACCCCAACTTCGCGTCGGTGGTACGCGCCGTCCTCGAGGTGACTCCCGTCAAGATCGCCTGTGTATCGGGCGCTTTCCCCTCGTGCCAGTCGTTCGAGGAAGTGAAGATAGCCGAGACATCGCTCGCCGTGGCCAACGGCGCCGATGAGATTGACATCGTCTTCAACCTCGGTAACTACTTCGACGGCGACTACGAAGGCGTGTGCGACGAAATCCAGGAGCAGAAGGAAGCATGCCGCGACGCACGTCTGAAAGTCATCCTTGAGACCGGTGCCCTCCGCACGGCCGCCAACATCAAGAAGGCTTCGGTGCTCTCGCTCTACTCGGGCGCTGATTTCCTCAAGACATCTACGGGCAAGGAATATCCCGGAGCAAGCCTCGAGGCTGCCTACGTCATGGCTCAGGCCATCAAGGAGTACTACGAGAAGACCGGCACGATGGTAGGCTTCAAGGCCGCCGGCGGTATCCGCACCACCGAAGACGCCGTGAAGTACTACACGGTCATCAAGGAGGTTCTCGGCCAGGAATGGCTCACCAATGAGTACTTCCGTCTCGGTGCATCGAGTCTTGCCAACGCCCTGCTCACGAGCATCGCCGGCCACGACGTGAAGCATTTCTGATTTTTTCTACTGACGCTGTGCCGGGACGGTTTTTCCGATGTGACATGCTTCCGGCACAGCGCAAATCCAAATAATAAACCGCAGCTATGAAAATATGGATATACGTCGACGGACGTCAGCAGGGCCCGTTCACTCTCGAGCAGTTGCTTGACCAGCCGGTCGACGAGAATACCAAAGTATGGTACGAGGGCCTGCCCAAATGGTATCCGGCAGGCTACCTTGACGAACTCAAGCCGCTCTTCGACGGCTCGCTGGCACGACGCCTGGCCCAGGAGCAGGCGAATCCGTCCGCGGACGCCGCCGTGCGTGTCGACAGCGCCGACGCTGTAAGAACCGAAGCCGACGATGAGGAAGTGATTATCACCGAAGACGACTGCCAGTCCTCCGCCGGATATGATGACCGCGAGGCGCGTCAGGAGAATGTAGCCGGCGGCATATGCGCTCCTGCAGGCTACGGCATGCAGTCACCGGCCGACGGCAGTGCCGGCATGACGGAGGAGAAGTGTCCGCCCACATACATCGGATGGTCGGTCTTTCTGGCCTTCTG
The DNA here is from genome assembly GCA_002493945.1 of Porphyromonadaceae bacterium UBA7048. Classification (GTDB taxonomy): domain Bacteria; phylum Bacteroidota; class Bacteroidia; order Bacteroidales; family Muribaculaceae; genus CAG-873. Next base: position 54,188 of record DLAL01000086.1, read on the forward strand.
CTGCTGCTCTCCCGTGAGCGTGGCCGCGCTTGCCGCGTCGGTATGCGTGTCGGTGTTCCACAACAGGCATCAGGCCGCCCGTGCGCGCAAGGCATCGGAGATTGCCGTCTGGCTTGTGATGATATCATTCGCCTTAGGCATGATTCCCGTGGTGCTGATGAGCGCCTTCTTCGGCGAGTGATTCCCGACAATCAGACTAAGAGACAACACACAAGGACGGTGACGAAAGCTGCGGTCGCCGTCCTTGTGCTTTCGTGTGTGGCGGCCTACTACTATTTGGTTGACCCCTCGGGCGCGGGATTCTCGTTCAAGTGTCCTTTTCGGCTCATGACGGGCTACGACTGTCCCGGCTGCGGCATACAGCGTGCGCTGCACTCCCTGCTGCACGGCCGCGTGGCCGAGGCGTGGCACTACAACGCCTTCGCCTTCTTCGCTATCCCCGTGGCGCTGCTGTACATCGCAGCCGAGGCCTCGGGCTGCCGGCGTCTGAACGCCGTCCTCCAGCACCCCGTGCCTGTCATCGCCGTTTTTCTCGGTGTCGTGGCGTGGTGGATAGGACGCAATCTGATATAGCCCTGCATAGTTCAGCCGGGCAAAAACGGGCACTGTCGAAAACTTTCGGCAGTGCCCGTTTGTTTCATAACTGAAAACCGAAAAAATTACTCGATTATGAAAGAAATAGCACTCCTGGGAACCACCAACCAAGTTTTCGCCGACGTCCTCGGCGCCATGATGGCCAAGGGCCTGTCGGTCAATGCTATGGTTGACTTTCCCGAACGGGTCATGCTCAATGATACACGACTTACGGTGTCGCATCTGCCTTTCGGCGAAGAGCAGCAGGTGGTCATCGCCCTTGACGGCTACGACGATGCCGTCCTCACATACAACGACGATCTCGAAGACCGCTACACCAACGATATGACGCTGCGCTACTTCGTCAGCACCGTAACGGCCGCCCGCAAGGCAGGCGTGAAGCGCATCGTGGTGGTAGGCTCGCCGGTTTCGGAAGCTTTCTTCGTTACCGAGCTCCGTCGTCTTGATGACATCGACTGGGTGTTCATCTCCACGGAAGGCGACTTCGCCGCCCGCGCTGTCGCCGAGGTGTCCGAACCTCGCTGTCATCGTCAGGTATATACCGAAGGTTGAGACATAGTATACGGGACTGCGGTCTCTCCATACTCATTCTCCTCATCTCCTCAACCAAGGGGCGTTCGGAGCTTAGTTTTCCGAACGCTTTTTTTTATTATCCGCACATAACCGTTTCACCTCATATACAGCACACATACTATGAACTACAAGATCATCGACATCGAGGGTGTAGGCGAGGCCTATGCCGCCAGGCTAAAGCCGCCGCGCTTCCGCCTGTGGTGACCTACTGAGCCGCACGAGCGGACAGGACATAATAAACACACGCCCGACGACGTCTGTCGCCGGGCGTGTGCCGTATACGGGGGTGCGCTTTATGATTCAGCGCCGTGGTATCAGTTGCCTGCTTCTGCCACTTCCTCGGGGTCGAGGACTACGGTGCGGAAGTTGTCCTGGTCGAGGAAGGCTTTCATGTAGTTCTGAACGTCGGCCACGGTGATTTTCTTGACCACGTCAGCCTTGTTGAGGAAGGTCTGCACGCCGTTGATGCCGGTGGCGGACATCGAGCCTGCCCATTCGTCGTTCTTCTCGAGGGCTTCGCCGGCTTCCTTCTGCATGAATTCCACTACGGGCTTGAGCTCATCCTCGGTCACGGTGGTGGTCATGGCCCTGATGATGTCGCTGATGGCTGCCAGAGCCTCGTTCTTCATCTCGGGCTTCATGGGGAAGGCAATCTGAATGAGCGAGTTGGCCTTGCTGGTGCGTGTCATCGAGCCGTAAGCGCCGATGGAGTAGGTGGCGCCCATCTCCTCGCGTACCTTGTCGAGCAGACGCTTCGAGAGAATCTGAGCGGCGATGCTGTTGAGATACTTGTTCTCGGCGGTGTAGGGCATGTCGGCGGTGAGCATGATGAGAATCCAGCTCTGGGGCGTCTCCATCCTGGTGGTGTTGGTGGAGGTGGCGTGGCCGCCCTTCACTTCGAAGTCAGGATTGAGGACGATGGTGCCGGTGGCCTTCTTGGCGTTGGCCGGAAGGGTGGCGATGTACTGCTTCATGAGTTCCTCGAAAGAGGGGATGTCGATGTCGCCCACGAAGTAGAAGGTGTAGTCGGCGGCGTTGGCGGTCATCTGACGGACGGTCTCATTGATGGTGGCCAGGTCGGCTGCCTTGATGTCGTCGACGGTGAGGGCCTGACGCAGAGGGCTGCCGAAGAGGTCCTTCATGAAAGTCTTCTGGAAGATGTACTGGGGATTGGTCTCCTGGTTGGCCATGATGCCGGCTATGGCAGCCTGCTTGGCGGCGAACTCGTCGGCCTTGATGTTGAAGCCGGTGAAGAATGCGTAGAGCATTTCCATGGCCGTGGGGATGTCCTTCGATGTCGACGAGCCTTCGAGGCTGCGGGTGTAGGCGTCGAAGCTGAAGTCATAGCCTATCTGCTTGCCCTGGAGATACTTCATCACGTCGGAGTTGGTGTAGTCGTTGTACGACTCTACGGTCATGGCGTAGGGGAGGAACTTGATGGAAGCAGCCTTGGATGCGTCGAGGGTCGACATGGCGCCGCCCTTGGCCATGGCATTGAAGATGATTTCGTTGGGCTTGAAGTCGGTCTTCTTGACTACGACCTTCACGCCGTTGCCGAGAGTGTAGACCTTGGCGCCCCACTCCTTGTCGTCCTTGACGGATTTGATTTTGCCGGGCTTGGGCAGGTTGGGGATGAGGGGGTCTTCGCGCATCTCGTCCTTGTAGGGTTCGAGGGTTTCTTCCTCGACAGCCTCGATGGCCTGTGCGAACTGCTCTTCGGTGGGCACTGCGAAGCCTTCGGCGTCAGGGAAGAGGCCCATCAGGACGCGGTTGTCCTCGGTGATCATCTGGGGAAGCACCTGGTTGATCTGCTCCAGGGGCAGAGCCTCGACGATCTGCTTGAGAAGCTGGTTCTCGAATTCGATGCCGGGAGCGGGCACTTTCTGAGTGAAGTGTGCGGCGTACTCACGAGCATAGCTTTCGTTCTCTACGTGGTTGCGGTTCTCGTAGGCGCGTTCGAGGCTCGAGAGATATTGGGCCTTGGCGCGCTCGTACTCGCCCACGGTGAATCCGCCGCGTGCGGCACGGAGGAGTTCGCGGTATGCCTGCTTGAATGCGGGGATGACGTCGGTGTCCTTGGCTACGACCGAGAGGTCGAGTGCGCCCTGGGTGTTGGCCAGGAAGAAGTCGCCGATGGTGACGTCGGCCTGTGCGAACTCTGTCTCAGGTTTGTTCGACAGCTCGCTGAGGCGGTGGTTGAGCATCATGCGGATGATGTTGCTGATGTACGACACGGGGAAGTACATCTGCGTGTTGCGGTAGTCGCGGGGGAGGAAGAGGCTGTTGTTCTTGAATATCAGGTCGACGGAGCCGGCGGTGATTTCCTTGTCCTTGCCGATGGCGTAGATGGTGCCGGGAGTCTCCTCGACGCCGAAGTACTCGCGGACGGCGGCATTCTCGGGCATCTTGATGGGCGAGAATATCTCCTTGATTTTGCCTTCGATGTAGGCCGGGTCGATGTCGCCGACGACGATGACGGCCTGGTTGTCCGGACGGTACCACTTGTGGTAGTAGTCGGTGAGGGCCTGGTAGGGGAAGTTGTCGACCACCTCCATCGTGCCGATGGGGAGGCGTTCGCCGTAGCGGTTGTCAGGATACATCACGGGCAGCAGCTGCTCGATGACGCGCATCTGGCCGGCCATGCTGCGGCGCCACTCTTCGTGGATGACACCGCGCTCGGAGTCGATTTCCTCGGGAGCGAGGGTGAGGTCGCATGACCAGTCGTGGAGGATGAGGAGGCAGGAGTCCTGCACGCTTGTGCGTGCCACGGGTACGTTAGAGATGTTGTAGACGGTCTCGTCGATTGAGGTGTATGCGTTGAGGTTTTGGCCGAACTTCACGCCTACGGATTCGAGCCAGTTGATGATGCCCTTGCCGGGGAAGTTCTTGGTGCCGTTGAAGCACATGTGCTCCAGGAAGTGGGCGAGGCCGCGCTGGTTGTCCTCTTCAAGTATCGAGCCGACGCTCTGGGCGATGTAGAAGTCGGCCTGTCCTTTGGGAGTCTCGTTGTGGCGGATGTAGTAGGTAAGGCCGTTGTCGAGCTTACCGTAGACGACTGCCGAATCCAGAGGGAGAGCCGGAATCTGGTCGGGGGTCTGTGCCTGTACCGTTCCGAAAGCCGTGAAGGCAGTCATGACGGCGGCAATACCGCGTAGAATCAGTTTTCTCATATTGTGATTGATTTGGTTATATTCTGTTACATTTGACGCGCAATGACGTCAAATACTTACACGGGCTGTGCTAAATATTGTTAAAGGCTAAATCGACAGCCCCGTGCGCTCGTACAGTCCGAACATAAGGTCCATCAGGTGCACGGCGTTGCCGGTGCAGCCTTTGGTGAGGGCGTCGAGAGTGGCCTTGACCGTGAGCACTCCGTCCTGTCTGGAGAGCTGCACGAGGCACTTGTTGCTGCCGCGCAGGTCCTCGTCGATGTTGAGGCGGCCGGGCAGGATGTGGACGAAGTTGTGGTCGTCGTAGGCTTCGCTGTAGATGCGCTCTATCTCCTCGATGGCTATCGGGGTGGCTATGCGCGCTGTCAGGTCGAGTCGGTCGTAGGGGGCGGCGGGGGCCACAGTCAGCTCTATGCTGGAGTTGAAGGTCGGCTGCACTTCGGCGAGGGTGGCGGCTGCCTCGTGTGCGGCGTCCTCGAGTGTCGAGGGGCGGTTGGTGGCCATCTCGCCTTCGATGTGAGCGTCCAGGAGGGAGTGCTTGGCCAGCGGCAGCAGGGCCAGCTCGACCAGCATGGCTTCGGCGCGTGGACCGTAGGCCGCACGGGCACCGCGCACGAGGGCCTTGCGGTTAAGCTCGGGCAGTCCGTAGGTCCATCCTTCGGGACGCGAGGCGCGCATCTCGTCGGCATAGCCCAGGACTATGAGGCGGAAGTCGGGGTCGGACTCTTTCTTTGCCAGTATTTCGGGCGTGAGGTTCTCCTGATCGATGACGAAAAGGAGGTCGAGTCCGTCGAGGTCGAGCACGCGCTCGAGTGTGAGGTCGGTCTCGCCTGCATAGACAGGATAGAGCTCGGCCAGCGGCACGGTGTTGCCTGCCGGCGATGCCACGGCGCGCAGGTCGACGTCGGGGTGGCGGAGCAGGAGGCGGAGCAGTTGTTTTCGGACCGGGTCGGCAAGCGAGGCTGACCCGTAGATACCGGCTTTGATCATGCGAGGAGAATTATATTGTGATGTTGAATATGTCTTTCATTATGATGGCTGAAGCACCCACCTGCGAGGATATGTAGCTGTCGGCGGCGTGTCCGGCTTTGGCGCGCTCGTAGCTGCCGTCGGTGAGGCGGTCGAATATCCGGGCTATGGCTTCGGGGCTGTCTGCCGAGAATCCTCCTCCGCAGGCTATCAGGTCGCCGGCTTCCTTGAATTTGCCGTGCGTGGGGCCGAATACGACGGGTATGCCGTAGACGGCCGCTTCGTTGATGTTGTGGATGCTCTTGCCGAATCCGCCGCCTATGTAGGCGAAGTCGGCGTAGCGGTAGAGGCTGCTCAGGAGGCCGAAGCAGTCCACGATGATGAAGCGCAGGTGTGCGGCGACTTTGGCGGCGCCCTGGGGCGACTTCTCGTAGATGCGTCGGAAGTCGCTCAGCAGCATGGTGCAGTCCGACCCCAGACGGCGGCGCATGGCCGCCAGCCGGTCTTTGTCGAACTCATGCGGAGCTATCACGGCGCGGATGTCCTTGTGCGCCGCCAGCCACGGCATGTAGCGCTTCTCGTCCTCCTCCCAGCTGCTGCCGAACACTATGGTGGCGCGTGCCGGGGCGGCGCTCTTGAAGCACTCTATCTCGGGGATGTCGCGGCCTTTGAGCCGTATGGTGGTCACGCGGTCGAAGCGCGTGTCGCCGGCCACGGTGACGTCGGTCACACCTATGCCTTCGAGCAGCCTGCGCGAGCGCTCATCCTGCACGTACATGTGAGTGAAGGCAGTGAGCATCCTGCGGAACATGCAGCCCCACGACCTGAAGAAGCGCTGCTCTGGACGGAATATCGCCGATATGATGTAGGTGGGTACGGCCCGGCGGCGCAGTTCCTCAAGGTAGTTGCCCCAGAACTCGTACTTGACGAATATGGCCATGTGCGGAGCCGCCAGATCGAGGAAGCGCTTCACCAGCGCCGGACGGTCGAACGGCATATAGACCACGGCCACACGGGGGTCGTAGTTGCATCGCACCTCGTAGCCCGAGGGCGAGAAGAACGACAGCAGGATTTTTGTGCCGGGACGGTGCTCGAGCAGCGCCTCTATCAGCGGACGTGCCTGCTCGAATTCGCCCAGCGACGCGGCATGGAACCACACGTCGAAGCCCTCGGGCGCCATCTTGCTGCGGAAGTTGGAGAGACGGTCGAACGTCTCGCGCTGTCCGTGCAGCATGTGGCGCACCTTCTTGGAGCCGAGAGCCGCCATGCGGGCGGCTCCTCGGTAGCAGGCTATGGCGGCGTTGTAGGCCGGGTTCATTCCGCGGGCTGTATTCGTTCGACGCCCGCGCGGATGCGGCGGACGGTGGCCTCGCGCCCGAGCAGGTCGGTGATGTCAAACATGTGCGGACCCTTACATTCGCCCACCACAGTGAGGCGGAACGCGTTCATCACGTTGCCCAGGTGGTAGCCGTTCTCGCTTATCCACGCCATGACGCGCGGTTCGAGCGAGGCGGAGCCGAAGTCGGGTTCTTTCTCGAGCAGGTCGGCGAGGGCTGTCATGATGGCCGGCATGTCGGCGCTCCAGCGTTTCTTCACTGCCTTGGGGTCATATTCCTCGGGAGCGACGAAGAAGAACCGGGCGTTGTCCCACAGGTCGTTGACGAAGCTGATGCGGCTCTTGACCAGACCGGCGGCGCGCGCTATGTAGTCGTCGCTGAAGTCGGCCGTGTTCACGCCGTGAGCCTCGAGGACGGGCTTGAAGAGCTGTGCGAGCACGGCGTCATCGAGTGCCATCAGATATTCGTGGTTGAACCACTTGCCCTTCTCGAAGGCGAACTTGGCGCCGGCCTTCGAGCAGTGGTCGAGGGAGAACTTCGATATCAGCTCGTCTATGCTCATCACCTCGGTGTCGTCGCCGGGGTTCCAGCCCAGGAGAGCCAGGAAGTTGACCACGGCTTCGGGCAGATAGCCTGACTCGCGGTAGCCGCGCGATGTCTCGCCGCTCTTGGGGTCATGCCACTCCAGGGGGAACACGGGGAATCCGAGTCGGTCGCCGTCGCGTTTGCTCAGCTTGCCTTTGCCGTCGGGCTTGAGGAGCAGGGGCAGGTGTACGAACGCCGGAGCCGTGTCGGCCCATCCGAATGCCTCGTAGAGAAGGACGTGGAGGGGAGCCGAAGGCAGCCATTCCTCGCCGCGGATGACGTGCGACACCTTCATCAGATGGTCGTCCACGATGTTGGCCAGGTGGTATGTGGGGAGGTCGTCGGCGCTCTTGTAGAGCACTTTGTCGTCGAGGATGTCGCTCTTGATGGTCACTCGGCCGCGGATGAGGTCGTCGACAGCCACGTCGCGGCCCGGCTCGATGCGGAAGCGCACCACGTACTGGGCGCCGTCGGCTATGAGGCGCTCGACTTCCTCGGCGGGCAGAGTCAGGGAGTTGCGCATCGACATGCGTGTCGATGCGTCATACTGGAAGTTGGGGACTTCGGCGCGGCGCGCGTCCAGCTCGGCCGGAGTGTCGAAAGCTATGTAAGCCTTTCCGGCATCGAGAAGCATCTTGACGTGCTCGCGGTATATGTCGCGGCGTTCGCTCTGCTTGTATGGTCCGTAGGGGCCTCCTTCGCGGACACCTTCGTCGATGCCTATGCCGAGCCAGGCAAGGGCCTCGTTGATATAGTCTTCGGCACCGGGCACGAATCGCTGCGAGTCGGTGTCTTCGATACGGAGAATCATTTTGCCCCCGTGCTGGCGGGCAAAGAGATAGTTATACAGGGCAGTACGTACGCCCCCGATGTGGAGAGGGCCTGTGGGCGACGGTGCGAACCGCACACGTACTTCACGTTCATTTGTCGACATTCTTTATATGCTTTTTAGTTCGGCAAAGTTACGAAAAACTATCCATCCGACAAAATCATATGTTAATTGCGGTGTAAAGAGCCACAACAGACGCGTTTTGGAAATAAAATCATGGCGCGACGGACTGAGTTGCATGAAACAAATTTGTCAGTTGGAAAAAAATCGGTAACTTTGTGAAAATTAGCACTGGCACTCTTATGGATTGGAATATTCGCGACATATTCGAGTATATCATTGCTCTTGTGAACGAGTTCGCCGGGCACTTCGGTCTGACGGACAGGGAGGCCTATAACTATATCCGGCATCATCATGGCATCGCTTTCATCGAACAGAACTATGGAATTATCCATACTCTTGATTTCAATGAAGCGGTCGACAGTGTGGCGGCCTACTGCCGCAGATTCGGAGGCGGATTATGATACTTTACCACGGATCGAATATCTGCATAGAGCAGATTGACCTCGCCATGTCAAAGCCGAACAAGGATTTTGGCAGAGGATTCTATTTGTCCGAAAATGAAACGCAGGCACATGAAATGGCTGTGTTCAAATCCATGCAGCTCGGTGGCGAGCCGATTGTCTCGACATTCGAGTTTGACCATACGGTGATGGAGTGTTCGACACTCCGCATCAAGGTGTTTGAGGATTATTCGGAAGAATGGGCTGATTTTGTGTTTGCCAATCGGGAAGGTTTTGAAGCGGAGCGCTACGATATCGTGTACGGCCCGATTGCCGATGATAGGGTAGGTCTTCAGATACGAAGGCTTAAAGATGGAAATATTGACAGAACCGAGTTTATGAACCGGCTGAAATTCATGAAGGGTGTTACTTATCAGTTTTTCTTTGGTTCGGAAGCTGCACTTAAATACCTTAAAAAGATATGACAGAGGCTGATATCAAATATATGACGGAGGCTATAGTTGCCGATTTGGCGGAGTTGCTTTCGGCTGACATAGGGTCGGACATCGCCGAAACTCTCGACATTATCTACAACTCCGATACCTACTCCAGACTCATGAATCCCGGAAGCGGACTCTATTTTCAGAGTTCGCTGTACGTCTACTCATTCCTCAAGAATGAAATGACGACAGGCCGAATCGCTTGATGGCGTCCTGTCCCACGGGCCCAATACAATAAAAGCCGCGACCTTGGAGGCCGCGGCTTCTTATATCGGAGGGGGATGGGATTACTTCACGTATACCTTGGTGGCTTTGCCGCCCTGACGACGGATGTAGAGGCCGTTTTCGGGGTTGGCTACGCGTACGCCCTGGAGGTTGAAGTACTCGGCGGGAGCGTTGTCGGCAGCGTTAACGCCTTCTACGCCCGACTGGCCGTTGAGCTTGATAATCCAGCTGCCCGAGTTGTACTGGGGGTTTTCACCATTGTAGTTTATGAGAGCGCCCTTGATGACTACGACGTCGCCCACGGCGAGCTCGTCTTCGGCAGTGAACTTGACGCCGTCAAGACCGTAGCCGCGGAATACTCGGAGGTCGGAAGTGCCGTCGGTGATGGTGTAGGTGGCGTTGCCGAACTGGGCGCTGATTTCCTCAATCGCCTTCACGGTACCGGTGGTGTAGGCGGTGGCGATGCTTTCGTCAGCGGTGAGAGCTGTGGCTGCGGCGAGAGCTTCGGTTACGGACACGGGCGATTCTTCGGTGCCGAGCGTCTTGTCGGGCTCTACTTCGCCGTCGTACTTGTAGCTGATGAGTTCGTTGCCCTGTGCGAATTCGGGGGTGTTGCCCTTATAGTTGATGAGCTTGCCCTTGACAACTACTTCAGCGCCTACCGACAGCTGGCTTGCGGAGGTGAACTTGGCGCCTTCGAGGTAGTAGCCGCGGAATACGGTGATGGTAGCGTCGCCGTTTGCGTCACCGATGATGTAGGTGGCGTTGCCGAAGGAGGTGCTGAGTTCTGTGATTGCGGTAATTACGCCTTTGCAGTAAGCGGTCTCGATGGAGCCGGACTCGTCGAGGGCCTGAGCTGCAGCGAGAGCTTCGGCTACGCTCACGGGAGCTTCTGCCGAGCCGAGGTCGCCGGGCTGGGGTACGTCGGGCTGGTCGCCGCCTTTGGTGGTGACAATAGTGAGTTCGGTGATGCGGTAGCTTCCGCTTACGGTCACGGAGAGTGAGTTGGTCTCGCCGGTCCAGGTTGTAGCGGATGCGGAAGTGAATTTCCATTCGCCATTGTTACATTCGCCGACAGTGGTTGTCTTGCCGTTCGAGCCCTTTGTGTCGATGGCATACATGGTCACGCCTTCGGGAGCGGTGATGGTCATGGTAGTGCCGGCGTAGAGGCGGACGGTCTTCTGCTGGTTCTTGCTCGTCGAGGTCGCGTGATAATAAGCGGGCTGTGAGCTGGCATTTTCATTGGTGGACGAGAAAGTGAAAGTGTAGTCGCCGAGTTTGAACGACTCGAGGGGCTGGTAGTGGGCGGCGGTTTTCACGGAGCCGTCGTCTTTGAGCTCTTCTTCTGCGAAAGTACCCTTGATGTCCTGAGCGTCATCGACGTTCAGAGTCACAGACTGTGCGTAGGCACCCATGGCGAGAGCGCCTGCTGCGAGAGTGGGTAAAAGTTTCTTCATATAGATTTATTTAAAGTA
>DLAL01000032.1 GCA_002493945.1 Porphyromonadaceae bacterium UBA7048
GACCATATGAAGAATCCTAAACTCATACGTGTGGACCACCTGTTGGCTTATTTGATAATGTATGGCGGGTATACTATTATCATTCTGTTTTACGTGTCCTTGCTTCTGTGGATGGAAGGGGCGGGACTTTTATTGACAGGCGCTTTCACCTTACCTTTAATCATCATATACTTTTACATCAGCAATATTGTCGCAGCTGCTGCCGAACTAAGAGGACCGGCTGTCATAGTCAATACAGTTATGTTAGTGCTATTGGTAACAGTGGGCATAGTATTTTACGTTGAAACTTATGACGGGCATATGGAATTTCTTTAATCATCATGTACTCTTTTTGAAACTTATTTATATGGAAACATTCACAGACAAAGAACTCAAGAATCTGGTAAGATGGACTGCTTACACAATTCTTTATGCCGGTTATATCTGTGTTCTAGTGGATTATCTAATCAAAGTATACCATGGGGACGTCAGTTTTGACATGAACACTGCGCTATGTATTAGTCCGTATCTGATGCTTGTCGGTGCGTTTGCAAAGGTAGTGGTGCCGTTAAGAATTGTATTCATTGTGCTGTCACTCCTGATTCTGACGATATTCCTGATATATATGAGCTGTGGACCACGGTAGAAATTCACGCTCGGTAATACACAAATAAATTTGGTATTACTCTCGACTTATTCGTATCTTTGACTACTGTCTTAGATACTCACGCTCGCAAATCCAAATAGATTTGGATTTGGCTCGACTTATTCGTATCTTTGACCACTGTCGAAGATACTCACGCTCGCAAATCCAAATAGATTTGGATTTGGCTCGACTTATTCGTATCTTTGCAGGTTCAATAATCACGTATATATGACTGCTGTCGACTATATAATTCTGGCGATACTTGTCATCGGTGCCGTCACGGGTGCCATGAAAGGATTCCTGAACCAGCTGGGAGCCATCGCAGGCTTCATACTGGGCATCCTTGTCGCCCGGCTTTTCGGCGGAGATGTCGCTGCGTATCTTGTGCCGTCGGACTGCGAGTACGAGAGCCTTTACCATATGCTGGTCTATGTGCTGCTCTTCATCATCGTCTTTCTGTCGGTGCGGCTTATAGCCGGTATGTTCAGCAAGGCGCTCTCGGCTGTCAATATCCGCGGCATCGACCGCGTGGCCGGAGCCATCTTCCGTGTCGGGGTGTGGCTGGTGGTGATGAGTATAGCGGCGAATCTATGTTTTGCCGTGTCGCCTGACACGCGCAAGGTGTTTGCGCCGTCGCCGTCCAAGCCGTGGCGCGCCGCCGTCACCGACACTGCGCCTGCCCTGATGGGTTATTTAGCAACCGAAAGCAAGAAGTAATTGTTATCTCTTCATGATGAATGATACAACTCCACAAGTCCCGGCGACTCCTTCTGAAAGCGAGCAGGTGATATCGCAGGCTACGTCGGGCGAATATAAATACGGATTTACCTCCGACATCGACACCGACATCATTCCGGCCGGACTGAGCGAGGAGGTGGTGCGCCTGATTTCGCGGAAAAAGGGCGAGCCGGAGTGGCTCCTCGACTTCCGCCTGAAGGCGTTCCGCTACTGGCTCACGCTCACGCCGCCCGACTGGGCGCACCTCGACATCCCGCCTATCGACTTCCAGTCTATCAGCTACTTCGCCGCGCCCAAGTCGAAGACGGCTCCGAAGAGTCTCGAGGAGGTCGACCCGGCGCTGATAGATACGTTCAACCGCCTCGGCATCCCTATCGAGGAGCAGAAGGCTCTCTCGGGCATGGCTGTCGACGCCGTGATGGACTCCGTCTCGGTCAAGACCACGCACAAGGAGCGTCTGGCCGAGCTGGGCATCATATTCTGCTCGTTCAGCGAGGCTGTGCGCGAGTACCCCGATCTGGTGCGCAAGTATCTGGGCAAGGTGGTGAGCTACCGCGACAATTTCTACGCCGCCCTCAACTCGGCGGTGTTCTCCGACGGGTCGTTCGTCTATATCCCCAAGGGCGTGCGCTGCCCGATGGAGCTGTCGACCTACTTCCGCATCAATGCCTCGGGCACGGGTCAGTTCGAGCGCACGCTCATCGTGGCCGACGACGATGCCTACGTGAGCTATCTCGAGGGATGCACGGCGCCGATGCGCGACGAGAACCAGCTCCATGCCGCAATCGTGGAGATCATCGTCGAGGAGCGGGCCGAGGTGAAGTACTCGACCGTGCAGAACTGGTATGCCGGCGACGCGCAGGGGCGCGGCGGCGTCTACAACTTCGTGACCAAGCGCGGACTCTGCCGCGGCGACTACTCGAAGCTGTCGTGGACGCAGGTGGAGACCGGTTCGGCCATCACGTGGAAGTATCCGTCGTGCATACTCGCCGGCGAGGGCTCGGTAGGGGAGTTTTACTCCGTGGCCGTGACCAACAACCGCCAGCAGGCCGACACGGGCACGAAGATGATTCATACGGGCTCGAACACGCGTTCGACCATAGTGTCGAAGGGTATTTCGGCCGGCTGCAGCCAGAACAGCTACCGCGGTCTGGTGAAGGTGGCCAAGGACGCCACGGGCGTGCGCAACTATACGTCGTGCGACTCGCTCCTGCTGAGCGACACATGCGGCGCGCATACCTTCCCCGTCATAGACGTGGCCAATCCCACCGCCGTGGTGGAGCACGAGGCCACGACGTCGAAAATCTCCGAGCAGCAGATATTCTACTGCAACCAGCGCGGCATCCCCACCGAGGAGGCCGTGGCGCTTATCGTCAACGGCTACGCGCGCGAGGTGATGAACAAGCTCCCGATGGAGTTCGCCGTCGAGGCGCAGAAGCTGCTGGCCATCACGCTGGAGAACAGCGTGGGCTGAGTTTTATCAACACAAAAACGTATTAGACTGAAATATGAGCGACGAATTACTGAAAGTCACCGACCTCCACGCCGGCATCGAGGGCAAGGAGATACTCCGTGGCATCAATCTCACCATACGGCCCGGCGAAGTCCACGCCATCATGGGTCCCAACGGGTCAGGCAAGAGCACTCTCTCGGGCGTCCTCGCCGGTGATCCGCGATTCACCGTCACTTCCGGACAGGCCGTCTTCCACGGCGTGGACCTGCTCAGCCTCTCGCCCGAGGACCGCAGCCACGAGGGCCTCTTCCTCTCCTTCCAGTATCCGGTGGAGATTCCGGGCGTGACGATGGTCAACTTCATGCGTGCCGCCGTAAACGCCAAGCGCAAGTATCTCAACGAGCCGCCGCTGTCGGCCAACGAGTTCCTGAAGATGATGCGCCAGAAGCGCGCCATCGTCGAGCTTGACAACAAGCTGGCCTCGCGCTCGGTGAACGAAGGCTTCTCCGGCGGCGAGAAGAAGCGCAACGAGATTTTCCAGATGGCTGTCCTCGAGCCGCGCCTGTCGATACTCGACGAGACCGACTCGGGCCTTGACATCGACGCGCTCCGCATAGTGGCCGGCGGTGTCAACAAGCTCCGCACCGGGCAGAACGCAACCATAGTCATCACCCACTACCAGCGCCTGCTCGACTACATCAAGCCCGACGTCGTACACATATTATATAAGGGACGCATCGTCTACACGGGCGGCCCCGAACTGGCTCTCGAACTCGAGGAGAAGGGCTACGACTGGATTAAGGAACAAGTTGACAATAATTGACGATGAGCAAGTACGCACAAGTATTCGGACAGTATCTCGACCTCTGCCGTCAGGTGGAAGGTCGGCGTGCGGCGGCTCCGCTGATAGCCCGGCTCAACAAGGCCGGTGCCGAGGCGCTGGGCCGCATCGCCGGAAAATACCGTCCCGACCCTATGGCCGTGCCGCAGACACGGCCCGACAGCCTCTTCGCTCCCGACTACGGCGTCAACCTGATGCGCGTCGACCTGCCTGTCGATGCCGCCGCGGCATTCCGCTGCGGTGTGCCGAATCTCAACAGCTATGTGGGCATCGTGGCCAACGACGCTTTCCACCCCACGCACAGCCTTCAGTCGCTGCCCGAGGGCCTCACCGTATGCTCTCTCTCAGCCGTGCCGGAGCACCTTGTGGAAAAAGTTATCAACATACTTATCCACATTGTTGATAACTCTGTTGAAACAGGCGACCCCACCGAGGCCCTGAACGCCCTGCTGCTGAGCGACGGCATACTTATCCACGCCGCCGCAGGCGTGAAGGTCGACAAGGCCGTGCAGATAGTCAACATCTCCAACCCGGCCACTCCCATGCTCGCGCCGCGCCGCGTAGTGGTCATCGCCGAGGACGACGCCGGGCTGAAGGTGCTCCTGTGCGACCACTCGCAGGCTCCGACTGTGGAGCATCTCAGCGTGGAGTGCGTGAGCGTTGATGCTGCAAAAGGCTCCTCCATAGAGATTTACGACATAGAAGAAGGACAGCCCACCTCGCGCCGTGCCTGGCGCCTCAATGCCCGTCAGGCCGACAGCTCGCGTCTGTCCGTGGCCACCGCCTTCCTGCAGGGCGGCATATCGGGCAACGGATTCCACGTCGAGTGCACGGGCGACCACACCCAGACGTCGCTCAGCGGCCTTGCCATCTGCGCCTGTGGACAAGTTGTTGATAACTCCGTCACACTTGTGCATAAAGGTCTCCACGGCACAAGCCGCCAGAACTTCAAGAGCGCGCTCTACGATGATGCGCGCGGCGGATTCGGCGGCAAGATTGTCGTCGCTCCAGGCGCCATGTTCACCGATGCGGCGCAGTCCAACAAAAACCTGATTATCGGCGACGACGCACGCATGAGTACGGCGCCGCAGCTCGAGATATACTGCGACGAAGTCAAGTGCAGCCACGGAGCCACCACAGGCAGTCTTGACGACCGGGCCATGTTCTACATGCAGAGCCGCGGCATCCCGGCCGAGGAGGCGCGCCGCATGCTCACGCAGTCGTTCATGAGCGATGTGGTCGACAGCATCTCTTTCGAAGTGCTGCGCCAGCGCATGCACGTGCTGGTGGAGAAACGTCTCTCCGGTGCGGCCGCCTCGTGCGATACATGCGCCACAGCATGCGGCAGTCAGCCATTAAACACTGAATTATGATGTCCTACGATGTAAATGCCATCCGGGCGGACTTCCCGATTCTTGACCGCAAGGTCAACGGCAAGCCGCTGGTCTACTTCGATAACGCCGCCACCTCGCAGACTCCGCGCTGTGTGGTGGACGACATCGACGATACATACTACCACACCAAAGCCAACGTGCACCGCGGAGTGCACACCCTCTCGCAGGAGGCCACGGCCGCCATGGAGGAGTCGCGCGAGTGCGCGCGGCGGTTCATCAACGCCGCCTCGACCGACGAAATCATCTTCACGCGCGGCACCACCGAGGCCCTCAACCTGGTGGCCTCGTCCTATGGCAGCCTTCTGAGCCCCGGCGACGAGATTATCCTGACGGTCATGGAGCACCACTCCAACATCGTGCCCTGGCAGCTGCTGGCATCGCGCAGCGGCGTGGTCATCAAGGTCGTGCCCTGCGACGACCGGGGCGTGCTCGACCTCGACGCCTACCGCTCGCTCTTCACCGGCCGCACGCGGCTGGTGTCCGTAGCCCACGTGTCGAACGTGCTCGGCACGGTCAATCCCGTCGCCGAGATGGCGCGCATAGCCCATGAGCACGGCGCGGTCATCTGTGTCGACGGCGCGCAGGCGGTGTCGCATCTGAAGGTCGACGTGCGCGGGATCGGCGCCGACTTCTATGCTTTCTCGTCGCACAAGATGTATGGCCCAACGGCCACGGGCATCCTCTACGGACGCCGCGAGCTCCTTGAGGCCATGCCTCCCTATCAGGGCGGCGGCGAGATGATAGGCCACGTCAGCTTCGGAGGCACCACCTGGGCCGACCTGCCCTACAAGTTCGAGGCAGGCACGCCCGACTTTGTCGGTGCCGCGGCGCTCAAGGAAGCCATAGAGTACATGGAGCGCATAGGCATCGACGCCATAGCCGCCCACGAGCACGAACTGCTCGAATACGCCACCGAGGGCATGCTGACTGTCCCCGGACTCCGCATCTACGGCACCGCTCCGGGCAAGGCCGCCGTCATATCCTTCCTCATAGGGACGGCACACCACTACGACACCGGCATACTCCTTGACCAGCTCGGCATAGCCGTGCGCACTGGCCACCACTGCGCGCAGCCGCTGATGGAGCGCTTCGGCATCGAGGGGACCGTCCGCGCCTCGTTCGCGGCATACAATACCCGTGAGGAAGTGGACTCCTTCATAGCCGCACTGCGCCGCGTGGCCGCCATGCTTGTCTGACAATTATAAAGAACGAATAATCATGCTTAAAGAAGGAGACACCATTCCCGAGGTCCTCGGCACCGATGCCGAAGGCCGTCAGGTGACGGCTGCCGACTATGCCGGCAAGCCTCTGGTCATATACTTTTATCCCAAGGACAGCACTCCGGGCTGCACGGCCGAGGCATGCTCGCTGCGCGACGGCTACGACGACCTGCGCGCACGAGGATACGCCGTCATAGGCATCAGCAAGGACTCCGCCGCCAGCCACGGCAGATTCGCCGCGAAGTACGGCCTGCCCTTCACACTGCTGAGTGACACCTCCACCGAGGTCAATCAGGCCTTCGGTGTATGGCAGAAAAAGAAGATGGCCGGACGAGAGTACATGGGTACTGTCCGGACCACCTTCATCACCGACGGCGACCACCGCATCACTCACGTCATCACGAAAGTCGATACGAAGAACGCCGCCGGTCAGATTCTTGAACTCTTAGGCTGAGCGGCGCCCGAAGGGCATCTCTATCCACGTGGCCAGTTTCCACAGCTTCTCCAGCGGGCCGTGCGAATGATGACGCAGCCATATGCGGCACAGCGCGTACTGCACGGCGAAGATGGCGATGCCCACGAACACGCTTGCCGTGATGCCCAGGCGCAGATACAGACCCCAGTAGTAGTACAGGGCCGAACCGATGATGCCTTGAGTCACATAGTTTGTCATACTCATGCGGCCGTAAGGTATCAGCTGAGACAGAACCCGGGAGAATTTCCGGGTTTTATAGTATCCGAAGAGCAGGCCGCTCACCATGATGAGCATGAAGCAGAACTTGTGCAGCGACGATATCAGGATGCCCAGCGGACGGAGTATGCGCGTGTCGGTCACGTAGTCGCCTATCATATTGTTGAGGCCGTAGAGGGGGAAGAAACATATCAGCGCCCATGCGAGCACCTTGCCCCAGCGCCCGGTGTACTCGGCCTTGAACCATCCCTGACGTCCGATGAGCATGCCTAAGAGGAATAGTCCGGCAGTCTGCAGCACGCGTCCGTTCTCCCACGCCCATGCCAGCGATACAATCTGGCCTTCGACGAGGTTCACCTTCACCATCTCCCAGAATCCGGCACCGCTCTGGGCCGCCATCGTAGCCGCCCAGTAGGGACCCTGGTCGATGGCGTAGGGCACATAGTCCGGGCTTATCAGCGAGCATGCTATCTGCCACAGGCACACGGGCTGGAGGATGCAGATGGCCGCTACGGTGAGGACCGTGCGGTCGGAGCACCGGCAGAATATGACCGGAACTATGCCTACGAGAGCATAGAGCACCAGCACCTCGCCGGTGAAGAATGCCGCGTTGAGCTGGCCGATGAGCAGCAGCAGGAAGAGGCGCCAGCAGAAGCGGAGCCTGAAGTCGCGGCCGCGCAGGCGCTGGTTGTCGTCCTGAATGAAAAAGCTGAAGCCGAAGAGAAGCGCGAAGATGGCATACGCCTTTCCTCCGAACATGAAGAAGAGTCCGTCCCATATGGCGCGGTCGGTGAAGTTGATCCATGCGCTCTGCCCGGCAGTGTCCGGGAACGAATAGAAGTTGAAGTGTTCGATAGAGTGGAGCAGGATGATGGCGAGCACGGCGAATCCGCGAAGCACATCGGCCGCATCTACCCTTGCGTGTCGTCTGACGGCAGGAGTGTCTGTCATAAGTATTACGTTTGAGGTTATGATTTACGGCAAAATTAGTCCTTTTTTAAATGACTGACAAATGCTGCGTGGCCGGATTTGACGCGCGTGGGATGAAAGAAATATTAACATCAAAACATGTGTCCTGATAATCAGGGGCTTAAATATAAGGGCGAAATTTTCTTGAAAAAAATATGCAGAAATGTTTTGCAGAATCAAATATGTTGCGTAACTTTGCAATCGCAAACGGGAAACGAGCCGCTTGAGCCGCTACCGGATGTAGAGAAAATTGAAACTATGCCTCTTTAGCTCAGTTGGCCA
>DLAL01000059.1 GCA_002493945.1 Porphyromonadaceae bacterium UBA7048
CCAATTATCCGTTTGTGCGCAAGTACGTTCCGATAGAGCGAGTGGCCGAGCTGAATCTGTCGGACATCAACCGCTCATGGCTGCCCGGAGTCACCGTGTACGGCCAGGGCACGGTTCAGAATGTCGTGCCCTCGTTCCCGGCTGCGCTCACCGATATGCTCGCACAGATGGGGCACGACTTCCGCGGGCTGGGCAAGCTGCAGTATAAGGTCGGAGTCGACCTCAGCCAGACCATCTGGGACGGCGGTCAGTCGAAATCTTCGCGAAAGGTGGAGCGACTCTCTGCCGAGGCGCGCAGAGCAGCGGTCGACGTGGATATGTATGCGCTGCGCGGACGTGTCGAGGACCTGTATTTCGGCATTCTCCTGCTCGACGAGCAGATAGCCCAGGCCACGCTGACACGCGGACTGCTTGCTGCAAACCTCGACAAGCTGCGCGCCATGCTGGCCTGCGGCACCGCCATGCAGGCCGACGTGGACATGGTGGAGGCTCAGATGCTTGCCACAGACCAGCAGATAACCGCTGCCGGAAGTTCGGTGAAGGCATACCGCACATCGCTGGCTCTGTTCACCGGCCTCGACATGCAGGACTCCGAACTGGAGCGTCCCGAGGCGCAGATGCCGTCGACGCTCGAGTCGGCGCGTCCAGAACTCGGCCTCTTCGACGCGCAGATAAAGCTGTCTCAGGCCCGGCAGGGCGCCGTCCGCTCGTCGGTCATGCCGCGCGTGGGACTGTTCGCCCAGGCGTACTACGGCTATCCCGGTATCGACTACTTCAGGAGCATGCGTTCGCGCGACATGACCTTCAACGTATTGGCCGGCGTGAAGGTATCGTGGTCGCTCAGTCCGCTCTATACGCGCAAGAACCGCCTTGCCGCCCTCGCTGCCGAAGCCGGGCGGACGGAGGCCGACCGCGATGTATTCCTCTTCAACAGCCGCATGCTCTCCGACTCGCAGCTTGAGGCTGTAGAGGGGCTCCGCAAAGTGATGGCCGACGACGGCCGCATCGTAAGACTGCGCCGTAGTATCAGGATGGCTGCCGAGGCTCAGCTTGACAATGGCATCATCGACATCAACGCCCTGCTGGCGAAAATCACTGACGAGAATATGGCCGAACTGACCGCACGCTACCACGAAATAGAACTCCTCAAGACCATCTGCCAACTCCGCACAACCCTTAACAGATAACCCGAGATGAAACGCTATATCTATATTGTATGTGCCGCCGGGCTCCTTACGGCCTGCGACCGCACTCCGGCCTACGATGCCACAGGCATATTCGAGGCCACCACTGTCACGGTCTCGGCAGAGACCGCCGGCAAGATTCTCGCTCTTGACGTGGACGAGGGCGACACCGTCAGCGCCGGGCAGCGCACGGCTGTCATCGACACGGCCTTGCTCGTGCTGCAGCGCCGCCAGCTGGGCAGTCAGAAATCCGCCACGGAGAGTTCGTCGCCCGATGTCAGCGCGCAGGTGGCAGCCCTGCGCCAGCAGATAGCGCATCAGGAGCACGAGTGCCGCCGCTTCGAGAGTCTGCTTGCCGCCAACGCCACCACCCGCAAGGCCGTGGACGACGCGCAGGCTCAGCTCCGCATACTCCGCGGACAGCTCGAGGCCATGCTCTCGACCCTGGGCAAGAACCGCAGCTCCCTCGCCGACAATGCCGGCGCACTCGGATGGCAGCAGGAGCAGATCGACGAGCAGTTGCGCAAGAGTGTCATCACCGCGCCCGCTGACGGTACGGTGCTCGTCAAGTTCGCCGAGGCAGGGGAGTACGCCGTGCCCGGAAAGCCGCTCTACAAGATGGCCGACCTCGACAGGATATATCTCCGAAGCTACTTCACGGCATCGCAGCTCGCCGATATCAGGCTCGGACAGGAAGTGACGGTCATCGCAGACTTCGGAGGCGACAAGCTCTTCGAGTATCCGGGGCGCATCACATGGATAGCCGAGGAGAGTGAGTTCACGCCCAAGTCGATTCAGACCTCTGACAGCCGTGCCAATCTGGTGTATGCTGTCAAGATAGCGGTCGAGAATGACGGGCGTCTCAAGCTCGGTCAGTACGGAGAGGTGCGTCTATGAGCGGCTGTGCCATACAGGTCAGGGATGTGTCGAAGAGCTACGGCAGCGTGAAGGCTCTCGACGGCGTGTCGCTTGACGTGCGCCCCGGCGAGATGTTCGGTCTTATCGGCCCCGATGGCGCGGGCAAGAGTTCGCTGTACCGTATTGTAGCCACCCTGCAGCATCCCGACGCAGGCTCGGTGGCGGTCGACGGACTCGACGTCGCGTCCGCGTACAGGCAGGTGCGCGACATCATCGGATACATGCCCGAGCGATTCTCGCTCTATCCTTACCTCACCGTCAGGGAGAATCTCGAATTCTTCGCTTCGCTTTTCGGCGTGAGCGTGCAGTCGGGCTACGACCTGATAGCGCCGATATTCTCGCAGCTCGAGCGCTTCCCCGACCGCCGTGCCGGAGCGCTGTCGGGCGGCATGAAGCAGAAACTCGCCCTCAGTTGCGCGCTGATACATCGTCCGCGGATTCTCCTGCTCGACGAGCCCACCACCGGGGTTGATGCCGTCTCGCGGAGCGAGTTCTGGGACATGCTGGCCACTCTCCGCACTCAGGGCATCACCATCATGGTGTCGACCTCGTATATGGACGAGGCGCGGCTGTGCGACCGCATAGCCCTCATCCACAACGGCCGCATACTCGACACCGACACGCCTGCGAGGCTCGTGGCGTCGCTCGACGAGCGTCTCTTCGATGCGTCGGCCGGCGACATGTACGCCCTGCTGTCGCAGCTGCGCGGCTATCCCGGCGTGACTGACTGCTACACCTTCGGCGCCACGCTCCATGTGGTGGCCGATGCTTCGTTCGACCCTGTCGCCGCGACAGCCGCTCTGACAGCCCGGGGGCTGAGCTGCGTCAGCATCACGCCGGCGCATGGCGATATCGAGGATCTATTCATCAAACTAATGGGTCATGAATCATGAACGATGATAAAGTAATATCCGTCGACGGGCTCACCAAGCGCTTCGGCTCGTTCACAGCGGTGGACAGCATATCGTTCGATGTGTCGAAGGGTGAGATATTCGGATTTCTCGGCGCGAACGGCGCAGGGAAGACCACGGCCATGCGGATGCTCTGCGGCCTGAGTCGTCCCACGGCAGGCCGCGGCAGCGTGGCCGGATTCGACATAGCCACGCAGGCCGAGGACATCAAGCGTCATATCGGCTATATGAGTCAGAAATTCTCGCTGTACGAAGAACTGACTGTCCGGGAGAACGTGCGGCTCTTCAGCACCATCTACGGACTCTCCGACCGCGAGACCGCCGAGCGGGCAGCCATTATGTTCGACCGGCTTGAGATGACCTCCATGCGCGACACTCTCGTGAGCGACATCCCCACGGGGTGGAAGCAGAAGCTGGCGTTCAGCGTCGCCACCATCCACCGTCCGGCCGTGGTGTTCCTCGACGAACCTACCGGTGGCGTGGACCCGCTGACGCGCCGCAAGTTCTGGGAACTCATCTACCGGGCATCATCCGAAGGCATGACCGTCTTCGTCACCACCCACTATCTTGACGAGGCGGAGTACTGCCACCGCATATCCATCATGGTGGACGGCCGCATCAAGGCCCTCGATACTCCCGCCGCGCTGAAGAAGGAATATGGCTGCCGGACTATGGACGAAGTGTTCCGCTCCGTGGCCGGGGGAGCTGTCCGCGGTCAATGACATCACACATACCCGAAGGAATCATGATACTCAGCTCAATCATACGCAAGGAAATGCTCCACCTGCGCCGCGACCCGCAGACGCTGCTGGTGACCGTATTCATGCCCGTGGTGCTTCTGCTCCTCTTCGGCTTCGCCATATCCACCGAGGTCAACGACGTGAAGGTGGCCGTGGTGGTCGACACCCATACCGACCGCACCCGCGACATCTGCATGCGGCTGCAGACCAATCCGTACTTCACTTTCGTCGGCGAGGCACCTCACGCCGACATCGACCGGCTGCTCCGCACGTCGGAGGCTGATGCCGTGGTGGTGCTGCACACCGATGCCGGCGAACTGAGCACGCAGATAGTGGCCGACGGCTCGAACACCACACTTGCCCAGTCGGCTCAGGCGTACATACGGAGTGTGGTCAGCGGCGAGGACGCCGCGTCGTCGCCGATAGTGTCGCGCGTGCTGTACAATCCGCAGCTGAAGAGCTCGTACAACTTCGTGCCCGGCATCCTCGGCATGATATTCATCCTCATCTGCGCCATCATGACGTCGGTCTCTATCGTCAGCGAGCGGCAGTCGGGCACCATGGACCTGCTGCTGGTGTCGCCCGTGCGGCCTCACACCATCATTCTCGGCAAGCTCATCCCGTACTTTCTGCTGTCATGCGTCATCCTTGCTGCCATGCTGCTCATCAGCTACACGGCCCTCGGACTGCCGTTCTCGGCCGGTGTGGTAAATGTCGTGGCCATCTCCCTGCTCTACATAGTTCTCGCCCTGTCCGTGGGGCTGCTCGTGTCGACTCTCGTACGCACCGAGGTGTCCGCGCTGATAGTGTCGGCGATAGCCTTCATGATTCCCGTGCTGATGCTTTCGGGTATGATTTTCCCTGTCGACAACATGCCCCGGGCGTTGCAGTGGTTCTCCGCCATAGTTCCGGCCCGGTGGTACATATCGGCCATGCGCAAAATCATGATACAGCAGCTGCCGCTGGCGTCGGTGTGGACCGAGGTGTCCATTCTGGCAGGCATGACGGTGCTGATGCTCGTCCTGGCCATACGCAAGTTCAAGAATTCCACTAACTGAAAAAGACGATTCCGCGATGAATTTCAGAATATTGAAGGCTCTTCTCCGCAAGGAGGTCATCATGATGCGGCGTAATCCGTTCATCCCCCGTGTGCTTCTGGTGTTGCCTCTGATGGTGATGCTCGTGATACCGCTGGTGGCCAATATGGATGTGAAGAACGTCGGCGTGGCCGTGGTCGACAATGACCGTACGGAGCTGTCGCGCCGCATAGCGTCCGACATGAACGCCTCCGGCTCGATGACAGTGTCGGTCGTCGTGTCCACCTACGCCGAAGCGATGGACTGCATCGAGCGCGGCGACGTCGATGTCATCGTCGACATCCCTGTGCACTTCACACGCGATTTCGCCGCCGGGGATGCCCTTATGGACGTGTCGGCCAACGGCGTCAATGCCACCAAGGGAATGCTCGGCTCACAGTATGCAGTGCAGTCGATAGCGTCCACTCTGAGACGCTATGCCGAAGCGCAGGGCATCAGTCAGCCGGCTGACCGCACCAGTGTCATTTATAAATATAATCCGACGCTCGACTTCCGCAACTATATGATTCCGGCGCTGATGGTCATGCTGCTCATCATCATATGCGGCTTCCTCCCGGCCATCAATCTGGTGCAGGAGAAGCAGACCGGAACCATCGAGGCAATGAACGTCACGCCCGTCGGAAAGTTCACCTTCGTCCTGTCGAAACTTATCCCTTACTGGGTGGCAGGACTCGTGGTGGTCACCATAGGCATGATAATAGGGCGGCTCGTTTACGGCCTTGTGCCGCAGGGCTCTGTCGGCGCCATCTATCTGGCCCGTTCCTTTTCAGTCTCGTCATGTCGGGGCTCGGAGTGGCCATCTCGAACCGCGCCACCACCATCCTGCAGAGCATCTTCCTGATGTTCGCCTTCATCATGGTCTTCCAGCTCATGAGCGGCCTCTTCACGCCGATAAGCTCGATGCCTCAGTGGGCGCAGTACGTGACCTACGCCGTTCCGCCGCGCTACTTCATCGAGATAATGCGCTCGGTCTACCTCAAAGGCTCGGGCATGACGGAACTCGTGCCCCAGTATCTCGCACTCGCGGCCATCGCCGCCCTTGTCCTCTCCGTCGCCGCCGCAACCTACCGCAAGCAGGCGTAGGGCATTCGTGCGGAGGCTAATTGGATGCCTGCAGATGGACTACGCTGCTCATGGAGCGGTTGATGAAGTCGTTTATGGTAGTGCCGGCGGCTGCGGCAGCCATGGCAATCGCTGCATGCAGTTCGGATGACATTCTTAGATTGAATTTGCCGCTATAAGGTTTTGCTGGCGCTATGCCTCGCTCCTGACAGCTGACGAGATAATCATCTATCGCGCCTTCGAAATCCTGTTGTATTTCTTCTACTGACTCACCTTCATAGGATATCAGGGTGCCGTGAAGTCCCTGCACCTGTCCGAAGAGGCATCCGTCTTCAGAACTATACTCGACCGAACCGGTGTAGCCTTTATATTTCAAGTATCCCATAATTATATGAGTTTTAGTGTTTTCAATTCGTTTATAATCTGTCGTATCTGATAAGGTTTGAGCAAATTGTTCGGATGGGGTTTATGCAATAATATCGTGTACGCATCTTTGGCAAACTCTACGCGCGAACCGGATGTTTTGCCTTTGGAGCGTTCTTCAAAGCCAAGGTAGCATAGTAAAGTCCTCATTTCATCGTATGTGAAATCTTTGGGACCCGACAGAAGCCTCGCGATTAATTTCTCTTTTTTGCTCATTCCTTTTGTGCGATTTGATGGCACAAAGGTAACACGTATTTTCTGTATAACCAAATTTAGTACCACAAAGTTGGATGCACCACTTCCCTTTTTTCTTGAAATCTCGACGAAATTTCGTACCTTTGCAAGGAAAACCGGCCTTTACGGCCATTTTATCACCTTGCAACAGTGAAACATTCTCAAAAGAATATAGCAGTGCTCGGCGCTACCGGTTCGATCGGTACGCAGGCACTCGATATAATTGCCCGTTATCCTGATCGTTATCGCGCCGTGGTGCTGTCGGCCGGAAGCCGTGTCGACGAATTGATTGAAGCTGCCCGCAAGCACCGTCCGCGTCTGGCCATCATAGCCCGTGAGGACCTTCTGCCCAAACTGCGTGCCGCCCTGGAGCCGCTCGGCATAGCCACCGCGGCCGGCCCGCGAGCACTCGCCGAATGTGTGGAGGCCGACGATGTCGACACTGTCCTCACGGCTACGGTAGGATACAGCGGTCTCGAGCCGACTCTGCATGCCATCGCCGCGGGCAAGGACATAGCCCTCGCAAACAAGGAGACTCTCGTTGTGGCCGGCGACCTCATCACGCGTCTGCTCCGTCATTCGGAGACGAAGATTTATCCTGTGGATTCCGAACATTCGGCCATCGCCCAGTGTCTTATAGGCGAAGACCCGGCGCGTGTGGAGCGCCTTCTCATCACAGCCTCGGGCGGTCCCTTCCGCACGTGGGAGACATGGCGTATAGCCGACGCTACGGCTGCCGATGCCCTGAGGCATCCCAACTGGTCGATGGGAGCCAAGATTACGATTGACTCGGCCACGATGCTCAACAAGGCATTCGAGATCATCGAGGCCCACCATCTCTTCGGCGTCGCGCCCGAGCGCATCGAGGCAGTGGTGCATCCGCAGTCGATAGTGCATTCGATGGTTGAGTTCGTCGACGGAGCTGTCAAGGCGCAGCTCGGTGTCCCCGACATGCACCTGCCTATCGCCTACGCCCTCGGCGAGCACACACGCCTCGATGGTGTCTCGCGCCGCTTGCATCTGGCCGACTATGCCACGCTGACTTTCGAGAAGCCCGATACGCAGAAATTCCCCTGTCTCGGGTTCGCACATATCTGTCTTGACCGTCGCGGAACGGCAGCATGTGCCGTCAATGCGGCCAACGAGATTGCCGTAGCGCACTTCCTCCGTGGCGAACTCTCGTTCCCTGGCATCTACGAGACCATAGCGCGCACCCTTGACGACACCACTTTCATTGACTCGCCGATATACGACGACTATGTAGCCGTCAACGACGAAGCCCGTCGGCGTGCCGAGGAGTTCTGCAAGACTATCCGGAAATAACCACCTGCAATAATACGAAACAACATACACTAAATGGATATACTTATCAAAGCCGCCCAGCTTATTGTGGCGCTCGTCATACTGGTGACAGTGCACGAGTTCGGGCACTATATCTTCGCCCGCATCTTCGGGGTGAAGGTCAACCGCTTCTATCTCTTCTTCAATCCCTATTTCTCCATACTGCGCTACAACCCCAAGGAAGGTCGACTCGACTTCTTCGCGCGCAACGGCGAGCCGGGCAAGCTGTCGGTGAAAGTCGGCAAGCCCGTCGCAGACCGTCCTGACGGCAAAGCCACATGGCGCGACACTGTCTACGGACTCGGATGGGTACCTTTGGGAGGCTACTGCGACATCGCCGGTATGGTCGACGAGACCAAGGACGCCTCGCAGCTCGAGTCCACGCCTCAGCCCTGGGAGCTCCGCAGCAAGCCGGCATGGCAGCGTCTGTGCGTCATGGTGGCCGGCGTGGTGCTCAACTTCGTGCTTGCCATCATTATATATATAGGTATAGCCTTCCACTGGGGCGACGACGTGGTGCCGCTGCAGGCCATGACCGAAGGTATGGACTTCAGCCAGGAGTTCCGTGACTCCGGATTCCGTGACGGCGATATCCTGCTCACGCTCGACGGCAAGCCTCTCGACTCGAAGGACTACTCGCTGGCCTGGGATATGATACAGCCCGGCGCCCGTGTGGGCGTGCTGCGGCAGGGCGATACGACGGAAGTGGTCGTGAGCAAGGAACTCATCGGCAAGATTGCCTCCAAAGGCAAGGACTTCGTGCCGATGTCGCCCCGTGTGCCCGTCTATGTGGCCAAGGTGGTCAGCGGCGAGCCTGCCGCTCATGCCGGACTCCTCCCCGGCGACCGCATCCTCACGGTCGGCCCTGACACAGTGCCGTCGATAACCGAATTCCTGCCTGCCCTGAAGGCTCACAGCGGCGATACGGTGGCCATGCGGCTCATCCGTGCCGACGGACGTCCCGACGTGGTCAGCGTAGGCATCTCCGATGCAGGCAAAATCGGCATACAGATGCTCAGCCCTGTCGAGATATTCGACCGTCAGACCATCCGCTACTCGTTCTTCGAGTCCATCCCGCGCGGCTGGGAGATAGGTGTCGACCGTCTTGTCAGCTACGTGTCGTCGCTCAAGCTCGTGTTCACCAAGGAAGGCGCGCAGAGCCTCGGCGGTTTCGGCACGCTCGGCGACCTTTTCCCCACGTCGTGGAACTGGTATCAGTTCTGGCAGATTACGGCCTTCCTGTCCATCATTCTTGCATTCATGAACATCATTCCCATACCCGGCCTCGACGGCGGCTACACGCTCTTCCTCATCGTGGAGATGCTCACAGGCCGCAAGCCCGGCGACAAGTTCCTCGAAGTGGTCAATACGTGCGGCTTCGTGTTCCTGCTCCTGCTGCTGGTCTACGCCAATGGTAATGATATATACCGGTTCTTCATCAAGTAAGCATCAACAATGAAACATACACTCGCAAAGACCGACGCAGGGCTTCCCCTGCTCACTCTCCGCAAAGGCAAGGAGGAATCGCTCGACCGCTTCCATCCCTGGGTATTCTCCGGCGCCCTGACATTCATGCCGCAGGAAGGCGACGGAGTAGAGGAGGGCGACCTCGTCGCCGTAGCCGCCTCCGACGGGCGCCTTATCGGCACGGGCCACTTCCAGATAGGCAGCATCGCCGTGCGCATGCTCTCGTTCGACCCCTCGGAGACTGTAGACGAGACATTCTTCCGCACACGTCTCGACCAGGCGCTCGCCATGCGCCGTGTGCTCGGACTGCCGTCGGAGTCGACCGACGCGTTTCGCCTCGTTCACGGCGAGGGCGACTTCCTGCCCGGACTTGTCGTGGACGTCTACGGCGCCACGGCTGTGGTGCAGGCTCATTCGCCGGGCATGCACTTCGCGCGCAGTATTATAGCTTCGGCACTGACCGAGATGTCAGGCCTCGGCATACGCAGCGTGTACTACAAGTCGGAGACCACGCTTCCCTACAAAGCCCGGCTCGACCCCGAGAACGGCTATCTCGTAGGCGAATTCATCTCCGACATGGCGCTTGAGAACGGCCTGAAGTTCCGCATCGACTGGCTCCGCGGACAGAAGACAGGATTTTTCGTTGACCAGCGCGACAACCGCGCGCTTGTGGGCCGGTACAGCGCCGGACGGTCAGTTCTCAACATGTTCTGCTACACGGGCGGCTTCTCCGTCTACGCCCTCGCAGGCGGCGCGCGTGAGGTGGTGTCGGTCGACTCGTCGGCCAAGGCCATAAGCCTCACGGACGCCAATGTGGCTCTCAACTTCGACAACACCTCGCGCCACACGTCGCACGCCGAGGACGCCTTCAAGTATCTCGACGCCATGGAGTCGGGGCGCCACGACCTCATCATCCTCGACCCTCCGGCATTCGCCAAGCACCGCAGCGCGCTCCACAATGCCCTTCAGGGTTATCGCCGTCTCAATGCCAAGGCTTTCGAGAAAATCGCTCCCGGCGGCATCCTCTTCACCTTCTCGTGCTCGCAGGCCGTCAGCCGCGAGCAGTTCCGTTTGGCCGTATTCAGCGCCGCCGCCCAGTCAGGCCGTCGCGTGCGCATACTCCATCAGCTCACCCAGCCGGCCGACCATCCGGTGAACATATACCATCCCGAAGGTGAGTATCTCAAAGGACTCGTACTGTACGTAGAATAATATCCGCATATTTTATGAAAAAACTAATCATCGCAGCAGCAATGGCATCAGTACTGATGGCACCCTCGTGCTCACGTACGGCCCGGCAGGCCGCTCCGGACGACGATTTCAACTACCACGTCGACCGTTTCGCCGATATCGAAGTGCTCCGCTACAAAGTGCCTGACTTCGACAGTCTCTCCCTCAACCAGAAGATTCTGGTCTACTATCTCACCGAAGCAGCCCTCTGGGGCCGCGACATCCTCTGGGACCAGCACAACATCGACAACCTCGCTATCCGCGACCTCCTCGAGAATGTCTACACCAACTACAGCGGCGACCGCAACAGCGCCGATTTCAAGGCTTTCGAGACCTACGTCAAGCAGGTATGGTTCGGCAGCGGCATCCATCATCACTACAGCACCGACAAGTTCACTCCGGCTTTCTCGCGCGAATTCCTCGAAGCGCAGATTGCCGCACTTCCTGCCGACAAGGCTGTGGCCGACACCGACCATCTTCTTGAAGTCATCTTCAATCCCGAGGTGGCCAAGAAGCGCGTGAACCAGGCTGCCGGCGAGGACCTCATCCTTACCAGCGCCAATAACCTCTATGAAGCCGGCCTCACCCAGCCCGAAGTCGAGGCATACTATGCTTCCATCAAGGTTCCCGGCGACGAGACTCCCATATCCTACGGCCTCAATACGCGCCTCAAGAAAGTGGACGGAAAGGTCGTCGAAGAGCAGTATAAGATAGGCGGACTCTACTCGTCGGCCATCGAGCACATCGTGACCAACCTCGACAGCGCACGCGCCTATGCCGAGAATCCTGCTCAGAAGCAGATCATCGAGAGCCTTATCGACTACTACCGCACAGGCGACCTCGCCACCTTCGACAAGTACTCCATCGAGTGGGCCGAGGACACCGCATCGCAGGTCGACTTCATCAACGGATTCATCGAAGACTATGATGACCCTCTGGGTATGACAGGCGCCTGGGAGTCGATTGTCAACTTCAAGAACATCGACGCCAGCGAGCGCACCGAGGTGCTCAGCGCCAATGCGCAGTGGTTCGAGGACAATTCACCCACAGACCCCAAATTCAAGAAGGACACCGTAAAGGGTGTTTCGGCCAAGGTCATCACCGCAGCCATCCTTGCCGGTGACGCCTATCCCGCCACCCCTATCGGCATAAACCTTCCCAATGCCAACTGGATTCGCGCTGCCCACGGCTCGAAGAGCGTGACGCTTGAAAACATCACTCAGGCTTACGACGCAGCATCGCACGGCGACGGCTTCAATGAAGAGTTCGTCATCGACCAGCCCACGCGCGACCTCCTTGACAAATATCTCTTCATCACCGATAACCTCCATACCGACCTCCACGAGTGTCTCGGCCACGGTTCGGGCAAGCTCCTCCCCGGAACAGAGCGTGACGCCCTCAAGGCTCACGGCTCGACCATCGAGGAAGCACGCGCCGACCTCTTCGCGCTCTATTACCTCGCCGACCCGAAACTCATCGAAATCGGTCTCCTCGACAATCCTGACGCATACAAGGCCGAATACTACAAGTACATTCTCAACGGCATGATGACCCAGCTCATGCGCATCGAGCCCGGCAAGAACGTCGAGGAAGCCCACATGCGCAACCGCAAGCTCATCGCCGAATGGTGCTATGAGAAAGGCCGCGCCGACAACGTCATCGAACTCGTCAAGGACGAGCAGGGCAAGACCTTCATCCGCATCAACGACTATCAGGCCCTCCGCAATCTCTTCGGCCAGCTCCTCACCGAGATTCAGCGCATCACATCTGAGGGCGACTACCCTGCTGCAGCAGAGCTCGTAGAGACCTATGCCGTCAAAGTCGACCCCGAACTCCATAAGGAAGTTCTCGACCGCTACTCGCATCTTGACATCGCTCCCTACAAGGGCTTTGTCAACCCCGTCTACACGCTTGTGCGCGACGAGCAGGGCAACATCACCGATGTCAAGGTCAGCTACGACGAGTCGTACACCGACCAGATGCTCCGTTATAGCCGCGATTATAACGGCCTCCGCAAATAATCATCAACATTTCATCCCGGCCTTTTGAGGCCGGAATGACTTCAATCAAGAAATCGAGCCGGAAAGTCATATTTTTCGGCTCGATTTTTCTGTTTATACAATTCGTTGTAAAATAGCCATTTAGCAAGATTGAGAAATTTTTTTCAAAAAAATATTGAAAAAAGTGTCAGAAATATTTGGTGGAGCCAAATATTCGTCGTAACTTTGCAGCGCAAAAGGGAAATAAACGACACCAAAACGTTGAAAACCTGAGCAAATTGCCTTGTGGTGTAATGGTAGC
>DLAL01000073.1:0-33138 GCA_002493945.1 Porphyromonadaceae bacterium UBA7048
GACTATTATCTGAATATCCCTATATAGAGTCGGAATTAGAAACGGAAGAACAGTCGCAGAGCAGTATCTTGAGGATACGTGTCGATTGCATAATGATAAGATACTTCTAAGAAAAGCTTATTGAGATAGAAATTGCTATGGTGAGTGCCACTGGTAATTCTATTCGTTGTGAAACGACTAATTCGTTATCCGGCCCGTTGAAGAGATTAACTGGCGGTTGAAATACGTGCGCGCGACATGTAAATTATTAACCATTAAAAGATCGTACTATGAAAAAATAGTTTTCTTTTTTTGCTAAGGTAGCCTTGAAAATGTTGGT
Organism: Porphyromonadaceae bacterium UBA7048; assembly: GCA_002493945.1. Taxonomy (GTDB): domain Bacteria; phylum Bacteroidota; class Bacteroidia; order Bacteroidales; family Muribaculaceae; genus CAG-873. The sequence continues at coordinate 320 of DLAL01000073.1, forward strand.
AAGAATTCTATGCAATATTCATTTGGACCCACTGAGCGGATATGTTATTGGATAGTGTGCAGATAAACTTGTCGACTGGGCTTTTGCTCGCTACTTTAATCTTTAATTAAAAGAGTGTGCTATGAAATGAATAACGATTGCGCAGCACATAATGCCAAATCGCGCTTAAGCACCTATGAACTGTGTGTCCAAATCAGATCATAGCACATTCCTTTCATCTTGAAAATACATTTTCTAGTTCGTATCTACCTATTCTTCGGGAGGGGTGGCGATGAAAGAGCTGATGGCGTGATGACGCATGTTTTTGACTGATAAGTATAAATCAATATTGCGTATTCCGATTCTGACATGCCAAAGGCATGTCCCTGCATTACAGGCGGTTACAATTCGCGGTTTATGGCGGCAGCGTGCCGTCGCTCCATGATGCTGCGGTAAGGGTCAGCGATTCTTCGGGAGGATTATGCGAGAGCCGAGGGCGGTGGCCAGCTGGCGCTGATACTCTTTGTATTCGGAAATCTGCTGGAGGATTGCGGGGGCGTCGGAGGCGTTGGCAGGGTCGGCCAGACGGGTTGTGAGTTCTTTGATGATGTCAGACACCAGGGCGTTGCGCAGCTCGCAGATGGCGGCCGGGACAAGTGTGCCCAACTGCGACTGTTCGCTCAGGTCGTCGCCGTTGCGCGTGTAGAACTTCGAGAGGGTGTATTTGTCCACAAGGAGCTCGGCGGCGGTGTTGCGCACGCTGTCGACTGGTGAGTTGACGAGGTGCGTCTGGGTGTACTGTATGTCGAATTCCTCAACGGCACGGTGGCGGAATTCATCGACTTTGCGCGCTATCTCGGTCTCTTCATGGGCGATTTTGTCGATGGAGCCGCCTTCGCGGCGTATCACTTCACGGAGCTCTTCGCCATAGGCGGCAGCCTCGGACTCAATCTGCTGCAGGCGTGCGTCGCGCTCGGCCCTCCAGAAGCCGTTGTCGCGCATGGAGCGTATGGCCTCGAACGTATCGGCATAGGGGGGATAGGAGAAGGTGACGCCGTCGAGCGCCATCTCGCTGCTGATGACGTCGAAGACGGTCGCCGGCACCTTCGCGCCGCTTTCGTCGGTGAGTTCGACGAAGTGGAGCAGGCCGTAGCGGACGAGGTAGCGCATGAGCATCTGCTCGTAGGGGCGCAGACGGTTGTTGTCGAGGTTGAGAAGCGGAGTGTCGGCAGCCGTCTGACTGCTGTCGGACCCGTCGGCGGGCGCGGTGCCGGGGGTTTCCTCAGGCTTGTCGCCGATGAGCGATGCCGCCGATGCGCGCGCCTGCTCGCGTGCGGCATTGCGCGCGTCTTCCTCGTATTTGCCTGCTATGATGACATTGAGCTGACGCACAAGGACTTCCTCGGGTATGCTGAGCATGCGCGAGGTCTGCGAGATGTATTCCTGCCGCTTGACCACATCGTCGACGTGGGCTATGGAGCGGAGCACGTCGTTGACCACGCGGGCGCGTGCCGTGGGGTCGTTGGCCGGGACGTCGCGCATGAGCACCTCGGTCTTGAACGCTATGATGTCGCGCTCGTTCTCGGCCAGATATGCCTCGACCTCGCCCGCGCTGTGGTTCTGCGCGAAGCTGTCGGGGTCGTCGCCGGGAGGAAGGAGGAGGACCTTCACGTCGAGCTTCTCGGCAAGGAGCATGTCGATGCCTCGGAGCGACGCCTTGATGCCTGCCGGGTCGGCGTCGTAGATGAGGGTGACGTTGTTGGAGAAGCGCCGGATGACGCGTATCTGTCCTTCGGTGAGCGATGTGCCTGACGATGCGACGACATTCTCCACGCCGGCCTGGTGCATGGAGATGACGTCGAAGTAGCCTTCGACGAGGATGCACTTGTCGCGGCGCGCGATGGCGTTCTTGGCCTGATAGAGGCCGTAGAGTTCGTTGGACTTCTTGTAGATCTCCGATTCGGGCGAGTTGACGTACTTGGCCAGGGTCTTGTCAGAGCGCATGGTGCGTCCGCCGAAGGCTATCACACGGCCTGACAGGCTGTGGACGGGGAAGATGACGCGTCCGCGGAAGCGGTCGTAGAGCCGACGCTGTCCTTCGCGCTCGCTCACGCCTGCGAGTCCGGTGTCTACGAGGTAGTTGTCGGAGAATCCCGCCTCACGCGCGGCGTCGAGGAGGTCGGAGCCTTTGTCAAGGGCATAGCCCAGATGGAAGCGCTTTATCATGGCGTCCGACATGCCGCGGTGCCGGAAGTATGCCAGGGCGATGTCGCGTCCCTGATCGGTCTCGAGGAGGTTGTGCTCGAAGTGCTTCAGCGCGAATTCGTTGACGGCGAGCATGGCTTCGCGGCGGTTCTGCGCCTGCACTTCCTCGGCCGTCTGCTCCTTCTCGACAATCTCGATGTTGTACTTCCGTGCGAGATAGCGCAGGGCGTCCTGATAGCCGAGCTGCTCGTGCTCCATGATGAAGTTGACGGGCGAGCCGCCCTTGCCGCAGCTGAAGCACTTGCAGATGTTGCGCGCTTTGTTGACCGAAAATGACGGTGTGCGCTCGTTGTGGAAGGGGCACAGGCCCTTGTAGTTGGCGCCCGAGCGGCGCAACTTCACGAAGTCGCTCACCACGTCGACGATGTCGGCGGTGTCGAGTATGCGGTTGACGGTTTCCTGGTCTATGCGTGCCATGTGTCAGCGGTTCGGTGCGTTATCCTTTGCGGAGTTCTTCGGCGTAGCGGTCGATCTTGTGCAGCTGTGCCGGTATGCGGATGTTCTGCGGACAGTGCGACACGCAGGTGCCGCATGACACGCACATGCCTGCCTGACGGAGCCGGGGCACCGAGCGGTCGTAGCCGAAGAGGAAAGCGCGGCGGTTGCGCTCGTAGTCTGGGTCGGTGGCGTCGCGCGACACCTGTCCGGCGTTGATGCACTTGTTGTAGTGGGCGAAGACGCCGGGGATGTCCACGCCGTAGGGGCAGGGCATGCAGTAGTTGCAGTGCGTGCAGGGCACGGTCTCGTTCTCGAGTATTTCCGTGGCGCATCGCATCAGGAAGGCGTTCTCCTCCTCGCTCACGGGGTCGAGGGGCGAGAATGTGGCGATGTTGTCCTGCAGGTGCTCCATGTAGGTCATGCCGCTGAGGACGGTGAGGATGCCTTCGGGAGTTCCGGCATAGCGGAAGGCCCACGAGGCGATGGTGTCGTCGGGCCGGCGCTCTTTCATCTTGAGCGCGATAGGCTCGGGGACGGATGCGAGTCGTCCGCCCAGCAGCGGCTCCATGATGACCACGGGGATGTTGCGGCGGTGCAGCTCGCCGTAGAGATACTCGGCGTCAGTCTCGCGCGGATTGCGCTTGCGTGCGTTCTTCCAGTCGAGATAGTTCATCTGTATTTGCACGAAGTCCCAGTGGGCCTCGCCTTTGTCCATCAGTTCAAGGAGATAGTCGAATACCTCGATATCGCCGTGATAGGAGAATCCGAGGTTGCGGATGGTGCCCCGGGCCTTCTGGTCCTGAAGGTATGCGAGGATGCCGTTGTCGAGATAGCGGCCGTGAAGGGCTTCCATGCCTCCCATGCCGATGGCGTGGAGCAGGAGGTAGTCCACATAGTCGGTGCGGAGGTATCTGAGCGAGTTCTCGAACATCTCGACCGACTTCTCGTGCGGCCACGTGGAGGGGTCGAAGTTGGAGAGCTTCGTGGCAATATAGTAAGAATCACGGGGATAGCGCGACAGAGCCTCGCCTATGGCCTGCTCGGAAGTGCCTTTGCAGTAGGCCGGCGACGTGTCGTAGTAGTTGATGCCGTGCTTCATGGCGTAATCTACAGAGCGGTTGACGGCTTCCTGGTCAACGGTGTCGTCGTCAGTCCCGTCGCGCATGCCGATGGTGGGGAAGCGCATGCATCCGTAGCCCAGGAGCGAGACGGTGTCGCCCGTATTGTGGTTGACGCGCATGGTCATCGAGCCGTCACCGGTGCGGCTGTCATCGCTGCTGCCGCCTGCGGCAGACCCTGTGCAGGAGGCTACGGCGCCGGCAGCCGAAATGATGCCTAAATTTCTGAGGAAACGGCGGCGTGTTGCATCAAATTTTTCCATACTCATACGTTTTGATGGGTCTGAAGCCCGTTGACATAAATTGCTGCCTTTGAGGACGAGAGCATACCTGCGCGTCCGACGGGGCAGTGATATTCGCAGCTTCCGCAGCCTATGCAGGCGCTTTCGTCGACCACGGGGCGGAGGTTGCCGTTGTCGGCGCGGACGAGTTTGACGGCATGGACGGGGCAGACCACGGCGCAGTTGCCGCATGACTGTCCGTAGGCCGCCGATATGCAGCTGTCGCAGTCGACAACGGCGGTGCCTACCTTGATGGCTGTCTTCTCTTCAGGCTGAATGGGGAGGATGGCGCCTGTGGGGCAGACCTCGCCGCAGCGAGTGCAGCCCTGGCGGCAGAATCCGTCGGTGAATGTCATGACGGGCTGCATGAATCCGTCAAGCGATGTGGAGGGGCGGAGTACCTCGTTGGGACACTCGCTGATGCAGAGCTGGCAGGCCGTGCAGCGGCTGCGGAAATGCGCCAGGCTGACAGCGCCCGGCGGTACGGCGGGAGCGGCGTCGGCGTGGCGGCGCTTCTGCTTTACGGGTGCGAAGCCGCCGTCGGTCACCTTGCCTGTGGCTGCTGCTGCCGCTGTTCCTGCCACGATGGCCGTGCCGATGAGGAAGCTGCGGCGGCCGCTGTCAGGCTTAGACGCCGATGCCACCGAACCGGGGTGTGCGCTCCCGGGCTTGTCCGTGGCGGCTGCAGTGCCTGCCAGGAGCACGTCGGGCTTGACGGCAGGACGGCTGCGGCGCAGACGGTAGCTGATGGCGCCTTCGCGGCAGTTGTTGATGCAGTCGAAGCATACCACACAGCGCGAATAGTCGATGACGTGATTCTTGGTGTCAATGCACTTGGCCTTGCACTTGCGGCCGCATGAGCCGCAACGGGTGCACTTGTCGGTGTCGATGACGGGGCGAAGGAGCGAATAGCGCGACAGATAGCCGAGCAGTGTGCCGACGGGGCAGACGGTGTTGCAGTATCCGCGGCCTGTCATGAAGGCGAAGGCCGTGACTGCCACGAAGGTGACGGCGGCCACGACGGCTACGGCTATGTTGAAGTTCTGAAGCGCACCGGGCACCTGGCCTGCGAAGAGGTAGGTGCCGTCAGCTGCCGCGGCGTCGCCTAAGGCCGACATGGAGAGACGCCACAGAGGTACACCGGCCTGGCCGATGATGCGTCCGTAGGCGCTGTACGGGTCGAGTATTCCAGCGAAGGACATCGGAATCAGACGGAGCAGTCCTGCCACGGCGAGGACTATGAAGAGACCTAAGAATACGTTGCGCCACATGGTGTGCGCCGGCTCGAAGCGGTAGATGCCGAGGCGGCGTTTCTTCTTGGGAGCGAAGCGGCGGCGAATCCACGCCAGTGCATCCTGGGCTATGCCGAGAGGACAGATGACCGAGCAGTAGATGCGTCCGAATATCAGAGTCAGGGCGGCAAGGAGCACGATGGCTGCGACGTTGACGGCCAGGAGTGCCGGTACTACCTGAATCTTGGTCATAAACGCCACTCTTGCAGCGGCATAGCCCGTGAAGTCAACGAACAGCAGCGTGAGCACCACCACAGAAAGGAGTGCCACGGCTATGCGCAGATACTTGAGTGAATGTGATTTCATACCGACTTGGGGAAGGAATGTGAAAAGGAATGATGATACAAAGGTACGCAATAATCCGCTTTTGTGCAAAAAGCGGATTATTAAAGATGTTTAAGAGTCAGTAAAACACGGCGTTAGAGGTAGCGGACCCGGAGACCCCGCGCTATGGTGCGGATGCGTGTGGCCAGGGTGCGGCGCCCACGGTTCCACGACGAGTTGAAGTGGTGGACGGCGACGGTGTCGGCTCCGGCGGTCATCGTGCCGTCGGCGGCCTCGACGCCGCAGAAGACTTCCATAGGTAGGATGACGGGGTGGAGGGCAGGGTCGAGGGAGGGGAGGAGCGTGCGCGTGAGCACGGTGGTGTTCGGCGTGCGGACGGGATGGCCCCAGCGGTTGACGAAGTGCCGTGTGTCGTAGTGCCTTAGCCACTCTGCAATCCACTCGGCTCCGGCTTCTGCGCCGATGACTCCCGTGCCGATGAATCCGTATTCGCGCGAGACGAAGGAGTGGAGGCTGAGATAGGGGTCGAAGCTGCGGACTATCTCGACGTCGGTGTCGAGATAGATGCCTCCGTGGTCATAGAGGGCCTTCAGGCGGCATACGTCGGAGACGTGGGCGAAGCTGCCCATGCGATAAGCCTCGCGCACGTAGGGGTTGAGGGCGGTGTCGAAGTTCGACTCGTCCCACTGCACGATTTTATAGTCGGGGAGCATTTTCTTCCAGCCTTCGAGGAGGGCGGCGAAGGAGGCAGGCAGGGGCTTGCCGCCGAACCAGCAGTAGTGTATAGTCTTGGGTATCATGACTCTGACTTCTCTTTCTCCTGCGACTCGATGACTTTGCCCATGAGCATCATCTGGTAGATGCTCTCCATGTAGGCGCGGATGATGCCGCGGCGCCCGTCGCGGAATCCGCCGTTGAGGACGTAGGTCTTGAAGAAGAACCATCCGGGCCTGAAGAGGAGCTTCCAGGGACCGAAGCGGCGCTTCATGCGCTTGGGGACTTCGTTGTCGCTGTAGCGGTTGAGCTTGGTGATGCGGTCGGCTATGGCGCGGTCGTCGAGGTGGATGAAGTAGAGGTCCTCGCGTCCGGCCGGCATGCGTGTGACGGTGCCGTCAATCTTCACCGGGGCATGGATTATCGGGGGCCAGTATGCCTTGTCCTGTCTGAAGAAGCGGATGTGGTAGTTGGGCGAGTCGGTGGCCGGGCGTCCCATGAACATGTTCTTGTGGCCCGTGGCGAGGGCGTCGCCGAAGTCGTTGCGTCGTATGGCCTCGTAGAGGTAGTCGCGCAGGGCGCGCGGAACTATCTCGTCGGCGTCGACGACGAGTACCCACAGATTGGAGGCGCTGTGGACGGCGAAGTCGCGGGCCACCTCGCAGATATTGTTGTCGCCGCGCGGGAAGGTGACGACCTTGCATCCGTAGCGCTCGGCGATGGCCACGGTGTCGTCGGTGCTCTCCATGTCGCAGACTACGACCTCGTCGAAGGTCTGCACCGACTTGAGCGTCAGCTCAAGCATGTCGGCTGCATTGTATGTGTTGATTACCACCGATATGCGGTCGGACGGCAGATTGTTTTCGGGATTCATTTTCGGGATTAACGTTTGAGATATACGGCGGTCATATAGTCGCGGAAGTCGGCTTTGCGGAGTGCGGCGTCGAGCATAGGCAGACGAGGCGCTGCGTCGGCGCGGAGGGGGCTGTACTGCTTAATCAACGCGCAGGATAAGAGAAAGTTGGCGTAGTCGATGCGGAGGTCCTTGAGCGTGCGGAGACGGCGTGCGTTCTGGAGAATCTGGGTGAGCAGGGTGTCGGCGAAGGGTATGCGCGGCGCCGCAGGTGCCGCTGTGCCTGAGGGGGCGCCGTCGGGGAAGAGGCGCCGGTGGTCTTCGGCCAGCTGCATGGTTATCCACAGGGTGTCGATAAGTTTCGGGCGGCCTTTGCTGGTCTTGGTGATGCCCCGGGTGTTGCGCCGGTAGTCGTAGGTGATGTCGGGGATGGACACGGCGCGGGGACAGGCGTAATACAGCACGAAAAGCACAAGTGTGTCCTCGAACCAGTATTGCTCCGGGAACCGTATGGCGCCGAACACCGTGCTGCGGAATACCTTGGCCCACGGATATCCGAACACTTCTCCCTGCCCGGGGATGAATGTGTCGATGACGGTGTCGCCGTCGAACTTGCGCGCACCGCCCTGCACGAGGTCGGCGCCCGTCTCGGCGGCCTTGGACATCAGCGCCTGTATGGCTCCCTGAGGGAGGCGGTCGTCGGAGTCGACGAACATCACGTAGCGGCCCGTGATGCGCTCCAGTGCGCGGTTGCGTGCTCCGGAGAAGCCGCGGTTCGCCTGCGTGATTACCCGGACCTGAGGATGGCCGGCGTAACGTGCGAGGACGTCGGCCGTGCCGTCGGTGCTGCCGTCGTTCACGGCCACGATGCGGTAGGTGAAGGTGGTGTCCTGCGCCAGAATGGAGTCGATGCACTCGGCGACGTATGCCTCGACGTTGTAGCACGGCACGACTATCATGAGGTCTGTGTCAGGCTCGATGACCGACGGCTCCGTGGCGATGCATGAGTTGCTGATGCGCGGACTGACGGCGTCAAGGAACGCTTCGGGCGATTCACCGAGCTCCATGGTGCGCGGAATGAGCCTTGCGGCGATGCGCCGCAGGGCCGAGGGTGCTATCTTGATGATCTGTCGGGTGAGGTCCATGTCGGTGGTTATTTGCGGCGGAGCAGACGCTTGATGCGCTTCTTGCGGTCGACGCGCCGGTTGTCGGCCTCCTTGACGGCTATGGCGCGGCCGGCCAGCGCCGGGTCGAGTCCGCGCTCTTCGAGGTAGATGGCGACGAAGCGGCGGAAGGCCGGGGTGAGCGACGAGAACCGCACGAAGTTGCGGAAACATTCGTCCTGAGGCACCGGTGTGCCTTCGGGATATATCTTCATGCGGTTGAGGTCGATGAGGCTGAAGGCGTATGAGCCGTCGGCCTGCGGAATGACGCGGATATTGGTGCTGTTGAGGTCGTCGTGGCGTATACCGGCCTCGTGGAGCCGCGCCATGAACGAGGCGAAGTCGCCGATGAAGCGCTCGCCGGCCGTGTCGAAGAAGTCGTCGAGCGACTTCGACTGTACGTAGGCGCTGACGTAGCGGCAGTCCTGCAGCAGTCCCGTGGCCGAGCGCGACTCGGTGTAGGCCACAGGCAGAGGCGTGTCGATGCCGCGGCTCAGAAGAGTGAGGGCGTTCTCGTACGAGCGGCGTGCCTTGGTGAAGCGGAAGGAGTACAGGATGCGCCTGAACAGATTTGTGCAGAAAATCTTGACGGCGAGGTCTCCGGCGCGGAAGATGGTGTTGCGTCCGGCGTATATGGTGTCGACATCGACTGCCTTTCCGTCGGCGCCCGACATCTGTCCGGGGCGTGCGAAGGCAAGCTGCCTGACGAACGCGTTGTCAAGACGGGCTGAGGAATTGACGACTATGTGGTAGTGCATGGAGAGGTCGGTTTTAATGATTCTTTTGCTCGAATTCGCGTATGGCGGAGATGAAGCGCGGACCGTAGCGGAGGGCTTTCTTCTCGCCCACGCCGTGCACCTGCAGGAACTCGCTGATGTCGGCCGGGCGGCGGACAGCCATGTCCAGAAGGGTGGCGTCGCTGAAGATGAGGTAGGGGGCCATGCGGACCTCGCGCGCCACTTCGGTGCGGACCGTCTTGAGGTGGCTGACCAGGAGCTTGACCGGATCTTTGGGAACTTCGGTGACGGGGCGTCCTTTGGGCTTCTTCTCCGTGGTGTACTGCGGAGGGACGTAGGTGGAGAGTGTGAGGCGCTCGATGCCTCGGAGGACGCGCATGCCGTAGGGGGTGGTGCGGAGGTGGTTCGAGTCGTCGTAGGCAATCTCGAATACGCCGAGCTGTATCATCTGCGAGATGTAGTCGGCCCACTCTTCATGGCGCAGGTCGTTGCCTACGGCGAAGGTGCGTATCTTGTCGTAGCCGTTGCGCGCGACGTCGGAGTTGCGGACGCCTCGTAGGATACATATGAGGGTGAAGACGCCGATGGCCGTGCCTCCGGTGCGCATGACGGCGCTGACAGCTTTCTGCGCCAGAACGGTGCCGTCGAAGCGCGATGGCGGATTGAGGCAGTTGTCGCAGTTGCCGCAGTCGGTGGCGCGCTCCTCGCTGAAGTAGCTCAGGAGGATGCGTCGGCGGCAGACGCGTGCTTCGGCGAATGCCTGCATGCGTGCGAGTTTCTCGAGGTTGACGGCTACGCGTCCTGACTCGGAGGCGAACTTGCGGAGCATGATGACGTCGGCGTATGAGTAGAAGAGTATGGCTTCGGCCGGGAGACCGTCGCGTCCGGCACGGCCTATCTCCTGATAGTAGCTCTCGACGGTGCCGGGCATGTTGTTGTGGACCACCCAGCGGATGTTGCTCTTGTCGATGCCCATGCCGAAGGCCACGGTGGCGCAGACTGCCTGAGCCGTGCCGTCGAGGAAGGCGCGGAGCGAGCGCTCGCGCTCGTCGGCGCTCATGCCTGCGTGGTAGCAGACGGAGCGGATGCCCATTGACAGCAGGGTGGCATTGGTCTTCTCGGCTCCGTCGCGCGAGAGGCAGTAGACGATGCCGGAGTCCTGCGGATATTTGCGGACAAGTCCGGCGATGACTTTCATGCGCTCGCGCTTGCCGGGATTGGAGTAGGCTGCAAGGGATATGTTGGGACGGTCGAAGGAGCCCAGCAGGCAGAAGGGGTCTCGGAGTCCGAGGCGGCTGACGATGTCGTCGCGCGTGAGTCGGTCGGCGGTGGCCGTGAGGGCTATGACGGGTACGTTGGGGAGCGCTTCCTTGACGCGGTGCAGCTCGGAGTACTCGGGCCGGAAGTCGTGGCCCCACTGCGATATGCAGTGGGCTTCGTCGACGGCCACGAGGCTGATGTCGAGGCGCGCCCAGTAGTCGAGGTTCTGGAGGATGCGCTCGGGGGATGTGTAGAGGAGTTTGATGCGGCCCTGAAAGGCTGCTTCCATGACGCGCCGGTTATAGTCTTCGTCCTGGTTGGAGTGGACGGCCGCGGCCGGGATGCCGTTGGCGACCAGGGCGCGCGTCTGGTCCTGCATGAGGGCGATGAGGGGCGATATGACGATGGCTGTTCCGTGCTCGGCCAGGAGGGCCGGTATCTGGAAGCAGAGGGATTTGCCGCCGCCGGTGGGAAGGAGCACGACGGCGTCACGGCCTGACGTGACGGCTTCGATGACTTCGAGCTGTCCGGGCCGGAAAGAGCGGTAGCCGTAGAAACGGCTCAGGATGCCGAGGGCTTCTTTCATTGTTTTCGTGGGGATGTGGCTGATGTTATTGATGTGGCTGATGTGTCTGATGTCATCAGGCGAGGATGAAGCGTGTGCCGTCGAAGGTGAATGAGATGACGCCGGCTGCGACAAGGCGTGCTATGAGGTCGGCGGCTGTGTCGGTGCTGATGCGCAGGGCGACGGCAGCGTGCCGCTCGTCGGCAGGGCCTGAACCGTCGGCGTAGATGGCGGCGAGGGCGTAGTGGCGCTCGTCGAGCGGAGCTGCTTCCTCGGAGCCTGCGGCTATGCGCCAGGCGCGGACCATGAGCGGATGTGCGGCGATGTTCTCGTCGGCGACGCGGTAGTAGGCCTTGAGGATTCCGCGCTCCTCGACGACTTCGACGGGCCTGGTTTCCGCTTTCGGGATTTCTGCCACTATGACGCGGACGGAGCCTTCGAGGCGGTAAGCGCGGAAGTCGAGGTGCTGGGGCGGCCGGCAATAGCGCTCGGCGGCCTGCTCGACGACAAAGATGTCCTCTTCGTTGCGGACGCCTGCTATGACGCCGTTGTCCTTGACACCGATGAGGAGTCGTCCGCCGTCATTGTTGGCGAAGGCGGAGATGGAGCGTGCTATCTTGCGCGCGTCGGAGATTGAGTACTTGAAGTCCTGGTGTTCGTGTTCGCCCTCGGCCACCATTTCGGACAGGATGTGTGCTCCGCGTATGGCTTTGAGGTCTTTCATCACAGTATGGACAGGAGTTTCTCTACTTCGGCGAATGTGCGCTCGGGTGCTGCCTGCCAGAATGATTCGTAGGCGGCGGCATTGCCTCCGTCGCCGGGAGTGTCGCTGACGACGCGTATGCAGACGAAGGGAACGCTCTTGAGCCAGCATGTCTGGGCTATGGCGGCGCTCTCCATGTCGACGGCCTTTGCGTCGGGGTATAATGCGAGGATTCGGCGCAGGTCGTCGGGACTGTCGACGAAGATGTCGCCCGATGCGAGGAGTCCCTGCTTGACGTCGAGACGGCTGCGGACGTCATCGGACAGGGGACAGGGGAAGCGCCCGGGACATCCGGCTGCCTGACCGGGGACTGTGCCGGGGCCGCACCACACGTCGTGGTAGGCTATCTCTGAGGCGAGTACGACGTCGAGGACGCGGGCCGGGTCATCGGTGGCGCCAGTGCCTCCGGCCACGCCGGTGTTGATGACCAGAGCCGGGTGGAAGTTCTCGATGAGGGTGAGGGTTCCGATGGCGGCGTTGACCTTGCCGATGCCGCACTTGCATGCGACTACAGAGTGTCCGGCGATTGTGCCGGTGTGGAATGCGACGCCGTTGACGGTGACTTCGGAGGCGTCGGCGAGGAGGGGCAGCAGGAGGGCCATCTCCTTGTCCATGGCCACGATGATGCCTATTTTCATAATTGGGATATTAAAAAGGCCGCGCGGACATATGCGCGCGGCCTGCAATTATTTCCTGGGAATGATTTACTTGGCGTACTTCTTGACGATGACGGAGGCGTTGTGGCCGCCGAAACCGAAGGCGTTCGACAGGGCTGCACGGACGGTGCGGTGCTGGGCCTTGTTGAATGTGAAGTTGAGGGTGTAGTCAATCTGCTCGTCTTCGTCGCCTTCTTCGTGGTTGATGGTGGGAGGCACGGTGTCTTCCATGACGGCCTTGATGGAGAAGAGGGCCTCGAGAGCGCCGGTTGCGCCGAGGAGGTGTCCGGTCATGGACTTGGTGGACGAGATGTTGAGGCGGTGAGCGTTCTCGCCGAAGAGTTCGGCGATAGCCTTGATCTCGGAGATGTCACCCACGGGAGTGGATGTGCCGTGTACGTTGATGTAGTCGATGTCGGCGGTGGTCATGCCTGCGTCGTCGAGGGCGCTCTGCATGGCGAGCTTGGCACCGAGTCCTTCGGGGTGGGTGGCGGTGATGTGGTGTGCGTCGGCCGACATGCCTCCGCCGGCTACCTCGCAGTAAATCTTGGCACCGCGTGCGAGTGCGTGCTCGAGTTCCTCAAGAACGAGGACTGCCGAGCCTTCGCCCATGACGAATCCGTCGCGGCTCTTGCTGAAGGGACGCGAAGCGGTGGCGGGGCTGTCGTTGCGGGTGGAGAGGGCGTGCATGGAGTTGAAACCGCCTACACCGGCCGGGAAAATGGCGGCTTCGGCACCACCGGTGATGATGGCGTCGGCCTTTCCGAGGCGGATGAGGTTGAATGCGTCGATGATGGCGTTATTCGACGATGCGCAGGCCGAAACCACGCCGTAGTTGGGGCCGTGGTAGCCGTACTCCATCGAGATGTGGCCGGAAGCGATGTCGGCGATCATCTTGGGGATGAAGAAGGGGTTGTATTTGGGGCCCTTGTCGGCGTTCATTGCATAGTATCCGGCTTCTTCCTCGAATGTGTGGAGACCGCCGATGCCTGCAGCGACGATGACGCCGATGCGGTTCTTGTCGACAGTTCCTTCGGGAGATTCCTCGAGCTTGGCGTCGGCCACGGCCTGACGGGCTGCCACGAGGGCGTACTGTGCGTAGAGGTCGAGCTGACGGGCCTTGCGACGGTCGAAGTGGTCTTCGGCATTGAAGCCTTTGACCTCACAGGCGAACTGCGTCTTGAAGAGGCTTGCGTCGAAGTGTGTGATAGGTCCGGCGCCGCTGACACCGGCTACGGCGTTGTTCCACGTGGTCTCAACGTCGTTGCCGAGAGGGGTGATGGCACCCATGCCGGTAACTACTACTCGTTTAAGTTCCATTTATAATCGGATAATGAGTTTAATCAGGGGGATGGATATAAACACATATAACCGCCGGACATTTCGGAAGACGAAATCCCGCGGCGGCTCTATGAGTTTGCGTCAGTATTGTCGCTGCTTGTATTAAGCGTTGGCTTCAACGAAAGCGATGGCGTCGCCGACGGTTTTGATCTTTTCAGCTTCTTCGTCGGGAATTGTGATGCCGAATTCCTTTTCGAAGTCCATGATAAGTTCTACAGTGTCGAGTGAGTCTGCACCGAGGTCGGTGATGAAAGCTGCGCTTTCGGTTACTTTTTCGGGCTCAACGCCGAGCTTGTCAACCACGATGGTTTTAACGCGATCTGCTATTTCAGACATGATTGTGAGGTATTTTGATTAATAATTTGTCAACTTTTCGGGTGCAAAGTAAGTGAAAATTATCCAACTACGGAAATTTTTATTCATTGGGGGTGGAGGGGAGTTATGTGACTGATGCAGTTAATATGATGAATGACAGGATAATATGTGGGTTTGCGATAGCTGTGTGAAAAATAGTTAATCAGGGTCGGTGATAGCGCGGTTTGTAGATTTTATCGTAATTTTGCATCTGCACCCGTCTGCCCTCAGGACGGGGCCCTTAAAAAACGACATGGAACAATACATAGTATCGGCACGAAAATACCGTCCTGCGACGTTCGGCAGTGTCGTTGGCCAGAAGGCTCTTACGGGCACTCTGAAGAACGCCATCGCCACTGACCGACTGGCTCATGCCTACCTCTTCTGCGGCTCCCGCGGAGTGGGTAAGACGTCGTGCGCCCGTATTTTCGCCAAGACCATCAACTGCACGAACCGGACGCCCGACGGCGAGGCGTGCAACGAGTGCGATTCATGCCGGCAATTCAATGAGAACCGCTCGATGAATATCCTCGAGCTTGACGCGGCGTCGAACAACGGCGTGGAGGATATGCGCAGCCTTATCGACCAGGTGATGGTGCCCCCGACGACGGGACGCTACCGCGTGTTCATCATCGATGAGGTGCACATGCTCACGTCGCAGGCTTTCAACGCCTTCCTCAAGACCCTCGAGGAGCCGCCGGGCTACGTCATCTTCATTCTTGCCACTACGGAAAAGCACAAAATCATACCGACGATACTCTCGCGGTGCCAGATCTACGACTTCAACCGCATCACCATAGCCGATATGGTGGCGCACATGCAGCGTGTGGCGGCCAGCGAGGGCATCACGGCCGAGCCGGCGGCGCTGAACGTGATAGCGCGCAAGGCTGACGGTGCCATGCGCGACGCGCTGTCGATATTCGACCAGGTGGCCGCAAGCAGCCGCGGAAACATCACCTACCAGTCGACGGTGGAGAACCTGAACGTGCTCGACAACTCCTACTACGGACGGCTCGTCGACGCGTTCGTGGCGCAGGATGTGGCCACGTCGCTCCTCATTTACAAGGAGATACGCGACAAGGGCTTCGACTCGCTCTTCTTCATCAACGGTCTGGCGCAGTATCTGCGCGACCTGATGGTGGCTGCCAATCCGGCCACGCTCGGACTGCTCGAAGCCACAGACGACGTGCGGCAGGAGATGGCCGAGAAGGCGTCGAAGCTGCATCCGACCTATCTCTACAAGGCGATGGACCTGTGCAACGACGCGGACATGAATTTCAGAACCGCAGGCAACAAACAGTTTTTAATCGAGCTGACACTCATCAAACTGTGCCAACCAGACAGCCTCTCGTCCGATGAAAGCGGGAGTGACGAGGGGCTACTAAGGCCGCTGGAGAGTTTCACGACCTCTTCTCCGGCTCCGCAAGCTATTGACCTGAAGGCAGCCCCGGCATCCAGGCCGGCTCCGGCTGCCACGGCTCCTGCCGCAACCGCCGCACCGTCGGCAGCCGCACCTCAGAAGGCGGCACCGTATACTGCTCCGGCATCACGCCCGGCGGCCGTGTCGGAGCCTCACCACCGCAGCTATACGCCGGGGACGCTCTCGATGCGCAACCGTCCGACTTTCCGTCAGCAGACGTCTGCTGACGCCGGAAAGCCGAAGGAGCCCGTGAAGAAGCGCGACAAGGCGTTCACGGACGCTGACTTCGAGGCGGCATGGCACGCCACGCTCCAGTCCGTGAGCGACGAGCCGCTGCTGGCCGGCGTCCTGGCTCTGGCCGACACACGGCGCACCGAAGGCACGCGCTTCGCCGTGATGGTGGGCACAAACATTCAGGCCGATACCGTGACCAGACACCTGGAGAACCTCTGCAGCCGTCTGCGCGACCGGCTTGAGAACGACCACATAGAGCTTGAGGCGCGTGTGGTGCAGGGCGAGATACCGCCGCAGTTCTGGTCCGAGCAGCAGGTGCTTGACCACATACTGAAAGAGTATCCGGCCGTGGGTGCCATGATGTCGCAGTTCAAGATGAGACTCATATAACAGAATTGAGAAAAACACAGATAAAAATATTGATGAAGCAAATCGTAAAATCATTTGTGATGGCTATGGCCGTCACGGCATCACTGCCGGTCTATGCCGCAGCGCCGTCAGGCTACTACAGCTCTTGTGAGAAAAGGGTGGCAAGAGCCTGCTGACGGCACTCCACAGCACCATAGGAGCACACACGACTGTGTCCTACAAAGGGCTGCTCGATCTCTACAAGACGTCTGACGTATATCCCGACGGCAAAATCTGGGACATGTACTCGACCAAGCACTGGCAGACGGGCGAGACATGCGGCAACTATAAGGTGGTGGGCGACTGCTACAACCGCGAGCACTCGTTCCCCAAGAGCTGGTTCGACGATGCGTCGCCTATGTACAGCGATGCCTTCCATATCTATCCCACCGACGGCAAGGTGAACGGTCAGCGCAGCAACTACCCCTACGGAGAGTGTGCCGCCGGCACCTCGGTGGCCGCCAACGGGTCGGTGAAGCCGCTGGGCAAGCTGGGCAAAAGCACATTCCCGGGATATTCGGGGACGGTGTTTGAACCCGTGGACGAGTACAAGGGAGACTTCGCGCGAAGCTACTTCTATATGGCGGCATGCTACAACGACCGCATCGCCGGCTTCTCGAGCGACATGCTCGCCGGCAACAGTTATCCCGTGTTCTCGCAGTGGGCCGTCAGTCTGCT
This sequence comes from Porphyromonadaceae bacterium UBA7048, assembly GCA_002493945.1. GTDB lineage: Bacteria > Bacteroidota > Bacteroidia > Bacteroidales > Muribaculaceae > CAG-873. The sequence continues at coordinate 17,124 of DLAL01000073.1, forward strand.
TCTGAAGTGGCACCGCATGGACCCTGTGAGCGAGAAGGAGAAGAACCGCAACGATGTGGTGTACGGCCATCAGCACAACCGCAACCCCTTCATCGACCATCCCGAGATGGCCGAATACATATGGGGCGACAAGAGCTCGGAGAAGTGGACGTCGAGCGGCGTGACGGAGCCGACGGTCAACCGCCCCGCCGACAAGTCGACCATCGACCTCGGCATCAGCGGCGTGAACGTAGCGCGTACGGCCGCGGTGTCTGTGCAGACCGGCAATGCCGCCGGAACTGTGACGCTGTCGACCGACAACGCGGCCTTCACCGTGTCTCCCTCGAGCCTGAGCGCCGAGGCTGCCAACGGCGGCACGGAGGTGACGGTGACCTACAAGTCGGCCGCGACGGGCACGCACACGGCTGCTCTGGTCGTGACTGCCGGAAAGGCTAAGTCGACTGTGACGCTGAAGGGCCGCACCGTCGACGGTATTCCCGTGGACGAGGCCCGCGAAATCACGGATGAGTCGTTCACGGTCGGATGGACCTATGTGGGCGACGAAGACGCCTCGGGCTGCTACACACTCACGGTGAGCGACAGCGAAGGAGTGCTCGACGGCTATCCGAAAGCCGTGCAGGCCAGGACTCAGACTTTCGATGTGACGGGTCTTGCCTCCGAGACGACATACGACTACAGCATCTCGGGCCGCACCCTGCGGAGCGAGACCATGCACGTGACCACGGGCGCAGTCATTCCGTCGATAGACTTCCTCTACGACGGCGACCTCTACTTCACGACGGCTCCGGGCGAACCGTCGGCAGTGGCCGAGATTCTGATTTCGACAGACAATATAGAGAGCGACTTCACCGTCTCTGTGAAGGCTCCGTTCGAGATATCGCTTGACCGCAGCGACTGGAAGCAGTCGCTGACGCTGAGCGCCGACGATACGAGGCTATACATGCGTCTGAACAGCGCCGTGGAGGGTACGTTCGAGACGACAGTGAAGGCCCAGTGCGGCAGCTATGTGGCCGACGATGCCGTGGCACGCGGCGTGGCTACGCTCTCGCCTGCTTTCTTCGAGGACTTCGAGCAGTATGACGCGTCGTACGGATCATACAGCGCGAAGACCTATTACGGCAATGCCTGCATATGGGATCTGTCAGACGCCGGCATGTGGCCGGGCGACGCAGTCTACGAAGGCGACTATGCCGTACGCGCCGGCAAGACTGACGCGTCGGTCATCGCTATGGCCGAGGACCGCGCCGCAGGTATCGGTACGGTGTCGTTCTACGCCCGTGTGTTCGGCAGCGATGCTGACGCCGAGGTGGATGTGGAGTATTCGACGGACGGCGGCGTGACATACGAGAAGGCCGGTTCGGTGACGATATCGGGCACTCAGTACAAGGAGTACACCGTCACGGTGAACCGCCAGGGCAAGGTGCGTATGCGCCTGTGCCAGACGTCGGGCCGCCGCTTCATGGTGGATGCTCTGAGTCTGACTGTCTTCAGCAGCGGCATCGACGACCCGACGGCCGACTATCATCAGTGGGACGCTTACTGCTGTGGCGGCGAGCTTCTTGTTGAGGTTTCGGCTCCGGAAGGCGTGGACGGCGCTGTCTACTCTGTGGACGGCACGACGGTGTTCGCCGGTCGGCTTCCGCAGGGTGTCAGCACGTTCAGCGGTCTTGCTCAGGGACGGCTTTATATAGTCGTGGTGGGTGAGTACTCGAGGAATGTGATCATCCGGTAATATTTCTCTGACTTATTTCGTGGCGCTCCTTTTCGTTGAGGCGAAAGGGAGCGCTTTTTTTGGACAGGAGAACGGGAGAAACAGGAGGTTTTATTATTTTCTCCTGTCCTCCTGTCCTCCTGTCTAAAGATTCTTCGGGATATGACTATGAGGGGCCGGTAGTTTAACTTTTTTATCGAAAATGATGGCAGATTGTTTTTGTTTAGTTCTGTCGCCCCGGTATCATAATGTGATGAAAAATTGGGAATGATGGCAATTTGATGTTTTAGTGATGTAATTGGTGGAGTAAGGCGTGAAATAGTGGTTTAATAACATTAATTAGTACAAAGTGTTAATATTTTATAATAATTGGTGCAAGGTTAATAAGCATTAAAAAAATATATATACATTTGCCATACGAACCAATTGCTTACAATCAAGATTTGCTTGATATGTCATTTCCAAAAAAGAAATAGTGTATTTTAGCACTAAGAATGGACAATAGTTGTAATCATGGGACGGTCAATCCTGTCGTGAGACACGTAGACCGTCAAATTTTGGATTTAAGTAAAATATTATAGACATTGGTACACAGGCAATAATTAGGCATAAATTATTGGAACGTGAGAGCCGGGACAGCCGTTGAGGCTGACCCGGCTCGTTTTTGGTGAGGCCGTAAGATTACTGTGCGTAGAGCGGAACGAGGTTCATGAGGTAGCGGCGGAGTTCGCCCCACTGATAGTAGACAGCATCGTCGCCCTTGCGCAGTGCCACGGGACGCTCGTTGAGGTCGACGCGTACGTAGTAACGACCGGAGCGCCGTGCCTTGAAGACGATGAACTGTATGTTGGCAGCCATCGGCACGACGTCGAAGTCACGCCAGTGTGCTGCCACGGTGTCGAAGTAGTTGGTGAGGTAGTAGCAGCCCGGTATGCGCAGGAGCGAGAGCAGAGGCATGAGGGTCTCTGCGTGGCCGAAGCGCAGGACGGCGCGTGTGGAGGTGTCCGTGCCGTCGACGAATGTGTCGGTGGTCTCGATGATGTCCAGCACAAGGTCGGAGGCTATGTCGGCCGGGACGGTGGATAGTGTGGTGGCTGTGCGCACGAGGTACTGGCGCAGGTTGAAGCATGACCACAAGGCATTGGCCTCGGCCGAGTCAAAGTATACGTCCATCTGCGAGGGGAGTCCCATGGCGGAGAGGCCGGCCACGACGTAGTACTCTACGAGCGCGAGGTCGCGTGCGGCGCGCGGGTCGGAGAGGGGATATGCGTCGCCGAGGACGCGGCGGAGGGCCGTCAGGGGCACGGCGCGGTCGGCATATTCGTCGTAGGGCTTCTCCCAGGTGCGGGTTTTGCGGAAGTCGAGGTAGTCGGTATCAATGTCGAAGGGGCGCATCAGGGGCGAGTTGACGCGGCCTGCCGATGTGAGGTAGGTCATGCGGTTGTTGAGGCGGTCGAGCTGGTGTACGAAGGCGTACATGCTCATCATGGCGCGCGGCGAGTAGGATGACAGGGCGCGGACGGTGCCTTCGGTGCTGAATACCTCGGTGAAATTGTAGAACATGCGCGAGGCTATGGCTCCCTGCTCGTAGATTCCGAGCGAGTCGAGGGCGCCCCATCGGTTGTTGCTCAGAGCGATGACGCGGTCGTTGAGTTCGCGGAGCCTGCGTCCCAGAGGCGTGATAGAGCCTATGGAGTCGGCGTGCTCGAGTGCGCGGCGGAGTGTGAGGCAGTTAGTGGCCGAAGCCGGATATCGGGCGCCGTGGCGTCCGACGTGGTTGATGAATACCGGCGTGAGAGAGTCGGGATATTCTGCCGGCGCCACTTCGGCCGGGTATGGCGTGAGTGAGCCTTCGCAGTCGGTCATGGAGTAGTCTGTGGCGGCAGGGTCGGCTGCGCTGAGGGGCGCGGCGGATGCGATGAAGAGCGCCAGAGCGGCGAAAAAGTTGCGTATCGTATTCATATACAGAGGATATTCCGAAGAGGATGATGCTTATATAACGCAAAAGTAGTGCAATTTTGCACAACTGCCAAAAAATTGCTAATTTTGCACAATACGATGTGCTTTGAGCAAAAGACCATCCGTGAGCATATGAAACAGAAAAAAACAGATACATCGGTGATTCTGCGGTTCGTCATCCTCGGCGTGCTGTGGCTCGGTCTTGTGGGTTACATACTGACTCACACGGCGTTCACGCTGTACACAGGATTCGTGATAGTGGCGTCGGCCATCATCATCTTCGTTCCGATGTATAAAAAATATATCAGGAAATGAGCGAAAAGACTACAGAGAAGGCATCGTCGTCGCTGCTGTCGTCCATCAACAGTCCCGCAGACCTGCGCAAGCTCCCGGTGGAGCAGCTGCCTCAGGTGTGCGCGGAGCTGCGCCGGTTCCTTATCGACTCCCTTTCGAAGAATCCCGGACACTTCGCATCGAGCATGGGTGCCGTGGAGATAACTGTGGCGCTGCACTACGTCTTCAACACGCCTTATGACCGGATTGTGTGGGACGTGGGTCATCAGGCCTACGGACACAAGATACTGACGGGTCGCCGCGACGTATTCGCGCAGAACCGCCGGCTGGGCGGACTGAGCGGATTCCCCAATCCCGACGAGAGCGAATACGACACCTTTGCCGCCGGACATGCGTCCAACTCCATATCGGCGGCCCTGGGCATGAGTGTGGCTTCGCGCCTGAACGGCGACAGCCCGAGGCGCAACATCGTGGCCGTGATAGGCGACGCGTCCATCAGCGCCGGACTGGCGTTCGAGGGCATCAACAATGCGTCGAACACTCCGAATAATCTGCTTATCATACTGAACGACAACGATATGTCGATAGACAGCCCCGTGGGAGCGCTGAGCCGCTACCTGACGCACATCAACACGTCGCGGCTGTACAACGACATGCGCTACAAGATATTCCGCGTACTCAAGCGGCTGCACCTCGTCTCGGAGGCGCGGCGCGGCGCCCTGCTGCGGTTCAACAACAGCCTCAAGTCGCTGCTGTCGCGTCAGCAGAATATATTCGAGGGCTTCAACATACGCTACTTCGGTCCCTTCGACGGCAATGACCTTCCGACGGTGATACGTGTGCTGAACGACATCCGCGACATGGAAGGTCCGCGCATACTCCATCTGCGCACCACCAAGGGCAAAGGCTATGCTCCGGCAGAGGCCGACCCGGCGTCGTGGCATGCTCCGGGCCGCTTCGATGCCGCCACCGGCGAGCGTGCCGAGGCAGCTCACAAGGAGGGCAAGCCGCTGAAGTATCAGGACGTGTTCGGCAATACACTGCTCGAACTGGCGCGGACCGACGACCGCATAGTGGCCGTGACAGCGGCTATGCTCTCGGGCACGTCGGTGGCCACGATGCAGGCTGCCATGCCCGAACGTGTGTTCGACGTGGGCATCTCCGAGGGTCATGCCGTGACCTTCGCCGGAGGTCTGGCCAAGGACGGGATGCGTCCGTTCGTGGCGATATACTCGAGTTTCCTCCAGCGCGCCTACGACAACATCATCCACGACGTGGCTCTGAACCGCCTCCCGGTGACTTTCTGCATAGACCGCGCCGGGCTCGTTGGCGAGGACGGCGCCACGCATCACGGCGCCTATGACCTGGCCTATCTGCGCACCGTGCCCGGCATGACCGTGGCGTCGGGACGCAACGAGCATATGCTGCGCAATCTGCTCTACACGGCTCAGAGGGGCGACTACGGACCGTTCGCCATACGGTATCCGCGCGGCGCAGGCAAGCTGACCGACTGGCACAACGATATGCGCGTGCTCGAGCCGGGCCGCGGCGAGAAGCTTGCCGACGGCTGCGACGTGGCCGTACTGACGATAGGCCCTGTGGCCGACGATGCCGCACAGGCCGTGGCCGAGGCTCGCAAGCGCGGTGTGAACGCGGCCCTGTACGACATGATATACCTGAAGCCCGTCGACGAGGAAATCCTTGGGGAAGTGGGGCGTAAGAACTGCCCGGTCATCACCGTCGAGGACGGCACGGTGAACGGAGGCCTCGGCGGCGCCGTGGCCGAGTGGCTGGCGTCGAATGGCTACACACGCAGCGTGACGCGCCTGGGCATACCCGACCGATTCATCCCGCAGGCCACTCCGGCGCAGCAGCATCAGATGTGCGGCTTCGACGCCGACTCGATACTCAGGGCCATAATGTCGGCGGCTGCGGAAGGAAAAGACCCGAAGTGATTGTTATTATCTCTGTAATAGTGAAAATATGAAGATAGTAATCGCCGGTGCCGGAGAAGTGGGCTCGCACCTTGCCAAGCTCCTTTCGACGGAAGAACAGGACATAATACTCATCGATGCGGACACCGAGCGCCTCGACGTGCTCGATGCGAACTACAACCTCATCACCTATGCCGGCAACCCGACGTCAATCAACGTACTGGCGGAAGCCGGCGCGGGCCGGTGCGACCTCTTCATAGCGGTCACACCATACGAATCGAACAACATCGTGGCATGCAGCATAGCCAAGAGCCTCGGCGCCAAGACCACTGTGGCGCGCATCGACTCGTACGAGCTGATGGAGCCGTCCAACGGACCGCTGGTGAAGCATCTGGGCGTCGACCGCGTCATATATCCCGAATACCTTGCGGCCCAGCAGATCATCACGGCTCTGCGCCACCCGTGGGCGCGGAACTGGTTCGAGCTCCACGACGGACGTCTGATGCTGGTGGGCGTGAAGCTGCGTCCCGGCGCGCAGATGGCAGGAATGAAGCTGCGCGACTTCACTTTCCGCAACCATCAGTTCCACGTGTCGGCCATCAAGCGCCACCACGAGACCATCATACCGCGCGGCGACAGCACCATGGAAGCCGGCGACATACTCTACATAACCACCACGCGCGACCACCTTGCCGACTTGCGCGCGCTCACCGGCAAGAAAGAGCACAAGATACGGCGCGTGCTCATCATGGGCGGCACAAAGATGGCCGTCCGGCTGGTGAACAGCGCCAGCGACGAGTTCAGGTTCAAGATAGTGGACGACGACATCAACGTCTGCCGCAAGCTGCCGCGCAAATGTCCGGACTGTGAAATCATACACGGCGACGCGCGCGACACCGACCTGCTGGGCGAAATCGGAATCTCTGACATGGACGCCTTCGTGGCCCTGACGCCGAGCAGCGAGACGAATATATTCACATGCCTGACCGCCAAGGAGCTCGGGGTGAAGAAGACCGTGGCCGACGTGGAGAGCATACAGTTCATATCCCAGGCCGAGAACCTGAACATAGGCATGGTCATCAATAAGAAGCTGCTCGCGTCGAGCACCATCTTCCAGCTGCTGCTCGATGCCGACTCGTCGACCTCGAAGTGTCTGGCGCTGGCCGACGCCGAGGTGGCCGAACTGGAGGCGCGTCCCGGCTCGAAGATAACGCGTTCGGCGGTGAAGGATCTGTCGCTGCCGTCGGAGCTGACCCTCGCGGGACTCTTCCGAGACGGCGAAGGCATGCTCATCTCGGGCAACACGCAGATACGCCCGGGCGACCACGTGCTGGTGTTCTGCCTTTCAGGAGCGCTCCATAAGGTCGAGAAACTATTCTACTGACGAAAACAGAAGGAGTAGCAATGAAACGGGCGTACAATCACTTCATCAACTTCCCTATGGTGGTCCGCATCATAGGGTGGCTCCTGCTGATAGAGGCCGCCTTCCTCATCTTCCCGACGGTGACGTGCCTGCTCTACGGAGAGAGCGACTGGAAGCCCTTCGCCCTGACCGTGGGAGTGACAGCCGGAGCCGGAGCGCTGATGGCCACGCAGGTCAGGCCGAAGTCGCACCACACGGGCAAGCGCGACGGCTATCTGCTGACGGCGCTCGTATGGGTGGTATTCTCTATATTCGGACTGATACCGTTCATGCTGTGCTCTGATCCGCTGACGCTGAGCGATGCGTTCTTCGAGGCCATGTCGGGCTTTACTACCACGGGCGCATCGGTGCTGAATGATGTGGGACGCATGAGCCACGGCGTGCACCTGTGGCGCGCCATGACTCAGTGGATAGGCGGCATGGGTATAATACTTTTCACACTCGCCGTCATACCGATGCTGAACCACTCGGGAGGTATGCAGATGTTCAATGCCGAAGTGACCGGTATCACACACGACAAAATCAGCCCCCGCATCAGCCAGACGGCCAAGCGGCTGTGGCTGATGTACATATGCTTTACTGTAGTGCTCATACTGCTCCTTTCCGCCGGGCCGATGGGATGGTTCGACAGTGTCTGTCATGCCTTCGGCGCGATATCGACGGGCGGCTATTCGAGCAACTCCGCCGGCATCATGACGTGGCACGACTCGGTGTACACGAAGGTGGTGCTGATAGTGTTCATGTTCCTCGGGGGCGTGAATTTCGGCCTGATGTACAAGGTGCTCAAGGGCAACTACAAGGCACTGCGCGACAATGACGTATTCAAGACCTACGTGGTGGTGATACTGGGCATGCTCCTGCTCTTTGACTTCGCCATCATCCGCAACGGTCAGGTGCAGTCATGGCAGAGCATCACCCTGGACCCGCTCTTCCAGATAGTGTCGACCATAACGTCGACTGGCTTCACTGTGACGAATTTCGAGAAATGGGGTCCGTTCGTGCTGGCACTGACATTCATCCTGATGTTCTTCGGAGCCTGCGCCGGCTCGACCACGGGCGGCGCCAAGATTGACCGCATACTCTACCTCTTCAAGAACGCGCACAACGAGCTCTACCGCTGCATCTATCCCAACTCCGTGCGGTCGGTGAAAATCAACGAGCGCGTGGTCAATCCCGAGCTGGTGTCGAAGGTGATAGCCTTCCTGTGCATCTACATGCTGCTGATGGTCTTCGGCGGCGTGGCTCTGACGGCGTGCGGCGTGCCCATCATCGATGCGTTCTTCTCGGCGTTCTCATGCCTGTCGAACACCGGTCTCGGCGCCGGAGTGACGGGCTTCGGAAGCTCGTACGACGTGCTGCCCGACGTGGCCAAGTGGATACTGTCGCTGCTGATGCTCATCGGCCGACTCGAACTCTTCACGGTGCTCGTACTCTTCACACCGGCATTCTGGAGGAGATAGCGCATGGCACGGCACAACGACATAGGCAAGTGGGGAGAGCAGATGGCCGTGGACTGTCTGACCACCGAAGGATGGATCATCCGCGAGCGCAACTGGCGCCTGGGCCATCTTGAGGTCGACATCATAGCGCAGAAAGACGGCACGCTGGTCTTCGCCGAGGTGAAGACCCGTTCGGAGCTCGACATCGACCCGCTTGAGGCCGTGGACCGGCGCAAGATGGCACACATGGCCACGTCGGCGGCAGCCTACATGGCGCAGAAGGGCCTCGACATCCGGAATGTGCGCTTCGACATATTCTCCGTCCGCGGCACTCCCGAAGACGGCTACATGCTTGAACACGTGGCCGACGCTTTCGACCCTCCCCGGAAGTACTACGGATAGTATTCCCTTACATCATCATACAGACTCATCCTCGGCAAACGACTAAAAAACCTTTACAACATACAATATGAACACCAACATCACCAAGCGTCTGTCCGACTACCGCGCCTTGCTCGCCAAGCACGGTGTAGCCGCAGCTGTCGTGCCTCAGGCCGACCCTCATCAGAGTGAATATCTCGCACCCCACTGGCAGGTGCGCCGCTACCTTTCGGGATTCACCGGTTCGGCCGGCGACCTTGTGATTCTGCCCGAGGCCGCAGCACTGTGGACCGACTCGCGCTACTTCCTCCAGGCTGCCCAGCAGCTCGAAGGCACGGGCATAGAGCTGATGAAGGACGGCCTCGACGGCACTCCGACCATCGCCGACTATCTGACGGCCAATCTCAAGGCCGGCACCACCGTGGGCATCGACGGCATGCTCTTCAACGCCGGTGCCGTGGAGGCTCTGCGAAGCCGTCTGCAGGCCAAGGGCATAGCACTCAAGACCGACCTCGACATCATCGACGGGATGTGGAGCGACCGCCCGGCACTCCCGTCCGACCCGATATTCATCCATGACATCCGCTACGCCGGCGAAAGCGCCGCCGACAAGATAGGCCGCATCCTGGCCGACGCACGCGCCAATGGCGCCGAGGCTGTCTTCGAGTCAATGCTCGACAACATAGCCTGGACCCTCAATATCCGCAGCAACGACGTGAACCACACGCCCGTGGCCACGGCGTTCCTCTATCTCTCGGAAGGCGAGAACGTGCTTTTCATCGACCCTGCCAAGCTGACTGACGAGACTGTGGCATATCTGGCGTCGCAGCACGTGAAGACACGTCCCTACGGCGACGTGAAGGCTTTCCTCGCCGCGCTGCCCGAGACCGGGCGCGTGCTGGTGGCTCCGTCGCAGACGGCCATGCAGCTGCTCGACATCCTCGGCGGCCGCACGGTGGCCGTGAAGTTCTCGGGCGCGGGCCGCTTCAAGGCCGTTAAGAACGACGTACAGATTGAAGGCATACACGCCGCCATGCGCCGCGACGGCGCCGCGATGGTGCGCTCCATCATGGAGATTGAGCACCGCGTGGCCACAGGCGTACCTACGGGCGAAATCGACATAGCCGGGATACTCCGCCGCCAGCGCGCCAAGGGCGAGGGATTCACCGACGAGTCCTTCGGCACTATCGCCGGATACGGCCCTCACGGAGCCATCGTGCACTACGAGGCTACGGCCGAGAGCAGCTCTATGCTTGAGCCTCACGGTCTGCTGCTGATAGATTCGGGCGCCCAGTACCCCGACGGCACCACCGACATCACGCGCACCATAGCGCTGGGCACCCCGACTGCCGACGAGCGCCGCGACTTCACGCTGGTGATGAAGGGTCACATAGCGCTGGCACAGGCCGTATTCCCTGCCGGAACACGCGGCGCCCAGCTCGACGTGCTGGCACGCCAGTATCTGTGGAAGAACGGTCTGAGCTATCTGCACGGCACCGGCCACGGCGTGGGCCACTTCTTAGGCGTGCACGAAGGTCCGCAGAACATCCGTCTGAACTACGTGGACTTCCCGATGCTTCCGGGTTCCATCACCTCGAACGAACCGGGTCTCTACCGCGAGAACGTGCACGGCATCCGCTGCGAGAACCTCGTGCTCTGCCGCCACAAGATGACCACGGACTTCGGTGAATTCCTCTGCTTCGAGACCCTGACGCTCTGTCCGTGGGACCGCAGCCTCTTCGACCTGTCGATGATGACGGACGAGGAGATAGCATGGGTGGACAGCTACCACGCTACGGTGGCCGAGCGCCTCATGCCGCTGATGGAGACCGACGAGGAGCGCGCATGGCTCAAGGCCCATACACAACCCCTCAAGGCTTAAACGCATATGGCTCTCATAATCCCTGTCCGCGGTTTCACCCCCAAGGTAGGGGCGGACTGCTTCCTGGCCGAGAACGCCACTCTGGTGGGCGACGTGACCATGGGCGACGGCTGCAGCATATGGTTCAACGCCGTGCTGCGCGGCGACGTGAACACCATCACCATCGGCAACAACGTGAACATCCAGGACGGCTCCGTGCTGCACACGCTCTATCAGAAGTCGACCATCGAAATCGGCGACTATGTGTCGATAGGCCACAATGTGACCATCCACGGCGCTAAAATCCATGACTACGCTCTCATCGGCATGGGAGCCGTGGTGATGGACGACGCCGAGGTGGGCGAAGGCGCCATCGTGGCCGCCGGCGCCGTGGTGCTCTCGCGCACCAAGATCGGTCCCGGCGAGCTGTGGGGCGGCGCTCCGGCCAAGTTCATCAAGATGGTGGAGACGGAGAAGGCCCGTGAGATGAATCAAAAGATAGCGCACAACTATCTGATGTACAGCAAGTGGTACACCGAACCTCAGACAGATTCAGAAACTAAGGAATGAAAGTAATGAAATTCGGGGGGACCTCCGTAGGGTCGCCCGAACGCATTAAGCATGTCGCAAGGCTTATCTGCGACGGTCAGCGCAATGTGGTGGTGCTGTCGGCTATGTCCGGCACCACCAATTCGCTGGTCGAGATTACCGAGTATCTCTACAAGGGCAATGTGCCCGGGGCGCAGGAGGTGGTGAACGGCCTCTACGCCAAGTATCAGAAGGTGGTGGCCGAGCTGCTCGAGACGCCCCAGTGGCGCGCCATAGCCACGGCGGCGGTCGACAGGGTGTTCTCGCTGCTCCGCTCCTACTACTCCGAACGGCTCACCGAGGCCGGCGAGAAGGAGATTCTGGCGCAGGGCGAGCTCATATCGACGGCGCTCATGCAGTGCTATCTGAGCGAGCAGGGCGTGCGGTCGGAGCTGCTTCCGGCGCTCGACTTCATGCGCACGCTCGAAAGCGGCGAGCCTGACATGCCGCATATCAGCACGCGTCTGCGCCGTCTGATAGACATGGCGCCGCAGGCCGAGCTCTTCATCACCCAGGGCTATATCTGCCGCAACGACCGCGGGGGCATCGACAATCTGCGCCGCGGCGGCAGCGACTACACGGCGTCAATCATAGGCGCCGTGCTGGAGGCTGACGAGATTCAGATATGGACGGACATCGACGGTATGCACAACAATGATCCGCGATATGTGGAGGGCACGCGTCCTGTGAGCTCGCTGCACTTCGAGGAGGCGGCCGAGCTGGCATACTTCGGCGCTAAAATCCTGCATCCGGCATGTGTGCTTCCGGCGAAGCTGCACAATATCCCCGTGCGCCTGCTGAACACGCTCGAGCCTGAGGCTCCGGGCACGCTGATACACAACTGCGAGCCTGACGGACGCCTGAAGGCCATAGCGGCCAAGGACAATATCACGGCGGTGAAAATCAAGTCGGGCCGCATGCTGCTGGCCTACGGTTTCCTGCACCGGGTGTTCGAGACTTTCGACAACTACCGCACGGGCATCGACATGATGGCTACGTCGGAAGTGGGCGTGAGCGTGACCGTGGACGATGACTCGCATCTGGCGGCCATCGTTGACGACCTGAAGCACTTCGGCACGGTGACGGTGGAGCGCGATATGGTCATCATCTGTGTCGTGGGCGACCTGCAGTGGGAGTCGTGCCGCTTTCAGGCCCGTGTGCTTGAGGCGCTGGAGGACATCCCTGTGCGCATGATTTCGTACGGGGGCAGCAACTACAATATTTCGGTCCTCGTCCGCAGCTGTGACAAGGTGAAGGCGCTCAATGCGCTCAGCCGCAAACTATTCGACTGATTCCCTTTTTTAGACAGGAGAATTTTTTTTAGACAGGAGCACAGGAGGAGCGGTAGTAGGGGATGTTTAGAGCATGATTTTCGAAAGGAGGCTGTATCAAAACGTAATTATGTTTGATACAGCCCCTCTGCTTTTAATTAATGACTACTTGCTATTTGACGACTACTTTCTTGGTAATAAGTCCTGACACGTTGACTATATAGACACCTTGTGCTACGGGGATGACACACTCGTCAGCATCCTGTGCGTGGCGATATACGGTCATGCCGCTGATATCGTAAACTTCAAGCATGGCTCCTGAGGTCAGTCCCGACACTCTGATTTCGCCATCAGCGGCACTGACTGTCACAGTCCGGCCTGCGTCAACGACATCGACGGCAGCCGGGTCATAAGCCTTTAGATTGAGGAATTCTTTCCATACGGATGCCTCTTTGTAGTGCTCGAGACCTTCGGCAGGCACCGCCACGCTGATTGTGCTGTACTGCTCATCAGAGAATGCACGGATGGAGGGTGCTCGCATAGCTTTCGAGCGGATGGCTTTGACATCCACTTCGCCGCATAGCCAGACAGCTCCGGAAAGGCTTTCTCCGAGTTCTACATAATTAATCGTACCGTATCCGATGGCGTTCTGATAGATGACTTCATCCGTATCATGATCATAGCTGCAGAGAGGATCAAGTCTGCGGTCCACGATAAGGCTGTCAATCGAGGATTCTCCGAATATAGTACCTTCGGCAAGAAGAGAGCCTGAAGTATATGGAATCTCGACCTTTGACAATGGATTGTCAGCAAAAGCTCCCGAGCCTATTCGTTGTATCGAGGTGGAAATTGTAAGATTCGTCAGACAGTTGCTCTGGAAAACTCCGTCTCCGATCAATAATTCTCTGCGGCGAGAATCTGACGGGAATGAAACTTCCGACAGACTACATTCATAGAAAGCATTATTACCAATCCTTTCAAGCCGACACTCTGACATGTCAATCTTTTCAAGACCTCCGCATTGATAGAACGCGGCACCTCCTATTGACTTCAATGTGGCCGGCAGGGCGATTCCTTTCAGAGAAGAACATCCGCTGAACATTCCATCCGGTATTTCTTCAAGGACAGACGGCAACGCGGCTTCCTCAAGATGCGTACAGTCGGCAAACGCATACTTTCCCAGGTGACAGGAAGATCTCATCCCTGAAAGATCAATTTTGCGGATGCCGGAACGGGCGAAAGCATAATTCTCAATCACGGATATTGAGTCAGGCAGACTCACGCTCTGAAGCCCGTCACATTCATAGAAGGCATCTTCGCTAATCCGCCATACCTTAAACTCTGAATCCGCAACCTTGAAAGACGGCTTGATGATAATCTCTCCCGAATACTTCCCGAACGGGTTCCGGGTGACGTCCGCAGATTGCCCTACGGCATGATAGTATACATCATCCACCTTCACAACACCCCATAGAATCTCCTCAGGACTCTTCTCTATCTTGTTGAAGTTCTTCCATACATCGGCTGCACGATAGTCCGAGAAGAAAGGCTCGGGCACGGTGACGTTGATATTACGGTACTGCACAGCCGAGAATGTCCCGATAACTGGAGGAATGTACGTCTTCGACACAATCGTTGTCAGGTCGGGGAAGTCCTGACCGTTCATCGGGAAAACGAGACAGAATCCCGATAACGTGACCTTCTCGATACTGTAGCCGGCAAAGGGATTGAAAGGCTTGTCGTCGTCACCTACAATCGGGCGTCCGATGATTATCTCTTTCAGCGCCGGACAGTTTCTGAACGCGTCAGCGCCGTCCTGAGTGGCGAAACAAAGTTTTCGCGCGCTATAAGTCTGCGAACCATTTATCTTGACCTTTTCAAGCGACGTACAGTCCGCGAATGCGCCGTCGCCGACGTAGCGGAGACGTTCATTGAATTCAACAGTCCGGAGATTGGCGCAGCCCTTGAAAGCCTCCTCGTATATTGAGGTTGTCTCAAGATTAAACCTTATATCGGGAAGCAAGGTGCAGTTCAGAAAGGCCCGTTTGCCGATGCTGCTACAGTTAAGGTTTATGCTGCTGAGTGACGGGCAATCGGCAAATGCGCCTTCGGATACGGCGTCAGAGTAGACAGAGGCGTAGTACAGCGCCTTGCAGCCCGAGAATACATAGCTGCCTATCCGGCAATTGACCATCACCGATTTCAGCCCCGACCCGGCGAATGCCTCGTCCTCAATCCACTTCGCGGGAATCGAGCCGTCACTGCCTAACTGAAGACTGGTACAGTCGGCGAAAGCCTTGCTCCGAATGCCGAAAGAGTTCGTTGGGAAGGTTACCGACGTGAGGCCGTCGCTGTAGCGGAACGCCTCATCTCCGATAGCGATGACCCAATAATTGGTTCCATCGTGGGTAAAGAAGGTCGGGATGGCCACATCTCCCGAGTACGAGCCTTCAAGATTGAGGTGGCGCTCAGCGTCATAAGTCACTTCGATGAATTTCGGCGCCTCCGGGTCAGTATAGTCGGGGGCATATCCGATGACACTTTCTATAAGACTGTCGTCTTCGATGATGTTGTAGTACAGTCCGCCTTCGGCGAAGTCGTACGCATGGGCAGACCAGCTGACGGCCGCTGCGGCAGCCAGGGTCATGACGGGTTTGAACAGGTTTCTCATAAGAAACGGAGATAAATTCTGCACTTCGCTTGCCCCTGAGAAATGCTGATTTTAGGATTAGAGAAAAATGAAAGGCGCGGGCAATGTTCACTGGATATCCTTATGAGGCATCGCCAAACGCCCGTGTGCAATATCCAGTCCCACCCCACGCCATGCGATATATCGGCCCCTCATGTGCGGGGTGGGATATACACACGCATGGAGCGTTCTGACTGCGATATCCGGCACAGAAATATTTGGCGATTTTCATAAGCGGATAAAGCAAAAACGCTCTTACAATATGTCGCGGAAAAAGCCTTAAGAGGCTAAATCCGATGCAAAGGTATTAATAATTCCTGAATCTGCAAACTCTTATCTGTGCAGTTTGCCGAATCCTTTGATTTTTTATTCGGCGTTACCGTTATAAATGAAAAAAGTAATCTTTTTAAGGACAGTAGTACGTGTACAAAAAATACTGTACTCCTGTCTAATTTTTTATTGGGA
>DLAL01000073.1:33404-33568 GCA_002493945.1 Porphyromonadaceae bacterium UBA7048
TGCCTCACCGTCTCGGGGGTATTTTTCCTTGTTTCCAGTGGGTTGCAAACCCACTGGGACTAAAAACGGAGGGTTGCAAACCCTCCGTGACTGTACATAAGGGACAGTAGTACGTGTACAAACAATACTGTCCTCCTGTCCTCCTGTCTAATTTTTTATTGGGA
>DLAL01000073.1:33900-57013 GCA_002493945.1 Porphyromonadaceae bacterium UBA7048
TGCCTCACCGTCTCGGGGGTATTTCCCTTGTTTCCAGTGGGTTGTAAACCCACTGGGACTAAAAACGGAGGGTTGCAAACCCTCCGTGACTGTCCTCCTGTCTAAATCTAAATGGACGGGTTACTGGCGGAAGCGTGTGAGGAAGCCGTCTTCGAAGTAGAGGTAGACGCCGTCGGTATAGGTCCACTGCTCGACCATGCCGCCGTAGGTGGGAACACGGGTGACCAGCGGAGGTGCGCCGAGGACGAGGCGACATTCGTCGCGCGTCATGCCGTCGCGGAGACGCGAGCGGATGATGAGTTCCCACACGTCGTCCTTGATTTCGGGATAGCGGCGGCGCGGATTGTCGAAGGCGAAGATGGTGTCGAAGTTGCGCGTGGCGGCCTTGGAGTCGCCCAGACTCATGTAGACCATGTAGGATGTGGCGCCTGCCGGAAGGATGGAGGCGTACTGCGGGTCGGTGACGGTGAAGTATACGGCGGCAGGGAAGTTCTCGTCGCCGGGGCCGACGCTGTCGATGTGCACGGGGATGTGGCGGAGTCCGCCCACGGCCTGACGTGTACCGGTGGTGTACCACGCCGGTGTGCGGACGAAGTATGTGCGGCCTCGCATGGCGGAGTCGAGCCGCGCCACGATGTCGAGGTCGACGGTGAAGGGCACGTCGAGGGCCGGGATGGTGTCGAAGCGCTCGCGTGTCATGCCGGGGACGCGGTAGAAGAGGCGGCGTCCGTCGTCGCTGCGGAAGATGAGCTCGACGCCGTCCTCGCCGCGGAGCCCGAGGGCGCGGTTCTCGCCTTCGTAGCTGATGGTGTGTCCGGCCAGTGCGTCGGCAGGGTCGCTTGCGGATGTGAAGATGAGGGAGATGCGGTCGTTGGCGACGCGCCACGTGCGGCCCGGACGCCACTGCGACGGAGGCAGGGACGCTATGCCTGTGAGGAACTGCTGCTCGGGGGTGAGCTGTGCGGCCTGGATGCGGTTGACGTCGGCGTCGCTGATGCGCGGAGTGCTCTCAACGCCGGTGAAGCATCCTCCGGCACTCAGAGCGAGTGCCGGAAGAAGTGCTGTCAGTATGCGTCGGAAGAGGTTCATTTACCTGTGGCAGGTTCGATGCCGAGGTTCTTGAAGATGAACGAGTAGATGTCGGCGTACTCGTCGACTACCTTTGCCACGGGCTTGCCTGCGCCGTGTCCGGCCTTGCTGTCGATGCGGATGAGCTTGGGAGCGTCACCGGTATTGGCGGCCTGGAGTGCGGCGGCATACTTGAAGGAGTGTGCCGGGACTACGCGGTCGTCGTGGTCGGCAGTGGTGACCATGATGGCAGGGTAGGGTGTGCCGTCGTTGCTGATGTTGTGGACGGGCGAGTAGCCGAGGAGGTACTTGGCCATCTCGGGACTGTCGTCGGCCGTGCCGTAGTCCGATGCCCAGTTCCAGCCGATGGTGAAGAGGTGGTAGCGCATCATGTCCATGACGCCCACACGGGGGATGGCCACGCGGAAGAGGTCGGGACGGAGGTTGACCGTAGCGCCTACGAGAAGGCCGCCGTTGCTGCCGCCTTCGATGGTGAGGAGCTCGGGCTTGGTCCACTTCCGGTCAACCATATATTCGGCGGCAGCGATGAAGTCGTTGAATACGTTGAGCTTCTGCTGCTTGGTACCTGCCTGATGCCACTCTTCGCCGTACTCGGCGCCGCCGCGGAGGTTGGCCTGCGCATAGATGCCGCCGTTCTCGAGCCAGAGCAGACGGTTGGGGTTGAACGAGGGGTTGAGGGTGATGTTGAAGCCGCCGTAGCCGTAGAGGTATACGGGGTTGGTGCCGTCGGGCGTGAGGTCCTTGCGGCGGACGGTGAACATGGGCACGCGTGTGCCGTCGGCCGAGGTGTAGAACACCTGCTCGGTGATGTAGTCGTCGGGGTTGAAGCCCTTGATTTCGGGCGAGTAGAGAGCCTTGCTCTCGCCGGTGGCGAGGTCGTAGCTGAATACGGCCGAGGGGTAGACGAAGGAGGAGAAGGTGTAGAACACGTCCTTGGAGTCGCGGTCGGCCGAGAAAGCGGCGGTGCCGTAGGTGGAAAGTGCAATCTCGTTGAGGAGCTTGCCGGAGAGGTCGTAGACGTAGGCGTGGTTCGAGGCGTCGCGGTCGAAGACGGCTATGATGCGGTCGTCGCCGGCGAAGTGCACCTCGGTGAGGACACCGCCGTCGGGGTCTTCGGGGATGATTTCGGTCCAGTTGTCACGTGCCGGCTTGGCCGGGTCGACCATGACGAAGCGGTTGCGCGGAGCGTCGACTGATGTGAAGAGGTATACCTTGCCGTCCTTCATGCTGACGATGGCGTTGGTGAAGTCCTGCGACGGCTCGATGACGGTCCACTTGGCGCCTCCCTTGGTGAGGTCCTTGACCATGACTGACTCGCCGACTCCCTGTCCGCCTGCGCTGATGGCGAGCATGCGGCCGTCCTTGGATGCCTCGGCCGAGTGGAAGTAAAGGGGCTGGTCGGGATTCTCGTAGGCTACCTTGTCCTCGGACTGGGGAGTGCCGAGGCGGTGGTAGTAGACTTTGTGGAACTCGTTGGCGTTGCTGAATTCCTTGCCGGCCTCGGGGCGTGCATAGGCGCTGTAGTAGAAGCCGTCGGCATCCCATGAGGCGCCGGTGAACTTGGCCCACTCGATATGGTCGGGCAGGAGTTCGCCTGTGGCGGTGTCCATCACGTAGATTTCGGTCCAGTCGGAGCCGGAGCGCGATATGGTGTAGGCGGTGTACTTGCCGTCGTTGCTCTGGAAGAGTCCTGTGAGTGCCACTGTGCCGTCGTCGGAGAGGCTGTTGGGGTCAAGGAATACCTCGCCTTCGGCTTCAGGGGTGTCGGCTCGGTAGATGATGGCCTGGTTGTGCGAGCCGTCGTTGGCCGACCAGTAGAACTTGCCGTCTTCGCCTTTCCAGGGGGCGCCGCGGCGTGCATAGCGGTTTAGGGTGTCGAGGCGGTCGTGGAGCGCGCTGCGGAAGGGGATGGCGTCGAGATAGCGGCGTGTGAGGTCGTTCTCGGCCTTCACCCACTCGAGGGTGGCTTCGGCGGTGTCGTTTTCGAGGGGCCGGTAGGGGTCGGCGACGGTCATGCCGAATACTTCGTAGACGGTGCTGTCGCAGGGAGCCTCGGGATAGTCGAGCTGTGCCTGTCGCTGTGTGCAGGCACCCATAAGGATAGCCATGGGGATGAACGGGAGGAATCGCATTTGGGTTGGGAGATATGTGATGAGTTAATTCTGAGTGTAGGTGTGTACGTCGAGCTGGGGGAAGGGGAATGAGACGCCGGCTTCGGGGAGTTCCTTGTAGATGCGCTCGTTGATGGTGAAGTAGACGCCCCAGTAGTCGGCTGTGCGTGCCCATGCGCGGACAGAGAGGTCGACGCTGCTGGCGCCGAGGTTGGAGACGAGGACCACGGGAGAGCAGTCGGTGGGCTTGGCGACGAATGCCGATTCGGCGGCCGGTGCGGGCACGGGAGCCTTCGGGGATTTCTTCTTGCGTCCGAAGATGCGGCGGAGTCCGGTGGCCGGAGCTTCGTCGGCTATCTCTCCGGCGTCCTGACGGGCCTTGAACTCGGCTTCGGCGCGCTCGGCGCGGTCATCGGCCAGGTACTGGCGTACGATGCGGCTGTCGGAGTGGATGATCTCGAGAATCTTTTCGCGCGCTGCGTCGACTGAGTCACCGTAGCTGATGCCTACGGTCCACTCGATGCGTCGGTAGTCCTCGCGCGAGGTGTTGTTGATGGAGCCTGTGGAGAGTCCGCCGTTGGGGATGATGATGGCCTTGTTGTCGCCGGTGGTGATGATGGTGTGGAATATCTGTATTTCCTTGACCGTTCCGGCATATCCCTGGGCCTCGATGAAGTCGCCTATCTTGTAGGGCTTGAGGAGGAGTATGAGGACGCCTCCGGCGAAGTTCTGGAGCGTGCCGCTCAGTGCCATACCGATGGCCACACCGGCCGAGGCGAAGATGGCGATGAACGACGATGTCTCGATGCCGAGGATGCCTATGACGATGACTATGAGGATGAAGTAGAGGACGATGCGCACCATGCTGAGGACGAAGGTGGCCAGGGAGCGGTCGACCTTGCGGCGGATGAAGATGTTGCTGACGACGCGGAACATCTTGTTGATGATCATTCGTCCGACGTAGAACACGAGGATGGCTATGCCGAGGTTGATGGCGAAAGTCACCATGGTGTTGATGAGTTTGTTGATGAGCTCGTCGACAGGGAGGCTGCTGAGCATGGCGGTCTCCTGATGGAGGGAGGGCACGGAGTCGGGGAGTGCCACGGGTGCTGAGGATATCTGTGCGGAAATCATTGTGTTATGGTCAGTGCTGATGCCACGTCGGTGTACCAGCTGAGGGTGTTGTAGTTCTTTCTGGTGACGCTCTCGGCGTTGCGCAGGATGTAGGTCGACAGGCCTGAGCAGGCAGTCAGCGGCATACTGTTCCAGAGCATGGGGGTGGCGGCAGTGTAGAGGATGCAGCGCGTCATGGCGGCGTCGAAGTCGGCCATGAGGAGGTCGCCTCCGTCGATGCCGGCGCAGAGCGAGGCGAGGTAGTCGCGGAGGTCGAAGTAGTAGCAGGATGCCGCCGAGGTGACGGTGTAGCGCTGCGGATTGCATCCGTCGGGGAAGCTCGAGGGAGCCTTGGCGTAGATTGCGCGGACGGCACGTGCCACCTCGTCGATGGCCGCTGCGTCTATGACTGACATGGTGCAGGTTCGCGACTGTCCGGTCAGAGCGTTGTACGACTGGAAGGTGTTGGCGGCTGCCTGTACGAGGTCAGGTTCGCCGTCGGCGAAGAATTCGCGCACGTTCTTGTCGTAGGGCATGCCTTCGACGGGGAGCTCGGTGACGCTGGCTACGAAGCGCGGAGTGCAGTCGCGGAGCTCGTAGAGGGTCTCGACGGAGGCCATGTAGCAGCAGTCAAAGTAGACGAATCCGAAGTCGCGCCCGCGGAGGACAGATGCGAGGGTGGTGATGTTCATCATCTTGCCTCCGGGCTCGTAGCCGAAGGAGCGGCGGCGGTCGGGAGTGTCGGCGATGCCGTCCTGAAGCCATCCTGTGCCGTGGCTCCAGAGGACGAGACCGCGGTCGTCGGCCGGCGCGATGCGCTCGAAGTCGTCGAAGACGCGGTTCATGCGCGCGGTGGTGACAGACAGGTCGGAGCGCTCGTAGGTGAGCAGAGTGTCGGCGCCCTGAGCCGTAATCTCCATTAGTACGGGGTCGGAGACTGTGCCCCGTCCGACGGGTCCGTCGTTGTAGACCAGAAGCCGGCAGTCGGAGGGGATGTCGCCGCTGCGTGCGGCGGTGAGCATCTCGCGGATGTCCATGATGTCGTACTGCGACGAGCCGAGGTTGTTGTTGGCGACCTGGTAGACGAGGACGGCGCGGCGCGAGGTTTCGCCGGGTCCGGGAGTGGGGCCGTCGTTGTCGCCGCCGCAGGAGGCGAGTGCCGCGATGGAGGCTGAAGCGAGAGCTATTAAGCTGTGTTTCAATACTTTTTTCATTGACTTGCAAAGATACGAAAAATATGCCGGGCGGCAAAGGAGATTAAGTGAATTTAACTCCTTCCCGGCGGTGGTGACTTGCCGTGGCCGCATGGTCGCGCGCAGGGCACAAAAAAAGCCGCCGGAAGTCCGGCGGCTGTGTATCTTTTCCGTTATTCTATCAGATGCCGAGTTTGGCGCGGACTGCTGGAGTCACGTCGACCACGTCGGTGCCTGTGTAGAGAAGCATGGCGGGCTCGTTGGGGAAGATGAAGGTGTATGAGCCTTCAGCGCCGACAGCCTTTACGGCGTCGTTGAGCTTGCTCTGGATGGGAGCCATGAGGGTCTGCTGGAGACGGCTGAGGTCCTCGGAAGCGGTGTTGCGGAACTGGTCGACTTTCTGTGCGCGTTCCTGGATTTCCTGTACGCGGCGCTCCTTGATGGATTCGGGAGTGTTGGCGTCGCTCTGGATGGTCTGATAGTCGGCGTAGAGTTTGTTGACTTCTTCCTGGAGTTTTGCGAACTCGTCTTCGTATTTCTTGGAGGTCTCGGCAAGCTGGGTCTGCATGGCCTTTGCTTCGGGCATGTCCTGGAAGAGTGCTTCGAGGTCAACGACACCGAACTTCTGGGCGAATGTGCTCAGCGGCAGGGCAATGAGCAGAGCAAGGATGATTTTCTTGATCATGGTGTTATAGTGAGTTATTATTTATTTTTCAGTATTTTGACGAGGTGGCCGTGGGTCAGTGAGCCGAACGACTTTGCAAATTTAACTAAATTAATTGGAATAACCCAATTTTGCGAGCACTTCGTTGCTGATATCTATACGGGGCGATGCGTAGACGATGTCGGACGATGAGGCGCGGTCGAATATAGTCTGGTATCCGCGCTCCTCGGCGACTTTCTTGACGGCATTGTACACGTCGTCCTGTATGGGCTTCAGGAGAGTCTGACGCTTCTGATAGAGCTCGCCTTCGGGTCCGAAGTACTTCATGCGGAGCTCGGTGGCTTCTTTCTCCTTGGCTACGATGTCGGCCTCGCGCTTCTTGACCTGCTCGTCGGTGAGGAACACCTTGTCGGCCAGGTAGCTGTTGTACATGGTCTCGGCTTCCTTGCCGACGGCCTCGACCTCTTTCTGCCAGCGCTGGCTGAGCTGGTTGAGCTGCTCGTTGGCCATCTCGTAGGAGGGTACGTTGCTGAAGATGTACTCCATGTCGACGAGGGCGAATTTCTGGGCATGTGCCGCAACGGCGGCTACGATGGCCAAAAGAAGGGTTATGACGGTTTTCTTCATGTGTGACGTTTTTGGGTGTATACTATATTATTATAGACACTCAAGATGGTAAAAGGTTTAGAACTCCTGTCCGAGGATGAAGTGGAAGTGGCTGCCGCCGCGTGTGCCGTCGACCTTGTCGAAGCCATATGCCCAGTCGATACCCATGAGGCCGACCATAGGCAGCTGGATGCGGACACCGGCGCCGGCGGAGCGCTTGAGCGAGAAGGGGTTGAACTCGCTCACGGACGTCCACGCGTTGCCGCCCTCGACGAAAGCGAGCGCGTAGATGGTGGTGGACTGCTGGAGCATGAGGGGGAAGTGGAGTTCCATGCCCATGCGCGTGTAGGCGTAGCCTTCGCGGTTCCAGGGGGTGAGAGCACCGTTGTCGTAGCCTCGGAGGGCGATGGTCTCGGTGGCGTAGGAGGAGTAACCCGACATGCCGTCGCCGCCGACATAGAAGGTCTCGAAGGGCGTCTTGCAGTACTTGTTGTAGCTGCCGAGGAGACCGAAGTCGAAGCGTGTCATCAGGACGGGCGTCCACTGCTGGCTGGTCGACAGGGGTGTGTATGTGCGCGACTTGAAGCGTATCTTCCAGTACTCGAGCCACTGGTAGAGTTTCTTCTGCGATTCGACGGTGTTGGCCTCGGCGAGTGCCTTCCAGTCGCGTTTGCCGGTGAAGAGTTCGGCCGGAGGTGTGATCTGGAGGTTGAGCGAGAACTGCGAGCCGCTGCGCGTGTAGATGGGGTTGTCGATGGAGTTGCGCGCCAGCGTGAGGCCCAGGACGATGGAGTTCGACGTACCGGTGGTCATGTGGCGGAGGTACTGCCAGTTCTTGAGGTTGTACCATGTGTAGCCGAGTTCGGCGGTGAAGGTGAAGAAGTCGTCAGGCCACTTCAGACGCTTGCCGAATCCGACGTTGATGCCGAGCATCTGGAGGTACTTGTTGGGGTCAAGAGAGTTCTCGTAGCTGCTCTGGTAGTAGTCGTTGTAGTAGTTGTTTAATCCGGGGTAATATCCGAGTCCCGAGCCGTAGATGGATGAGTTGGTCCAGCTGTTGTTGTAGAACGAGCTGTTGACGCCTGTCTGACGGCTGTAGTAGGCCGACACGGAGAGGGAGTTCGGGCGCTTGCCGCCGAACCAGGGGTCGAGGAACGAGAGTGCGTAGCTCTGATAGTAGCGTGCGTTGGTCTGCGCGCTGATGGTGAATGTCTGTCCTTCGCCCTGAGGGATGATGCCGCGGTAGGTGGAGGGATAGAAGAGGTTCTTGATGGAGAAGTTTGTGAACTTCAGCTGGAGCTTGCCGATGATACCTGTCTGACCCCAGCCGAGAGAGAACTCTACCTGGTCGTTGTTCTTGGTCTCGAGGTTGAATACGATGTCTACAGTGCCGTTTTCCTCGTTGGGCTGCGGCTGTATGTCCATGGTCTCGGGGTTGAAGTGTCCGGTCTGGGCGATTTCGCGTGCCGAGCGCATGAGGTCGGACTTGCTGAAGAGGTCGCCCGGACGCACACGGAGCTCACGGCGGATGACTTTCTCGTAGAGGCGGTCGTTGCCGTTGATGATGACGTTGTTGATACGTGCCTGAGGGCCTTCGACCATGCGCATCTCAAGAGAGATGGAGTCGCCCGATACTTCACGCTCGATGGGCACGAGGTTGTAGAAGAGGTAACCCTTGTCCATGTAGAGGTTGGCCACGGCGTCGTCGTCCTCGGTGAGTCGCTTGTTCATGAGCTTCTGGTTGTAGACGTCGCCGGGCTTCATGTCGAGGTAGGTGTCCAGCACCTCGTTGGGGTAGATGGTGTTGCCGACCCACTTGATGTCCTTGATGTAGTACTTGTTGCCTTCGTCGAGGTCGATGTACACGTCGACCTTGTTGTCGTCGTAGGGCACCACGCTGTCAGAGACTATGCGCGCGTCGCGGAAGCCTTTCTCGTTGTACTTCTCGAGGATGCGGTTGAGGTCGTCCTGATAGTCGCTCTCGACGAATTTCTTCTGCGAGAAGAGCTTGAGAATGTCGTTCTTCTCGTTGGTCTTCTTCATGGCGCGCTTGATGGCGCGGTCGGAGAGGACCTCGTTGCCGTCGATATAGATTTTGTGCACCTTGACCTTGTTGTGCTTGTCCACGTTGATGTCGACGATGACTTCGTTCTCGTGCGAGAGGTCTTCGTGGAGGTCGATGCGCACGGTGGCGTTGCCGAATCCCTTGTCCTTGTAGTACTTGGTGACGATGGCCTCTGCGCGGTTGACGATGTTGCGCGTTATCTGGTTGCCCTTGACGAGATTGAGCCGCTCCTGCAGGTCCTTGATTTCGCCTTTCTTGGCGCCTGTGTACTTGACCGAGCCTATGCGCGGCTGAGTGCGGAGGACTATCTTGAGCCACGCCTTGTCGCCGGCGGTCTTGACCAGCTCGATGCGTGCCTGGGCGAAGAGCGTCTGACGCATGAGGCGCTTGACGGCGTTGGTGATGTCATCGCCGGGAATCTGCACGCGGTCGCCCACCTTGAGGTCGGCGTATCCGAGAATCAGAAAGTCGTCGTAGTTCGGTGCGCCCTCGATTTCGATGCCAGCTATCTCGTAGGTTGAAGGCATGGCCGTATAGAGCACCGGCGGATTGTATATTGTATCGTTCAGAGCCTGCGCGCGGGCTGATGGAGCCAGAGCGGCGAAAACGGAGGACAGGAACAATACAAGGAGTATATTAGAGCGCATAATCTATAGATGAACAGTCTTTTGCGTTATTTTTTTCGGATTGGATTTCACACGTGAAGCACTTGTCGGAGAGGTGAGCGGTCAGGATGATTCCTCGACCTGCTCGCCGGTGAGGCCGAAGCGGCGCTGCCGGGTCTGATACTGGGCTATGTGGGCGCGGAAGTCGTCGGCGCTGTAGTCGGGCCAGTACGTCGGGGTGACGGTGAGTTCGGTGTATGCTATCTGGTAGAGGAGGAAATTGCTGATGCGGAAGTCGCCGCCGGTGCGGATGAGGAGGTCGGGATCGGGCATGTCGGCGGTGGTGAGGGCGGCAGCCACGGTCTGCTCGTCGATATCGTCGGGACTGAGGGAGCCGTCGGCGGCGCGGCGTGCTATGGAGCGTACGGCCTCGGTTATCTCCCAGCGTGCCGAGTAGCTCAGGGCGAGTACGAGGGTCAGTCCGGTGCAGTGCGAGGTGTCGTCGATGCAGCGGCCCAGGCGCAGACGCGCGTGCTCGGGCAGGCGTTCGAGGTTGCCGATGGCCGTGAGCCGGACGTTGTTCTTGATCAGGTCGGGAGTCTCACGCTCGATGGCAGTGACGATGAGAGTCATCAGTGCGTCGACTTCCTCCTTGGGGCGGTTCCAGTTCTCGGTGGAGAATGTGTAGAGGGTGAGGAATCCGATGCCGAGGCGCGATGCCTCTTCGGTAATCCGCCGGACTGTCTTGACGCCTTCGACGTGGCCGGCCGAGCGGTCGAGGCCGCGTGCGGTGGCCCAGCGTCCGTTGCCGTCCATGATGATGGCAACGTGTTGCGGCAGACGCCTTGGATCGATTATATCGTGAGAACTCATATTATATATTCAAGAGAGATTTTTTAGTCGACATAGTGACAGGTCTCGCACCGCTTTCCGAACTCGTAGGTGATGCCTACGGTGAGCCGCGAGAACCAGTCGGTATTTTTGTAGAACGTTGTTTCGATACGGTTGAGGTCGGCCAGGTCGGCCCCGTCGATGTGGTCGCTGAAGGTCTTGGTCATGGAGAACTCCACGCCGAGGTTCCAGCGCTCGCTGAGCTTGAACTTCAGGCCGAAGGCCATGGGGATGACCGGTGTGACCGATGTATTGCCTCCGGATGATGCCATGGCGCAGCCAAAACCTACGGCTATGTAGGGCGTCCAGCGGCGCAGACGCTTGTAGGTCTCGCCGATGCCGTAGGGGAAGAAGTTGAATTCGCCCCGGGCCGACAGTTCGTAGACCTGCGAGGTGAACGAGTATGAGGCTCCGTCGGGGAGGACGTCTGTCATGCCTGATGTGTCGCCCTTGAGTCCGAAGGTTGAGAATAGTCCGCGGACGGCCCAGCGCGCATCGCCGATGTAGCGGAAAGTGAGCTCTCCGTCGAAGCCGGGCTTGGCGAAGATGTTGGCGCTGTTGGCGTCGCCTATGTATCCGCTCATGCCCAGACTCACACCGCCGTCGAACTTGTAGGGCGCCGACTGCGCGTGTGCCGCTGTGGCACACAGCAGCAGGCAGGCCGCTGCGGCGGCGCGCCTGAGAGCCGGTCCGATGGTGGTGCTGAGGGTCATCTGCGTGGCTGGGTCAGATTATGGGTTTGAAAGTGAAGCGGTTCAGCGTGGCGCGCCATATCTGCGGACAGAGCGAGCCGTCGGGGTTGACGCCGCCGAAGGTGTAGATGAAGGGACTCGTCCAAGTGGTGACGGGTTCGGTGGCGCGGCCGAGGGGTGTGCCTTCGAATACGGCTGTGGCCGGGATGCGGTACGACAGGGGGATTTCGGTCCATGCGGCCGACGAGCGTGCCTGTCCGAGGGTCTTCTCGAAGACATATGCCTGCGCGCTGTGGCGTGCGGCTATGTAGGGGGGCAGCTGCATGGTCTGCGATGCTTTCTCCCACTTGATGCCGTAGTTGTCCGATACGTACACGGTGTCGTTGTTGACCTTGCCGTCGGTGCCTCCGTAGGCCAGCAGGACGGAATAGGGATTGACCTGATATGCGGTGGACTTGAGGAAGGCGAAGAATGGCACGAGCGTCATGTCGCGGAAGCCGTACTTGACAGGTTTGGTGGAGAGTCGTGCCCATGTCGAGCCGTCGTAGGCCCAGGTGTCGCCGCTGAGCGAGCCGTCGGCGCGTGTGCCGCCGATGAAGAGCATCTGGGGACCGTCGCTGAAGGGGAATTCGAATGTCAGGGCCTGCGACGTACCGCTCACGGGCATGCCTTCGGGGAGTGCCGCGGCGGAGCCGCCGGGATGACGGGCCACCTTCCATGCCGAGCCGTCGCGGACAGAGCCGAGTACAGCGTCGCCGTATGCGCCGTAGATGTGGTGCCATACGGGACCTGCGGCGGTCCATGTGCGGCCCTCGTCGGCCGAGGTCATCAGACGGCCGTCGGCGGCAAGGATGTAGAGTGCGTCGTCAGTGGCGGTGAAGGAGGCAATGTCGACCGCCGAGGGGAAGGACGGTGTGACGGTCTGCCATACGGCGGCCTCGGGATTGTCGGCAGTCTTTATGGAGTAGGACGAACCCTGCTGCGAAAGCACGTAGAGGCCGCGTGAATTGCGGACGGTGTGCTGTGCCGTCGGGGCGGTCAGGGCTGTCGGGAGCGGACGGACGGCGGCCTGATCCCATACCATCGAGTCGCCCACGAGCCGGTGCACATTGACCTGCACTGTGTAGCGCTTGGAGATGGTGGCGCTCGGCGACGAGATTTCGATGGTCACCGGATTGGTGAAGTCAATGGTGTCGGTGGAGTTGGTGAGGTAGTTGTAGACGGTGTCGGTGCCGTTGCTGCGTGTGACCAGCAGGTTGATGGCCGACGCACCCTCGAGAGTGGATATGACGGGAATCAACTTGTCTGTGCGGGTGCCGAAGGGGAGGGAGTCGGCGTTGAATATGCGACCGTTGACAAGGTCTATGGAAAAGAAGACAGAGTCCAGATTGGTCAGGACGCTGTCGTCCTCGGTGAGGCTGAAAGCTGAAATGAGCACGCTTGACGATGACACTTCGATGGCCTCGTAGTCGGAGGAATTGCAACCGACGAATGATGCCGCGGCCACCAATGCCGTCAGGCTGATGATTGGGAGTTTCTTCATCTTGTTCAAAATATTCAAGATGCAAAATTATAATTTTGCGGCCAAAAGGGCAAACTATAATCCATAAAACTCTCTAATTCGCCTGCATTTATATGTTTTTAACGACCCATACGGGAGTGTGCGAACAGAATTTAACTCAATTTGCGTTAAATTACGGCCGTCCCTGCAGTGGTCAGCGGCTGTAGAACCAGACCGTGTTCGGGCCGATTCTTTCGGCACCGTCGGGTACGGCGGCAATCACCGGAGCCGGCTTTCGGCCACGTTCTCCAAGAGTCTCCGGAGACACTTCGACGTATGCCTCGTCCCACAGTCCGCTGCCGATGAAGTCCTTCAGGAGCGAGGGACCGCCTTCGACCAGGAGGCTGGTGATGCCGTCCTCGGAGTAGAGCCGGCTCAGGACGTCGCTCAGAGGCTTGCCGTCGGTGATGTGGATGTCGAATCCGCTGTCAGGCAGAAGATTGCGACGGTCGAAGAGGATGCGCCGCGGCGAGCGGCCTTCGATGTGGCGCACGTCCAGACGCGGACGGTCGGCGATGGCTGTGCCTGCTCCCACGGCGATGGCGTCGTGGCAGGCGCGTCGCCAGTGGACGAGCTGCGATGACAGCGGAGTGGAGAACCGTGCGGCGCCGGCACCGCCGGTGCGGTCGTGGTCCATGAATCCGTCGGCGCTCTGTGCCCACTTCAGGGTGACGAACGGACGTCGGAGCGTGTGGGCCGTCATGAAGGGACGGTTCAGGGCGCGGGCCTCGTCGGCCATGAGTCCTTCGGCCACCTCGATGCCGGCCTCGCGGAGCATGGCCACGCCGCGGCCCGACACCTTGGGATTGGGGTCGCCCGATGCTATGACCACGCGTCCTATGCCGCAGTCGATGAGGAGCTTGGCGCAGGGTGGCGTCTTGCCGTAGTGTGAGCATGGCTCGAGGGTGACGTAGATGGTGGCAGAGTGCAGCAGCGGACGGTCGGCCTCGGCTACAGATGCCACGGCGTTGACCTCGGCATGTCCCTGTCCGAAGCGGCGGTGCCAGCCTTCGCCGATGATGCGTCCGTCGGCGCTCACGATGACGGCGCCTACCATAGGGTTGGGTGATACATGGCCGTGGCCCGCGCGTGCCAGTTGCAGGGCGCGCGCCATGTATACCCTGTCAGCAGCAGAGAAGTCCTGTATCATAGATTGTTGTAGTCGGGTGTGAATGTGTCGCCCTGGAGCGGGTCGCCTGTGCGGAGGCCCTTGGAGAGCCATCGCACACGCTGCTCGGAGCGTCCGTGGTTGAAGGAGTCGGGCATCTCGCGCCCGTAGGCTTTGCGCTGGAGATAGTCGTCGCCGATTTTCGATGCGGCGTTGATGGCTTTCTCCACGTCGCCCTCCTCGAGCGAGTTGAACATCTGATTGTCAAGCGCCGCCCACACGCCGGCATAGTAGTCGGCCTGGAGCTCGAGGCGCACGCTGATTTTATTGGATTCTTTCTCCGGCAGCCGCGACATGGCCCTGTGGGCCTTGTCTAGCGTCCCCAGGAGATACTGCACGTGGTGGCCTACCTCGTGGGCTATGACGTAGGCGTACGCGAAGTCGCCGTCGGCCCCGATGTTGGTCTTCATCTCCTTGAAGAAGTCGAGGTCGATGTAGACGGTCCGGTCGGCCGAGCAGTAGAAGGGGCCGGTCTGCGATGTGGCCTGTCCGCATCCCGAGTTGACGGCGCCGCTGAAGAGCACGAGCTTCGGGCACTCGTACTCGCCCCAGCCCTGACGGCGGAACTCGGCTGTCCACACGTCCTCGGTGCCTGCGAGTACCTGCGATGCGAAGACGGCCAGCGCCTCGTCTTCCTCGGTGGGCTGATAGTCGGATGAGGCGTACTGCGTGCCTGCGCCGAGCTGCGAGCCCACTACATTGCCGATGACATCGCCTATGTCGCCGCCCTTCATGAAGGTGAGTATGACTATGGCGATGATGCCGACGATGCCGCCGCCGATGCCTGCTTTTCCGCCGGTGCCGAGTCGTCGCCGGTCGTCGACGTTGCCGCTCCGGCGGCGTCCGTTCATTCTCATGGTGCGTGATGCTTATTTGGGTAAAAGTTCGAAAGTGTCCACGTAAATCTCTGTGATATAGCGCTTGATGGCGTTGTGGTCTTCCCACGCGCGGGTGCGCAGCTTGCCCTCGACGAGGAGCTTGGAGCCCTTGCGGATATATTTTTCGGCGAACTCGGCGGCGCGGCCCCACATGACGATGTTGTGCCACTCGGTGAGTTCGGGCATGTTGATTTCGCGGCCCTCGGCGTCGCGCGTGGTGCGTCGCTCCGAAGTGGCCAGGGGAAATTCGGCCACACGTGATGTGTCGGCCATTCGCATGCGTGGGTCGCGGCCCACGTTTCCGAGAAGTATTACTTTATTCATAGCAGATTACAGAAATGACGGTGCGGTGATGTAGATGCCGAAGGCCACGCCTATGTTGAAGTCGCGGCGCGATGTGGAGTAGTTGGCGTAGCCGCTCAGACTGGCGAAGGGCAGCTGATAGACGATGTCGACTTCTCCGAAGAACTCGGTGCGGTGCAGCGCGCGGCCGTAGCGCACGCCTCCGCCGGAAGTCTCCAGCGGCTGGCGCAGCGGCATGAAGACGTGCGCGTTCAGACGTGCCTGAAGGCGGTCGGAGTACTTGTAGACGGGCACTATGCCCACGGCTGCGAAGCAGTTGGCGCGCAGTCCGGGGTCGAAGATATTGTGCGAGGCAGGGGTGGGCCAGTATGCCGGCGCGCTGCTGATGGCCGGGTAGTAGTCTTTCAGGAGCTTGCGTGTGCTCAGCACTGCGGTAGCCTGTGCTCCGAGAGCCCAGTGACGGTGGAGAGGGAAGAAGCGGCGCCATGAGGCGTTGAGCTGCAGCCATGCCTGGTGCGAGTCGGTGCGGAGATCCTCGCCCTGCACCGTGGCGGTGCGGTAGCGGGCCTTGCCGATGACTCCGAAAGCCTCGGCGCGCCACTCATAGCCTTCGGTGGGGAAGTTGATGTGGTCGAGGGTGGAGGAGCTGTATGCCACAAAGGCTTTGCCAAGGTCCAGGGCCACGCGGTCGCGGCCGGCCTCGTAGCTCTCGTGGTCGTAGCTGCGGTAGAAGGTGTCGTAGTTGCGCCCTCCGGCCAGGCCTGTCTCTATCTCGCCGGACTGTCCGGCGGCCATGGCCCAGCAGATGCGTCCGAAATATTCGTGGTGGGTGACGAAGGTCGGGTCGGAGTCGCGGAAGAATAGCTTCTCGTCGTCGTAGAACTTGCGGCGCGATGCCACCCCGAGGATGCGGAAGGCCGAGGGGATGCGTGTGGGCAGATTGATCTGTCCGCTCAGTGCCGCCGCCATGTAGCTCTGTCCCACCCATATCTCGGCATCGGCGCTCAGTGAGCTGAAGCTCAGCTGAGAGTATCCTGCCCGGGCGTAGATGTAGCTGTTGTTGCTCGAGGTGATGTATCCGCCTACGCCGAGGTCGAAGTTGCGCTTGACCGTGGCGTCGAGATTGAGGGTGAAGAGTCCCGGCGAGCCGATGTCGCAGGTGGCCTGGGGAGCGATGCTCTGTATCTTGTCTGACGACAGGGCGCGGTAGAAAGCACGCATGGCGGCGCGCTCGCTGATGGTGTCGGTGCCGTGGGGCTGAGCGAAGAGATGGGAGATATAGTCGTTCTGCGCCGGTGTGCCTCCGGTGACGCGGACCTTGCCGAATGTCAGCGGCGGCAGAGCTGCCTTGAAGGTACGGCGGCGTGCCTCCACTTCGGCTGCCGGACGGCGTGCGTGCACTCGGGTCTTGATGGAGTCCATCAGAGCCATGGCGCTCTCGTAGCCGCGGCGGTATATCTCGGAGGCGGCGGTCCACTCCAGCAGCCCGAACTCGTCGAGGTCGACGCGTATCTTTATGCCGCGGTCGGCCGGGACAGTATAGGTCTGCGGCTGCATGACCAGATAGTCAATCTGGCTCATGAACGAGTTGTGCGGCCCTTTCTTGCCTGATGCCGACACGTCGACGCCTATCATCAGCGCGGGACTGAAGACCGAATCCATGGCTTCGACGGGGAAGTTGTCGTAGATGCCGCCGTCGTAGTACACGTCGCCGTCAATCTCAACGGGCTGGAATATCATGGGGAAACTCATTGACGCCCGCACGGCATCGCCGAGGTCGCCCGACCCCAGAACGGTGGCGCGCCGGCGCGTGATGTTGGATGCCACGCAGCGGAAGGGGACGAAGAGACGGTCGAAGTCGTTGCGGGCCAGCGCCGACGCAGGAGTGAATATCTGCATGAACCCGAAGGCCATCGGCGAAGGTGCGATGAGTGACTGCGGATTGAAGCGCTCGTGGGTGCCGGTGCTGTCGCGACCGGGCGAGAAGCCGAACATCTGCGGCGACGGTCTGCGCCGTGCGAAGTAGTAGCTGAACGAAGGGTCGATGGAGCCTGCCGCCATCGAGGCGAAGTACTCCGATGCCAGAAGCTCCATCATGTCGGCCGTGCTGTATCCCGAGGCATAGAGTCCGCCCACGATGGCGCCCATAGATGTTCCGGTGATGTAGTCGACGGGAATGTCGTTGTCTTCCAGCGCTTTGAGAACACCGATGTGGGCGATGCCCTTGGCACCGCCTCCGCTCAATACCAGTCCGATGCCTTCATGTTGCGGCACCCGTGGCTCCGGATTATGTCCGGCAGCCACGGAAGCCGTACATAGAGCGATGGAAATAAAGAAGCACTTAATGACCCTGGAGGCTCGCATAATAGTTGAAACTTTTGTTATTAACGTTTCTGAGCTGAAGAATGTTCGTTCAGCGAATTTCTGCCGGGGCCGATGCTGCCTGCCCGGGGATTATTTTTCGGCAGGGCTGTCAGTGATGAAGCTGTCCTTGAACCCGAGGAAGTAGAGTACGCCGTCGAGTCCGATGGTGGAGATTGACTGGCGCGCCGTGTTCTTCACCTTAGGCTTGGCGTGGAACGCTATGCCGAGACCGGCGGTCGAGAGCATAGGCAGGTCGTTGGCGCCGTCGCCCACGGCTATGGTCTGGGCGATGTTGATGTTTTCGACCTGTGCGATGATGCGGAGCAGCTCGGCCTTGCGCTTGCCGTCGACGATGTCGCCCACATATCGGCCGGTGAGCTTGCCGTCGACAATCTCCAGCTCGTTGGCGTAGACATAGTCGAAACCCAGTTTCTGCTTGAGGTAATTGCCGAAGTAAGTGAATCCGCCCGAGAGGATTGCCGTCTTGTAGCCCGTGCGCTTGAGTACCTGCATCATGCGCGTGACACCCTCGGTGAGAGGGAGTTTCTCGGCGATGTCCTGCATGACGCTTTCGTCCAGTCCTTTGAGGAGGGCTACGCGCTGGCGGAAGCTCTCGCAGAAGTCAATCTCGCCGCGCATTGCGCTCTCGGTGATGGCCCGTACCTGCTGGCCGACGCCGGCGCGGTCGGCCAGTTCGTCGATGACTTCGGTCTCGATAAGCGTGGAGTCCATGTCGAAGCATATCAGGCGCCGGCAGCGGCGGAACACGTTGTCCTCCTGAAGCGATATGTCGAACTCCTCCTGCTGGGACAGCTCGAGGAAACGGCTGCGCATCTCGGTGACGTTCAGAGGATTGCCGCGGACAGAGAACTCGACGCACGACTTCGAGCGCGGCTCCTGGTCAGCGTTGAGGGGCTGGCGGCCCGTGAGGCGGCGTATGCCGTCGATGTTAAGCTCCTGACGCGCTATCTCCTCGGTGACGAGAGCTATGTGGAGAGCGGTGAGCCGGCGGCCCAGAATAGTGATGATCCAGCGGTTCTTGCCCTGACGTGCCACCCATGCTTCATAGTCCTCGACCGATATGGGAGTGAACCGTATCTTGACCTGCAGCTCATAGCACTTGAAGAGGAGGTCCTTCATGATGTCGCCCGAAGTGTTCGGGTCGGTGCGGAAGAGGATGCCCAGAGAGAGAGAGTGGTGGATGTCGGCCTGACCGATGTCGAGAATCTGTGCATTGTGCCGGGCGAGGATGGAAGTCAGCGCCGAAGTCACACCGGGACGGTCAGACCCTGTGATATTTATGAGAATGAGTTCTACATTTTCCATAATGTGATACAGAGGTTGGTTCGCAGTTTGGCAAGTGGCCGCCGGAGCGGCACGGCAAAGATACTACGAATACGCCGTAAGTGATGAATAAGGATATATGTGTAAGGGTTAAATAAAGTTAAGGAGTGTGGGCTGTCCTATGTGCGGTTCGTTCAAAAGTGGCGGAAAATGTGCTGTAAAACATTTTTATGAAACATTTTTTGTCGTGCAGTCAAATATTTTCACTAACTTTGCACACCCGAAGACTATTCCGAATATATGCCTCCGTCGTATCGACATATCCGGAGCTCCAAAACATCCACCGCACCAATTTTTTCTTATGCTCAAAGCCGCCTTAGAAAAAGTCATAAATGAAGATATGGCCGAAATCTGGTCAGTCTTGTCTGCCGACGAAAAACGCTTCGTCACCGACAACCTTCAGATACATTCTTTCAAGAAGAACCAGCTCATATATGCCGAGGGCGATGAGCCGGAGTTCCTGTGGGTACTTCTCAAGGGTAAGGTGAAGAAAATCAAGGAGGGCGTGGGCGGCCGCGTGCAGATACTCCGTCTGATTCGTCCGGTGCAGTACTTCGGGTATCGTGCGTTTTTCGCCGGCGAGCCTTACGTGTCGAGTGCGGCCGCTTTCGAGCCGTCGACTCTCGGAGCAGTGCCACTGCACATCGTGCGTGATCTGATACAGAACAACATGAAGCTGGCGTGGTTCTTCATCCACGAACTCTCGCGAAACCTCGGCGGTTCGGATACTAAAATAGTCAATCTTACCCAGAAGCACATACGCGGACGCCTCGCCGAGGCTCTCGTCGTGCTGGCGGACAACTACGGATACGAGGACGACAACTGCACGCTGAAGATATACATGTCGCGCGAGGACCTTGCCAATCTGTCGAACATGACCACGTCGAACGCCATCCGCACCCTCACGACCTTCGTCAACGAGCACCTGCTGATAGTCGACGGCCGGCGCATCAAGATAATCAACGAGCCCCAGCTGCGGAAAATCTCGAAATTCGGATAAAATATTTAATCGCTTACCGCATATTTTGTGGATTCCACTCCTGCGCATACAGGTGTGGAATCCACAATTTTTTATAGACTATATGTCGGAGCAAGCTCCCTTTACGGCAGACGGTGGATGATGTCGATCAGTCGGTCGGCAAGCCCGGGGAGGTAGCCTTCGCTGTGGTAGACGACGCGGTTGAAGGTGTCGCCGACGATGACGGCGGGGAGGGCAGAGGCGTCGGGCTCGAAGCCGAACTGTACGGCGACTTCGCGCAGGCGGTCGGGCTGAGGCTCGGTCACGACGGCTACGTTCGACGGCAGTCCTGCGCTCATGGCCGGCGTGAAGCGCGAGGCGGCGTCGCTGTCGGCGAACATCAGCACGATACGGCCGGACCATGCCTCGAGTGTCTCGCGGTTGGCTTTCAGCTCATTGAGCAGGTGCACGGTGGGCTCGTGGCCGGGCGAGATGACGGCATATACGAAGAATCCGCGGCCGGTCACGGGCAGCAGCGGGTCGGCGTTGATTGAGCCTATGACGCTCAGCTCCGACGGGTCGTCGTCGATGACCAGCGGCAGGTCGACCGTTGTGCCGCCGGTGATGTCGAAGCGCTCCATGCGTGTCAGCACGCCGCCGTCGGCCAGGCGCCGTCCGGTGACGAGGACGTACGGTCCGGCCTCGAGTTCGGTGCCGCCGGCGAATGTGTCGGCGAAGGTCTCTTCAGGGTATTCGAGCTGCCGCGGCATGCCGCCGTCGAGACGGCAGATGCTGAAGTGGCTGTAGTAGCGCGGCGCCTTCGGTACGCTGCCCGTGTAGCTCAGGCGCAGTCGTCCTGTGCCTGCGGAGCTGCGGCCGGCGGTGGCTGCGCTCTGTCCGAGGGCTATGGGGCGCAGTGCCGTGCCGTCGGGATTCCAGCGTGTGTTGCCTGTCACGGCGTCGATGTCGGCCGGTATGCCGAGCCAGCGGCAGAGGGCCACGAAGAATATGTCGCGCGAGCGTGTGTCGGCTTGCCGCGCCCTGAATACTCCGGCCGGAGATATGCAGTAGCGGTTGGGGTTGAAGGTGCTTGCGTCGGATATGTTGGCGGCAATCCACTGCGGTATCGACTGCGGATTGGCCCGCAGCGAGTCGCGCAGCTCCTGGCTGACCAGACGGTCGAACGCGCCGCAGAAGGGCGTGAGCAGTTCGTTGGCGATGCGCGGAGACACTGTTCTGGCTGGGGTGAACATATCGTCGATGACTTCCGCCGGGATGTCGCGCAGGTCCTTGTCGCTGAGCGTCGCTGCCCAGTCGAGTAGCGCAGGTATGCGAGCGTCGTCGGTGCGTCGGAGAGCGTCGATCCACACTTCGCTGTTGCCGTAAGCCTTGCTCAGGAGCACTCCTATGCGCTGTGCCTCGCCGCTCGCCGTCGGACCGAGCGTGGCCGCGAAGGCTTCGCCGCGGGCCGTGTCGTAGAATGTGGCCATACGGACGTTGCGCACCGAGTCCTCGTATGCCTTGCGGCGGTTGTTGTCGGCCGTCTGTGCCTCCGTGGCCTTGGGCAGGCTGCCCGACTGGGCCGGGGGTGTGAGCGTCATGCGGCTCACGCTGCCTTCGGTCCACGATGTGGCGCCGTCAGGGGCGAGCCGCAGCGTCAGCCCGTCGGCGTCGGCTCCGTAGCGCCCGAAGGCGTAGTTGCCGTCGTCGTCAGCGGCCCATGCCAGCAGGTCGCCGCGTCCGCATATCAGCCGTGCGCGGCCGTCGGCGTCGGCCGTGGTGGTGAACACGGGGTAGAACTCGGCGTAGTTGTACAGTCTGAACGTCACCCTGGCGCCCTTGGCCGGAGTGCCGTCAGGACCGAGTACGGTGACCTCGGCGCGGCGCACGGGGGCGTAGTTCGACGTAACGTTGATGCGCGTGTAGCACGAATCGGCGTACAGCTGTTGCTCTGGCCCGTCATAGTGTCCGGCCACGTTGGTGCTCATCAGCATGCCGCGCGATGCCGGAGCGTTGAACCACGCCATGTCGAGCAGCGGTTCGGGCTCGCAGGCTCCGAGGAAGTGCCACCGGCCGTCTACCCATACCTCGACCCATGCGTGATTGTCGTCGGTATGCGCCCAGCGCGGCGTATACACCTGCCGTGCCGGTATGCCCACCGACCGCAGCGCCGCCACCGCGAAGGTCGACTCTTCGCCGCAGCGTCCGAGCGTGGTGCGCACCGTGGCCAGAGGCGACGAGGTGCGGCCGTCGCTGGGAGCGTAGGTTGCTTTCTCGTGACACCAGTGGTTCACCTCGAGGGCGGCGTCGGCCATGCTCATGCCTGCCACGCGCGGAGCCAGCTCGTCGTAGAAGACGATGCGCGACATGTCCATATTCTCATTGTTCACCCTCACGGGGAGGACGAAGTGGCGGAACTCGCGCTCGGGTATCTTCGCGCCCCACGGCATGGCGGCGCGTGTCTCCAGCGACCGGGCCACGTTGGCCTCCCAGAAGTCGCGCGGATAGTCGATGGAGTCCGACACCGGCATGATGTCGTAGAGGAAGTCGGTGTACATGGCCACCGAGTCGCGCCGGGTGGCGGCAGTGGCCGAAGAGCTGACGACGAGAGCCGTCAGGATGGTGGCGAATATCTTTTTCATGGTATTGGATTGATTGCGGATATGGACGAAGCTATGGCGCGGACGGTGGCGGCATCGCTGCTGACGGCACCCTTGCGGCGGCACGACGAATGAAGCTCCGCGGCGCCCGTATACGCGGCGATATCGGCGGCGTTGGCCGGCGTCACTCCCGCTCCGGGCATGATGACGATGCGCCCTGCAGCCTGACAGACGAGTCTCCGCAGCAGTTCGCGGCCCTCGCCGGCTGTCGGCGCCTGACCCGAGGTCAGCACGCGGTCGCAGCCGATGGCGATAAGCACCTCGAGCGCTTCAGCCGGATTGCGCACGCGGTCGAAGGCGCGGTGGAAGGTCACCGACAGGCCGCAGTCACGGGCGAAGTCTGTCAGCTGCCTCACGCGCGCGGTGTCGATGTCGCCGTCAGGAGTCAGCGCCCCGATGACCACACCGTCGGCACCTGTGCGCGCCGCCTCGGCGATGTCGCGGCAGACAACGCGTGCCGCCGCTTCCGACAGCACGAATCCCGGCCGCTCGTCGGGCCGCATCAGCACATTCATCAGCACACCGCCTCCGGAGGTGATGCGCCGAGCCTCGGCCATCAGACCCGGCGACGGCGTCAGACCGTCGGCCGACAGGGCCGAACACAGTTCGATGCGGTGTGCGCCGCCGTCGACGGCAGCCTGCACACTCTCGATATCAGCGGCACAAACTTCGAGCAGAGCCATAGCGGAGTATATTAAAGGTTAAGTAACTCTTAAAAATTAGTTTATATTAAATTAAGAAGTAACTTCTGTAGATTGCTGCGATGTAATTCTCGTCTTTTGGCCGCTTTCCGTCCTCGTCATCATGCATGTAGCCCACTACATGCCATCTTCCTCAGACGAAAATCA
>DLAL01000073.1:57313-66856 GCA_002493945.1 Porphyromonadaceae bacterium UBA7048
GCTAATTTTTGCGAGTTACTTATACTCCGCAAAGATAGTGTTTTTTTACCGGACTGCAAAGGCCGTGGCGCTGTCAGTGCTCATACCGGCCATCGACACGCCCACGGGACCGTGCGCCGTGGGGTCGCAGATATAGTAGCGGCGCCCTTTGAAGTTCACGTAGTCGCCCGTGGCGCCGTCGACGGCTACGGCCGTGGCAAGATGGCCCGGGTAATAGATGAGAGCCACCGGCAGGTCGAGTATGTCGCGGACGAGGCGTGCGAAGAGTATCGCGTGGTCCTCGCAGTCCGACAGCGGATAGTAGATGCTCTCGTCAGGGAAGAAGGCGCGGTCGCCGCCCCATATCTCGTCGTCGTAGCCGTAGGGCAGCGAGTGCTGGCAGAAGTTCAGGATAAGGTTGAGCGCATCGAGGCGGCTCAGCCCTTCGGTCTGTGAGCGCAGCATCGGGTAGAGCGTCGAGCGGGCTTCGTCGCACAGCGGCGTGTTGGCGTAGTAGGCCCAGCGGCTCATGAAGTCTGATGTCAGGGCGGAGGAGGGATAGTCCGAGTAAAAATCCATCAGCGACTTATTGACACGCACGTCGGCTTTCGCCCCGGGGTATCTGTCCGCGGACATATGGCGGTAGTCCGAGTACTCGGTGTCGAGCCGCGGCACGGTCACTTCCATGCTAAGTTGCGACGAGCCTCTGAACGGCACATCGCAGACATTCGCCTTGAATGACGTCGTGGCGGAGTGATAGGGATAGTACTTCGCGCCGTTCATGATGAAGTACACGTGATTGAATATCGTGTTGTCGCAGCGGTACATGAAGTCCATCGCCGTGTCGGTCTGACACAGCAGGATGTCGTAGCCGCTCTGCACCATGACGTATGCCGTGAAGAGGGTCTGCATCGGCCGGTCCGACGGGAATTTGGCCTTGGCCAGTCGGTCGACCATGCGCATATAGGCCCAGTCGCACAGATTGCGGTCCTCCCGGAGGCGGAGGCAGTCGACCACGACGTTGTTATAGTCGCGGCTGCTCAGGCGCTCCCACACGTCGGCTATGGCGCCGTGGGAGTATCCGGCGAGGCGGAGCGACGGGAAATCCCTGACGGACAACTGTGTGCCGTAGTAGTCGAAGTCGATGTGCGGCGGTTCGGGCGGCCTTGTCTCCTCGATGGGCGTGATGTGGTAGATGGGGACGGTCACTTCCTCTATGGGCTCGACGGGCTCGGGCTGAGGAGCCGGAGGCGGAATGACTATTTCTTCCTCGATGACTATCTCACGGTCGATGACCGGCTCGGGCCGGGGTTTCTCATATTCCTCGATGGGCAGCGGAGGCACCGTGTCAACCGGCTCCGGGACGGGTTCTTCGCCGTAGTACAGCAACCATGCGCGCCGTAGCGCGTCGGCGTAGTCTTTGTTGGCCTTGTCGCGGAAGGAGTTATACTTCTCGGCCGAGCGGCGGTAGAAATCCTCGTAGCTTTGCTGCGGCGACTTCTTCTGAGCCGCAGCAGTGACGCAGACTGCCGCGGTCAGCAGCGCCGTGATGATGCGGTAGGCTTTCATATGGAAGTGTCGCTATGGTTTTCGGTGGCGATGAAGGGGAAGTCGTGGATGGTGTATGTGCCGAACTCGGGATCGGGCTGCGGCTGCCAGGTGCGGACGAATATGAGCGGACGGTCGGGGTCGTTGTAGTTCACGGCGAGCATCAGGTAGCCGTGGTCGCTGTAGTTGTTTGAGTAATAGTCCTGCTCGATCTGTATGCCGTAGACCTCCTCGGTGGCCACGGGGCGCACCACCTGGGTCTGATTGAAGCGGATGTTGATGAATTCCTTGCTCTGTTCGCGCAGGTGCCTGATGTACTGCTCCTTGGTCTCGCGCTGGTAGACGATGCGCTTGTCGTTCTTGTAGTAGTTGTCCTCGCTGCGCTTCGATGTCTCGATGACGGTGCCGCGTATGATGATGGCGTCGTCATCGAAAATCCGCGCTATGTAGTCCCAGTCCTGGAGGGCGAAGGCCGTCTTGTAGTTCTCCATGAACTGCACTATGCGCTGGCGGTTCTCTACAGGGAAGGTCGAGCGGCCGAGGATGTCGTCCTCTGAAGCCTTGTCGAGTCCGAAGGCTATATTGTCGATGCGCTTCGAACTGTCGAACGTGAACACCATGTTCTCCGTGAAATGTTTCCGCGAGCCGTGCGAGAAGCTGAACGTGAGCTGGATGCCGCGTACGACCACGCCTCCGTCGAAAGGCGTGAAGCGCAGTTCGGGAGTGCCGGTGAGCTTGCTGTTGCCGTACTTCAACAGGCGGCGGTACTTGGAGTAGCCCGCGTCGGTGAACATATGCCGGGGCACCTTGTAGGTGCGCGACAGAATACTCGTCAGCACCGTGTCCATCATCGACTTGTAAATATCGGTGGATGAACCCGTCATCGGTTCGGGACGCCGGTAGTTGTCCTCGTCGATGTCGCTGAATGCCGACTTGCGCGGCGCCTCGGCCGCTACGGGCGTGGCTGCGGCAATCTCCTCGGCCTTCTGCCCGGGCGCTATGGCCGTGGCCGGTATCGAGGCGGCTGTGGCCTGCGGCTCGGGGCGTATGGTCTTGAAGGAGCGCGGTATGACCGATTCGCCGCCCACGGCCATCACACCGGCCACTTCGGCGTCGATGCGGCTCTGTCCTTTGTACTGATACTCGATGGAGATGTTGTACTGCTCGTGCGACGTATTGGGCGAGAACTCCATGCGGTCATATCCGTCGACGGCCGTGCAGAGGTTGCTCCACACGCCTCCGTCGCTGTACGTGTAGTCGATAGAGCTGACGGGCGCGCCGCGGTAGGTGAAGTAGATGTCCACTTCATCCCCCTCACGGCGTGCCACTACAGCTTTTACTTCGCTCAGAATGTCTTCAATGCGCTCGGGCAGCCACGTCATCAGCGTGTGACCGTCGTATTCCTCCTGTCCGGCCAGCCGCATCGACTTGGTGAGCATGAAAGCCCAGTAGTAGCTGCGGAGAGCCACGTCAATCTTGCCTTTGGAGAGCGCGCGATCGCCGCTGTCGATGTATCCTTCGATTTTGCGGCGGCGTCCTTCATAGATTTTGTTGAGGTCGCTTTTGGCTATCCACCGGCCCACATGGCACTCGGGTTCCGTCTCGAACACCACCATCTGAGTTTCCTCAAGAGTGGCTTCGGAGACAATCTCCACCGTGGCGGCGAAGGTGGTGTTGTCGCTCACCACCTTGCCGTTCTGCTCCACGCGGTTGTTCCTGATGCCGGTGTCGACCTTCACGTTCGCCTTGATCTGCGACAGGAGCATGGCCATGGCGTCGCGGTTCGCTTCGGCCATGGTGGCGCCTTTGGCTTCGCCGTAGAAGTACTTTCCGCTTGATATTACTTCCGACCACGACTGTGCCCGGGCGGCTGCCGCGCAGACGAGCAGGAGAATGATGGCTGTCAGATACGTGCGCATCGTTGTTGGTTTATGATATGTTTAGTTTGCGGTGCCGTTTATGCGCTGCAGATATTTGGTCATCTGTTCGAAGAACGAGTCATGGCGTACCTGCATCTTCTCGCGGTCTTCGTCGGGTATCATCTGCTTGACGCGTGCCATATAGGCGTTGGTGAGTTCTTCGGCCAGCGCGTTGACGGTTCCCATATATTCAAGGCAGACGAATACGTGGTACTGGTTGTCCTTGCGCTTGTATGTCTCGGTCTTGATGACAACGAGCCCCGGGATGGTCTGTTCGGCTATCTGCTGTGCGAAGGCATCCGACGAGAGGGCCTGGTCAGACACTTCGTTGCCTTTCTTGCCGTTGCTGCTGTAAGCATTGGCGGCGTCATTGCTCTGCTTGGATGCTGTGGATACGAGCGAACTGAGCTGACGGGCAAATTCGGCGCGTGCCTGGCCTTCGGCATAGGTCTTGGCGAATGACTGGCTGAAGTTCGTACCTTCGCCGAGGGCGCGAACGGCCGGTTTCTCTTCCTTGAGCTGCTGGCAGACAGTTTCGGCCTGGAGTTTCTCGCCCTTTATTTCGGCCGAAGCCATTTTCTTTGAGCCGCAGGCAGTGGTGCCCAGCATGATGAAGGCGGCTGCCATGACAGCCATTACTGATTTGATTGCTGATTTCATAATGAGTAGATTTTATTTGTATTCGAGGGTGTATGAGTTGATGGTGACGTAGACGTCGAAGTGCGTTTCAACATATATCTGCGAGATTGAAGTAGAGCTAATGTCGAATTCGAATGTATATGTGCCCGATGATATTCGTGGCTCAACATAATACTGAGTCGTTGTGCCGTCTTTGTCCTTTACATTGAAAAAGAACGGATATGGATAAGTATTTGAGTAAGAAAGCGACGACCCGCTGTAGGGCTTCCATGTAAAAGAACCGTATAAGCGGAAGCCGTCGGCATTTTCATAGTTGTCACTTATAAGCGTACCGGTGACGCTTCCATACACATTCACTTGATTGAGATAACCTGTAATACTTGCTGACTGGCTACTCCATGTCGGGGTGATTTCTTCGGCATCGGGTGCCTCGATGACCACACTCTGAGTCCTCTTGAGTTTTTTAGACTTATCAGTGTAGGTATAAATGTAATTACCTCTTCTGAAAGAAGGTATTGACTCGATATACAGATAAGGAGTGTAATAGAACCCGTCGTCATCT
The DNA here is from genome assembly GCA_002493945.1 of Porphyromonadaceae bacterium UBA7048. Taxonomy (GTDB): domain Bacteria; phylum Bacteroidota; class Bacteroidia; order Bacteroidales; family Muribaculaceae; genus CAG-873. Next base: position 61,961 of record DLAL01000073.1, read on the forward strand.
TTTATCATGGCGGTGGATTCACTCGGGGTGGCTGCTGACGAGACGATAGACAAAGTCTCTCTGCTGAAGTCCTGAAGTCCACGATTCCATACAAGTGTTCCCGGTGTTTCGCTCCGGAGTCTGAGGCGCCCTGTGAGTGGTTCGAGAACACCGAAGAGATTTAATTCGTCGTTGACATAGTCATATGTGGTTGTCGCAGCATAGTTAGGAACTGTGGGGAGAGTCGAAACGATAGATGTGGTGGAGTAGTCGGAAGCTGTCCATCCCGGCACATAGTAAAGGCGGCACGGCTGATTTTCGCCGGAAGCAGGGGCCGTTGTGAATGTCGCTGTCCATTGATTGGATGATGCCGAGTAGCTGATGAATCCGTAGACAGAGCTTGTTGTAGCACTGTACATCATAACGGTGGCGCCGTCGGGCCACTCGTCGAAGCTGCTGCGCGAGCTGCCGAAGTCGTTGAGGCCGACGCTGAAATTCACGGGTATGGTGACGGCGGCTCCGCTGCCGGAAGCGCTTGTGTCCGTCGCCGGCTCATCGCCGGAGCAAGCGCCTGCGAGCAGGCACATTGCGCCGATGATGGCTGTGTTGATATATTTGAACATTTGTCGCATGGTTGATTTATCGTTTGTATGCTTTGATGGTCCAGTCTTCGTCAGGTCCGAAACCGCCGATGCCTATGTTGGCACCCTTGCCGTACTGTACCACGGGGATGGTGAGCGTGGATTCCTCGCCTTCGGGTGTGCCGAGGAGCCTTACGGTGACGGCACCGGTGCGGTTCTCCTCGCCGGTATTAGGCGTCACTACGAGGCGGAACGCCGCGCCGTCGGTGACGAGCATGTACCAGAAGTCGTCCGCGCCCTTCTCGATGCTGAATTCGCCGTCGACCGTGAGCGTGTAGGTCTCCGTAGTTCCGCCGTTGCGCGTCACGTCTATGCTTGTGACGTTGGCTGCGAGGCGACGTCCTTCCTGGGTTACGTTGAAGAGCAGGCCCTGCCTGAATGAGTCGGCAGCCTCTTCCTCGGTGGGCGTGAAGGCAGCCACGGCAGTGCGCGGCAGGCCGGATGGATTGGCGGCGGCCGTGATGGTGTAGCTGTTGCCCGAAGTGTTGCTTATCGACACCCACTCGGGAGCGGTGTGGTCATCGGCTGACGACCACATCTCGGCCTGCGAGCCTATCGACGAGCTGACTGACAGATTGATGCTGCCTCCGAGAGCCGTGATGGTGCCTGTGGTGCTGTCGAGCGTGAAGTACTGGCTCTGCTGGTTCACCGTGATGGTGAATGTCTGATTGATTGAGGCGAGGGTGATGTAGCCCGTGCGCGCCTCCATGCCGTCGTTGCGGTCGACGCTGACGTTGAGCGTCGCGCTGCCGTCGCCATGCGTGCGGTCGAGGTGTATCCACGATTCGGATATGGCGGCCTGCCAGCTGCCGGCTATGTTGAGCTGCAGCTCGCGCGACGATGCCTTCCAGGGCATCTCGAGTGTCGTTGCATCGACGCCCTGAGTTTTCGCTTTCTGTGCGATACCTACTGTTTCGGAAAGATCAGTGCCGGCGATTGTGACAGTTGCGGTGGCATATCGTTTCATATAATCCGGATTGGCGCTCTTGGACCGGAACGTGATGGTTCCGTTTCCGCTGCCGCTGAGCGGGCTTGCTGTGAGCCAGTCTTGCGAAAGATTGGAGACAACCCAGTCGGAGTTGCTTGTGACTGTCACGGTTACGGAGTTGGTTCCCGAGGCGTTTATATCCTCTTCCGCCGTGCCGAGCGAAAGGCTCAGACCTGCCTGTTTGATTGACATCGTTGTCAGAATGGTTCCTGCCGAGCCGTCCTTTTCGAGAGTCCGGATGTATACTTCGCCATATCTTGTCCTCGTAGTCTTGTTGGCTGTGACGGTTACCTCAAACTGATTTGCCGAGATATATTTTACTGACATCCACGATTCGTCGCTTTCGCGGACCACGGCATACCAGTCGGTATTGCTGTCGACTCCGACTCTATGCGTTCCTCCTGCCGGCTCTACATCATACGAGTAAGTCGACAGCGACGCCGATACGCCGTTCTGTGTAATGGCATAGGTCAGATAGACTTTGTCGTTATACGACAGTTTTATGAGGCCGTAATAGCGGCTTGACGTCGAGCTGTTGGCTTCGACGGTGAACACGAGGCCACTGTCCTGCACTTGTGCCCCCGTTATCCAGTCGACGTCCACACTCACTTCGATATCCTCAGACGGGACATTCGTGTCGAGAGCGTAGGTGTATGAGCCTGCTTTGGCCGGTACATTCCGGTATATAGTAGAGTATATCTCCTCGGCGTCGGATATGTAGGGGTCCACACCTTTCTGAACTACGGTGCAGTGTTTGACATAAAAACCTTCTGCCGTTACGCTGAGCACTGCGACACGGGGAGAGGCGCTGTAATTGGGCTCGACAGTCATGGGGATATCTCCTGCGTATCCGGTCCCGCTTGTCCGTTCTATCGACACCCAGTCGGGAATGTCAGAGATGACCCAGCTGTCCCCATCCGAGGAAATCCGGAATTCCCCTTCATCTCCATATGCCGAAAAACTCTCTTTGCCGTATGAGCCATAGTATACGCTTGCGGAGAGATAGATATGTTTATCCGAAACGACAACTTCCACACCTTCGGGAACTTCGAACGCTTCGTTGCAGGCGACAGCTCCAAGGAGAAGGAGCGCAGCCGCTGTTCTGTTGATTATTCTTGTTGCTTTCATAGTGCATCCCGGAGATTTAGAACATAATCATAAATGAAAGATTGACGTTGAAGCCCGTCATGTAGCTCTTCGCCTTACTGCTGAAATGTGCGGCTTTGTTATAATCATAGCACGCACCGATATTCTGATAGTATTCGGGCGTCAGGACTACTCCGAAGTTGTGGTTCCACATATAATCCACGCGGGCTGAGAACGTTATGCTGTTGGCATACTCGTCGAAGTCGGTCAGTATACGGTAGCCGAGCATAGGAGTGATGTGGAATCCGCTGCCGGTCAGGATTCGCCAGCCGGCGCGTGCCGTTAGGATGTGCTCGGGCCATAAGTCAACGTATTGGTCAGTATAACTACTATTATGAGGAAGGCCTTCTCCCCAGTCACCGGTTTCCGGGTCTTTGGAATACATGTACATATTCACGTCATCATTCAGCCCGGCATACTGATACTCGGCCTCGAAGCAGAAGCCGCCGGCATGGAAGCCCAGCGCTCCGCCGAAAGTGGTCATCGAGCCGACAGTGCCGCCTGCGAGGATATACATGTCCTTGCGCTGGCGCAGGATGGATTTGTGCTTAATGTACACACTTTGGTTCTGAGTATAGTTCTCGGTAGTGGAGAAAGGTTTGTAGTAATAGGAGTAGTTCGGAGTGGCCGAAATGGTGTGGCGTCCCGGACGTACGGATACGCGAGCCGAGCCTGACGTCAGTTCCTGACGGGTGCCGTCGACGTACACGGCCTCGGAGTTGGGCGCGCTGATAAGCAGGGTTATGAGATTGGTAAGCGTAGGCTTGACGGTGGTCTCGAGTCCGTCTTCGACGTTGACGGTCTGTGTCGAGGGCTGATAGCCTTTCAGCGATACCTCGACCGTGTGCTGGCCGACCAGGATATTGTTGATGCTGATAGGCGTGTTGCCCTTCAGGACTCCGTCGACCTTCACCTGCGCGCCGCGAGGTGTGCTCTCCACATTGATTGAGCCGTAGATAGGCTCGGGGATGGGCATGACTACTTCTATTTTCTGACCTTTGCGGAGAACAGACACCTGCTTGCGCGCCGGACGGTGGCTGCTGCGCCGCGCCTCGAACACATAGTCGCCGGGGACGAGCTGGCCGAACCATTCGCCCGTGCCGAGCTTGCGGCCGTCCAGATAGATGTCCGAGCCGTCGGCACGAACATGGGCCTGTGCGAAGTTGCCGTCGAGCATCGGACGGATGATGGTCTCCTCGTTGTCCTTGATGACCACCGTCTCCTGATAGGGGTTGTACAGATCTTTCGATATCTTCAGAGTGTGGGTGCCGCTGGCGAGGCGTGTCTTTATGATGTTGCCCGTCCCCACGCGCTTCTCGTCGATGTAGATGTTGGCGCCTTCAAGGGCGTCGCCGCCGTTGACGGTCAGAAAACCGTAGGCCGGACGCAGTCTCAGGTTGACCTTTACGGCCTGATTGGGGTCGTTGACCACGACAGTGCCCGGCTCGGCGTGGTAGTCGGTGGCCTTCACCATATAGTTGTATGTGCCGAAGGGCACGCTCTTGCTCACGTAGCCATCGCTGTTGAGCGCCCAGGGCTCGCCGTTCACTTCAAGGTAGGCGTCAGTGGGCGAGACGGTGAATTCGAGGTACTGCTTCTGAGTGGACAGATATATCTCTCCCAGCTCCATACGGTAGGTGGTGGCTTTGGCAAGTCCCTTGCTGAAGCGGTAGTCGCGCAGGGTGCCGATCGACGAATTGCTGTTGGAGATGGTCACGCGGCGTGCGCCGGGTGCGACGTATACCAGATAGGCCGGGCGTCCGCCGACGGTGCGCTCCTCGACTTTGCTGTAAAGACCGCCGAAATCAAAGTGATAGCCGCCGGCCTCGACGTTGGTGACGATGATGAGGGCGCATTTGTCGCCGCTGCTCGGGTCGGTCACCGGATGTACGTGCGGTGTGGTCTCGTTGGGGTCTTCTGCGAATGACTTCACTGTGATATTGTTCTGGGCCACGGCCGATACGCCGGTTAGCAACAGCAGCAAAGACAACAGGGTTAATAATTTGGATTTAAACAACATAACTTGGGTCAGAGTGGTATAGAACCAGTGAGAAATGATGAAAAATGAGGCTTAGAATTCAATTTTATCGGCAAAGTTACACATTAGTTAACAAAATACCCGTAACTGTTCAGCGGACACGC
>DLAL01000001.1 GCA_002493945.1 Porphyromonadaceae bacterium UBA7048
CTACCAGCTGAGCTAGCGAATCTCGCTTTTGAGGTGTTTTTCTCAATTGCAGTGCAAAGTTACTGCCTTTTTTTGAGTCTGCCAAATTTTTTGAGGATTTTTTTGAATTTTCTATATCGGGGTGCTGTGCGCGGTGGGGTAATGTACTTTTAGACAGGTATTTGTATGGGATAAGGTGACGCGTATTCGAATTGTCGCCGTTTTGTTGAACATGATTGCCAGAAAAATGTTATATTTGCAATCGGGTTACTCCCGGCAGCTTATATTCTATGTTTAAGTGTATCTTTTGTCGCATTATGTGTCTCGTCGCGGTGCTTCTGAGCGCTGTGGCTGCTGATGCTGCCGCTCCGCGTGAGGTGCGCCGTGGTTCGGGAGTCTATGTCGGTGAGATGTCGGAGTCCGGAAAGTATCACGGCTACGGTGTCTGCCGGTACGACAACGGGAATGTGTACTATGGATACTGGAAGAATGACTTCAAGGAGGGACTGGGCCGCATGGTGTATGCCGACGGGACTATCGAGTTCGGCACTTGGTCGCGCGGACGCTATGTGAAGCCGCGCGGCATGAAGTTTCGCGCCGGCAAGCGGGTATACGGTATCGATGTGTCGAAATATCAGAAGACTATACGGTGGACGCAGTTGTCGCTGTCGGCCGATGCGCGCGGTGTTGTGTTTGCCGGAAAGAAGAAGAGTCAGTACGTCCAGCCGGTGCTTTTTGCGCTGATGAAGAGTACGGAAGGAGTGACTGTGCGCGACCCTCAGTTTGCCCGCAATTTCCGCGAGGCGCGCCGCTGCGGAGTGGTGCGCGGAGCCTATCATTTTCTGTCGACGACGAGCGATGTCGACGAGCAGGTGCGGTTCTTCATCGCCAATACGCCTCTTGAGCCGGGGGATTTCCCTCCGGTTCTTGACCTTGAGGTGCCAGAGAAGGCTATCCGCGAGCATACGGAGAAGGTCATAGCCATGGCTCTCCGCTGGCTGGTGCTGGTGGAGAAGCATTACGGGGTCAAGCCTGTGATATATACCTACGAGCGATACTACAAGGAGTATCTGCGCGGAACGGCGCTCGAGGGCTATGACTACTGGATAGCGCGCTATGGCAAGAAGCCTGACGCCCGCCACTGGGAGGTGTGGCAGTTCACGGAGAAAGGGGTGTGCAAGGGTATCGACCATCGTGTCGATATCGACCTTTTCCGCGGTGACTTCAAGAAGTTCAGGGATTATATCGCGCGCAAAGGCATAAAGGTCAGGCCCAAAGCCAGGAGCAAGTCAAAGTGACGGCGCTCCGCCGGGTCAGAGCCATCCTTCGCGGCGCTGGCGGACTGACAGCGACTCGCCGAGGAGACGTATGAATTCGCGCATTGACTGCTTGTAGTAGCTGTCGTGGAGGGTGTGGACGCATCCGTTCATCTCGTTGCCGGGCACGTCGAGCGGTATAGCCCGCAGACCGGTCTCGTTGTATATGGTGTCCTGTGCGAGTATCGTCACCAGACGGCTGCGGCGTACGAGTTTCAGCAGAATGTTCACTTCGTTGAGTTCGAGGCGTATGCGCATGCGGTCGATGTACGGCTCGGCGAGCTGCTCGAAGGCGTTGCGTGCCTGAAGTCCGGTTGACGGGAGTGCCAGGTCGTACTGCTCGAGTTCGGCCGGTGTCACCTTGTCGAGTGCCGCCAGCGGATGGCTGTCGGCCACGACGGCCGAGAGTGTGTTCTGGAAGAGAATATGCGAGTCCACGCCGCGCATGGGCTGCAGCGGTCTGAAGGCCAGCACGAAGTCTACCTCACGGCGTATGAGTTTCTGCATCAGTTCGGCCATGGGCTTGTAGCATATGTTCAGCTTCACCTTGGGGTACATCTTCATGAACGTCAGTATGGTCTCGGTGAGCATAGGGCTGAACGAGTAAGTGACGCCTATGTTGAGCTCGCCGGCTGCGAGGCGGTTGAGGTCGGCTATGCGTGTGCGGCACCGGTCGGCGGCGTTGAGGGTGTCGCGTGCGAACGGCAGCAGCTCCGTCCCTGCTTCGGTGAGCGCCACGCTGTGGCTGTTGCGGATGAAGAGGGGAGTGTCGAGTTCGCCTTCAAGCTGGCGTATCTGCTGCGAGAGTGTGCTCTGGGTGATGCAGAGCGACCGTGCGGCTTCCGAGAAGTTGAGGGTTTCGGCGACTTTGACGAAGTATTTGAGCTGATGCAGTTCCATAATGTGTGATATAATGCAAAGTTACGGTTTTTCGGCTTTACGTGTGGCCTGGAAGGATACTTTTTTGAATATGAATACCGGAAGGGTGGCGCCGAGCACCAGCGCGAGTATGACGGCCAGGCACGTCAGGCCGTTCGAGGCGAAGAGGACGAAGTAGTGCGAGAAGCGCTGCTCCTCGGTGTGCAGCAGGCACATGGCCAGTCCTCCGAATGACTTGTAGGCATAGATGCCCGGAATCATGGGCAGCAGGGAGGGGAAGAAGCATGTCTCGGCCGGGATGCGGGCCATGGGCGAGGCGAATACGGCCAGCATGCCTATGGTGAAGGAGGCTATGAAGCTGGCTCCCACGATGTGCATCCCTGCGGCCGACATCAGCACCATGCGTGCGGAGTGGCCCACAGCGGCTATCACGGCGCAGTATACGAAAGCGCGTCGCGGCGGCCGGCTGATAGCGGCAAATCCGATAGCTGCTATCGCGGCGAACAATGCGTCCTGTAGAATATCGCTTATCATAAGTATTGTCATTATGTGAATAACACGCTAAAACATGCCCGAGTTCATCGCCGCCATGCCGGCGCAGAGTCCGGCCGAGAGGCAGCAGGTGAGCACTACGGCGTCGACGAACCGGCTGAATGCGCAGATATAGTGGCGGTAGAGCAGGTCGCTGAATGAATTGAGGAACGGGATACCCGGCACGAGATACAGCACGCTCGTTCCCAGCGCGATGGCCGGGGTAGTGCCGAGGCTGAAGAGAGAGTCGGCGGCGCTGATGACCGACGAGACGAATGCGCACACGATCACTGTCAGCCTGAGGTCGATATGTCGGCCGAGCATGAGCTGCTTGATGTAGTATCCTGCCATAGTGGCCGCCAGCACCACGGCCATTGCGATGGCGTCGCCGCCGAATAGCCGGCAGAAGGCGGCGTTGGCCGCCGATGCCAGCAGCAGTTCGGTGGTGCGGCTGTGGCGGCTTCCGGTGGTGCGTACTATGTCGTCGAACTGCCGGGAACATTCCTCCAGCGAGAGGCCGCTGTCGGCGGTCGCCCAGCTCAGGCGGCTCAGTTCGGTGTTGAGGGCGAAGCTGATACCGGTCTGCGGCACCGATTCTATGGCAGTCACCACGTCAGTGCCCTGACTGTCAGTCACCGACAGATGCACGTGGCGCGGCATGATGGTTATTTCGGCGCGGTAGCCGAATGAGGCGGCAATGCGCTCGACGTTCTTTGTCAGGCGGATGCAGGTGGCTCCGCATCCGAGCAGTACGGCGCTGTAGTGCGCCAGGAAGAGGCAGAGGCGCCGGGGCGTTCCGGCTGATGTCGTTTCAGAAGTCATCGTCGTCATCCTCTTGTGCGGCCAGACGGTCGCCTGTGATGAAGAATTCCTCGCGCTCGGTGGCCAGGTCGATAGGGCGGATGCGGCGGCTGTGTTCATGCCGGCTGTGGCGGTGGCGTACGATGATGTCGGCGGTGATGATGACGAGAAGGAGAGCTACAATTGCGGTCCAGATGATGATAGGTGTCATAGTCATGTCTGTATTGTCTGTTTTTTATGCAAAGTAACAAACAATACAGTGTGTCGGCTCACCGTTGACTATGGATTGTTCAGATGGCTGCTATCGCCGAGAGTGCTGATAAGGGCGGAGAGTTCGCCGGCAGTGACGCCTTCAGGCCCGTACTGTGCGGCCACAGTGAGCGAGCGGTCGGCTACGTAGACGCGCGGTATGCCCGACGCGGCGAACACATTATATATAGCGCGGTCAGTCTGGGCGGAGTAGGGCAGAGTCAGCCCGTTGGCATGCCAGTACGCCTCTATCGAAGCGGCGTCTTCTTCGCGTGCTATGAGCATGAACACCGCTTCGTCTGACTGCTCGTAGGCTGCCTGAAGTTCAGGTAGTTCGGCCCGGCAGTCGGGGCAGGTGGTGCTGAAGAAGGCGATGACCGAGACTTTGCCCTCGAGCGACGACGGCGATTCGACCACCGAGCCGTCGTTCATCGTCACGGTGAATGACGGCAACCGGTCGCCGGCGGCCACGAAGGACTCAGGCTCCCGGTCGGAGACACAGGAGCCGAGCAGCAGTGCTAAGGCTGCGCAGGCAATCGGATGGCGAAGATATACCATAACAGTTCAAGACAACTCCCGGATGTGGCGTTTTATTGCCTTCGGGAGGTTAAACTACGTTAATATGGTCGGATTATGTTTGGAATTATTGCAGATGTTTTTTAACTTTGCAATCCGCCCGACAGTTCGGGCTACAGCTATTATAATACAATTATTAATCAAAACCTCGCACTGCCTATCGAAAAATCTCCACTCTAATCAAAAATAGAATAGAAAATGTGCAATCTTACAAAGCTCACCGACGAGCAGTTGGTGGCGGCTTACGCTGACGGTGACAACCTGGCGTTCGATACTTTGCTTATGAGGTATCGCCAGCGGCTGTTCAGCTATATATTCCAGATGGTACGCGACCGCGATTTGGCCGACGATATATTTCAGGAGACTTTCATCAAGGCTATCACAACTATCCGACAGGGCCGATACAATGATATGGGCAAGTTCTCGGCATGGCTGTACCGCATAGCGCGCAACCTCGTGGTGGATACTTTCCGCTCCGAGAAGGCCGAGTGCGCCATTTCCACTGATGATGTGGACTACAATCTCCTGAACCGCAAGGATCTGGCCGAAGACAACATCGAGGACGCCCTGGTCGACATACAGATCGAGCAGGACCTTCACCGCCTCGTGTCGCTCCTTCCCGATGAGCAGCGCACAGTGGTCGACATGCGCTTCTACCGCGACCTGTCGTTCAAGGAAATCGCCGAACAGACCGGTGTCAGCATCAACACCGCGCTCGGACGCATGCGCTACGCCATCCTCAATCTCCGCCGCATGGCCAAGCAGAAGGACGTCTGTCTCACACGCTGACATCCTTTCGTAACACACACAGAGCAGGCGCTGCTTCCGGAGCCGGAAGCAGCGCCTGCTCTGTGT
>DLAL01000042.1 GCA_002493945.1 Porphyromonadaceae bacterium UBA7048
GCGGATGTTGTTCAGTCCGCTGAATACGCTCAGTTTGCCCAGCTTACCCACTCCTGTGAGCAGCACGAAGCGCAGCATGGAGTCCATCTGCTTCATCACCTCGTAGAAGTCATGAAGGGCCTTGCGGTTATACTCAAGCACCTCAGGACTGTCGAAGCATTTGATGATGGGCTGGTCGTATTCGTCAATCAGCACTACGACGTTTTTTCCTGTCTTTTCGTAGGCGTTGCGGATAAGTCTCTCGAAACGCAGCGGCGGTGTGAGAGCCGCGTCAGCGCAACCGTAGATATTCTCGTATCTGCCGAGCATGGCGTTGAAGGAATTCTCGATATCTCCGATTTCGCGGTAGGACTTTCCGCTCAGATCGAAGTGAAGCACCGGATGCTTCTCCCACTCCTCAGGCATGAGGCTGTCGATGGCGAGTCCCTTGAAGAGCTCGCGGTTGCCCGAGAAGAACTCCTCGAGTGTCGACACGAGCAGACTCTTTCCGAACCGGCGGGGACGGCTCAGGAAGTAATAGTTGGAACCGCTTACAAGATTAAAAATCTCTGCAGTCTTGTCGACGTATATACATCCTTGTTCGCGGAGTTTTCTGAAACTCTGTATTCCGAGGGGATATTCCGATATCTTCATCTCTAATTCATTTGTTGCCAGCAAAGATACGAATAAGTCGAGCGTAAAACCAAATTTATTTGGTTTTACCGAGCGAGAGTATCTAAGACAGTAGTCAAAGATACGAATAAGTCGAGCGTAAAACCAAATTTATTTGGTTTTACCGAGCGAGAGTACCTTTATTTCAGCATGGTCATGCCGCGGCGGAAGTAGTTGGCGGCGGCATCGGCCGGGCGGAGTACTTCGCCGTTCCACAGCACGATGTCGATGTCTACGGCTACGAGGGGGGCGCAGTCGGCTTTGGCGCGTACGTCGGTCTGGTAGCGTTTGGTGCGCCGGCGGATGGTGTCGATGTCGAGAATGGTGCCGAGCTCGATGATGCGGTTGAGGTAGGGCGCCGAGTCGCCGGCATATTCAGGTGCGGTGAGATATTTCGGGGTGGAGCGGAGTATGGTGCCGCAGATGCCGAGCATGGTGGCTGCGGCATCGAGGCGTTCGGAGGCGTCGGGAACGTTGGCTCCGAGGCAGAGTATGGCGCGGTTGGGACTAAGCATCTTTGAGCGAAAGGCTTATGCGGCGGCGCGCCGTGTCGATGTCGATGACGCGTGCCTCGACGCGCTGTCCGAGGGTCAGGACGTCCGAGACGGAGCCTACGCGCCGGTTGGCGACCTGCGATATGTGGATGAGGCCGTTCTCTTTGATTCCCAGGTCCACGAAGGCGCCGAAGACCGTGATGTTGTTCACTACGCCGGGGACGGTCATGCCCACGCTCAGGTCGTCGAACGACTCGATGGCGGCGTGGAAGTCGTCCTCGCTGTTCTCGGTGCGCGGGTCGCGTCCGGGCTTGCGGAGTTCGGCCACTATGTCGGCTATGGTCTCGCGGCCTGCCACTCCGTCGCGTGCGAGGGCTTCGGCGTCGACCTTGTCGAGAAGCGTCGGGTTGGCCTGCAGGTCGGCGCCCTTCACTCCCAGCCGACGGGCTATTTCGGCCACTACGCCGTAGCTCTCGGGGTGTATGCCGGTGTTGTCGAGCGGCTCTGTGCCGTGGGGCACACGGAGAAATCCGGCGGCGAGCTCGAACGCTTTCTCGCCGAGACGCGGCACTTTGCGGAGCTGCCTGCGCGATGTGAAGTCGCCGTTGGCGGCGCGGTAAGCCACGATGGCCGACGCGAGCGCCGGACCGATGCCGGAGATGTACGACAGCAGGCGCTCGGAGGCGGTGTTGACGTCCACTCCTACGGCGTTGACGCAGCTCATGACCGTATAGTCGAGGGCGTCGCGCAGCCGCGACTGGTCCACGTCATGCTGATACTGGCCCACGCCTATGGCCTTGGGATCGACTTTGACGAGTTCGGCCAGCGGGTCGATGAGCCTGCGTCCTATCGAGACGGCGCCGCGGACGGTGACGTCTTTGTCCGGGAATTCGTGCCGCGCTATGTCCGACGCGGAGTATACGGATGCACCTGATTCGCTGACTATGAATATCTTCGACGGGTCGATGACGCGCGAGTCCTTCAGGAAGCGCTCGGTCTCGCGTGAGGCAGTGCCGTTGCCGAGGGCGACGGCGTCGAGCCTGTATCGCTCTATCAGGCGGCTGAGTGTGCGCCGCGCCCCTTCGGTGTCGGCCTTGGGGGGGACGGGATATATGACCGTATCGTCCAGCAGATTGCCCTGTGCGTCAAGCGCCACCACCTTGCATCCGGTGCGGAAGCCGGGGTCAAGTGCAAGTATGCGCAGGCCCTTCAGCGGAGCTGCCAGCAGGAGCTGACGCAGATTCTGTGCGAAAATGTCGATGGCCGTGCGGTCGGCGTCTTCCTTGAGCTGTGCCGATATTTCGGTCTCTACGGACGGCCGCAGCAGGCGTTTGGCCGCGTCCTCCACAGCGTGCCCGATGATGTAGGCGCACTCGGCAGTGGCGCTGCGCGGCACGAATGCGCGGCACAGCGCCTCGTCGAGCGGACGGTCGCTGTCGTCGAGGTCGTAGCGTACTTTTATGAATCCTTCGCGCTCGGCGCGTCGCAGGGCCAGATACTGGTGCGACGACATGCGGCGCACGCTCTGGCTGAAGTCGGCGTACTGCGCCAGCGGAGTCAGGGCTATCTCTTCTTCCTTGCCTTTGACCACCGAGCAGCGGATGGAACCCGTGCGGCGGTAGGTGTTGCGTGTGATATTGCGTAGCCGCTCGTTGTCGGCTGCCCATTCGGCTATGATGTCCGAGGCGCCGGCGAGGGCTTCTTCGGTTGTCTCCACGCCGTTCTGACCGGTGAAGCGCCGGGCGCTGCTCCCGCAGTCGGCGGTTCGTCCGGCCATGATGATTTTAGCCAGCGGCTCAAGGCCTTTCTCGCGTGCTATGGCCGCACGTGTGCGGCGCCGGGGCTTGAAGGGGGCGTAGATATCTTCTATCTCCGTGAGAGTCTCGGCCGCGTCGAGCCTTTGGGCGAGTTCTGTCGTCATGGCTCCGGCATCGTCGATGGCCTTGCGGACGAATTCGCGGCGCGCGTCCATGGCCCGCTGCTGGGCCAGAGCCGTCTCGATGCTGCGCACGGCCACTTCGTCGAGCGACCCCGTGCGCTCCTTGCGGTAGCGGCTGATGAAAGGTACTGTCGCTCCTTCGTCAAGAAGCTCTATGGTGGCGGCCACGCCTTTCTCGGGAAGGCCGAGGCGCCGTGCGATTGCTTTCGCTGTCTGTTCCATGCTTATTCGGCCTTGTAGGTCTTCGCGTATCCTTCGGCCTTGGGACCGCGTGAGAATCTGAACACCGTCACTTCGGGCGTGGCGCCGATGCGCGCCGGGATGCCCACCTCGCCCGTGCCGATATTCACATATAGGTCATGCGCTCCGTCGGTGTCGGTGTACATGCCGCCCCAGGTGGGATATCTGAATGACGCCGGCGACTTGCCTCCCGCGCTCATCTGCATGGCGTGGGTGTGTCCGGCCAGGGTCAGGGCGATGTTCTTGTCAGGACTCTGCGCGATGTCCGAGCACCAGTGGGCCGGGTTGTGGCTCAGCAGTATCTTGAACGCCGGGTCGGCCGGGTCACCGCTGTATGCCTCGTCGAGGTCGCCGTAGACAGGGAAGGGCGGGTCGCCGATATTCTCGACGCCTATGAGCACTATCGAGTCGCCTCCGGCGCGGAGCACGGCCGACTCGTTGTTCAGCATCTTCCAGCCCATCCCGCGCTGCAGGTCCAGAAGCTGCCGGCGGTTTTCGGCCTTGGCATCGGGCGAGGGCCATTTGTAGTAGTCGCCGTAGTCGTGGTTGCCGAGGATGGAGTAGACTCCGAGCGGAGCGTTCAGCCGCGCCAGCACGGGCACGAAGGGCTCGAGTTCGGATGTGTGGCGGTTGACGATGTCGCCCGTGAACACGATGACGTCGGGCCGGCGCCCGTTGATGCTGTCGACGAGTTTCGACACGAATGACGTGTCAGTTCCGTAAGTGCCTGTGTGAAGATCGGATATCTGTATCATCTCGAAACCCTCGAACGCTTCGGGCAGGTCGGGATGGCTGTATTCGACGGTGTTGATATCTATGCGCCGGGTGTTGATAACTCCCGACACCATCACCGCGAAGGTAGCCAGCGCCAGCACTGTCGGCGCTGTCCGGGAGCCGGGGAGCGGCTTGTGGCGGAAGAGCTGCGGTATGCGGCAGAGCAGGCTGAATATGACGAATACGTACTTCGGTATATATATGCTGAAATATGCGTAGAGGCACCACATCAGTGTCGTCAGTCCGGCATCGTCGGCCGCCTTCTTGGGCCACGCTATCATCACGGCGAAGGCCAGCGACAGCAGCACGGACGACCACAGCAGCACGCCCTTCCAGGCGCTGGCGTGACGGAGCTGCCATGAGCGGACGGTGCGGTATATGCAGATGTCCGCTGCGATGCCCAGCAGGAGCACCGGAAGGACGAGAATCAGTGGAAGACGCATATTCGGGGCGAGGAGTTTTGGTTGATGGATGGAATCAGCGTCCGCAGACGGCGTTCAGCTGATTCTTGAGCGGATTGGCGTACATGGTGAGCATCATCTGACGCATGAATGTACGTTCGTCGTCGCTTATGTCGTTCACGTCGACTTTCGCCAGCTGAGTGTCGATGTATGCGTCAAATGCCTTCACGTCGGCTTCGGTGTACTTGTCGGCGTAGGTCTGAGTGCCTGTCACCTCGTCGTGTGCTATGTAGTTGCACGGGTAGATGTAGTATCCGCAGTGTATCGAGCGGTCGATGAGCGTGCATGCCTCGTGCACGACCTGTGCGCGGCCTTCGGCCTCCGACCGGGCCAGTTCACCGCTGATGCACTTGCCCAGATGGAAGTGTACGCGGCCCTTGTGGCGCAGCAGACCTGTCTCCATGCTGAAGAGGTCGTCGCGCTGGCTCTTCTTGAACTTCGGGTCGCGGCGCCGGAGCAGGAATTCGCGCACCTTCAGGTAGTCGTTGGGGTCGTATTCGTAGGATATCGACACAGGCATGATGCTGAGGTCGAGCAGGTTTTCCTTGCTGTCGCCCTGTCCGCCGAGCGATAGCATCTTCACCACGCTCTCCTGAGTCAGGTCGTTCGAGTCCTTGGCGCGGCCTTCGCGCTGTGCTATCCACACCGACTCCTTCATCGTGCCGATGACGTAGTGGATGTAGGCCGACAGATGGCGTGCGGCCTCGAGAGCTTCGCGGACGCCGGTGTCGCGCTTGACGATGAAGCTGCGGTTGAGCTTGACGAGGTCGGTTATCCAGTCGAATATCAGCAGATTGTTGCCTATGGCCACCTGGGTGATGGGGAGATGCTCACGGATGAAGCATAGATTCAGGAAGGATGCGTCCAGCACGATGTCGCGGTGGTTGGTGATGAACGTATGCGCCTTCGACGGGTCATAGTTCTCCAGTCCGCTCATAGACAGTCCGTCCGTCGTGCGGGCGACGAGCAATTCCAGAAACGGTCCCATGATTTTGAGCTGGAAGTCCATCTGGCTCTTGACGGTGAGTAGTTTCTGCACAAACTGTTCATAGTCCACATCGGGCATGACGTAGCGTACGGCATGCTCGAAGCCGGGCTGTCGGACCAGCGACGATATCTTCTCGTGGAAGAGGTGGTCGTCATATGGTCTTATATCGGCGAAATCATCATATTTCGGTTGTGGTTCGTGGGTGTGTAGTGTCATGTCAGCTTGTGTTTTTTGCACTTGGTAATGAAACAAATAGCGATTGACTAAGGTTGTGTCGGATTACTGTTCTGATCGGTCTGTGATGAGGGAATCTCGTCCGGGAGTGCGCCGTCGGGACGGAAGTGCAGCGGCGGCAGCGGAGGACGGGGTATCACGGGTATGGGCCGGCCTTTCTCGAGCATCAGCTCCTCCATGGCTGCGGGCACGATGAAGATGTCGCCGGGCGATAGCGGACGCATGTCTTCGTACCACTTGAATTTCGGCAGATAGTAGAGGCTCCGCTTGGCCAGGAAGAGGGGAGTGACGGCTCCTGTAGTCTGAGGCCACATCTTGACGCGCTCGGTGGTGCGCCCTTTGAAGTGAGCCTGCAGGAAGCTGCTCTCGGCGTTGACTATCTTGTTTATGGTAGAGTCGTTTTCTTCGGGGTACATGATAATCTCGACGTTGCCGTCAATGTCGAGCTGCTTCATCTCCCCGTTGTCGAAGTACGCCGTCATCTTCTTGCCGCTCAGCTGGTTGTAGTGGTCGCCCTCGATGAGCTGCGCCGTGAAGCCCTGGTCGGGCAGTATGGCGCGGTCGATGGTCGAGTCGTTGAGCTGCACTTCGATGAGGTTGCCGAAGACCTGACGGTCCTCGTTCCAGATGACGGGATTGATGTACATGCGCAGCGTCGTGTCCGACTGCGTGAACCGCATCGAGTCGCACACGCCCTGCATGTCGTTGCGGAAGAAGCGCACGCGAGGGTAGAGCACCGCCACGTGGGTGGTGTCGATGCGCGTCCGCTCGGGCGTGCCGGCCATGGTGTCGGCGGCTATGCGCACGGTGTCGTATCGCGCCGTCGAGCTGATGTAGCGTCCGTGGAGGTAGAGCGTGTCGGGCTTCGAATACTCGAGAATCTGCGCGCGTCCCGTAGCGAAAGAGCTGTCGGTCAGTTCGTTGTAGTAGCCGTAGTCGGCCTGCAGCTGCACGCTGTGGGCCGAGTCGGTCAGCACCATCGAGCCGAATGCCTCGCCGTAGCCGCGGGCGCGGTCGTAGTAGATGGTGTCGGCCGTAAGTGTCTGGTTCTGATTGGTCACTATGGTCGAGCGGTCGAAGAGCGTGGTGCGGTTACCGTCGGTGTCATAGATGCCGAGGCTGGTGAATATCGTGCCGCGCGCGTTCAGTATCTCCGAGGGTGAGTGCAGCTCGGCGATGCGTGTGGCCGTGTTGTAGTACAGCGTGTCCGACCATATGTCGAGTGTGTCCGACGTATTGCGCGAGTTCAGATGCACGCCCGTGTAGAAGTTGGCCTCCTTGGTCGACGGAGCGTATTCGCCGTACATCGATGTCAGCGTGTTCGACGGGTCGGTCAGCGTGCCGCCGGTCTCGTAGTAGCCCAGGTCAATGTGGAGGTCGTAGCAGAAGACGTCCGTCTCCAGCTGCACGTCGCGGTTTATGAGCCGTACCTTCTTGCCGGGGTCGGCATAGAGCACGGCGAGTTCGGCCACGCCGTCGTAGTTCAGCTCGTCGGCGTATACGAAGAGCGTGTCGCCCTGCTCCATGCTCACGTTGCCGAACGCATCGAGCGACTCCGTCTCCGAGAAGTAGTGCGCCGAGTCGCACTTCATGATCATCCCTCCCTTGGTGAACACCACCGAGCCTGTCAGTATCATGAACGAATCCTGAGGATGCTTGAGCAGCAGATCTGCGTGGTCGAGGAATACGCGGTTGCCCGCCGTTCGGTCGGCCGTGGGGATGCTCGGGCGTATCTCAGGCGTCCCGCGGCGGTCAGACGACGAGTAGGCCACCGCCGCAGGGAGCAGCAGCAGTGCCAGCAGGAACATCAATATGCCTGACTTCCCGTACACGGCTTCAACGTATTGATGTGAGGCTTGTGCGGTTACTGGTTGGCAGTCTTGATCCAGCCCTTGTGCTGGAAGTCGCATCCGCGCCAGCCGTCCTCCACGCGCACGTATGTGGTGCGGATTTTGTCGGCGAGCCACTTGTCAACGATTTCCTGACGGCGGGCATTCTCGTACATATCCTTGATGGTCTGGTAGTCATCCGACAGATTGGCTGTGTGGGCGTCGATGCGGTTGGTCAGGCGTACCATGGCCACTATCTCGCGGTTGCGCTTGGGGTCGACCATGATGAAGGGCTTGGATATGTCGCCGGGCTGCATCTTGCCTACCTCGCGGGCTATCTCCTGCGGAAGTTCCGACATCTGGAAGCGTGTGGTACCGTCCTGCTGGTTCACCATCACGCCGCGGCTCATGCGCGTGTCCTTGTCCTGCGACACATATCCCACGGCTTCCTCGAAGGTCAGCTCCTTCTTGTCCACGATGTCGGTGCGCAGACTGTCAAGACGCACCAGCGCATCCTGGAGGTCCTTCTCGGCCACCTTCGGCTTCAGGAGTATGTGGCGCGTATTGATGCGGTCGCCGCGCTTCTCGATCAGCTGTATGATGTGGAAGCCGTACTCCGTCTCCACGATTTTCGATACTTTCTTGGGGTCGTTGAGGTTGAACGCCACTGCCGCGAACTCAGGCACGAGCTGTCCGCGTCCCATGAATCCGAGTTCACCGCCGCGCACGCTCGAGCCGTCCTCCGAGTAGAGGATGGCGAGGGTCGAGAAGTCGCTCTCGCCGCGGTTCACGCGGTCGGCGTAGTCACGCAGACGCGCCTTCACGTCGTCGATTTCCTGACGCGGTATGACAGGATTGATGGTCAGCACCTGCACTTCCACCTGCAGAGGTACGAAGGGCACACTGTCGGCCGGCAGACGGTCGAAGTAGCGGCGCACGTCCGACGGCGTCACCTTCAGGTTCTTCGTCAGATTGTTGCGCACCTGCTGCACGCGCGAGCGGTTGCGCATGTTCGTGGCGTAGTACTCGCGGATTTCGGCGAAGGGCTTGCGGAAGTACTGTTCCACTTTCTCGCGCGAACCGAGGTTGGTGATCAGATAGTTGAGCTGCGACTCCACCTGCATCTGCACCATCGACTCCTGTACTTCGATGGTGTCGATGTCGGCCTGATGCAGGAACAGGCGCTCGATGGCTATCTGCTCGGGAATCACGCAGTAGGGGTCGCCGGCAATGGGCGTGCGGTCGCTCAGCATCTCCTGATAGGCCTGCTCGATTTCCGACTTATATATAGGCTCGTCGCCTATCATCCAGGCGACCTCTTCGATAACATTGTCCGATGTGCTTGCCCACAGAGTCATCCCCAGGGCAAGGGCCACAACTGCAAAAATGCTTTTTTTCTTCATAACATACCTTTAAGAAAGGGAACAATTGCAAAGGTACACCATTTTTCCCAAACCAGCCTTATTGTTAATGATTTTTATTATTTACCTTCGCCGTCACGGGAGGCCTGATAAAAATTTTGCAGACTGAGGAAATATTCTTACCTTTGCACCACGAAGCCCGAATGGCGGAATTGGTAGACGCGACGGTCTCAAACACCGTTGGAGCGATCCGTCCCGGTTCGATCCCGGGTTCGGGTACAGGTAATGACTGATATCAAACGGTATCAGTCATTATTTTTTAGTATGACGGGCATGTCATACATCTGTGGTGAAAGTCCACAATGGGCGTAGTTGCCGACGAACCCCGTAGCGACTTGCAAGTTTCGAGTGGTGACGCTCGGGAGAGAAGAAGCAATAGCGAACTCGTGGCCTGACGAACAGAAACCTAATACCAAGGCGTATCAAGCGGACTAGCTGGCTAAAGACAGTGAAGTTCCCAAAGGCAACCGTAACCTTGATGCGTAAATTAGGCGGGTAAACGAGGAAAGATGTATGGCTTATCCCGCGAGGCCTCGGCAGTCCGCAAGGATAGTAACAACGAATGTCGAGAAGTCAGCTGAGACTGAAGTTGCCGACCGCGAGAGAGGCAAGGCGAGGGGCCGAATAACTTGTAACGTTAATCAAGAATGTATGTTCCGAAACATGTAGCCGAAGAGTTGACATAGGCAAAGCGTATATGAATCAAAACCAGCGAAGAAGGTAGTCAATATGTCTTAGGGTACGGAGATTAAGAAAGACGGAAGATGAAACCGAATAGACGACTTGGGCAAACTCACGTCCTATTGAGACGACCGCTACGAATGGGTGGCATGAAAAAACTGCGTGGCAAGGGCAATCTCAAAAGATATATTTGTACGCAGAGGATCCGTCAGTTATGCTGGTTACTATACGGTTAGGTACTCTTTGAAAACAAATTAAACTGCCGTATACCGAACGGTACGTACGGTGGTGTGAGAGGAAAGGAAACGAAAGTAGGTCAGAAAACTTTCGTTTCCCGACTTACTCGGTTTTTCATCGCCACGTAACTCATCGGTCTGCTCATATATAAGGTCCAAGCATTTTGTTGTAAGAATTGGTTCTATGTTTGCTTAATTCAAGTATTATCACTAATTTTGCTTTATGAAGGAAAAGCTAACGATAGAATCATTAATCACTGAGGCTGAACATTTTTGTTCGCTCAATTCAGGTGTATATAAAAGCGAGCTCTTTGGGGTTACTGACGGAAAGGCTGTCGGTACGTTTGTTGAACATCTTTTCAAGCAATTTCTTGAAGAGCGTTACGAAATGGAAGTTGGCAATTCCGCCAATGGATTGGATTTACCATCTGTGAATACGGATATTAAAGTCACATCAATAAAACAACCGCAGTCAAGTTGTCCTTTTGAGGATAGCAAACAAAAAATATTTGGATTAGGCTACAACCTCCTCGTCTTTGTCTATAAAAAATATGATGACTCAAAGAAAAAGAAGGGTATGTTGGATTTTGTTTCATGCAACTTTATTGATAAATGCCGAACAGCGGATTTTCAAACTACCACAGGCTTGCATAAAATAATATCGAATCAGGGCAATCAGGATGATATTTTTGCATTCTTGGCAGAGCATAACATTCCAAGCGATGAAGTGACTCTATATAACATGGCAGGCGACATTCTGAAAAATCCTCCTCAAATTGGATACTTAACAATATCAAATGCTCTTCAGTGGCGACTTCAATATGGAAGAATTGTGTCTATGACGGATAAAGTGGATGGCATTGAACAGATAATCAAGTTTTCAAAATGAGAAATTTGATTAACCTCATTCGCAATAAAGACTACACTGAAGCCAATTCCATAATTAGATTGCTTAGTGGAATCGTTGACTACTTCTCTTCAGAGCAAGAGAAAACTGATTTCATTGCCATTGTCGAAGTTGATACCTCCGTTGTATGCGAAGATAGGGTATCTTATGGTGATTGGCAAACTCCAGTGTCATTGGCAGAAAAAATATGTGATATTCATCTATCAAAGTTTGGCAGCCCAGATGTAGTAATAGAGCCTACATGTGGACTTGGGGCTTTTGTATTATCTGCGTTGAAGAGATTTCAGAATATTAAAGAATTATATGCTATAGAGATTAATAGTCAATACACATCTGAATTAAAGCTGAAAATCCTGTCAAATGCCTTAAGCTCTCCATCCCAGAACCATCCTGATATTTATATCTATAATACAGATTTTTTTGAGTTTGATTTTATACCCATAATTGAGAAAAGTAAACGAATGGGATGGAATATGGCTGTTATTGGAAATCCGCCATGGGTAACGAACAGCACTCAAGGGAAAAACAATTCTAAGAATATTCCATTGAAGAGTAATATTTTCAAGTTAAAAGGTATTGATGCTATAACAGGTAGAAGTAATTTTGACATAAGCGAGTATATCACGCTAAAATTACTATATTTATCAGAGATAACTAAAGGAGGTATCTCCGTCCTTCTAAAAAATTCTGTTATTCGAAACATCTTAATTAAACAGCATACCGAGAGGTTGCATCTTGGAAATATCGAACAAAAATTGATTGATGCATATAACGAGTTCGATGTTTCAGTAGATGCATCATGTTTTTTTGCTCAATTAGGATGTCCCCCATCTTTTATATGCAACGTCTCAGATTTTTATTCAAACATATATATTCAGCAATATGGGTGGGTAAATGAATCTTTCGTTTCTGATACAAAATCATATAATTTAGTTTCAAAATACGATGGTAAATCTTCTTATATATGGCGTTCTGGCATTAAACACGATTGCGCCTCTATCTTGGAACTAACTCTTTCGGATGGTATATACACAAATGGGTTGGGAGAAACGGTAAAGATAGAGGAAGATTTGATTTTCCCTTTACTGAAAAGTTCAGATATAAATAACTATCAGAGGAATCATTTTAGAAAATTTATAATCGTACCACAACGAAGAGTTGGAGATAATACTTCGGAATTGAAATATTCACATCCCCTTGCATTTTCATATTTGTCTAAATATGAAAATGTATTTTCAAGTAGAAAAAGTAGTATATATAAAGGGAAAGATAAGTTTAGTATTTTCGGAATAGGCGATTATTCATTTAAACCATATAAAATCGTCGTTTCCTCATTATATAAGTCCCCTAGGTTTATTTTAGTTTCACAAATTGATGGAAAACCAATCATGGTGGATGACACATGCTATCAGCTTGACTTTGATAGTTTAGAAGAAGCAAAATGTATCTTGGACGCCCTTAACAGTAATGAAATATGTTCTTTATTGCAATCATTGGTTTTCAAAGATGCAAAAAGAGTTGTGACAAAAAGTCTTCTCATGAGGCTTGATTTAGTGCAACTGTGTAAAGATAAGGGGATTATGATAGCTTCGCAACGTTTTAACAACGGTGCCGTCCAACAATTATCTCTTTTTGATTAACTTGTTATAGTTTCTCAGGCTCGGGTATCCAATGACGTTATTTTTCATAATCGTGTTAAATCGGCCAGGATTGGTTCTAATACGTATGATTGGGTGTATAGATAATGATTGATATCGTTTGATTTCGGTCATTATTTTTTAGGGGAAACCGTGCTCTGCAGATTGGTGCGTTGCGAGTATGGTTAATCTTTAGCAGCATAGATGAGATGCTGCCATTGCTGACCAGAGCCCTTATGTGCATGGTAACCATCGCTAAATAATCGTGTCGCTTGAAGAACGCAGCGCCGGAGGGACGCGGTGTTGTCGCATCCCTCCGGCGCTATACCGGCACAGCGGTGAGGCTGTATCTTATACGGTCAGGATTTCCTTCTCTTTGGCAGCGAAGATTTCGTCGATGCGTTTGAGGAACTTGTCGTGAATCTTCTGTACCTGGGCTTCGGCGTCCTTCTCGACGTCTTCGGGCATACCCTGCTTCACGGCTTTCTTGAGGCCGTCGATGGCGTCGCGGCGGGCGTTGCGCACCGATACCTTGGCGTTTTCGGCTTCGGCCTTGCACTGCTTCACCAGAGCCTTGCGGCGGTCTTCGGTCAGCGGCGGGATGGCCAGGCGGATGACTTCGCCGTTGTTCTCGGGAGTGATGCCCACTTCCGAGTTGATGATGGCCTTCTCGATGGCCTTGAACATGGCCTTCTCCCAGGGAGTGATGGCTATGGTGCGAGCGTCGGGCACGGAGATGTTGGCCACGTTCGATACGGGGACTAAGGAGCCGTAGTACTCCACGCGTACGCCGTCGAGGATTTTGGCGTTGGCCTTGCCTGCGCGGATGCGCGACAGGGTCTCGTCAAGATATGCCACGGCGAGTTCCATCTTCTCGGCTGCCGGGTCGATATACGTTTTCGGATCTGTCATAATCAAGTGGTATTTTATTGGTTCAGTAGACTAAGGTGCCGATGTTGTCGCCGCCGAGGACCTTGAGCAGGTTGCCCGGAGTGTCCATGTCGAAGACGATGATCTTCATGCCGTTGTCGCGGCAGAGGGTGGTGGCGGTGAGGTCCATGATTTTCAGGCCGCGGTTGTAGATTTCGTCGTAGGATATCGACTCGAACTTCGTGGCCGTGGGATCTTTCTCGGGGTCGGCGGTGTATATGCCGTCCACGCGGGTGCCCTTGAGCATCACTTCTGCCTTGATCTCCACGGCGCGGAGCGCTGCGGCGGTGTCGGTGGTGAAGTAGGGGTTGCCTGTGCCGCCGGCTATGATGGCTATGGTGCCGTCGGCTATGGTCTCGCATGCGCGTGCCGGGCTGTACGGCTCGCCGATGGGGAACATGCCGATGGACGTCAGCACGCGTGCCTTGGCTCCGGTGCTCTCGAGAGCCGAGCTGAGTGCCAGCGAGTTGATGACGGTGGCGAGCATGCCCATCTGGTCGCCCTTGACGCGGTCGAAGCCCTTGGCGGCGCCTGACAGGCCGCGGAAGATGTTTCCGCCGCCTATGACTATGCCTATGCCTGTGCCGGAGTCTGCGAGTCCCTTGATTTCACGGGCGTAGTCGTTCAGACGCACGGGGTCGATGCCGTAGCCCTGGGCGCCCATCAGCGATTCGCCGCTGAGCTTCAGAAGTATTCTGTGATATTTGGGAGTCATGGTCGTCGGGCAGGGATTACTTTTCCTTTTCAACCTCTTCGGCTACTTCGGCAGCCAGCTCGGGGTCGATCATGATGCGGCCGCAGTACTCGCAGATGATGAGCTTCTTGTGGGTCTTGATTTCAATCTGCTTCTGTGGCGGAATGCGGTTGAAGCAGCCGCCGCAGGCGTTGCGGTCCACGATGACGATGCCCAGACCGTTGTGAGCCTTGTCGCGGATGCGCTTGAAGCCCTGAAGGGTGCGTTCGTCGATGAGGGGTTCGAGCTCCTTGGCGCGGCCCAGAAGAGTCTCTTCCTCGCTGCGTGTCTCGCTGACGAGCTTGTCGAGGTCGGCCTTCTTCTCTTCCAGAATGTGGGTCTGGTCGTCGATGGTCTCCTTGATGTTCTTGATTTCGTCCTGAAGAGCCTCCATCTGCTTGGTATAGTCGCGGATGTTCTTCTGGCTGAGTTCTATCTCGAGGGTCTCGTACTCGATTTCCTTGGTCAGGTTGTCGAATTCGTGGCTGTTGCGCACGTTGTCGAGCTGTGAGTTGTAGCGCTCGATGAGGAGCTTCTTGTTCTCGATTTTATTTGTCTCGTCGACGATTTTTGCCTTAAGTTCGGCGATTTCGCCTTGGAAACGCTCGATACGGGCTTCAAGACCCTTGATGGTGTCCTGGAGGTCTTTCACTTCCTGGGGAAGCTCGCCGCGGATAGCACGGATACGGCGGATGTCGGAGTGGAGGAGCTGAAGGCGGTAGAGTGTCTTCAGACGGTCCTCGACCGAACGGAGATCTTTTTTCTGTTCTGTTGCCATATGTTGGGTGACTACAAATAATTTACTGGGTTTGTCTCGGGCTCCGCGCAGTGGACCGCAAGACCCGGGAAACGGTTGGTGATAAGTTTGTGGAAGAGTCCGCGGGCGCAGAGCTCGCTCTCGAAGTGGCCGATGTCGAAGACGGCCATGGCCGATTCGGCCGCGTCGGCGAAGTCGTGGTAGCGCACGTCGGCGGTGATGTAGGCCTGTGCGCCCGATGCGGCGGCACGTCCTATGAACTCGCCGCCCGAGCCTCCGCACAGCGCTATGCGCCGCACGGTCATGTCAGGCGAGTAGCCGAGCGATGCCTTGATGCAGCCCGGACGGAACACGTCGCGGATGCGCGCGGTCAGTTCGGAGCCCTTCAGAGGAGTGTCGAACTGAGCCACCACGCCCAGGCCGCGGCTCATGTCGCGGTTGTCGACGGGACGGATGTCTATGCGCAGGTCGGCCGCGCACGACATCGACCTCAGCGCCGCCACCGTGGCGGCCACATCGGCGCTGTCGGCCGCCGGGGCCTCTATGCGGCACAGCGGCTCGTGGGCTATGGATATGCCGGGCACGACGTCGTCGGCCGCCGGAGTGCCGTCGAGCCGCTCGGAGTCGATGTCGAAGTAGTCGCACGACGGAGCCTTGCCGTCGAGCAGCACCAGACGCACCTCCTCGGCCACGCGCCGCGGACAGGTCACCGACACAGTCGCCGCATGGATGTCGGCCGGAGCGAGCACTCTCAGCACCCGGGCTCCGAGCAGACGTGCCATCTCGCAGGAGACACCGCCCCGGGTGCTGTCGAGGGCTGTGTGGCTGCTGTATACGGCCACGCCGGCGCGGATGGCGGCGGCCACGGCGCGCTGCACCGGGCCTCCGGTCTCCGATATGCTCTTCAGACCCTTGAAGATGAGCGGATGATGCGACACCACCAGGTTGCAGCCTTTGGCAGCGGCCTGCCCGATGATGTCGGGTGTCACGTCGAGACACAGCAGAACGCCCGTGCACTCGCCTCCGGCGCTTTCGGGCAGCCCGACCTGAAGGCCGGTGTTGTCCCAGGACTCCTGAAGGCACCGCGGTGCGTACTCTTCTATGGCGGCGATTATGTGGGAGAGTTTCATATAGTTATTTCTTTTCGTCGAGGACAACCTCGAGGCTGAGTTCGTCAAGCTGCTTCTGGTCGAGCGCAGCGGGGGCGTCGAGCATCACGTCGCGGCCGCTGTTGTTCTTCGGGAAGGCTATGCAGTCGCGGATGCTGTCGAGGCCTGCGAAGAGGCTCACCCAGCGGTCGAGACCGTAGGCGAGACCGCCGTGAGGGGGTGCGCCGAACTTGAAGGCGTTCATCAGGAAGCCGAACTGCTCCTGGGCCTTCTCGGGGGTGAAGCCGAGTATCTCGAACATCTTGGCCTGCAGGGCGCTGTCGTGGATACGGATGGAGCCGCCGCCGACTTCCACGCCGTTGATGACCATGTCGTAGGCATCGGCGCGCACGTCCTCGGGCTTGGTGTCAAGCAGGGGTATGTCCTCGTCCTTGGGATGGGTGAAGGGATGGTGCATGGCCATGAGGCGCTGCTCCTCGTCGCTCCACTCGAACATCGGGAAGTCGACCACCCACAGGCAGGCGAACTTGTCCTTGTCGCGCAGACCGAGCTGACGGCCCATCTCCAGACGGAGCTCGCACAGCTGCTTGCGTGTGCGCATGGCGTCGTCGCCGCTGAGGATGAGGATGAGGTCGCCCGGCTCGGCGCCCATGGCGGCCTTCATCTGCTGGAGCACCTCCTGGGTGTAGAATTTGTCGACACTCGACTTGACGTTTCCGTCAGCCTCAACGCGTGCGTAGACCATGCCCTTGGCGCCGATCTGCGGACGCTTGACGAATTCGGTCAGGGCGTCGAGCTGCTTGCGTGTGTACGACGCGGCGCCTTTGGCGCAGATACCGCCGATGTATGCGGCGTTGTCGAACACGGAGAATCCGTGGCCTTTGAGCACGTCCATCAGTTCGACGAACTTCATGTCGAAGCGGAGGTCGGGCTTGTCACTGCCGTAGTACTTCATGGCGTCGGCCCAGGGCATGCGGATGAAGGGCTCGGTGAGCTCTATGCCGCGGATGGTCTTGAAGAGGTGCTTGGCCATGCCTTCGAAGAGGGTGATGATGTCGTCCTGCTCCACGAAGCTCATCTCGCAGTCAATCTGCGTGAACTCGGGCTGACGGTCGGCGCGGAGGTCTTCGTCGCGGAAGCACTTCACAATCTGGAAGTAGCGGTCCATGCCGGCCACCATCAGCAGCTGCTTGAGGGTCTGCGGCGACTGGGGCAGGGCGTAGAACTGTCCGGGATTCATGCGCGAGGGCACCACGAAGTCGCGGGCGCCTTCGGGGGTCGAGCCTACCAGCATGGGGGTCTCTATCTCGAGGAAGCCCTTGCTGTCGAGGTAGCGGCGCACCTCCATGGTCATGCGGTGGCGCAGTTCGAGATTCTGACGCACGGGAGTGCGGCGGATGTCGAGGTAGCGGTAGCGCATGCGGATGTCGTCGCCGCCGTCGCTCTCGTCCTCGATGGTGAACGGGGGCACTTCGCTGGCGTTGAGTATGTTGAGCTCGTCGGCGATGATTTCGATGTCGCCGGTGGGCAGATGAGGATTCTTCGATGTGCGCTCGGCCACGGTGCCGGTCACCTGTATCACGAATTCACGGCCCAGGCGGTTGGCTGCCTCGTTCAGGGCGCTGTCATGCTCGGTGTTGAACACCACCTGAGTGATTCCGTAGCGGTCGCGGAGGTCGACGAATGTCATGCCGCCCATCTTGCGCACGCGCTGTACCCAGCCTGCAAGGGTCACCTTGCTGCCGGCGTCGGCGAGACGCAGCTCGCCGCAGGTATTGCTTCTAAACATATATATGTAAAAGAATTATATTGTCGTATGGTCACTTGCCCGACTTGGAGCCGAGCTTGACGTCGGCCACGGGGTCGAGGCCGCGGTGGCGCAGCAGGGCGTCGACCGACGGTTCTTTGCCGCGGAAGTTCACGTAGAGCACCATCGGGTCCTCGGAGCCGCCCTTCTCAAGGACGTTCTCCTTGAACTTGCGTGCCGTCTCGGGGTCGAATATGCCTTTCTCCTTGAAGAGCTCGAAGCCGTCGGTGTCGAGGACTTCTGCCCACAGGTAGGTGTAGTAGCCCGAAGCGTAGCCGTCGCTGCCGAAGATGTGCTTGAAGTAGGGCGAGCGGTAGCGGAATGTGAGCTGCGAGGGCATGCCCAGCTGTTCGGCCACTTCCTTCTCGAAGGCCTGTGCGTCGACGCTGTCGGTGGGGTTCAGACGTCCGTAGCGGAGGTCGAGCAGGGCGGCGCCGGCGAGTTCGGCCGTGGTGAAGCCCTGGTTGTGCTTGGAGGAGGCGTCGAGCTTGGCGATGAGTTCGTCAGGTATCACTTCGCCTGTCTTCCAGTGCTTTGCGTAGGTGCGGAGCAGTTCGGGTTCGAGGGCCCAGTGCTCGTGGATCTGCGAGGGCAGTTCGACGAAGTCGCGGTCGACGTTCGTGCCGGCCTGCGAGCGCAGACGGGCCTTCGAGAGCATGCCGTGCAGGCCGTGGCCGAATTCATGGAACATGGTCTCGACCTCGTCGAGCGTGAGGAGGGCAGGGGTGTCGCCCGAGGGACGCGAGAAGTTGCCCACGTTGAAGATGACGGGACGCGACGATGTGCCGTCCTCGTTCTCCCACGAGCCCTTGAACTCGCTCATCCATGCGCCCTGACGCTTCGATGCGCGGGGGAAGTAGTCGGTCATGAAGACGGCGATGTGCTCGCCCGTGGCGGCGTCGGTCACGTCATAGACGGTCACTTCGTCGTAGTACTTGGGAGCGTCGGGCATCTCTGTGAACTTCACGCCGTAGAGCCGTTCGGCCATCGAGAAGATGCCGTTGCGGACATTGTCGAGGGCGAAGTACTGGCGCACCTCGCTCTCGTCGAGGTCATACTTGGCCTTGCGCACCTTCTCGGCGTAGTAGTAATAGTCCCACGGCTCGATGGTGATGCTGTCGCCGTTGGTGTCGGCGAGAGCCTGCATTTCGGCCACTTCCTCCTTCACGCGGTTGACGGCCGGACGCCATATCTGCATGAGCAGGTTCTCGGCGTTGTCCACGGTCTTGGCCATGACGTTGTCGGTCATGTACGAGCCGAAGTTCTCGAAGCCAAGGAGCTTGGCCTTCTTGGCGCGTGCCAGGAGTATCTTGCTGATGACGGGATAGTTGTTGTACTCGCCCGACGAAGCAAGCGAGGTGTAGCCTTCGTATACCTGACGGCGCAGGTCGCGGTCGTCGGCGAACTGGAGCAGGGGCAGACGGCTCGGTGCGTGGAGCGTGAACACCCACTTGCCTTCGCCGAGGTTGCGTGTGCGTGCCTCGTCGGCAGCCTGGTCGATGCTCGACTGGGGCAGACCGGCCAGACGGGCCGAGTCCTCCACCACTACCTCGAAGGCGTTGGTGGCGTTGAGCAGATTCTTGTTGAATGTCAGATAGAGGTTGGTCAGCTCGGTGTTCAGAGCCTTGAGCTGCTCCTTGCTTTCGGCGTCGAGCAGGGCGCCGTTGCGTGTGAACTGCTTGTAGCAGTCCTCCACGGCGCGAATCTGGTCGTGGTCAAGGCCCGATTCGTTGCGGGTCTCGTATACGTGCTTGATGCGCTCGAAGAGAGCGTCGTTCATCGTGATTTCGTCAGAGAATTGCGAGTAGAGGGGGTAGAACTTCTCGGCTATTTCCACCATCTCGGGCGACGAGTTCGATTCGTCGAGATTGAAGAACACTGACCCTACCTTGTTGAGAATCTCGCCCGAGCGCTCCAGAGGCATGATCGTGTTCTCGAAGGTCGCTTCGTCGGCGTTCGACGTAATGGCTTCTATCTCAGCCTTTTTCTGCTCGATGCCGGCTTCGAGGGCAGGCAGATAGTGTTTGTATTCGATCTGGTCGAATGGCGGAATTTCGTACGGCGTGGTGTAGGCCGTCAAGAACGGATTGTTCTCCATGTCTTGATTTTTGTTCTTGTAAATCAGGGCGATAACTGCTACGGCTGCGCAAGCCACGACAACCCCGAGGGCAATAAATCTGCGTTTCATACTCTTTGCATTGCTATTTTTTGTGCACAATTAGCAATCACAAAATTACAAATAATATTTCAAACACGCACAAAATTAGCCCGATAAAAAGCCCGATATGTCCGTTCCTGAAAATGGTTG
>DLAL01000018.1 GCA_002493945.1 Porphyromonadaceae bacterium UBA7048
TCAACTTTTTTCAGAACGAGACACGGAAATCTCATCCGTATGCCGACGACCTGAAAACCAACCCGTTGAGTTATACGTTATAAAAGGCAGAAAGGTGTCAGAATATTTGCGGCATTAAGATTATTGTCGTATCTTTGCATCGAACCGTAAAAGCAGAATGATATGACTCGAAACATCCCTCTCAAAAGATGGTTCAGGTCTTTGACGCTTTGAGAGAAAAGAAACAGCAGCAGATTAAGAAGCTGTCTGAAAAGAACCACGGTACATTTACCATTGTAGTGTAAATGGATTTTATCCTTTGACATAATAAGCTCTGAGGACGATCATGTTATGGTCGCCCTCTCAGAGACGGGAAGTCGGACGGGTCGGACATGTCCCCTCCTCAAAAATTTCTGCCCGGCTGTTCTTCTGTCGAAAAATTTTATTTATCTTTGCATCGTTGAACACAAGAGGGGTGCCCGCTCGTTGGGCTGAGATTACACCCTGGAACTTGATGCGGGTCATGCCGCCGTAAGGACTTGATGTTTTCCGCCTGTGCCACCGGTGGCCCGGAGTGGAGCTTCCCTCTTCCAAATACTTAGAGTATGACAGTGGAAATTAACCACCGTGTCATCACGGTGAACGAGGGCTGCACCACTCTGGCACAGTTGCTCGCAGATGAGGGATTCACGGGCGTCGGTCAGGCCGTCGCCGTAGACAATACTGTGGTGACGAAAGCGCAATGGGAGTCATTCGCCATCGCCGACGGCATGAAAATCACCGTAATACGCGCTGTCTGCGGCGGCTGACACTGCAATGAGACTTATAGCTATCACCGAGCCGTACTTCTATCCCGGCGAAGGTGCCGACATCGTGCGCGCTCTGACCGAAGGCGGCTTCGACCGTGTGCATATACGCAAGCCCGGAGCCACGGACGCCGA
This sequence comes from Porphyromonadaceae bacterium UBA7048, assembly GCA_002493945.1. Taxonomy (GTDB): domain Bacteria; phylum Bacteroidota; class Bacteroidia; order Bacteroidales; family Muribaculaceae; genus CAG-873. Next base: position 921 of record DLAL01000018.1, read on the forward strand.
AATCGGACGTCTTCTGGACGATATCGACCCCTCGCTTTACGGGCGCCTGTCGCTGCACGACTGCTTCGGCGTGGCCGCTTTGCGAGGAATCGGCGGCATCCATCTCAACAGCCGTAATCCCGGGACTCCTGCCGGATGGACGGGTATAGTAAGCCGCTCGATACACTCGCCGGAGGAAATCGCCGGCGTGTCGGAGGACTACGCTTTTCTGAGTCCGGTGTTCGACAGTATCTCCAAGCCGGGATACCGCAGCCGCATCGACCTTGCGTCAGTAGGACCGCTGCTCAATGACCGCATCTACGCCCTGGGCGGCGTCACTCGCGACCGTCTGTACGCGCTCGAAGCGGCAGGATTCGCCGGGGCGGCTATGCTCGGAGCCGCATGGCGCGCTACGGTCGACCGCAAGGCTTTCCGCCTCCAGTTCATTTCTCATCCCGGCGCGGACGGCAGCGTCACCGGCGGCGTGCGACGGGTGCTCGACGGCGGTTGCCGCTGGGTGCAGCTGCGCCACAAGGATGCTTCCATCGATACTCTTCGGGATGAGGGCAGGGTATGCCGAGACCTCTGTTCGCGCTATGGCGCCACTTTCATCATTGACGACCATGTTGAGCTTGTCCGTGAGCTACATGCCGACGGCGTCCATCTGGGCAAGAACGATATGCCCGTGGCCGAGGCCCGGAGGCTGCTCGGTCCGTCGGTTATCATAGGCGCTACGGCCAACACATTCGACGACATAGTCCGGGCGGTGGCGGAGGGCGCCGATTATATAGGCCTCGGTCCTTACCGCTTCACGAGCACAAAAGCGAATCTGAGTCCGATTCTCGGGCTTGAAGGTTATGACCGGATTGTCGGATGTTGCCGCAGTGCAGGCATATCCGTCCCCATAGTGGCGATAGGAGGTATCGACGACGACGATATCGGCCCTGTCCTCAGGACGGGCGTGTCGGGCATAGCCATAAGCTCGTCGATACTGCGGGCCCCCGTTCCGGCTGAGAAAACCCGTCAGATACTTGAATTGATCGACAAAAACACATAAATATATGGACAAACTGATAATCGGGGGCCGCGAATTCACTTCGCGACTCTTCGTCGGAACCGGAAAGTTCCGCAGCAACGAACTCATGTCGGCGGCCATCGAGGCTTCCGGCACCGAAATGGTGACCGTGGCCATGAAGCGCATCGACATGGACAACAAGGACGACGACATGTTGCGCCACGTGGTTCGCGAGGGCGTGCAGCTTCTCCCCAACACTTCCGGCGTCCGCAATGCCGACGAGGCCGTCCTTGCCGCCCAGCTCGCACGCGAGGCTTTCGGCACGAACTTCATTAAACTCGAGATTCACCCCGACCCCAAGTACCTCCTTCCCGACCCTGTGGAGACCCTTGCCGCCACAGAGCGCCTCGCCAAGATGGGCTTCATCGTGCTGCCTTACATCCAGGCCGACCCCGTGCTGTGCAAGCGCCTTGAGGAAGCCGGAGCCGCTGCCGTCATGCCACTTGCCGCTCCGATAGGCTCCAACAAGGGTCTCGTCACGTCCGAACTCCTTAAAATCATCATCGAGCAGAGCTGTCTGCCTGTAGTGGTGGATGCCGGACTGGGCGTGCCCTCGCATGCCGCCGCCGCCATGGAGATGGGTGCCGACGCCGTGCTGGTCAATACGGCCATAGCCGTGGCCGGCGACCCCGTGCGCATGGCCCGTGCCTTCGCCGCCGCCACCATCGCCGGACGCGAGGCTTACGAGGCAGGCCCAGGTGCCGTCTGCGACTGCGCTTCGGCCTCGTCGCCCCTCACTTCATTTTTGAGCTGAAAAATATGTTCTCAGAAGAATTAAAGAAATATTCCTGGGACGGCACCACAGCCGAAATCATGGCCATGACCGCCGCCGATGTCGAGCGCGCCCTCTCCAAAGAGCGCCTCGACGACCGCGACTTCATGGCTCTGATATCGCCTGCCGCCGAGCCCTATCTCGAGCAGATGGCACAGCGCAGTCGCGCCATCACCGAGCGCCGTTTCGGCAAGACCATCTCGATATTCATACCGCTCTACATCACCAATTCGTGCACCAACTCGTGCGTGTACTGCGGCTTCAACCGCCACAACAAGTTTCCGCGTATAGTCCTCACTCCCGAGCAGATTGAGGCCGAGTGCAAGGCCATCAAGGAAATGGGACCCTTCGAGAATCTTCTCATCGTCACGGGCGAGAATCCCGCCGTCGCCGGCACGGACTATCTCGAGAAAGCCCTGCAGGTGTGCCGTCCCTACTTCAGCAACCTCACCATCGAGGTCATGCCCCTCTCGGCCGAGGACTACGAGCGCCTCACACACTCGGGTCTGAACGGTGTGGTATGCTTCCAGGAGACCTACAACCGTGACCGCTACAAGGTCTACCACCCGGCCGGCATGAAGTCGAAGTTCGAGTGGCGCTGCGACGGCTTCGACCGCATGGGTCAGGCCGGAGTCCACAAGATAGGCATGGGCGTGCTCATAGGGCTTGAGGACTGGCGCACGGACGTCACCATGATGGCCCGTCACCTCACCTATCTGCGCAAGCACTACTGGAAGACGCGCTACTCCGTCAACTTCCCGCGCATGCGTCCGTCCGAGGCCGGATTCCAGCCCAACGTGGTGATGAGCGACCGCGAACTGGCCCAGCTCACCTTCGCCTTCCGCATCTTCGACCCCGACGTGGACATCTCGTACTCCACCCGTGAGAACCATCAGTTCCGCAACAACATGGCCACCCTCGGCGTCACCACCATGAGCGCCGGTTCGAAGACCGATCCGGGAGGCTACGCCTGCTATCCCGACTCGCTCGAGCAGTTCGCCATCAGCGACCCGACGGGACCTCTGGCCGTAGCCGCCGACCTACGCGCCCTCGGCCGCGAACCGGTGTGGAAGGACTGGGACCGCATCTTCGACTGACACTATGACGGCCGACAGATATTCCCGGCAGATAATGCTCGACGCCATCGGCCCTGCCGGGCAGGAGCGCATAGCCCGCGCCTCGGTCCTCATCGTGGGGCTGGGCGGCCTCGGCGCTCCCGTGGCGACATATCTCACCGGAGCCGGCGCGGGCCGCATAGGTCTCGCCGACGCCGACACGGTCAGCGAGTCGAATCTCCAGCGGCAGACGCTCTACACCGAGGCGCAGATAGGCCGTCCCAAGACCGAGGCCGCACGCGAGCGCCTCGCGGCCATGTCGTCGCACACGGTGTTCGACCTCTATCCCGAAGGGCTGACCCCCGGCAATGCCGACGCTCTGGTGAGCCGCTACGACCTGGTGGTGGACTGCTGCGACAACTTCCCGACGCGTTTTCTGATTGACGACTGCTGCGCGCGTGCCGGAGTGCCGTGGATTCACGGTGCCATCGGCGAGTTCGCCGGGCAGGTGAGCGTCTTCAACCTCTCGCGGGGCGTGCGCTACTCTGACCTGTACCCCGACCGCGAGGCCATGTGCGCCCTGCCGCGCGTGACGGCCGGCGTCATCGGTCCCGTCCCCGGCGTCATCGGCGCCATCCAGGCTTCCGAAGCGCTCAAGATTCTCGCCGGATTCGGCTCTCCGTTCGAGGGACGCCTCTTTCATATCGACCTTCTCTCTCTTCAGACATCTACAATAACATTTTGAAATCAAGATATATATGGGAAAAGGATTTGACCAGTATGCCGCCGCTTACGACGCATGGTTCCTTGACAACACCAACGTGCTCTATTCCGAAGCAGCCCTTGTGGCCGGCGCCGTGAAAGACGCCGGACGCGTTCTCTCCGTAGGCTGCGGCAGCGGACTCTTTGAAAAGATTATGCGCGACGAGATGGGCATCGACATCCGCGACGGTGTCGAGCCGTCCGCGCCGATGGCCGACATAGCCCGCAAGCGCGGCATGGAAGTCATCGAGGCTACCGCCGAGGACTTCGACTATCCTGCGGGCCGGTACGACACCATCCTTTTCAATGGCTCTCCGAGCTACATCACCGACCTCGACGCCGTTCTGGCCAAGGTATATGCAGCTCTTCCTTCGGGCGGACGCGTGGTGCTCGTCGACGTACCCAAAGAGAGTTCGTACGGTCTGCTCTACAATCTTGCCAAAGCCGTCGGCACGTGGGACCATCCCCTGCTTGAAGGCACCTATCCCCCGAACCCCTACCCGATAGAGTTCGTCAACGTGGCCAACTGGCGCACAACCGCCGAGAAAATCGCCCTGCTCGAGAAGAACGGCTTCACCGGCATCGTATCGAGTCAGACCCTCACTCGTCACCCTCTCTGCTCCGACCTCTCGCCCGAAGAGCCCTCGGCCGGACACGACCGCGGCGACTACGTGGCCGTAACCGCATTCAAACCATAAAAAAGATAGTTATATGAACTGGAGCGAAGAGGCCCGTGCGGCCTCCGAACACATCTACAATGCCATCCTCGAGCTACCCTTCATCAAGGAGCTGGCCGCCGGCACACTGTCGCAGGAGCGCTTCCTGCACTACATACAGCAGGACAACCTGTACATCGACGACTACAGCCGCGTGCTGGCGCACATAGCATCGCGCCTGTCCGGCATCGACGACGTCGCCACCTTCCTCGAATTCGCCGGCGACGGTGTGGCCATGGAGAAAGGCCTCCATGCCATGTACACCGCCGAGCAGGCTCCGGCCAAGAGCCCGGCCTGCCTCTTCTACACGTCGCTGCTGAAGTCGCAGGCCGCCGAGGACGTGGCCATAGAGGCCGCAGCCATCCTCCCCTGCTTCTGGATATACCAGCGCGTGGGCGAGCACATCCTCTCGGTGGCCAATCTCGAGGGCAACCCCTACGCCGACTGGATCAAGGCATACTCAGATCCGGCCTTCGACGTGTCCACACGCCGCTGCATCGACGTGTGCAACCGTCTGGCCGGGCAGTCGACCGCTGACGTCCGCCGCCGCATGACCGACATCTACGTGCAGTGCTCGCGTCTGGAGTGGCTCTTCTGGGACTCGGCCTACCGCCTCGGCAGCTGGCCCGAAGCCATAAAGTGACATCCATAACCCGATAACCGATTATGCGATACAATACAGCCCTCACCATCGCCGGCTCCGACCCCTCGGGTGGCGCCGGACTGCAGGCCGACCTCAAGACGTTCTCGGCCTTGGGTGTCTACGGGACGACGGTGATAGTCGCCGTCGTCGACGAGAATACCGCCGGAGTGTACGGCGTCCATCCCATCCCCGTTGACTTCGTGCGCGGACAGATCCACTCCGTCCTCGACGACATCGGCGCCGACGCCGTCAAGATAGGCATGCTGCACGACTCCGAGCTCATCCGCACCGTGCTGGCCACTCTCAACGAATATCCCACCGTCACCAACATCGTCCTCGACCCTGTGATGGTGGCTACTTCGGGCGACCCTCTGCTGCTGCCTGAAGCCGTAGTCACGCTGCGCGACGAACTCATCCCCCGTGCCCGCGTCATCACTCCCAATCTCCCCGAGGCATCTATGCTGCTGGGTCGCACCATAGATCACAGCGACCAGCTCGAGGACGCCGCGCGCGAGCTCTCGAAGCTCTCGGGCTCGCGTGTGTCGGTGATGCTCAAGGCCGGCCATCTCTCTGACAACCGTCTGACGGACATCTTCTACAACGCCGAGACCGACAGGTCGCTGAAGCTGAGTTCGCCCCGTGTCGATACGGTCAATACCCACGGCACCGGATGCACGCTGTCGTCGGCCATAGCCTCCTACCTCGCGCTCGGCGCCGACCTCGACACCGCCGCCACCAAGGCCAAGGACTACATCGCCTCGGCCATCGCCGCCGGCGCCAAGTACGATATCGGCCACGGCCACGGTCCCGTCCACCACTTCTGGTGCGCGTGGAAGTGAGCAGGAAAAAATCCTGACAGGAATCAACACTTTGTGTCCTGATATATTGAGACGGCTGTTACCAAAGTAACAGCCGTCGACGTATCCATATATTTGTAGCTTTCCGTATTATATTCATTTCGATGAGCTTTATGAGGCAAAGATAGTCAATCGAGGTCGACCGGTCCAATTTCAGAAGATGCGATAATCTTTTTAATTTCGTCTTTTAGAACGGGAAGATGGTTGATTACGATTGCCCAAATTAAATCAGTTCTCAGACTGTCATAACCGTGAAATTGCGAGTGTTGACAATTCGTCGTGCCGATGTAATAGATATTTCGGGCTCAACTTTTAGAATCCGGTTCATCGCTTCTCCGATAATAGCTATTTCCCATTGTACGGCACTGCGAAAACATTTGTCTTCGCAGAAAGTCTGATATTCTTTGGAGCGTGACGCACAGAATAATTCGATATTGGAAATCGAATTTAATATATCGTCCAATGATTTATATACCGAATTATCCATATATCAGTCGTTTGGTGCTGTCCAGCTCTTCCCGGAAGTATTTGTTGCTGATGGCTGTCTCATCGACTAAGTCTATCTTTCGACCCAGTAGTGTCTGCAATTCGTCGATGAAATCGAAAAATGTGACGAATAAATCTTTTATTTCATCATAATGGAACACCACCGAAAAATCCACATCGCTCCGGTCGTTGAATCTCGGAGTGAGAATCGAGCCGAATACCCACAGCTTGGCCACCTTGTACTTCTTGCACAGGGCTATGATTTTGTCGAGATTCATTTCGATGAGCTTCATGAGGTAAAGATATGAGAATTAGAGAAGGAGAGGACTATTTAATCAGCTGACATATTTCCGCTTTGAGCCGTGGAATATGATTGATTACGATAGCCCAAAGTATATCCGGCTTCAACGAATCATATGCGTGAATTACGTAATTGCGGGTATCTACAATCTTTCGCGCCGAAGTGATTCCGATTTCCGGCTGAATCTTCAGGACGCGGTTCATCGCTTCGCCGATAATCTCGATATTGCGCTCTACGAATTTTCGGAATACGACGTCGTTCTCGAATGTATCATACATACGGCCGAACCGCTCCTGTGCCATCTCTATCTCAGAAATGGCCTGAAGGATATCATATAAATATTTCCGAAGCATTTCATCCATAAATCAGTCGTTTTGTTCGGTCGAGTTCTTTGCGGAAAACGGGGTTTTTTACAGCATCATCGCAGACGAGATCGACTTTGCGGCCTATTATTGATTCGAGTTCGTGGAAGAAATCGAAGAAAATGTCTGCCCAGTCGAGACGTTCGGCATTGATTGTTTCCTCGTCGAAATTGACCGAAAAATCCACATCGCTCCGGTCATTGAATCTCGGAGTGAGAATCGAGCCGAACACCCACAGTTTGGCTACCTTGTACTTCTTGCACAGGGTTATGATTTTGTCGAGATTCATTTCGATGAGCTTCATGAGGCAAAGATAGTCAATTATAGTGATATAACAAGGATGCGGACGTGGATTATGGTGTCGGTTCTAATAGTTTCTCGACCTCGGTTTTGAGTAGGGGGAGATGGCGCATTACGATGCCCCAAATTATATCGTCAGTAACGCTGTCATATCCATGAATTACATAATTACGCGTATCCACAATTCTTCGGGCTGCCGTAATTTCGATATCGGGAGCGAGCTTCAGCAGTCGATTCATTGCTTCGCCAATTATAGTTATGTTGCGTTCGACAGCACGACGCAAACACACATCTGCCAGATATACGTCGTACCGTCGGGAGCGAGTCTCGAAGAATGAATCTATCTCCAGAATAGCACTTCGGATATCTTCAAGGGTCTTGCTTACTGTACGCTCCATAACAATCTGCGGGTTTCGTCAACTTCAGCGCGGAAGAAGCGGTTTTTAATCGACTTGTTCACCACCATATCCACACGACGACCTACGACAGCTTCTATTTCATGAATAAAGTTGAAGAAATTGTCGGCATAGTCGAGTAAATCGATATGTGTTTCATCAAAATCGACAAGAAAATCCACATCGCTCCGGTCATTGAACCTCGGAGTGAGAATCGAGCCGAATACCCACAGTTTAGCCACCTTGTACTTCTTGCACAAGGCTATGATTTTGTCGAGATTCATTTCGATGAGCTTCATGGGGCAAAGAATCCGTCAAATGAAAGGTCTTCGTCTATTTCGGGCCAATGGATGCCAAAATAGGACAGTGTGTAATTCTCACGCTGGACGGCATCCGCGGATGCCAAACGACTGTAATTCGAAAAGAGCTCGCATCCTCTCCGTCCATCATTGAGTTCAATCCATATGGCTGTATCTGTCAGCCAAACTTTTGATATTTGGGTGCGATTCATATATTACCTCCTTTCTTGAAATATTCATTCCAGCGATTGGATTATATCCAACTGCAAATATATGATATATTTATCTAATATCCAAACACCTCAGGTACTTTACGAAAAAAACGAACTCAGATTGTACTCTGAATTCGCTTCTGTGGAGTATAGCGCACCGAAAAC
>DLAL01000023.1:0-21809 GCA_002493945.1 Porphyromonadaceae bacterium UBA7048
AGAAATTTAATTCAACCAACGAGTCAATTAACGTTTTAACTACATTCGTCATGAAACCTCTCGTAAACGTCAACTATCTGGCATCGAGCCGCTGGTGGTGGCTCATTTTTGCTGTCGGTATTCTCATGGTCCTCGGCGGCTTCGCCTATTGGTTCTGGCCTGCTGCCGGATATGCCGTAGCCTCTCAAATTTTCGGCTGGCTGCTCGTGCTTGCAGGCATCGTCCAGCTCTGTGTAGCCGCCGGTCCCAATCCGGCACGCGGATGGGGATGGTGGATAGCCGGCGGCATCATCGACATGTTCATCGGCTTCATGCTGGTGCGCAGCGTGATACTGTCGGAGATGGTATTCCCTTACTTCCTCGCCATCATCTTCGTGTTCTGGGGCATTGAGGCTCTGTTCGGCGCCGCCATAGGCCGCCGCGCCCGCTACTGGTGGCTCGGAGTCATCAACGGCATCCTTCTGCTCCTCATCGGATTCTTCTTCATCGAGGCCGGCTACACCAGCGACATGCTGATGGTATCGTTCCTGGCAGCTATCGCCTTCATCTACTGGGGCATCACCATAGCCATCGCAGCATGCGAGATGAAGCCTGTCAAGGAAAGCTGACAGTCCTCACCGATACAGACCGTACATAATGGCAGCCTGCGTCAAAAGCCCCTTGCCGGGGCGAGTAGACGCGGGCTGCCGCTTATCCTGCGACGGCCGATTTACATAAAAATCATTAAAAGGACAGGATAAAAGGCGCTGTTACCGTTTTTTTTTCTATTTTTGTAATAAACTTGCCGACAGTGTGCCTGTCTAAAGTAAGAAAGGATAGAATAAAGCAACTCAGATACGATATGAAAAAGATCACCTGTACTCTCACCATCCTGCTCGCAGCCCTGCTGGCCGCTCCGGCCACCGTGTCGGCTCAGGATCCATATGATGATCTGTACTTCTCGCCCTCGAAAGAAGCGGAGAAGAAGAAAAAAGCCGAAGAGGCGCGCCGCAAGGCTCAGGCCGAGTGGGACGCCACGTACGGCACACCCTCCGCCGACACATACACCGGCGGCTCGACGATGCCGCGCAACGTCGACGTCGACGTGTTCAACCGCCGCAATTCCGACGCTGCCAATGCTTCCGGACTCACCGAGGACATGTCCGGCAACGACGCCTTCGCCTACACACGGCGGCTCGAGCGCTATCACAACCCTGACATCGTGTCGGCGTCGAACGACTCCACGCTTCAGGAGTACTATTACAGCACTCCGTCGGAGAGCGACATCAACGTATACGTCATCAACACCATCGACCCCTTTGACTACGGCTGGGGCGCCACTCCCTGGTCGTGGGGATGGTACAATCCCTACCGCTATAACTTCTGGGGGCCGCGCTGGAGCATAGGCTGGGGCTTCGACCCGTGGTTTGACTTCAGCTGGGGATGGGGCTCGCCCTGGTACGGTCCCTCATGGGGCTGGGGCTGGAGTTCACCCTGGTACGGTCCCTCGTGGGGCTGGGGTTGGGGCTGGACCGGCGGCTGCCACTGGCATCCCTCATGGGGCGGCGCACCTCTGCCTCCAGGCGGTCACCACGGCTGGGCTTCAAGGCCGATGCGTCCAGGATTCAACGGCGGACGCGGCAACGCTACAGCGAGCCGCCGTCCCGGCTACGGCATCACCCGTCCGGGCAGTCAGAACCGTCCGACCTGGTCGGGAGCATCGTCGGGAGCAAACAGCCGTCCCGGCTACCGTCCCGGCAACGCCTCGCGTCCCGGTTCGACCTACCGTCCTTCGGGCACGTCGCGCCCCGGCTCGTCAGACATCTACCGCCCCGGTTCATCCGGCAACAATAACAACAACAGCTACCGTCCGTCGAACAACAGCCGCCGCGGCAACTCCGGCAACAGCTACAACTATAACTCCGGCTCCTCGCAGCGCAACAGCAGTCCGTCGTGGAACTCCTCGCGCGGCAGCAACAATTCCTCGCGCGGAGGCGGTGGCGGCGGTTCGTACCGCGGCGGAGGCGGAGGTGGCCGAGGCCGCCGGTAAAGCCTGTTCGCCGGCCGTTAAAGCCTGACTCCATTTTCTCTCTCCCGGTCCGGGCCATTTTTGCTTCTTGATTGTTATTCATAGTGTAACCGAAGGCAATGGCCCGGGCTTCAACATTTTTCCAACCACAGTTCAACTAAAGACGCACACATTATGAACCGAAGGATAACCACCGCCCTGCTGCTGGCAGCGGCTGCAACAGGAGCAAGTATGGCCCAGTCGGCCTATGACGCTTACTCACTCATTCCCACCCAGCTCAGGGGCACGGCACGCTTCGTGTCGATGGGTGGTGCTTTCACATCGCTCGGCGGCGACCTATCGACGCTGGGACAGAACCCGGCCGGTCTGGCCATGTACCGCTACAACGACATAGGCGCCACGCTCAACATCAGCGCCGCATCATTCAACGCAGCCACCAACCAGGGCTCATTAAGCCACAACCAGACCAAAGCCTACTTCGACAACTTCGGATACGCCGGCGTGGTGAACCTCAACGGCGCCATGCGCTCGTTCAACTGGGGCGTGAGCTACAGCCGCCTGCAGTCGTTCGACCGCGTCTCAAGCGGCCGCATGTACCCCACCACGACGTCGCTCACCAACTACATCGCCAACTACACCAACGGCATCAACTCCGACGACATCCTTGAGACGAAGGACTTCAACCCCTTCGAGACAGGAGAAGACTGGCTCTCGATACTGGCATATAATTCGTTCATGATCAACAATACGGCCGGAAGCAACACCAGCTACGCCGGTCTCTTCAAGAACAATACCAACGGCGACGCCATGTTCGAGCTACACGAGTTCGGCCATGTCGACGAATACAACATCGACTTCGCCGGCAACATCTCCGACATCGTTTACTGGGGCGTAGGCGTAGGCATCATGGACATGGAGTACAGCGCCGAGACGAACTACTCCGAAAGCATGTCGGAAGCCCTGGTCTACAACTCCACCGCTGACGCTCTCAGCAACGGCGACGCCGAGTACTATCTCTACAATCAGAAACACGTCAACGGAACCGGAGCCAACATCAAGGTCGGCCTCATCCTGCGTCCCGTCGACCAGCTGCGCATCGGTCTTGCCGTCCACACCCCCACGTGGATGCACCTGTCGCACTACGGCTACGGCGCCACCGACTACAGCTACACCCCCGTCAACGAAGCCACCGGCGAGGCCAACGGCGCCATCACATCGAGCAAAGACCCGTACTACACTCCCGACTTCGACTACCGCTCGCGCCTGAACACACCCTGGCGCATCATGGCCGGTATCTCGTACGTCATCGGCGGACGTGCCATCATCAGCGCCGACTACGAGCACATAGCCTACAACGACATGAAGCTCAAACAGGAAAATACGGGATTCTACGGAGGATTCTCCGACAACGAATATGCCAATGCCGATGTGAAGGAATACTTCAAGGGTTCGGACATATTCCGTCTCGGCGCCGAACTCCGCGTGACCAACAGCTTCAGCATCCGTGCCGGCTACAACTATCAGTCGACCGCCGTTCGTGACGCCGCCACCGCACCCGGGGCAAACATCTACACCTACGGCACCGACCCGAGCTACTCGTTCTACGGCGACATCAACAACGTATCCGTCGGTCTCGGCTACCGCTACGGCGGCTGGTACATCGACTTCGCCTACCAGCACTCACGCCGCGAAGGCACCTACCACGCATTCACCGACTTTGCCGGACAGTTCGCTCCCACAGCCAAGCTCAAGAACACCTACAACAACTTCGTCCTCTCCACCGGATTCCGGTTCTAACGACGGCGGTGCCCCAGCACCCTCCGCACTGCCGGAGGGGCTGTGAAAGCCGCCACGACTATGCCGGCGCAGTCGGCTATGAGGTCGTAGGAGTCGCCCGAACGGCCGTTGTGCATCTCAGTCTGCATGATCTCTGTCAGCAGACCGAAGAGCGCGACGGCCATTCCTATTATCATAAGGGCACGGCGGCCTATGGTCATGTGCGCGCGGACGCGGTCGAAGCATATGGCTCCGAAAAGTCCGCCGAACATCACGGCGTGTATGAGTTTGTCAAGATGAGGTATGGCAGGAAAGCGGTCGGCCACGACAGGATGGGCGTTCAGGGTGGCATAGAGTATCAGCGCCACACACACGGCCGACGGCCACCAGCGCTTCAGGATGATGAGGAATCTGTTCATAGACTGATATATTCGCCGGGATTAAGGGGCGTGCCATTGTGCCACAGTTCGAATCCTGCGGTGCCGTCGGCGGCAGTACGGCCTATGCGCTGGGCTCCGGCGATTTTGGCCCCGCGCTGCACGTAGGTCTCGGCAAGGTCGGTGTACACGCTGATGAAGTCGCCCGGATGCTGCACAACTACGGTGGTGCGGCCGCGCGAATCAGTGGTGAGACTCACCACCGTACCTCGGTAGACCGACGTCACGGCAGCCTCGCGGCCGCCGGTGACCGTCACGCCGCTGCCCGTTGGCTCGACCGATGTGATGGCCGACATGGGCGGCGTGAATATCAGTCCCTCGGCGGCGATGGGCGAAAGCACCGAGAGATTGAAGCGCTCCTCCTCGGTGTACTGGCGCACGAACTCACGCTCTGCATCGGATGCAAAGAGAAGCGAATCGGCGGCAAGCACCTTCTCGGCGGCGATGCGCATGGCGGAGTCCTCGGGAATACTGTCGCTCAGGATAGACACAATATTGGATATGTAGGCATCGTTGATGCGTGCGGCATGCTGGAGGGAGTCGAGGCGCAGGGCCGTCTCTATATAGCGGCCGCGCAGGTCGCCTCCGAGATTCGGCGGCAGGAGGCGCCGCATGGGCGTATATGCCATGATGAGCCACACCAGGGCCGCACCGGCTGCCACGACGGTGACCGTGCCGGCGATGACCTTGGCCCGGGTCATGCGTATCGACCACACGCGGTTGAAGGTATTCTCCTTGATGAAGTCGAGCCGGTATCGGGCCGGATTCTTATACTTGCTCATAGACGTAGCAGAAGTGGTTGGAAAGGATGCGCGCACATGGTCAGCGACGAGCCGATGTCGGCCGGCCTGTTGGTGTCGGGAGAGTCGGGAGCATCAGGAGAGTCAGGACGGTTCTCCTCGGCATAGCGGTTGATGGCCGTGATGGCGAATTCGAGAATCGTGTCCACGCCCTTGGCGGCGTCCTCGGGATTCATGTCCACCTCGCCGCCTGCGCTCGGGCTGATGCCGCTCTCGGTGAGCTGCATCTGTGCGTCGTAGACCGGAGCGGCCGAGAACCGCACGCTCCATCCGCACGGCAGCTCCGAGGAGAAAGGCATGCCGCATCCTCCGCCCGTGCGGTCGCCCACGATGGCCACCTGGGGCAGATACTGCATGACGCTCACAAAGTTGTTGGCGGCGCTGAATGTGCTGCGGTTGGTCAGTATGATGACGGGCTTGAACCAGCGGACATGCTTCGTGGCCGGGTCGAAGTAGTATGCGTAAGGCTCGGAGAAGTCGTCGTGTCCCGGCCCTGTCTTGTGTGATATGTATCCGGCGAGGGTGCGTTCCTCAAGGAAGTGCGCGGCTATGCGCTCGACGTTGGTGATGTCGCCGCCGCCGTTGTCGCGGATGTCGATGATGAGTCCGTCGGCCTCGCGCATGGAGTACAGCATATTGTCGATGAAACTCTCACCTGCGCACACCGTGAAACTCGAATAGCGGACATAGGCCACCTTGCGGTCCTCGAGATACTTGTAGCGGAATCCGCCTCCGCTGTGCCAGTCGAAGTCGAGATAGTACTGCTCGATGAGGCGGTCATCATAGTTCTGCGGATAGTCGCTCCACCACTTGCGGTAGTAGCTGACGTCGAACCACGACGACAGGTTGGTGTGTCCGTCGCGGAGCTCGTCGAGCATGTCGGCGCAGTGGTCGAAGAGCTGCCTGGCGTCCCAGTCGGCCTTTATCGCCGCGCGGTAGCGCTGCCCTACTTCCTGCCAGTCGACGTCCTTGTCACCGAAGAAGCAGTAGTGCTCGTCGAGCACTGTCCAGAGCGCATCGAAATTGCCGTAGACGTCGTTGTCCCACTCCTCGATGTGGTGGCAGGACTGGAGTCCGGCGGCTACGGGAGTCAGCAGCGCCGCGCATATAAGTATATTGCGTATCAGTTTCATCGTAGTCGGCAGTTTTTAGTACATGGCACTTATCACGCGGGCGTGCTCGCCGCCGTCGCTGCGGTCGGCCGAAAGCGATATCCACTCCGAGGCGACGCCGATGACGGCCGTATGTGTCACACGCCGCGTCACCAGATGCGCCTCCTTCGTCGACAAGACGGCGCAGCGGTAGCCCAGACGGAGGACGGTAGCTCCGAAGCGGAGGTCGACCGTGGCGAGGTTGTCGAGTCTGAAGAAGTTGCCCGGCCACGCGCAGTGCGCGAGCTTGCTCCGGTCTCCGAGGTAAATCTCGTAGTACAGTTCGCCGTACTGCGGACCGAAGAACACTCCGGTGAGCGGCAGTTCGGCCATGTAGCGCGCGCAGAATGGGATGCCCCGGAGGCGGCCATTGTACAGCGCGCCGGCAGCGGCGTTGACGGTCCACGCGCATTTGGCCGATGCCGGATTGTTGCTGTTGCGGGCGTTGTAGAAGACGCCTCCGTCGATGCCGGTGCTGCCGCCGGCCAGGACGCTCCATCCTCCGCTGAAGTTGAAGCGGCGCATCATGCCCCACGTATAGGAGAGGTCAAGGTCGAGCATGCTCGCGTTGCGCGCCGGATTCTGAGCCGACTCGAAGCCCACACGGGCGTTCATGCGCATGACCCAGCGCGAGGGGTCGAACTTCATGGCCTGCATGCGCTCATAGTTGAGCGCCAGGGCGAAGCCCGAATACTTGAGAGGCGAGAGGTAGGTGTCGGCAAGGTGTGAGCTGCCTGCCTCGAGGGTGTAGGCCGAGAGCACGGGGCGCATCTGGGCGCTTGCCGCCGCGGCGCATACAAGCGCCGCGGCCAGAGAGAGTATTCTAAAGAGTTTCGTCATTGTCTGCTGCCGGAGATTCCGGTATTTCATCAAAGAGAGACTGCTGCACGGCGTCGGAGTCGGTCGCGTCGTCCATATCGGCGAAGTCTGCCGGCGCCGTATCGGTCTGCGGCTCCTCGTCGGCGTCGTCACCGGAGGAGGATTCCGATTCGGGCTGACGCTTGGGCTCGAGTTCCTCGACACTGTCAAGCTCGAAGGTGGTGAGGCGCTTGCCCTTGGCCTTGAACGACTTGAGGCCTATATACTCCTCGGCGTCGATGAGCTGCGGCACACGCGCCGGGTCGGCGAAATTGAGCTTAAACATGGCGCCGTCCGCATCGGTGAGCAGAATCAGCGATGACCGTGCATCCTCTCCCACGAAGCGCTGGCGACGGGCCGAATCCTCGAAGGTGAAGCGCTTGATGTAGGGGTAGCCCTGGTCGGCGTCGTTGAGCACGGCGGTCCACTCCTGCTTGGGGCGGAACTTCTCCAGGCGCAGCACCTTGCCGGCGTCGTAGTGGTTGGTCACCTCAAAGCCGGTGGTGTAGAACTCGCCGGACTCGAGCACGACAAGTATGCGGTCCGAGCCGAAGAACTCGCCCAGATACTCGCCGCGGCCGTCGTAGTTGATGCGCATGACATCGAAGTCAAACCACACCTTGCGGCCGCCGAGCGTCGACTGTCCGTGCTCCTTGAGCGAGAAGCGCGCCACCTCGTTCTTGGTCACGAGATTGCCCTGGGCGGCGCGGCCCTTGATGGCGAGCTTGGCAAAGTCGACGTCGAAGCTGAGGTTCTTCAGGCGCAGCTTGGGCTTGAGCGTCACCTTCACCACCTCAGCCTCGCCGTTGGCATTGGCCGAGAACCACACGATGCGTGAGTTGGGCAGGAGGTTCGACGTGAGGGAGTACTCGCGGTCGCGGCTCATGCCCGTGGCGGCGAAACGCTTCATGTAGAAGGCGCCTCCGCGGCCGTTCTGATAGATGACGTTATATATGGTACGCGTATCGTTGCGCTTGTACACGTTCAGATAGAGGATATTCTTGCCCACGAAGAGCTTGTCCTGCACGCGGACTATCTTGTAGCGGCCGTCGCGGTAGAATATGATGATGTCGTCGAGCGACGAGCAGTTGCAGACCACCTCGTCCTTCTTCAGGCCCGTGCCGATGAAGCCCTCCTCGCGGTTGATGTAGAGCTTCTCGTTGGCCTCGGCCACGGTGGCGGCCTGGATATTGTCGAAGCTGCGGATGGCCGTGCGGCGCGGATATGCGGCGCCGTACTTCTTCTTGAGATATTCGTACCACTCGACGGTGACGTCATCGATGTGCTCGAGACGGTCGAGATTGTCGGATATGCGTTTCTGCAGGGCGGCGATGGCGGCGTCGGCCTCGTCGGAGTTGAAGCGCAGGATGCGTTTCATCTTTATCTCGAGGAGCCTGAGGATGTCGTCGCGCGTGATGTCGCGGATGAACGACGGCTTGAAGGGCTCCAGGCGCGAGTCGATGTGCGCCACAGCCGTATCGAGGTCGGCGGCCTCCTCGTACTCGCGGTCCTTGTATATGCGGTTCTCGATGAATATCTTCTCAAGCGAGGCGTATAGCAGCTTCTCGCGGTCCTCGGCGAGGATGACCTCTATTTCGGCCGTGATGATACGCCGCGTGGTGTCGACGCTGTGCCTCAGCAGGTCGGACACGCCGAGGAAGTGCGGCTTCTTGTCGCGGATGACGCAGCAGTTGGGCGATATCGACACCTCGCAGTCGGTGAAGGCGTATAGGGCGTCGATGGTCTTGTCGCTCGATGTGCCTGGGATGAGGTGCACGATGATGGATGCCTCGGCGGCGGTGTTGTTCTCGACCTTGCGGATCTTTATCTGACCGCGCTCGAAAGCCTTGAGGATAGACTCTATGAGGGCTTCGGAGGTCTTGCCGAAGGGGAGTTCGGTGATGTTGAGGGTGCGCTGGTCGATTTTCTCTATTTTGGCGCGCACTTTCACCACGCCTCCGCGGCGCCCCTCGTTGTAGCGGCCCACGTCGATCATGCCGCCGGTGATGAAGTCGGGATAGAGCTCGAAGTCGCGGCCGCGTATCGATGCGATGGCGGCGTCGAGAATCTCGTTGAAGTTATGCGGCAGGATTTTCGACGACAGACCCACGGCTATGCCCTCGGCACCCTGCGCGAGCAGGAGGGGGAACTTGGCGGGCAGCGTCACGGGCTCGCGCTTGCGGCCGTCGTAGCTCATGGTCCACTCGGTGACCTTGGGGTTGAAGAGCACCTCCGACGCGAAGGGCGACAGACGGGCCTCGATATAACGGGCTGCAGCCGCGGCCGTACCCGTGAGGATATTGCCCCAGTTACCCTGCGTCTCTATGAGCAACTCCTTCTGACCGAGCTGCACGAGGGCATCCTTGATCGATGCGTCGCCGTGGGGATGGTACTGCATGGTCGTACCGACGATATTTGCCACCTTATTGAAGCGCTCGTCGTCGATGGTCTTCATGGCATGGAGGATGCGGCGCTGCACAGGCTTGAGGCCGTCGTCGATATGAGGGACTGCGCGCTCGAGTATGACGTATGACGCATATTCGAGGAACCACGTCTGATACATACCTCTGAGATGATGACGCACGACGTCCTCGGCAGCCGTGTACGGACGGCGACGTTCGGCCAGGGCGCGTGCCTCGGCCTCCGCGTCATCAGCATCCTCTGAGTCGCCGGTCTCATCGGCGTCCTCCGGCGCGCTGACAGCCGCATTCTCCCCCTGAGCAGCCTCGGCCGTATCCTCGGCCTCGTCTATGGCCGCATCCCTCACGCCGGTCTCGTCATCGGCTTCAGGAAGGGACGTGCGGTCTTCCTCATTCTCTATGTTGTCGAAATTATCGTCGTCGGTATTGTAGCTCATCTTCGTGGTATGTGATTGCAAAGTTGCTACAAATTTACAAAAATTTCAGCAAAGTAACCAAAACCGGAGTCAGAAACTTGCCTCAAGGCAGGTGTCAATTGTTAAAATTTAGTTAATTCCGAAAAATTTCCATTCGGGATATTGCAGATTCAAAAAAAGTCCGTACCTTTGCAGTGCCTTTCAGAAATGGTGCCCATAGTTCAGTTGGTTAGAACGTCGGATTGTGGTTCCGAAGGTCAAGGGTTCGAATCCCCTTGGGCACCCGATGCGGCAGTCCTCCCGAGGGCTGCCGCAAATTTTTTGTATATGTCCGCTTACGCGCAAGTCATAGTTCCGAAGCCTCTTGAAGGCACTTTCACCTACATAGTCCCCGACGGTATGACCGTCGGACCGGGCTTCCGCGTGATAGTGCCCTTCGGTCCGCGCCACTTCTACACGGGGGTGGTGGAGAGCGTCAGCACCGTTGCGCCGGAGGGCGCGTTCAACCTCAAAGAGATAAGCTCGGTGCTCGACACGACGCCGTCGGTGCGTCCGTCGCAGATACGCTTCTGGCACTGGATGGCCGACTACTACCTGTGTGCCATCGGCGATGTGTTCAAGGCCGCACTGCCTGCCGGGCTGAAGATAGAGAGTGAGACGCGTCTTTCGCTCAACGACCAGGCCGACCCCGAAGTGCTGGCGCAGACGGGCGAAGCCGAGCAGAAGGTCATGGCCTTCCTCGACCGCGAAGGGAGCGCTCCGGCATCGGCAGTCACAGCCAAGACGGGCGTCCCCGGACCGCAGCTCACGCGCATGGTCGACAAGGGACTGCTGCTCATCAGCGAGAAACTCGTCGAGCGCTACCGCGCCGTGCGCCGCGAATACGTGCGTCCGCTCATCCCGCGCGACGACCGTCCGGCCTTCCTCGCGGCTTTCGCCGCCGTGAAGCGCTCACAGCGTCAGGAAGAGGCCCTGGTAGCCCTCATAGCGCTGTCGGAGTTCAACCGCGCGGGGTCGCCGCCGGTCGAGGTACCGCTGGAGGTGCTGATGGAGCGGACAGGCTGCACGCGCGCCATCGTCAAGGCTCTTGCCGACAAGGGCATTGCCGAGATATACTCGCGCGAAATCTCGCGCTTCTCCTTCACCGGGGCTTCCACGGGAGTGCTCCCTACCCTCTCGGCGGCACAGTCGCAGGCCCTGCAGGACATCTACGGCGCCTTCCGCGACCGCGACATCTGCCTGCTCCACGGCGTCACCGGTTCGGGCAAGACAGAAATCTACATGCACCTGGCCGACTACGTGATGCAGCAGGGACGTCAGGTGCTGTTCCTCGTTCCCGAAATAGCCCTGACCACGCAGCTGACCCGACGGCTTCAGACCGTATTCGGGTCGAAAGTGGTGATATATCACTCGAAGTTCTCCGACAACGAGCGCGTGGACCGGTGGAAGCAGATGCTCCGCTCGGGCCAGCCGTGCATAGTGCTCGGGGCTCGTTCTGCCGTATTCCTGCCCTTCGAACGGCTCGGACTGGTCATCGTGGACGAGGAGCACGAGCCGAGCTACAAGCAGTACGACCCCGCTCCGCGCTACAACGGACGCGACGCCGCCGCCGTGCTGGCGGCCATGCACGGAGCGAAGACGGTCTTCGGCAGCGCCACACCCACCATCGAGACCTACTACAAGGCTCAGACGGGCAAGTTCGGTCTCGTAAGCCTGACCGAGCGCTTCGGACAGGCCGCCCTTCCGTCCATAGAGATAGTCGACATGAAGGCCGAACGCGGCCGCCGCGCCGTGACGGGCTACTTCTCGCACCGCCTCCTTGACTGCACGCTCGACGCCGTCGGGCGCCACCGTCAGGCCATACTCTTCCACAACCGGCGCGGCTACGCTCCCGTGGCGCGGTGCTCGATGTGCGCCTTCACGCCCAA
Organism: Porphyromonadaceae bacterium UBA7048; assembly: GCA_002493945.1. Classification (GTDB taxonomy): domain Bacteria; phylum Bacteroidota; class Bacteroidia; order Bacteroidales; family Muribaculaceae; genus CAG-873. Next base: position 11,795 of record DLAL01000023.1, read on the forward strand.
GTGCGACTTCTGCGACGTGTCGCTGACATACCACAAATCGGCCAACCGCCTGGTGTGCCACTACTGCGGCAACGAGTACGCCGTGCCCCGTGTCTGCCCCGAGTGCCGCGAGCCGGCCATAGAAATCTCGGGCTACGGCACCGAGCGGCTTGAGGACGAGCTTGCGGCCAACTTCCGCGACCGACGCATCCTCCGCATGGACCTCGACACCACGCGCAACAAGGACGGCTACAGCCGCATCATCGACGACTTCTCGGCCCACAAGGCCGACATCCTCGTGGGCACACAGATGGTGACCAAGGGACTCGACTTCGGTGAGGTTGAGCTGGTGGGCGTGCTGAACGCCGACACGCTGATCAACCTGCCTGACTTCCGCGCCGCCGAACGCGCCTTCAACATGATCGAGCAGGTGGCCGGGCGTGCCGGACGCCGCGACGGTCAGGGACGCGTGGTGATACAGACCTACTCGCCCGACAACGTCATACTCCGCTACGCCTGCACGCACGACTACGCCGGATTCTACGCCCACGAGCTTGAGGAGCGCCGCTCCTTCGGCTTCCCGCCCTTCACGCGCATCATCAATATCTACGTGCGCCACCGCGACAGCCGCACGGCCACGGCGTGCGCCACTGCCCTGTCGGACTCGCTAAGACAGGTGTTCGGGTCGCGCGTATCGCCGCCGCAGGAGCCGCCGGTGGGCCGCGTGCAGAACATGTACATCCGCAAAATCATGCTCAAGATGGAGACGGGCACCTCGATGGCCCACGTGCGCCGGATACTCCGGGAGAAGTACATCGAACTGTCAGCCTCTCCGCTGATGAGCGGTCTGCAGGTCTACTACGACGTAGACCCGGTGTGACCCGAAGCTGGCCCAACCATTGGCGCCGGCAGTTTGTTTTTCTATAATAATACAGCAGAAAAACAAACCAAGGTACGATGAAAAAGACCATACTCATATCAGCCCTGTGCATAGGCCTCTTCCTCTTCGCCGGAGGATACTCGCACTTCGAGCACAAGCCTCGTACCGGCGCCGAGGCTCCGCTCCTTGCCGTGGCCAACGCCGACACCACGCTGCGCCTCGACCTCAGCCACGGCCGCTACGTACTGCTTGACTTCTGGACTTCGGCCGACGCGCCCTCGCGCAAGTCGGTGAACGTGTACACGGCGTGGCAGCGCCGCCATCCCGACGCCCCCCTGTCGGTGGCAGGCATCAACTTCGATTCGTCGGCAGGTCTCTTCCACGAGATAGTGCGCGTGGACTCTCTCAATCCGGCCGAACAGTTCCACGCCTCGGGCGACACGGCCCGCGCCATAGTCCGCGACTATGCCCTGAGACGCGGCTACGGGTCAGTACTGATCAATCCAGAAGGCGTCATCGAGTGCTTCAACCCCACGGAGGAGTACCTCGACAGCGTTTTCAACATCAATATAAGGAATTAGAAATCAATAGCATTTAAGATTGTTTAACTTACATAATTTGTCACTTAGCCCGTAGAATAGCTATATTTGAAAACAAATAATCACCATTCGGCGGCTTATTGACGCCGTCACGTGGCACATGCCTGACAACTAATATCTTATACAATCTAATGATCGACATTGAAGAACGCTTCACAGCTATCATCGACGAGGCTCCGGGTATCGACATAGCCGAGTCGAATTTCAAGCAATCACTCATCGACGACCCTGAGCTGCGTAAAGCCTATAAAGAATACTGCCGAGAACAAGGGACCTCAGAGAAAAACGGTTTCATCGAATTCTGCGAACAGTACTGCAGCGACCGTGACGAAATCTGGGAGAGCCTGAACGACTACGACAATATGGAGTGACCACCACGCATCTCAATATGAAACAACACAACCACCGACTCCCGGCCGAATGGGAGGCCACCGACGCCGTGCTCATGGCATGGCCGCACGCCGACACAGACTGGGAATACATGCTCGATGAAGTCCGACGGTGCTATGCCGCGATCATAGCCGCCATCGTCCCCCGGGCGAGAGTGATACTCATCGGACCGGAAGAACCGGACGAAAGCTATCTGCCGATGGGACCGGCACGCGACAACGTCATCTTCATCCACATGCCGACCAACGATACCTGGACCCGCGACTACGGGCCTGTCACGACCGAGCGCACCGACAGTGACGGCGAAAGCCGGCGGATGGTATTCAAGGACTTCAAGTTCAATGGCTGGGGACTCAAGTTCGCTTCCGACCTCGACAATCTCGCCACATCGCACCTCTACGACACGGGCCTGCTCAACGGCGACCGCGACAATCAGCTCAACACGGTGCTCGAAGGCGGCTCGATAGAGTGCGACGGGCGCGGCACCCTCCTCACCACCGCCTCATGCCTGCTCTCGCCCAACCGCAACGGCGCATGGAGCCGCGCTCAGATAGAGGAATATCTGAAGGAACAGTTCGGCCTCGACCGCGTGCTCTGGCTCGACAACGGCGAGCTCGACGGCGACGACACCGACGGACACATCGACACGCTGGCGCGCTTCGCGCCTGAAGGCGACATCATCTTCCACGACTCCTGCGCCCATCAGGACGACCCTCACTACGGCCCACTGCAGGCCATGCGCCGCGAACTCGAGGCACTCCGCACCGCCGAAGGCCGTCCCTACCATCTGGTCGAACTGCCTATCCCCGACCCCGTCTGCGATCCCGAGAGCGGCGAACGGCTGCCGGCAACCTACGCCAACTTCCTCTACCTCAACGGCGCTGTGCTTCTGCCCGTCTACGGCCAGCCCATGAACGACCTCGAAGCCAAGATGACACTCGCGCGATGGCTTCCCGGCTACGAAATCATCCCCGTCAACTGCCTGGCACTCGTGCGCCAGCACGGCTCGCTCCACTGCGCCACCATGCAGCTGCCTCAAGGATCAATAATATAAGCAATCCGAAATGAAGAATCTGAAAGTTGGTATCATCCAGCAGCACAACACCGACAGCGCCGAGGACAACCGCGGACGCATAGCCGCGAAGGTGCGCGGGCTTGCCTCTCAGGGCGCACAGCTCATCATCAATCAGGAACTCCACGACTCGCTGTATTTCTGCCAGACCGAACATGTGGACATCTGCAACCTCGCGGTTCCCATCCCCGGTCCGGTCACCGACTTCTACGCCGGCCTCGCCCGCGAGTGCGGCGTGGTGATAGTGACATCGCTCTTCGAGCGGCGCGCCCCCGGCCTGTACCACAACACGGCCGTCGTCTTCGACAGCGACGGCTCCATAGCCGGCAAGTACCGCAAGATGCACATTCCCGACGACCCGGCCTACTACGAGAAATTCTACTTCACTCCCGGCGACCTCGGCTTCAAGCCCATCGACACGGCCGTGGGCCGTCTGGGCGTACTCGTATGCTGGGACCAGTGGTACCCCGAAGCCGCCCGACTGATGTCGATGGCCGGCGCCGAAGTGCTCATCTATCCCACCGCCATCGGCTGGGAAAGCAGCGACACGCCCGACGAGCAGACACGCCAGCGCGACGCATGGATAACGGTGCAGCGCGGCCATGCCGTGGCCAACCAGATACCCGTCATCGCCGTGAACCGCACCGGCCACGAGCCCGACCCGTCGGGCGTCACCGGCGGCATCACCTTCTGGGGCTCGAGCTTCATCGCCGGACCGCAGGGCGAGATACTATACCAGGCGCCCGTCGACAGCGAGACGACTGCCGTGATAGACCTCGACATGGAGCGCAGCGAGCATGTGCGCCGCTGGTGGCCCTTCCTGCGCGACCGCCGCATTGACGCCTACGACGACCTGACACGCCGATATATCGACTGAGCCGACCGCTCAGCGCCGACATAATGCAGGCCGGATGCACTCAGAAGTGCACCCGGCCTGTTTCTATTTCATATACCGCCGGAGGCGGAGAAGAACTTACTCAGCCACGACTTCCCAGATGAGGTCGCCCTGGCCTTCGAGAGCCTTGTAGACATAGCCTTCGGGAAGTGCGCACAGAGCCTTGGTAGTGTGGTTGTAAGCCTTGCCGGAGAAACGGCCGCCCTTGATGATGAAGTTGCCGTCGGGCATATTCACGTCATTGTCGCCTGCTACGAGAGCACTCGTGCCTTCGGTCAGGATACCGCCGCTCCAGTTCTTCACACCGGTGAAGTCGCCGCCTTCGATGATGGCGACACCATTGTCGGTGGCGTAAACGGGATAGAACGCAACATTTTCACCATACTGGGGATGAGCTACAGTTTTATATGTACCGCTCTTGATGGTGCAGACAGCGCCTTCGCCCTGTACTGTGACGCCTCCCTGGATACCGGTCAGCTGAACATCTTCAAGAACTGCCTGGCAGCCGGTAGCCACACTCAGTGTGTACGAGAATGCGCCTTCGCGGTTGTTCGAGTCGCTGTTGATGATGCAGTCCTTGGCCTTGAGCGTACCGCCGCTGGCGCCAACTGCGAAATTGTGGCAGTTGATGGTCACACCTTCAAGGTCGAGATTGCCGTCCTGAGAGAAAATGACGGAGCCGCCATTGTTCTGCTCTGTCTCGAGCTCGAGGTTGCGGACCACGAGGGTAGCACCGTCGTATGCGTTGAGAGGACGGTTGCCCGTTGCGCCGGCGACACCGATTGAGGTAATCTTGCCGGGGCCTTCTACGTAGGCCACATTTCCTGCGCCGGAAACGCTTATCTGTGCACGCTCGGTGTTGAGAGTGCCTTCAACCTTGACAATCTGCTCGTTGGCAAGAGCGATCTCGCCTTTGCCGATGAGGTCGACATTAGCCTCAACGGGAACGAGTACGTTCATACCGGCCTCGATAGCCTCAACGAATGCGTCGGGAGTGGCCACCTTCACGATTTCGATGTCATAGTCAGGAGTCTCGTAGTCGGGGTTGATGATGACGTTGAACTCGGCGGGATCAGTCAGCAGAGCGCCGAAGATGTTGGTGCGGTAGTTGCGCTGTACGGGTACGGCTGCAAAGGTAGCACCTGCGTACATAGTGCCGGGAGCGGAGAAGTCGACATCGACAGTAATCTTCTCATTGCCTACGAGAACATAGTTCATGGCCATGTACTTGTAGGTGTCGGGCTCATAGGGGAACACTTCCGAAACAGAAGGAATGGCAGCCGAACTGAAGGTAGCGTCGACAGCGTCGCCGACAACATCGCCCGTAGCGAGGTTGAATTTCTCATACACGCCCTTGACGGTGACTTCGGTGTTCTCTACCGTCAGACCGGCAGCGACAGCTGCCGCATAGTCGGACGTACCGATATTGATCTGCGAGAAGGGACGCTTCAGAGTGATGGTCTCGCTCATGGGACCGGTCACGCGGAAAGTCCCGCGGTAAGCGAAGAATGCGTCGCGGTTCTCGTCCTGGGCTTCGCCGTCATAGCTGACAGTGATTTCCTTGGAGTCCGTGTCGTAGGTGTAGGGCGAGCCTGAGGGAACGTCGGCCCAGAATACCACTGAGTAGCTCTTGCCGCTTACGAGGCTGAGGTTGACAGTGGTCTTGAGGTCTGTGAAGGTAGCGGTGCCGTTGAGGGCAGCGATGTTTGCTGACGACTCGTCTTCGTCATACACATAGTAGTGGAGCTGTGTGGCCGTAAGACCGTCGCTGAATGCACGCGATGCAATCTGCTGAGGCACTGCCACAGTGAATGCCACGGTGCCGTCAGGAGTCTGCTCCGGAGCTACGGGTGCGTCGCTCGAGCACGAGGTAGCCGCAACGGCGACAAGAGCCGAAGCGAGGACTGGATAAAGGAATTGTTTCATTGATTATGTTTTATTAAATATGATTGGTTTAAGTTTATTGCAGAATCATAATACGCGTCCGATAAGTTCGTTGCGCACGTTGGTGCCCGTACCTGTGACGGTGACGCCGGTTGCGGAGCATCCTTCCATGCTTGCGGCCTTCATAGCTCCTGCAAGCTGTCCGGCATCGCGCACGGCGCTGACGGTGCAGTCCGAGGCGTGGCAGTTGATTATCTTGCCGTTTGAGTCAGAGGCGATGAAACCTGCCACTGTGCCGGCCTTGTCGCCGTCGGAGTCATCATCAAGATAACTGCAGATTACATTCAGACCGCTCACGTTGCAGTCCTTCACGTAGCCTGGATATCCGTATGCGAGGACACCGCCCACCCAATGACTGCCGTTGAGAGTAGCGCCGTCTATGGTCACGCCCTCGATGTAGGCTCCGCCGTGCGAAATCATGCCCACGGCTATGGCCACGGCGTCGGTACCATTGACCGAAGCGTTGCGGAATGTGATGTTCTTCAGAGTTGCTCCGCTGTTCATATGTCCGATGAAGGCTGCCTCGGCCTTGCTGCCGCTGCTTATGGTCATATTGCTGACGGTCTTGCCATTGCCGTCGAACGTTCCCTGGAAGATGACCGGGCCGAAATCCTCCGGCTGCCAGCCGGTATTGCCTATCGGCGTCCATTCGCGGCCTGCGAGGTCGATGTCATCGGTCAGCACGATGGTCTCGCCGCGGAAGTTCTTCTTTCCGGCGTTGCTCTGCTGCGATATCCACTCGAGGCCATTGGCGTTCGACACGCTGTAGGTTTTTGCAGCTTCATCGTATGCCACGCCGTCGGCCACCAGACCGAGGGTGATTGTCACGTTGACAGCGGTGGTGCCGGTCTGGTCAATCGAGCCGGGCACGTCGTACTGGCGGAGGTTGCCCACAATTTCGCCGACGGTGTCGGAGACGTCGTCCTTGTAGGCATTTTCATTGCTTTGGATGATATGTGTATTGGAAACGGTGTTGCCGGAGAAATCAAAGACGCAGCCCGACAGATGCACGCATCCGATGAGACCGCCGAGGTCGCGGTAGCCGGAGATGGTCACGCCGTCGACAGAGCAGTTCGTTATGCCCGAGCCGTCGGCCCACTTCTGGGTGTAGCCGACGATGCCGCCGACCTTGTCACCATTGTCCCAAGCGCCGTCAATCTGCTCGGGAGCCGAGGAGATAGAGCCGCCATTCACGTGGCAGTTCTCGATGACACTCGAATAATTGTAGCCGTACATATGGGCGACGACAGCACCTGCGTAGTGAGTCGAACTGATATTGACAGCGTTGAGAGTGATATTCTTAATGACAGCCTCGCGCACTGTGCCGAAAAGGCCGGCTGTAGCGAAGCCCGGAGTATGATCGGTGACGGTCAGATTGCTGATGGTGTGGTTCTGTCCGTCGAAGGTGCCCTTGAATGTAGGAGCGTTGTCGGGATTGCCGCTTGCCGGAATCAGGCCGACAGGCATGTGTGCCACGCCAGCCATATCGATGTCGTCGGTCAGACGGACAGTCTTGCCGGCGAATTCATCCGTACCTCCGTTGACCTGGGCGGCGAGCCACTCGATGCCGGCGGCGGAATAAATCTCGTAGGTATTCTCGTCGACCTTCGTGACGCCCTTGACATCGAAGTCATAGCCGGGGGTCTCGTAGTCGGGATTGATGATTACGTCGAACTCGGCGGGATCCGTCAGCAGATTGCCGAAGATATTGGTGCGGTAGTTGCGCTGCACGGGCACGGCGGAGAAAGTTGCTCCGGCATACTTGGTGCCGGGTACGGCGAACTCCACGTCGACCGTCGACTTGTCGGCGCCGACCAGAACGTAGTTCATGGCCAGATACTTATATTCATCGGGATGATAGGGGAACGCCTCCGGGTCGGCCGGGATGGCGGCTACGGTGAAGACGGCGTCGGTCTCGTCGGCGACTTCACCCGATGCGAGGTTGAGCTTGCTGTACACGCCCTTGACGGTCACAGCGGTGGCCTCGGCCTTGAGACCGCCGGCTTCGGCCGCGGCATAGTCAGTCTGGGCAGTTCCTATATTAATCTGCGAAAGGGGACGTCTGAGGGTGATGGTCTCGTTCATGGGTCCGGTCACGCGGAACGACGAACGGTATGCGTAGAAGGCGTCGCGGTTCTCGTCCTGAGCGGCGCCGCCGTAGGTCACTGTTATGTCTTTGGAGCCGGCATCGTAGGTGTAGGGCGATTCGGACGGAGCGTCGGCCCAGAACACCACTGAGTAGCTTTTACCGCTGACGAGACTGAGGGTTACGGTAGCCTTGAGGTCAGCGTCGAAGGTGGCTGTGCCATTGAGGGCGGCGATGTTCGCCGAAGAGGCATCCTCGTCGTAGACGTAGTAGCTCAGGCGCGTGGCCGTATGGCCGTCGCTGAAAGCACGCGATGCCATGCCGGACGGAACGGAGACGGAGAATGTGACACCTCCGCCGGAGTCAGGAGCCTGTGGAGACTCCTCGGAGCACGATGCTGTCAGACCAGCCAGCAGTGCAGAAGCAAGGAAGTAAGATACGGTTCGTTTCATGACTTGAAGTGTTTATTTTGTATTGATGTAATTGATTTATATAGGAATATGATTGAGGTTTATTGTATCCATATATTGAACTCGCCGTCGAAATCCGGGTCAATGCCTGCCGAACCGCCTGCCGTGGCGGTGAGGAAGGGCCCGGCGACATAGGTGTGCTTCGAGCGTGACAGCGGTATATCGACAGGGCGGATGCGTGCAAGGACGGTGCCGTCCTTGCGGTCGTAAACCTCGACGGAGACGTTCACGGAGGTATCGTGACTGTTGACGAACACATAGTCGAATCCCACCTGCGCGTGATTGCTGTCAATGACCTTCAGGTCGGATTCGTAGCGGACTCCAGTCCACGAGTCAGCCGGGCGGTTGGTGAACATATTGAACGACCGCGCCATATACTGCGGATATGTGAAACGCACACCGTAGGCCGAGAGGTCAATGGCACGACCCGGGTCGCGGCTGTCGGAACTGCCGCCGTCGGCCTGGGAGCTCTCCTCTTTCACGTTGTGTCCGCGCGTATCGAGGAAGGCGTCGAGGTCGGTGCTAATGAAGGTGTAGCGCGCCAGCGGACGCTCCATCGTGACTGTCACCTTGCGGTCGGTCGCGGAGACTTCGGCCGTGCCGCGGAACGCATCGCGGGTCTCGTCGGAGCCGGAATGATGCTCGCGGTCGATGAGCGATATGTCGGCGAAATCGGCTGTCGTATAGTGTTTGTCAATGCCCGAGCCGGCATCGATGAAGTCGCTCCACACCATCAGAACATAGTCGCCTTCGGGCATGTCGATATCGAATACGGCATCACCGGGGTCGGCCGAACCGCGGGTGAAGGTCCACACGGCTTCTTCGTTGCGCGAGAGTTCGCCGCGCGACGTGCTGTAGGCCTTCAGGATGTAGCGGCGCTCATATTCAAGTGCACGCGTATGCACAACGGTGCCATTGCGGTCGTACTCCACAAGCTGAAAGAGAGGCAGCTCATGCTCAAATGTGAGCTCTACGGTGATCTGACGCTTGGGCGCAGGCGGCTCGGGAGCGTCCGGGAATTCGTGCACGTCGCACGAGACCACCGCCAGCGCTCCGAGCAGGAGAAGCGCCGCCGTCAGCAAGTGTCTGTATATCGGAGTCTTGATTCCCATTCCCATCAGAAATTATAGACTAGCGATACGGCGACATTGTCGATGCCGAACCACGTGCGCGAACGGCTGTCGACGAGCTGACCGTCAGGACGGTTCTCGAAGCGGTCGTACTTCAGGGCATAACATCCCACACCAATCTGCGCCTGGGCCGACCAGCGGCCGTTGCGCGACAGGGGCATGCGCCATCCGGCTCCTATGCCTCCGCCGAGCGCGGGATGGTCGCCGCCGACATCCTGGATGCGGTAGCGCCAGCCTTTACGGGCGAAGTTATAGGCGGCCATCGACAGATGACCGTCGACGAAGAAGCCGCGATGGCCGTCCGAGAACCAGTAGCGGACCTCGGGACGGAATATGAAAGTACGGAATTTGCGTGTGGATGTGCAGTAGTTCCATGCCGAATAGTAGACCGACAGTGTGGCCGACCAGCGGCAGGCAAAGTCATATTCGCCCGTGGCGTTGGCGATGAACATGGCCCATGCCGGCACATTGGTGGAGAGATGCCGGCCTCTGAGGCACTCCGGAGCCTCCGGAGTATCATTTTGAGGTTCAGGTTCTTCCGGTGCAGGGGGGGGGGGGGATTCAGCTATA
>DLAL01000023.1:22092-23160 GCA_002493945.1 Porphyromonadaceae bacterium UBA7048
GGGGGGGGGGGGGATTCAGCTATATTCTCGTCCGCTTTTTCGGGCTCTGCGGAAGGCTCGGAGATGGTCTCTTCAACGACCGGCTCCGGAAGCTCGCGGCGCACTGTCACGAGCACCGATACCGAACGCCGGAGACCGGGAAAAATATCGCGTGCGAGAGTGCGCCACACGCGGCCGCCGTCGAGAGCTTTCAGACGTGCCATCCGTCGGCTGACGTCGGCCTGCGAATCATCAGAACCGGCGGAGCATATCCGGAGGATGCGGTCAGCCTGCGGCAGTCCGCTCTCTGATACGGCCGTGCGGAAATCGGCCCACGCTATGGCGGACTGACGTCTGTGGACTTGAGCGGACGGAACGCCGCACTCGCCGACGAGCCACACGGCCAAGGCATTGGTGCGGCGCTGTGCGAGCGCAAGATTGAAGCTCACACGTCCGTCGGGCGAGGCGTAGCCCTCGACAGAGATGCCTTCGAGACTCACAAGCGAATCGGCCCGGACGGCATCAAGCGTGGCACGAAGCGAGTCAAGGACCTGCGCATTGCGGCTGAAGGCCGGGTCGACCTTATGGAGATTAATAGGGAAATCGATGGTGTAAGAAGCTCTTTCCGTGATAGTGACAACCTCAGCCACGGCCCTCTCGGGGAGGAGGACTGCGACGGAAAGTATGACAACGATTAAAGCGAGGGGAAAAAGTTTCATTGTTCTATAGCGTGGATATGTCGTTGCAATTACGCGTGGAAGAGAAGTCGCTTACCGACACTTCGCGTACTGGTCGGAATCGTCGGATGTGGGGGTGACACCCCTGAGGCACGGAATAAGAGTCATGTGAACATACCCTTCAGAATAAGATAGTGTGTATTACGAAGCAGACCAACGGCAAAGATGAGCCAAGCATCTGCTTGTTTTTTTATTTATCTAGCGCAAAGTTATACCAAATCTTTTTAATCTACAATATTTGCGATGATTCTTTGTGTTAAATTATGCTAACCAAATGATTATATATATAACCCTTATAATTATTCAGTTATATCTCCGCAGGCGGCATCACACAGAGCAGGCGCTGCTTCCG
>DLAL01000053.1:0-145 GCA_002493945.1 Porphyromonadaceae bacterium UBA7048
GCGTGTCCGCTGAACAGTTACTCTGACGGACGATTATAGTGAAAATATGTAAACGTATATCCGTGAAAAGTCCTTAAAAGTGAAAATAAGTTAAGATAATGCGATTTTCTTGCCTGAAAAGTATGTTGTATAACATAAAAGCTAT
>DLAL01000053.1:478-18739 GCA_002493945.1 Porphyromonadaceae bacterium UBA7048
TGACGACGGGTAATTTTTTTTTATTTCATCCCGGATACTTTTTCGTTTATCGGTTGTTTATATGTTCACACCGATTTAATTTTTTGCTATTGAAGAAATTTTCACTAATTTTGTGCGAATTTTTTCCAATAGAGGTAATAGTTTCATTGTATGGTAAATCATTTACTCCCGGCCAGGAGTCGTTCTGCCGGACTGTTGCTTAGGAGTCTGATATTCATCACAGCATTAGTGGGCGCTCATTACGCAGGCGCTCAGCGCATTGCTCTCAAGACCAATGCAGTGGACTGGATGATGCTTTCGCCCAATATGGCTGTCGAAGCCCGTATCAGTTCGCGTATGACCCTGCAGATGGCATTAGCCGCAAATCCTTTCAACATAAGTATCGCCGACTTCTCGGCAAAGAATTACCGTGTCGAGCCCGAATTAAGATACTGGTTCAACCGTCCGATGGCCCGTCACTTCATCGCCCTGTCAGCTACGGCCGCGGCGTTCAATCTCCGTCATGCCGAACGTCACTTCATCGGCGATGCCGTCGGCGCCGGCATTTCGTACGGCTATGCCCTGGTGCTGTCCAACCACTGGAACGTCGAGTTCGAGGCCGGTGTGGGCGTGGCGCATATCAAAGCCTACGACTACAGAGGCGCGCAGCGGCCGGCTCAGAAGAATTATTCGCATTTCAAACCGGTCCCCATACGTCTGGGACTGTCATTCTCCTACATTTTCAAGTGATTGCAACGGTGAAACATCTGTTTGAATATCCGGCTGTCGTCCTGACAGCCCTTGCGGCAATCGTTGCGCCGCTTACCGCTCCCTTCCGGGCCGATGCCCGCACCATCAACGTGCGCGGCGTGGTGCTCTCCGAGGGCAGCCGCGAGCCTCTCGAAGGGGTCGCCATCCGAAGCGCGTCCACCGAGCGTCTGATCGGCTCGACCAATATAGAAGGACAATTCACTGTCTCGGTCGACGAGAACGATGATCTCATATTCTCGAGTGTCAACGCCGAGACCCTCACCGAGCCTGTCCGCGGGCGTCTCTCCCTCGAGGTGATGATGATGCCCAAACCCCAGCAGCTCGAAGAACTTCTTGTAGTGGCCAAAGGCATGGACAAGGCTTTCTTCATCGACGAGGCCGAGCTCAATGTCAAGGGCAACTACATCCATCTGAAGAAGTACGTCAAGATTCCCCACAAGCTCTTTTCGTCGCAGGTGCGCATGATCATACAGCCCACTATCTACGACGTTACCCTCCGCAAGCTATCGTATCTCAAGCCGGTCGTGTTCGACGGTTCCCGATACGCCATCACCCAGCGGCGCATGCACGACTTCAACGACAGCATCGACCCGCTGGTGCCGTTCCGCCAGATCAAGAAGACCTCGCGCAACACCGACGATATAGTCACCATCTCCGACTCGCTCTATGTGGAGAATCCCGGTCATGACTTCATATGTCTGGTCATGTCGTCGCTCGAGAACTACAACCGCATCATACAGGCCGATACCTTCCTGATAGCGCGCGGCACAGTCAATCCGCTCCGGTTCCTGAAGTACAAGCTCGACGGAGTCCGTCTCACCGACAAACGCTACCTCCCTCAGCCCGATGTCGAGCTACGCGACACTCACGGCGACATGAATCTCTCCTTCGAAATTGGCAAGACACGCCTCAACCTCGGCATGGGCCGCAACCGCGCCGAGATAGACGCCCTTCTCAGTGAGTTCCGCGCCATCGACTCCAATCCCGACATGATGCTCAAAAGCTTCTCAATCGTCGGTACGGCATCGCCCGAGGGCTCTTACGAAGGCAATATGAAACTCGCCCGCGGACGTATGAAATCGGCCATGGACGTCATCCTGAAGTCCGTACCCGAGAACATGCGCCGCAATGCCGACATCACCACCGACGCCAACGTGGCATCGTGGCAGGATGTGGCCGACCTTCTCCGCTCTGACGGACGCGAGAGCGAGGCTCAGGCCGTCGAGAACGTCATCGCCAAGTATCGCGGTGCGCCCGCCAGGCAGAACGCACGCATGAAGCGGCTGCCGTTCTACAGCTCCCTGCTGGCGTCAGACTATCTGCCACGCCTGCGCCGCGTGCACTATCAGATTGTGACATCGCAGTACCGCCCTCTGAACGACGAGGAGATAAAGCAGCTCTATGCCACGGACTACCGCAAGATGTCGAAGTATCACTTCTGGCGGCTGTACTCCAATACTCCGAGTCCTGCTGCCCGCGAGACCGTCATGCGCCGCGCTCTCGAGGTGCATCCCGACTTCCTCGTGGCTGCCAGCGACCTTTCGGCCATGCTTATCGACCAGGACCGTGCCGACGCCACCATACTCGAGCCCTTCTTCACCGACCCGTCCAAGTGGCTCAAGCTCCCTGAGGAAGCCCGATACAATATGGCGGCAAGCGAGCTGCGCGCCGAGCGCTACAGCCGTGCCGACTCGCTCTTCTTCGACCTTCCCGACGTTCCGGCATATCACAAGGGCAAGGTGTACAGCGGTGCCCTGAACGGACGTTATCAGGACGTGGTGCGGGAAGTGTCAGAGGACTCTCCCGTCAACGAAGTGCTGCTTCTGCTTGCTCTCAAGGACAACGAGCTCGCCTGGGAACGTGCCCGGAAACTCGGTGACTCTGCAGTTGAGGAATACATCAAGGCCACGGCCGCAAACCGCGTCGACAACTACACCCTGGCTATGGTGCATCTTGAGAATGCTCTGAGGCTCGACCCCTCGCTGCGTGATGTGGCCCGTGTCGACGGCGACCTTTCCGACCTTATCGAAGACCTCGACGCCGGACCTTCGGATGCCGGATCCGGCGATTCAACCGACCTCTAATCCCCCGTCTGCAATGATACGTAACAATATATCTTCACGCATATATGCGGCTCTGACGGCCGCACTCCTCCTCTTTGCCGCTCCGGGGGCATCGGCCAAGACCGACTATAAGCTCAACGACACAGTCCGTGTCGGCTTCAATGCCCTCGACCATGTTCTTCAGAAGCCTCTTCCCTCTCGCACATTCCCCGATGGCCCGAAGCCCTCGCGGTTCTTCATCAGCGGCGGCGCCGGCTTCTCCATGACCGGACTCCACACTCGTCCGGGCGCACGCGGCGAACTGAGCCTCGGCTACTGGTTCTCGCCCGTCCACGGCGCTCGTCTCAACTTCGGTGCCGGACTCCACTCGGAGTACTCGGGCATGCCCCGCGTCTACTTCGGCGCCGTGTCGGCCGACTATCTCATGAACTTCACGGCCCTTCTGCGCGACTACCGCAGCCGCCGCACCTTCGAACTCATAGGCGGTCTCGGAGCTGAGTATCAGCGTATACGCCGCGACGGCGTGTGGGGCAACGAGGCAGGTGCGCGCATGTCGCTGCAGGCTCGCTTCAATGTCAGCCCGTCGCTGTTCCTCTATGCGGAACCGCGTCTTACGCTGCTTGCGGGCACGCACTTCGGAGGCGATGCCTCGCGCCGTTTCCGTCCCGACGCAAGTTTCTTCGTGGGCCTCGGCTACCGTCTGCTCCGCGGCGACGAGCGGCGCTCCGGCACCGATGACTTCCTCAACATCGACGACAGCCACATATTCTTCTCGTTCGGCGGGGGCGCCACATCATATCTCCGCGGCTTCAGCCGCCACTCCATCGACGGCATCGTCTCGGCGAATTTCGGCAAATGGTTTTCGTCCGCTTCGGGTCTCCGTCTCAGGGCCGAAATCGGACGCTACGGCATCGTGCCGCGCAAGACCAACCGCCGTTATATAGCCGCCGGTGCACTCGAATATGTATGGAATATCACCAACTCGTTCGGCGGCTACCGCCCCGACGAGGTCTTCGGCCTTAACTTCAACATCGGTCCCGTGCTCGCCTACGGCAACTCGGCACGCGCCAAGCTCTATCCCGGTGCCGCCGCCTCGCTGACGGCGTCGTTCCGCCTCTCGCCCAACTGGCGCCTCTTCATCGAGCCTCAGGTGCAGGTGTTCGGCAGCAAGTTCGGCGCCGACATGGGCCGAAACGGCCGTCAGGCCATAGGCTCGGTCATCGCCGGTCTGAACTATACATTCGGTAATTTCTATCACGACTATCCCAAGGCGTTCGAGGAGTATCTCAAGGGCCGCAACTGCTTCCTCACCATCGGCGGCGCTCCGGCCAAGCGTTTCCGCGGCGACTATGGCTACGGCATGGTCGGTTCTATAGGCTTCGGCCGCCGGTTCACCCCTATCTCGTCGTGGCGTGTCACTGCCGAAGGCGAGCTCTTCCGCCGCAAGCCCACCTACGTGTCGGCCACGGTAGGCGCCGACTACATGTTCAGCATATCCACCGCTATGGCCGGATATAATCCTGACCGTGTATTCGACATCTCGGGCCTGATGGGCGTCTTCGGCGGCGTGGTCAACTACAAGGACCCTGTCAAGGCAGTCTACGGCGGACGCATAGGTCTGCACGGCGCATTCCGCCTCAATGACGCGCTCGACCTCTTCATCGAGCCTCAGCTGCTGGGCGTATGTGCCAAGGGTGCCGGACATCCCGGATGGGCACCTGAGGCACGGGTCATGCTGGGCCTGACCTATCGTCTGGGCACATACAGGGGCCACGCTTCGCTGTCAGATGCCGTATATGGCGAGCACCGCAACTTCGTCAGCTTCGCAGGCGCTCCGACCGTCAGCAGCAGCTCCATCAACAGCACCCGGTCCAACCGCATCAATGGCGCCATCCGGGGCTCTGTAGGACGCTGGTTCTCGCTCGTGTCTGGTCTCCGTCTCGGAGTAGGATATGACTTCATACTCTCGTCGCTCGGCCGCTACCGTGTCAATCTCGGCACGGTCAATGTCGACTATCTTCTGAACGTCACTTCGCTGATGGACCGCAATCCCGCCCGTCGTTTCCACATCATCGGAGCCGTCGGCGGCGGTGTCGGCTTCAGCGACGGACGTGGCTCGAGTCCCGGCGCGATGGGAAATGTCGGAGTCCAGTTCCGCTACAATCTTCCGGCCAACTTCGATGTGCATATCGAGCCTTGCGTGTCGCTGTACATGAACCGCATCATGCCTGACTACGCAAGCGGCACACACTTCGTCACCATGGGACGCGTCTTCTTCGGAGCTTCCTATCGCTTCTGACACATATCTATATATTTTTTCAGCGGCAGCGTCGAACTTTTTCGGCGCTGCCGTCGTTATTAGCTTAGATTAGTTTATCGCATTATGAGTTATTATCGTGCTTTTATCTTTGCGCTTGGCGCGGCCGCCGGTCTCACGGCCGGCGCGCGTCAGGTGCCGGTATCGGATGTCATACGACAGCTCGAGTCAGCCGGCGACTACAGTGCCGGAGTGCGCTATGAAGTACTGCTTGCCTCTCTGTCAGAACCTGTGAGCTATGATGTGGCCCTTCAGGCCGCTCCGGCGCAGTCCGACACACTCTCTCCCTGCGACTATTTCATAGACTGGACCCTCCGTCTGCCCGACGGAAATTCTTCCGAAGGCTTCTCGGCATATTTCGGCGGACATCATTTCCGCTTCCGCGACAGCCGGCTGCAGGAGTATCACGCCACAGAGGACGTCATGCCCTTCGCCCCTGCAGGCGACGCTGCCCGCGGGGTGCAGTGCCAGGTGCAGTTCGCCGAACTCCTTCCCCGGTTCATGGCACGCCGTTTCGCCGAGATGGCCGCCGACTCCACCTACATATTCACCGTCACGGCTGACACCGTCTACTCCGGCTCGCCAGCCACGGTGCTCAAGGGCGTGCGCCGCATATCAGGCTATGACTGTGCCGAATACGTCTATGTGCTTGACAACGCCACCATGCTCCCGCGGCATATCTCGCTTGAGACCAATCCCGGTCAGATAGGAGAGCAGAGCATAGCGGCTGACTACGGCACCACTGTCACTCCGCGGCTTTCGGCCTTCACCATCGATGCCCTGACGGCCCTCGAGAGCGATGCCTTCGGCAAGTACCGCGAAAGCACCTTCTCGCTCGACAACCTGCCAGAACGTCCCCTGCCGCGCATCTCGGCTCCGGCACTCGACGGCACACGCTACGACCATGCCTCGGGCGCGCGCTTCGCCGCTCCGACCGTCCTTGTATTCGCTGAGACCACGGTAGGCTCCACGCCTCAGCTGGTGGCCGACATCCGCCGGGCTCTCGCAGCGGCGCCTCGTCAGGTCGATGTGGTGTGGGCCTTTCTTGACCAGCGTCCTGACGACATCGAGGCTGTCACGGGCAGCGCTCAGCCAGGCGAGACGGTCCTTCGCCATGCCGGAGGAGCCGCGCGCGACTGCGGAGTGGGTGCTGTGACGCCGGTGCTCGTCTTCGTCAATACCGACGGAACTGTCAGCGATTTTATCCGCGGATACAACCGTGACATAGCTTCCGACGTTATAACGAAAGCAACACTGTGTAACTAACAAGCGAACCATATGGAAACAATTTATTTTAAAGGCGAGCCCTGCCACACCTACGGCACCGTCCCCACAGTCGGGACTCAGGCTCCCAAGTTCAAACTCACAGGCTCTGACCTCAGCGAAGTATGCAGCTGTCAGTTTGCCGAAAAGCGGATAGTCCTCAACATATTCCCCAGTCTTGACACTCCCGTGTGCGCCATGTCGGTGCGGAAGTTCAACAAGGAGGCGGCTGATCTGCCTGACACTGTCATCATCAACGTGTCCAATGACCTTCCCTTCGCCATGGGCCGCTTCTGCGCCGCCGAAGGCATCGACAACGCCATCGTGGCATCGGCCTTCCGCTCGCCTGACTTCGCCGAGCAGTACGGCCTCACCATCGTCGACGGTCCGCTGGCAGGCCTTCTTGCTCGCGCGGTCATCGTCATCGACGAAAAGAACAACATCATCTACCGCGACCTGGTCAACGAAATCACCGACGAACCCTACTACAAAGGCGCCGTCGACATTCTCAAGAATGTGAAGTAACAAGTATTCAACTACGCCTATTCCCGGTCTGTGCGGCCGAAAAAGCCGCATAATCAAAAAGCAACCTTCCCGGGTTGCTTTTTTCATGCTTATAGACAAGCGTTTATTCATGAGTTCAGAAGACGGATGAATTCTTCGCGCGAGTGTATATCAGACAAGTGCTATCTGCGCAGGTGTGACAATCTTCTCGAATCCGATGCCCGAATTGACAAGTTCTCTCATTTCGGGCTTCTTGAGAAGCCGGCTGAAAGACGGGGCCTGAAGAGTGTTGCGGGTTGTCTTCCATCCGTGGGCGGTGAGGTCCTCAAGCAGAGTGCCGCCGGCTATGCAGGTTTCGATATACAGCTGGAAACACTCATAGAAGGCCGAGATAGCGTCGTTGAATGTATCTCCGGAAGTCGAAAGGTCAAGTGCCGGACATTAGGCTATCTGTCGGCCATCTTGGGTGAATATATAGAATTCGATGTTGAATTTATATCGTATGTTTTCGCCGTCGGATGCGGTGGTCTTCAGTGTAACTCTTGTCTTGCTTCGTCTTGAGGTCATAGATATAACGCTTTTTCGAATATTAAGTAATCATTAGCACCTCTTTTGTGTCTGAATATGTTACGATGCTATGTTTATGAAAAAATATACCAACAAAAGACTGAAAACGCGAATTTTTGAAGTTAAATAATGAGTTTATTCGTAACGTTGAACCGTAGCGCGAAGTTGTTCAGAAAAGTTAAAGATGTCATTTAGGGATTGGATTACATACCGGGTTTCTTTACCCGTTTCATCAAAAAGTCCGATGTACTTCACGGTTTTTGCATTGAAGTGCATACGGCATATCGGTTTGCGGTTATTATCGTCAAGGAGTATGGCAAAATAGCGCTGTGCGTCACGATAAAAGATGCGAGCGACGTCAACAACTGGACACAGGATGGCCTTGACGATGTTGTAGCTGTCAATTTCCTCTTGAGTCGTGACGATACCCTTTTCTTCATCTACGAATACTACGCCCTCGGGAAGTGCCGAAGCAGATGGTGCTGATGGAGTTTTGGAACTCTCTTCTTTTTCGTCATTATCGACCATTGCAAGTCCGAGCCTTTCGGAAATAGTGTCATTGATAATGCCGACGATAGCTTTTTTTACGAGCGGAGTAAACAAATCGAGAATTCGCTGATTGACCATGCCTTCATAAACTTGTTTGGCAAAATACTTTACGAATTCTGCTGACGGAGTGAGGAATTCTGCATTTATAATAGAACGAAGCTCGGTCGTATATTTGAGTTCTTGAGCAGTGCTGAGAATTTTCTCAAGATCATAATATGATTTGTGGAACTTTTTCAGTTGCTCGATATCGCTTTCAGAAAGGTCAAGCATATTGACGACTAAGAATGGCTTCTCGTCCATTATGTTAGGACTTTCGAGGTCTGTGTAGAATCTGTACTCGATACCGTTGGTAAGAACTCCAAAGCGTGCTTTCGAGGCGACAAAGTAGCGTTTAAGCTGAGTGTCGTGGAGCGAAAGGTTTTGGGCACAATGCTTACATTCAATCAGGATAATTGTTTCTCCGTTACGATTGATGGCATAATCGATTTTTTCACCTTTTTTCTTTACAAGGTCACAATCCAGTTCCGGAATAACTTCGAGGGGATTAAAAACATCATACCCTAATGCCGAAATCATCGGCATTATGAAAGCGTTCTTGGTTGCCTCTTCTGTCGCTATGAGGTCTCTTTGCTTATTAATACGTTCAGATAACTGATAAAGGATATCTTTGAAGTCCATGATACGATAAGATTTAATTTCAAATGTAAAAGATTAAGCACAGACTCAGATGATGGATTTATTTACCGGAGTCGGAGACATTTTGAGTTAGAGAATCCGTACAAAGATACAAAAAAATGGAATTAGAACGCGTATTTAATTGAAAAATAATGTGAGCTGTGCACGGCTCCATACTTCAATCCGATAAATACAATCGCAACGATTGCAACTAATATCAAAAGCAGATTAAATGTTGCTGATGTCCAAAAGCTGTTCACGATACAATTTATTCATTAGTGTCTGTTCCCTGATTATCAATCGCGTGGATGATTTCGAGTTTGAGGTCTTCGGGATAATCCTCGTTTGCCATGTAGCAGGTGATTATGCGCTGGAGGAGGTCTTTGTTGATACGACCGGCGGCTACATGGTAGATGATTGCTTCCATGCATTGCATGAAGCTATAGGCATGCCAATAGTAACCGTTATGAACCAGAAACCAGACACCTATGGTCAATGCCACCCGCTTATTGGAATCCTCGAAGTAATGGCCGGTGCATAATCCGAAAACCAGATAGGTCAGTTTCTCAACGAATGTCGGATAGTACAAGTCGTTTTGAACGAAGTCGAGCACCTTTCGTATGCCTCCTTCGTCTTTCACGCCCTGCAGACCGCCACCGCTGGCGGCGACAGTCTTGCTGTAAACTACCAACGCCTCGTCGTAGTCGATATATTTCAGTTCATCACTCCTCATCGTCGGCTTGCTTCAGGCGTTTGAGAACGTCTCGGTTGGCTTCAAGGATATTGTCAAAGTCGACTGAGGCATCCCCGATAAATCTATCGAACTCATCGGGAGTAACAGCACGAAGATATTCAGCGAGATTTCCGTGCCATGCATCGCGGAATGCGACATCACGGGATGCCATTTTTGACCTTGCATCGTTGATAAACGGCTCCATCACAGGGACTGCAGCCAATTCGTCAATGATTGCTTTTACTTCCTCGATAGAGAGCTGCTTATTGCCGTTCTCTGAATACCGTTTCTCAATTTGGTGAGCCACGCCATTCTCAAATGAGGATATGCAAAGCAACACCTCTGCATAGAGCGTGTGACGCACATTCTCCTCGTTCTGCAAACGAAGGACGACACGATATTCCCTGGCATTTTCCCGGAATACGGCTTTATATATCAGGTCGGTTATCTGCTCATACTTGTAGGTCGGAAGGCCGTCCACATACTTGCCTACGGCTTGAGTGAAGTTCTTGCGGTAGTTCTCGCTCTTTATGGCGGTAGGAAGATAGTCGCGGTCCCGCCAGTTGATATACTTGGTGCCACCTCCGGCACGTCCATTGATTGTGGCTATGACAATATCAAGTATTCGTGTGCGGAGCTGTTTGGCTTTCTCACTTTCAGTCAGAAGCATCCCTATGTTTAGGAAGGCCCGGAATGTGAATATTCCTAACTTACGGGCTTTGTTAGGGACATTAATGTCCCCATCAAAATGTAATCTCATTTCTTTCAGTGAGTTACCTTGACTTAAAAAATAGCCGTTATCTCGAAGTTCATCTCCATGTTCCTGAACATAACGCTTAATGGTTCTCTCATCCACTCCATAGAAATCCGCTACCATTTTAGTGGTGAAAAGCAGTTGGTCGTGGAAGCACAGACCGTTGACATCCAGGTTATCTTGGATGGCTTGAAGGGCATAAGTGTTGTTTAACACGTTCTGCCGTTCGATATTTGATACTGTCAAGTCGTTCATATTACAAAAGTAGCACTTTTATTTTGATTTACAGATATGTGCATCTTTATCTTCTCGGATTGCTTTTTTAGTGCTTATTCTTTTGCAGAAGTTCACTATCTTTGCATCCTGAAAAAATCAGGTACAATTTACTTCGAGATATGTGGATACTGCTTGCTGTGTGCTCGGCCGTCGGGCTGGGATTCTATGACATAATGAAGAAAATATCGGTGCGCGACAACAACGTGCCCGTCGTTCTGCTGCTGAACACCCTCTTCGGCACACTGCTGATGTCGCCCGTCATCATCGGGTGTCTCGCCGAAGGGTCGGCGGGCCTCGGCGACTCCCTGCTCGGCCACGCGCAGATAGTGCTCAAGGCCGTCATCGTGCTCAGTTCGTGGATTCTCGGTTACTTCGCCATCAAGCATCTTCCGCTCACCATCCAGGGCCCCATCAATGCCTCGCGGCCCGTGATAGTCCTCGTGGGCGCCCTGGTGGTCTTCGGCGAACGGCTCAACGCCATGCAGTGGGTCGGTATCCTGCTGGGATTCCTGTCGCTCTTCCTCATCAGCCGCATCGGGTCGGCCGAGGGGTTCTCCTTCCGCCGCAGCCGCTGGCTGTGGATGTCGATAGGCGCCACGGTCCTCGGCGCCGTCAGCGCTCTCTACGACAAGTATCTGCTCCGCAGCTACGAACCGCTCGAGGTGCAGGCGTGGTACTCGCTCTATCAGATGGTGATAATGAGCGTGATAGTCTTCGTGCTCACCCGTACGGGCCATGCCGGGACGCCCTTCCGCTGGCGCTGGGCCATAGTGGGAATATCGCTCTTCCTGACGGCGGCCGACATCGCCTACTTCTACGCCCTCTCCCTGCCCGGCTCCATGATATCTGTCGTCTCGATGATACGGCGCGGCAGCGTGCTGGTGTCCTTTGCCTACGGCGTCATCGCCCTGCACGAGCGCAACATCCGCCGTAAGCTCATCGACCTGGGCATACTCCTGCTGAGTCTCCTGTGCCTGATTATCGGGTCGTGAGGCCACACCTTTTTGCTTATCCCGATTTTTATCCGTAATTTTGTAGTCCCAACGTAAAACGCAAGATTCTAAGGAAAAAAGAAATGATAACGGTAAGCAATTTAGGTATTCAGTTCGGCAAGAAGCCGCTCTTTCAGGACGTCAATCTCAAGTTCACCCCCGGCAACTGCTACGGCATCATCGGTGCCAACGGTGCCGGTAAGACCACGCTCATGCGTATGCTCAGCGGCCAGCTCGCTCCCACGGCAGGCACCATAGCGCAGGGCCCGGGCGAACGTATGAGTGTCCTTGAGCAGGACCACTTCAAGTTCGACGACTGCACTGTGCTCGAGACCGTTCTCCGCGGCCATACCGTCCTGTGGGACATCATACAGGAGAAGGACGCCCTCTACGCCAAGCCTGACTTCAGCGATGCCGACGGCATCCGCGCCTCGGAGCTGGAGGAGAAGTTCGCCGAGCTTGAAGGCTGGAATGCCGAAAGCGACGCCGCTGCTCTTCTGAGCGGTCTGGGCATCACCGAGGACCGCCACAATATGCTCATGCGCGATGTCAGCGCCAACGAGAAAGTGCGTGTCCTTCTGGCTAAGGCCCTCTTCGGCAATCCCGACAACCTCCTGCTCGACGAGCCTACCAACGACCTTGACCTCGACACCGTGGCATGGCTCGAGAACTATCTCTCGAACTTCGAGAACACTGTGCTGGTGGTGTCGCACGACCGTCACTTCCTCGACTCGGTCTGCACCCACACTCTCGACATCGACTACAACCGCGTGCAGCTCTTCGCCGGCAACTACTCCTTCTGGTATCAGAGCTCGCAGCTCGCGCTCCGTCAGCAGCAGCAGGCCAACAAGAAGGCCGAGGAGAAGCGTCAGGAACTCCTCGAGTTCATCCGCCGCTTCAGCGCCAACGTGGCCAAGAGCAAGCAGACCACTTCGCGCAAGAAGATGCTCGAGAAGCTCAACATCGAGGAAATCCAGGCATCGTCGCGCCGCTATCCCGGCATTATATTCACACCTTCGCGCGAGGTGGGCAACAAGATTCTCGAGGTGCGCGGTCTCTCGGCCAGCGTCGACGGCACCGTCCTTTTCAGCGATGTCAACTTCCAGATAGAGAAGGGCGACAAGGTGGCTTTCCTCAGCCATGACCCGCGCGCCATGACGGCCATCTTCGAGATTATCAACGGCAACCGCAAGGCCGACGCCGGTACATACGAGTGGGGACAGACCATCACCACGGCATATCTTCCGCTTGACAACTCCGCATTCTTCAACACCGACTATAACCTCGTCGACTGGCTCGGACAGTTCAGCGACGACTCCAGCGAGATATATCTCAAGGGCTTCCTTGGCAAGATGCTCTTCTCGGGCGAGGACGTGCTCAAGAAGGCGTCGGTGCTCTCCGGCGGCGAGAAGATGCGCTGTATGATAGCCCGCATGATGCTCCGCGACGCCAATACCATGGTCCTTGACTCGCCCACGAACCACCTCGACCTTGAGTCGATTCAGGCCTTCAACAATACCCTGCAGACGTTCAAGGGCGTCATTCTGATGGCATCGCACGACCACGAGTTCATCCAGACGGTCTGCAACCGCATCATCGAGCTCACGCCCAACGGCATCATCGACAAGCTCACCGAGTACGACGACTATATCACCGACCCCCGTGTGGCCGAAGCCCGCGAGCGCCTCTACAAGAAATAATCATCCGCAGGGATGTGCAGGTATACCTGCACAAATCCGCGAAAAATGCGAAAGTGTGCAGGTATACCTGTGCATTTTCGCATTTTATGTTTGTTTGATAAGGTATAAATTCATATCTTTGCAAGAAAATCAATGAAAATGAACCTCATTCCGCGACCTCATTACATCGACCACATCGTCAGACTTCTTGACAAGGATGTGATGCTGTTTCTTATCGGACAGCGTCGAGTAGGCAAAAGCTACCTTCTGCGTTTGCTCAAGGAATGGCTGACTGCCAATATCGAGGGTGCGAATGTGGTGTACATCAATAAGGAGTACGAGATATCGGACGAAATCTCCGATGCTGCGTCGCTATACCGCTATGCTGCCGACCGCCTGCCTGAAGGGGGCCGCAACTATCTTCTCATAGATGAAGTGCAGGATATAGACAACTACGAGAACGCTCTCCGCAGTCTGCATGCCGAGAGCCGTTGTCAGATTATTGCCACGGGTTCGAACGCCTACGTCTTCTCTACGGAACTCGGTACGCGTCTTGCCGGACGATATATCGAGATTCCGGTCTATAGCCTCAGCTACCGTGAGTTCCTTGACTTCCGCGGCATCGAGGATTCGGACCGCAGTATCCTCGACTATCTTCGCGTCGGAGGGCTGCCGGGTCTGATGCACTTTGATATCTCGGACGAGAGTCAGGTACGTGACTATCTTTACGGTGTCTACAATACGGTGATGCTTCAGGATGTAATAGCACGCGAAGGCATACGCA
The DNA here is from genome assembly GCA_002493945.1 of Porphyromonadaceae bacterium UBA7048. Taxonomy (GTDB): domain Bacteria; phylum Bacteroidota; class Bacteroidia; order Bacteroidales; family Muribaculaceae; genus CAG-873. The sequence continues at coordinate 14,385 of DLAL01000053.1, forward strand.
ACGTCCGCTTCATAAAGAATCTGTGCGTATACACTGCTGACAACATCGGCAAGCTGTTCTCAATCCGGAATATCGGAAATGTGATGAAGGCCCAGGGAGAGAATGTCACTCCCGGTCTTACCGCATCATACCTCGACTATCTCCGCAACGCTTTCCTGCTCCGGGAGGTGCCGCGCTACGACATACACGGAAAGAAACTCTTCGAAAGCATCTGCAAGTACTATTTCTCTGACAATGGTCTCCGCAATCTCCTGTGCGGCTTCAATCTCCGCGGAAGTATAGAGAAGGTCATCGAGAACGTCATCTATATCCATCTGCTCAGGTCGGGCTACGAGGTCTCCGTGGGGATTCTCAGGGCATCGGAAATTGATTTTGTCGCTACCCGCGGGTCGTCCACGCTCTACGTTCAGGCTACGTATCTGCTGGCATCGGCGGAAACCGTCGAGCGCGAGTTCGGTAATCTTGCCGCCATCCGCGACAACTATCCCAAGTATGTCGTTTCGATGGACCCCGTAAGCGGTGAACTGAGCGAATATCCCGGTATACACCACATACATCTGCGGGATTTCCTTTTCTCTGACTTATAATATTAATTTTCAATCTTATATAAAGAATGATCAAACACACCGTTATGTTCCGTCTGTCGGCCGAGGGCGAACAGCTCGCCGACATATGCCGTCGGTTCAAAGAAGGGCTGGAGGCGCTGCCGCCCGTCATCGACGGTCTCGACGCCATGGAGGCTCACGTCAACGACGTTCCGGCCGAAGGCAACTGGAATGTGGTCCTCACTGCCACTTGCCCTGACGCTCAGGCGCTTGCCGCATATGCCGGCCATCCTGCACACCTTGCTTGCGTGGCTATCATCAAGCCCTTCATCGCCGGACGCGCGTGCGTGGACTATACCGTATGACCCACGGGTCGCTCGACACATACCGCTCCGACCTCGGCGCGCTGGCATCGTCCGGTGCGTCGGTCGGGTCGAAGTATAATGCCCTGGCGCGCTGCTTCTTCGATATTCTCGACGAGGGCGTGTCCGCGGCACCATTCAATTTCTCCGGTCCGTTCGCCAAACTCGACTATCTGCTGACCGAGAAGGGCGCTCCGGCAGGTCTGCGCCGTGCCGTCAACGGTGCGCGCACCCGTTTCCGCCATCGCTCGACGATGCCTCCCAAGCTGCTTGAGGAGCACTTCGGAAGCGACTTCAGGGCTGTGTGCGACTTTCTCGACATGCTGTGTACGGACGGCCGTGGCGAAGCCCCCTCGCATGATGCCGACGGTTCTGCCGATGCCGCGGACCCGCTGCCCGAGCGCTGCGACTGTCTGCGTGTCATCGTCGTGAAGGTGACAGGAACTGTCATCACGGCTGTCACCGACAGCGAAGTACCGCACACGGTCACGGTCGATGCCTCCGTACCCGACCGCCTCTACCTCCTCGACATCGTCCGCCCGCGCGACCAGCTCAACCTGGTGGACTGTACTGTCCGCCCTGACGGACGTGCGCGCGCCTCCATCATCATCTACGAGCCTGATTTTTTAGTCAATGTCACTCAGATAGCAGGGTGCTTCGAGAACTTCGGCGCCGACGCCCGTCTGGCCATCGTGCGCAAGTTCAAGGCTCCGGCCAATACCGAGGCCATCAATCTCGGTAACTTCGCCTCGCAGCTGCTCGACGAGGAAGTCAACGCCGCCGTCCCCGATGCGCTCGACTTCGCCTCCAGCGCACGTACCTTCTTCAGGGCTAATGCCGTCAACCTCGCCACATGCGGCCTCACGCCGTCGTTCCGCTTCGACGCCATAGCGCAGAGCGCCAACATTCACAGGGCCATACACCGCGACATGGCCACGGCCGTGTCGGGTTTCGACCGCTCCAAGGTGATGCTCGAACCGGCCTTTTTCTCTGAGATGCTCGGGCTGCAGGGCCGTATGGACCTGATGCAGCTCGACTACCGCGTGCTCGTCGAGCAGAAGTCGGGCAAGGGAGCATGGCCGCCCGATCCCGACCCCGATGTGCCGCGCTATCGCGAGGCGCACTATGTGCAGCTCCTTCTCTATATGGCCATCATGCGCCTGAACTACCGCGAGCGCTACGAAGCTAACGGACGCCAGCTCAGTGCCTTCCTGATGTATTCGCGTTACGGTCGTCCGCTGGTGGCACTGGGCCCGGCGCCAGAACTGCTATGGGATGCGCTTAAACTCCGCAATCTCATCGTCTACTACGAGAACCGCCTTGCCGAAGGCGACACCGACGTGCTGTGCTCGCTGACTCCCGACAGCCTGAACCACGGCAAGCCCGACCGCTTCTGGGAGCGCTACGGACGTCCTCAGCTCGCGGCTGTTCTCGATGCCTACCGCACCGACGACGCCCTCGCGCTGGCATACTTCAGGCGCATGCTCCACTTCGTGGCGCGCGAGCACGCTCTGGCCAAGACTGGCAACCGCACCAAGCGCGGCTCCGGCTTCGCCGCCACATGGCACAGCAGCGTGGCAGAGAAACTCGAGGACGGAAACATCTACACCGGCCTGACGCTCATCAGTCCCGACGCCGCCCACGACGGTCCGGTCGAGCGCCTTGTGCTGTCGTTCCGTCAGGACGAGGCGAACGACATAGCCAACTTCCGGCCCGGCGATTCGGTCATCCTCTATCCATACGACGCCGAGACCGAACCCGACGCACGGCGTACGATGGTGTTCCGCTGCTCCATCGCAGCCATGGAGGCGGCCGAGATAGAACTGTCGCTGCGCTTCGCACAGTCGAGCGCCATGCCCTTCCTCTACCGCACGGGCGTGCAGTGGGCCATCGAACACGACTTCATGGACTCGTCGCACGGCGCTCTCTATCAGGGCCTTCAGGCATTCCTGACGTCTCCGCGGAGCCGCCGCGACCTGCTCCTCTTCAGACGCGCTCCCGAGCTTGACCGCACGGCCACGCTCTCGCTCGACCACGGCGCCTTCAACGACCTCGCCCTGAGGGTGAAACAGGCCCGCGACCTCTTCCTCATCATCGGGCCTCCAGGCACGGGCAAGACCTCCTTCGGGCTTATGACCACCTTGCGCGAGGCTCTTTCCGACCCGACGAAGTCAGTCCTGCTGCTGTCCTACACCAACCGCGCCGTCGACGAAATCTGCTCGAAGCTCGTCGAGGAGGGCCTTGACTTCATCCGCATCGGCCCTGCGCAGTCCTGCCTGGAGTGCTACCGTCCCTATCTGCTGAAAGAGCGCCTCGCAGCCTGCCGCAAGGTCACAGACCTGCGCGCGGCTCTCGGCGCCAACCGCATCTACGCCGCCACTGTGGCGTCGCTCAACGGCGCCATCAATCTTCTGCAGCTCAAGACCTTCGACCTGGCCATCATCGACGAGGCATCGCAGATTCTCGAGCCGCAACTTCTGTCAGTCCTCTCGGCAGTCGACTCCGGCGGCGCTCCGGCCATCCGCAAGGTGGTCATGATAGGCGACCACAAGCAGCTTCCGGCCGTCGTGCAGCAGACCGCCGACGAGTCGGCCGTCTCCGTGGCCGAGCTGAACGGCATCGGCCTGACTGACTGCCGTCACTCGCTTTTCGAGCGGCTTCTGCGGCGCTATGGCGACGACCCCTCCGTCACCTACATGCTGCACCGTCAGGGCCGCATGCACGTCGACATAGCCGACTATCCCAACCGTGCCTTCTACGGCGGCACGCTTTCCGATGCCGGATGTGCGCACCAGCATCTGCCGCTTGTTCCGTCCGAACCGGCGACGCTTGCCGAGCGCGTCGCCTCATGCCACCGCATCTCCTTCGTTGACATCTGCGAGACCCCGTCGCCCGAGACGCCTGACAAGGTCAACCACTCCGAGGCGGCCTTCATCGCCGATGTGGTCGACGCTGTGCGCCGCCGCGAAGGCGCCTCGTTCGGCCCCTCCACTGTCGGCATCATAGTCCCGTACCGCAATCAGATAGCCACCGTCCGCACCGCCCTGACGCAGCGCAGCATCCCTGCCGATGACATCACCATCGACACCGTCGAGCGCTATCAGGGCAGTCAGCGCAAGTACATCATCTATGGATTCACGGTCAAGCGTCCGTCGCAGCTCCGCTTCCTCACCGAGCACACCTTCACCGACGCGGACGGCTCGGTCATCGACCGCAAGCTCAACGTGGCCATGACCCGTGCGCGCGAGTTCCTCATCCTCGCGGGCAACGCCCGGCTCCTCTCCGCGTCCGCAGTTTTCAGCTCGCTGATTGAATATGTCAAGCAGAAAGAAGCGTTCTTCACTTGTGGTGTTTAGAGGTTTAGATATTTGTATTCGTAAATTGAAAAACATGGTCTTTTAATCGTAAAGTGCAAGACCAATAGTGTAACTGTTCAGCGGACACGCTG
>DLAL01000026.1 GCA_002493945.1 Porphyromonadaceae bacterium UBA7048
CCATTTTCAGGAACGGACAGTGTGTTGCTCCTTACTGTGTGCATTACGGGGCTTCTTGTATGCGATTTGGTATTCGTGTGGTTGATTGCCGTATTCTTTTGGCTGCTCATTCCGGCGGTTATCGTTGCCTGCATATCTTTTATTTGTTCGCTAAGATGTAACAGCAAGCATAAGAAGATATTGTTGATATTGAATGTGGTCAATATTCTCCTGTTCTCATCATTGTTTTTCAATCCTTCCGCCAGATGTGATGCCGATATAATGGAAAGCCATTATGCGGAATATGGTGCACACCTGGAGCGGATATATCGTAATATCTACGATAAAATGACTCCCGGATGTTCTGTGGAGATTGAATTTGAGCATGGCCATGTCTCTATCTTCCATTTCTCAGACGGCAGTGGTGAGATGGACTCCAACTGGGAGCCGAGCGAGGAAAAGATTGATTCGTTGCTCGTCCGAAGCGGCCTCGACAGAAATTCTCTAACATGGCTCGAACGGGAGCTGGATGAGGTAGGATGTATTTCTATTTCCCTGCAGGCCGTACCTGAGGCTCCTTTCTGTATCGGATTCCGTCGGGTAGGTATGGGAAAGTATGACTATCGGATATATCATAGACCTCTCTCATCTGACGACCAGAAGAGAATCAATGAATCCGACGACGCGATCGTCCACACGCCCTTCGTGGTGTTTGAATACGGCGGAGGAGCCATCGGTCCTCAGAATTTTATGGGCAAAGATGAATATCTGAGAAAGAAATCGCGATTACCTCATGCGGCTGACCGATGAACGGCTCCGGAGATAACGGATTTGTCTCCGCCGCTCGCTACGGGAGTGCCTACACCAGTCCGAGTATGGCGGCGCGGCGGCATGCTTCGACCGAATTCTTAACCTGAAGCCGCTCAAGTATGCTCTGACGGTGTCGGCTGACGGTGTACACGCTGATATTCAGCATCGCGGCAATCTCTCGGCTCTTCTTGCCGGAGTTTATCAGTGACAGCACCTGCCGTTCGCGGGAGCTCAGTATGCTGCTGTCGCGGTCCGACGTGAGTTCCTCTCTTAGGCCCGTGAGTGTGTTCGCGACGATGCTCTTGCCTTTGAAGTCCACAGTCAGTGGGCCGTAGAGGCATATGGCATATCTTACGGCGCCGGTTGCGTCATCATGGATGTAGTACATGCGGTGCAGCACGTCGGTGAAGCCGCCGCGGCCGTCGGCGAAGCGCAGCTTGGTCATCAGGCAGTGGTGGCGACGGTTTTTGCCGAGACTTCGGGTATAGTTGAAGAACCGCAGTTCGGCAAGGAACTTCGCCTCCTGCTCGGCCGGGGGCATGAGCGACAGTATACGTTTTTCCCATATGGACTCTTCCGACGAATAGCCTTCGATTCCGAGGACGGCGGCGAAGTGGCCGTTGAATATACGGCTGGTGCCGGCGTGGATATCGCTTACGACGGCCACGACACCTTCGATGTAGGCCATGCAGCGTGCGTAGCCGTATATCCGCTCCGCTTCGCGATGGTCAGCGGATTCGATATCCTGATTTCTCAGAAGGCTGTCAAGTTCGGAAAACCTGTTCATGCGATTGGTTATTTTCTGCTATTGCGGACTATCATGCAAGTGCTTAACTTTGCAAAGTTAATGATTACCGTTGGTTATTAAAAATGATGACTATGAAAAAAGCACTGCTTGCCGTTGCGGCGTCATTCCTTGCACTGGCCGCAAGCGCACAGACCCTTGAGAAAATGAACTGGTTCAACGAGCCGCAGTCGTGGGCGATTGAGGGCGACCGTCTGATGATGGATGTCACGCCCAAGAGCGACTACTGGCGCATATCCCACTATGGATTTACGGTCGACGACGCGCCGTTCTACTATGCCGAATACGGCGGAGAGTTCGAGGCCAAAGTCAGGATAGCGGGCGCCTACAAGGTGCGCTTCGACCAGGCCGGCATGATGATACGCCTCGACCATGAGAACTATATAAAGACGGGCATAGAGTACGTCGACGGGAAGTACAATCTCAGCACGGTGGTCACTCACCGCACTTCCGACTGGAGTGTCATCGCCCTTGACCGTCCGGTGGAGGCCATATGGATCAAGGCCGTGCGCCGGCGTGATGCCGTCGAGATATTCTACTCTTTTGATGACCGGGAGTACCATATGATGCGCAATGCCTGGGTCGAGGCCGATTGTCCGGTCCGTGTCGGTATGTTCGCGGCCTGTCCTGACGGAGAAGGCTTCAGGGCTGAATTTTCAGGATTCAAGGTCACGCATCTGCCTGACAAGGTGCGCACCGACTGGCTGAAGAACAACGCCGAGTGAGCTTTTTTTTGTGCATATTGTACGGAAAATCGCTAACTTTGTGCTATGGCAACAATTGTAAAGTGTTCTGAAAGCGATTACGCCGTCCTCGCCGATATATGGGAGCGGTCCGTCCGTGCCACGCATGACTTTCTCTCCGAGGAAGACCTGTGCGGCATAAAGGCCGCGCTTGTACCTGACTATTTTCCTGCTGTAGAGCTGTATGCCGCCGTGGAGGGCGATACGCCGGTCGGTTTCATCGGACTGTCGGCCGACCGCATAGAGATGCTCTTCGTCGACAGCGACCGCCGCGGCTATGGCTACGGCTCTTTGCTGACGGATTTCGCCGTGCGGCAGGGTGCCTCTAAGGTCGACGTCAACGAGCAGAATCCTGCCGCTCTGGGATTCTATCTGTCGAAGGGGTTCAGCCCCGTCAGCCGAGATGCTACCGACGAGGCCGGACGTCCGTACCCCATACTCCATCTTTCACTGATCGACCTCTATGTGGTAGAAAGTTACGCACCGGCACCCGAAGCGATCTGACGCCTCGGCGTGCCGGTGCGGGACGTAGTTTAAAGTCGGTTCACTTCTTCGACTGCCTGAATATCCACTGCAGGACGGGCGTCAGGCGGTAGGCGTAGTCGAAGGAGTACATGTGCTCGCTGCCCTTGCCGTCGGCCGGAAGGACGGAGCCTGCCGTGAAGTTGATGATATTCACGGGTGCGCCTTTGGCCAGCATAGCCGCGGCGAGCGAATCCTGTTCGGCCTGCGGAAGCCGTGCGCTCCACTGCGCGTACTCATATCTGCGGCCGTCCTTCACCACGGCTTCTTCGAGAGGCTTGATGCAGCCCCATGAATGGCCGCTCGTGCCTGCCGTGACGTAGGTGAACGTGTGTCGGGCCAGCTCGTCGAACTTCGACTTGTCCCAGTGGCAGTCCACGAAGAGCGACGCGGCGAATAGGTCGGGGTAGGTGATGTTGTAGTACATCGACATCATGCCGCCCATTGACTGGCCCGTGGTGTACAGACGGTTGTAGTCGATGTTGTGCGTCGATGCCAGCTGCCTGACGAGGCGGACGACCATGTCCACCTCGTCGGTGTGCTCGTAGGCGTCGTTCACGCCTACTCCCGAGAGCTGGGGCACAAGGACGTAGCAGGGGGTGGCTGCCTGCCACTCGGGCGTGGCCCATACCAGAGCACCGTAGCCCTGAGTGAGCGGCGTTGTGAAACTGTCGCCCGGCGTGCTTGCATCGGCTATGAAGAGCACGAGCGGATAAGCAGCGGCACGGTCGCTGTCAGCCGGTGTGAAGAGGTTATATTTCAGACTCTTTCCCGTCACGCTGTCTTCGTAGACGAGCTGACGGAATTCGGGCACGATTTTCTTAATCATGGCCTGCAGGGTGGCGTCGCCGCTCTTGTCGATGGTCGGACCGCCACCCGGGCGGCCGAGCTGGGGTCCGCCGGGGCCTCCGCCTTTGCGGTCGTCCTGCCGGACGTCGGCCTTGTCGGATTTGGAAGCGCTGCCCGAGCAGGCGCCAAGTGCTGCCGCTGATAGCGCGGCAGCCATGATTATGGCTGCACGAATGGAGATTTTCTTGAGTTTCATCGGTCGGAAATTTCTTTACGGATATTGTAAAAACGCTTTCCGGCGGCATTCGGTTTATGTCGCAGCGGAAGGCAGTCATGGTGTGAATTCCCGGAAGAGGTTTCTCTTAAAAAAAACAAAGAAAATCGAAAACATGTTTTATAACATCACCCTAAAATCGTAAAAAGGGGCGATTCTCGTTTTTTTCAGAAATAAGACCCAAAAAGGGCGAAAAAAATCCATAAGGTAATTGGTTAAAAATGTTAATTTGCGGCACAAAAATCGGCTGAATCTAACCGCAGCACGAAAAAACCAAATCTAATGACCTATGGAAATGAAAAACTTTTTTGCGCTGGTCCTCGGCACGGTAAGTGCAGCGGCTTTCGCTGCAGCTCCCGTGCAAAAAGACCTGACGTCGCTCAGCCCTCTGATACAAGGCAAAAGCGAAGCTCTTGTCAAGAAGGCCGACGGATTCAGTCCAAGTGGTGACTACACCCTTGAACTGCGCCTCAAGACTTCCAAAAGCAAGAAGAATTCTGTGAGAATTTTCGGTGAGACGGGTGCCCGGAACGGATTCACTCTCGAACTGGGCGACTCTGTGATGATTTTTGACGATGCCACAGCTCTTCCATATCCACAGACTGTGGTCGAGCGTCTAAACTCCGGCAAATGGGTTAATCTGCGTTTGGCCGTGACAGATGACTCTCTATACATCTATCATAATGCTATCCCGGTGGGGCGCTATCCGGTGCGCCTCACGCCGTTGCCTGTGGAATGTGCTTCCGGCACGGCTCAAAGCGATAATATGCTCCGCAATGGCGATTTCGAGAGCGCGGCCGACATATCATATAATGTCATCACCGAAGAAAGCGGTGCTACTTGCCTCCGCACGATGGACGGATGGTTCATCTATCCCTACGACAATGTGTGGAACTCTCGCGCATATATTGACCCAGCCGGCGAGACCGGCAACGGGCTACGCATACAGCAGTATGACTGGAGTGCCGGCAGCCAGCGTGTCGACGCTATGGTGCAGCAGGCTGTCAACGTCATAGGGGGCAAACCGTATACCCTCACTTTCGATGCCTACGGCGGAAACTTCGAGGAGCAGTTCTTCGGTTATGCCAAAATCGAAGAAATAGGCACTGGTAAGTCTAAAGTCGTGGATATCAAGAATGTCGACTCATACCGCAAGTATACTCTCGAGTATACGCCGACCGATGCTTGCCGGCAGGTCAAGATTATCTTCGGACTCCGCTATCCGACAGATTTGCTCCCCTGGGGTGAAGTTCCAAAAGTGCCGATGTACGTCGACAATGTGACTTTCGCCGGCGAGACCTACGTCCACGCAGAACCTGCGTTCGGCTATACTACCGAGGGTGATGCCGTGGTCGACTACGTGAAGTATGACGACACGGGTGCTTATGCTCCAGTGCTCGCCCGAATCACAACCGACGTCAGCCGTATCATGCTTGACGCCACCGAGGGCGAGGCCACAGCTCAGATTGCCGTGACCGCCCAGGGGCTCAGTTCCGACAACATGATTACCGTGGTGCCTTCGCCTTATGTCACAGTTCGGCCGCCGAAACTGCCGTACAATGCAAAAGGCATCAAAGTGAAAGTGACATACAATGGCACGCGCGAGCATGTGCTCGACACTCTTTACATAAAGAGCGGACGCACCGTATGTCCTGTGGCTCTCGAGCTTTTCGGCAGCTCCATACCCGAGGGTACGCCTACCGACAAGGCTATAGCTGACAATGGAAGCTACAGCATAGCGATGCCCGAGTCAGGACCTTTTACCCTTGAGGTCCGGGCACGTGCCAAGGCCGGCTCTGAGGACGGAATCAAGATTTATGCCGCAGACCTTGAGGGAAAAGGCTTCGGACTCTATGTCGCTGACAGCGCACTTACGGCCGACAATCCCAAATCTGCGCAGACGAATCCTCTCGAAATCGCCGGTCGCAAGAACTCCGACATGCCGCACACCTTCCGCATCGCACGCACACACGACAATATGGTGCATGTGTACCGTGACGGCAACCGCGTGGCTATTCTCGATGGCTCCGAGTTCATCATCCCTGCATAATTCGCCACAGGTTCGGTGCCGTCCGACGATAATTTGCTTGTCAATGGTGACTTCAACGGCCCGTGGAGCGTATCATATATTGAAGACGGAGGACTGCAACCCTACATGTCGCAGCTTCAGGGCTGGGATATATACCCTATAGAACCATGGAACTCCCGGCAGACCATCGCCAAATGGGAAATCAGTGAAGCCGACGGATATGACACTACCAACAACGCTCTGAAAGTATGGCGTTACGGCTGGAACAAAGGCTTCTCTGACGCTCTCATCAGTCAGGCTGTCAACGTTGTGCCCGGGCAGACCTATACACTCTCCTTCCTCGCGGGCGGCGGCATATGGGAGAGCGTGAAATACGGCTACGTCCGCATCGAGGAAGTTGCCGACGGCAAACGCGCAGTCACCGCTACAATCAATTCCGAGCAGCCCCGGCAGTATAAGATGAACTACACACCCGGTGCCGGCTGCCGTCAGATCCGTATCGTCGTCGGACTCAAGTCGCCCGGCGCAATCGGCGCGTGGGGTGCCGTGCCTGAGGTGCCTCTCTTCGTTGACAAAATGGTTCTTACCGGACAAAAGGCTATAGGCAAGGGCGTGATAGGCGTTCAGGCTGCCGAAGGAGCAGAGGTCGAATATGTGAACTACCACATCGGTGATGCCTATGCCCCGGCCAAGCCTGCCATCTCTGTCGATGTCGATAAAATCGCAATCAAGGGCACCAATTCAGGTACGATAATCAAAATCACGGGCTCGTATCTCAATCCCGGAGAGGACATCCGCATCATCACTCCCGAAGGCGTGGAGGCAACTCCTGACCATGTGGCATACAACGCCAAGAACAGCATGAGCCGCATCAGACTCACGTCTACCGCCAACCGTACATACGGCAATATCATCTTCCGCAGCGGTACTACCAGCCTCTCAGTCCCCTTTGAAGGCAAAGGCACGCCACTTGAAGAGAAGGTGCTCGCAGACAATCCTGTCTATACAGGCAACGAGGCCTCCATGACATTCACTGGTGCCGACGGCTTCACACCCGGAGAAGACGGCTACACCGTCGAATTCCGCGCCAAGGCATCGCGTCAGGCTTCCGAAATAGCATTCACAGGCACTGACAGCCGGGCAAGCGTGCATCCTTTCGCCGGACAGGAGAAAGCCGGCGTCTACAATGGCACCGACAAGGAGAACCGCTTCAGCCTCGCTGCCGACAAGGAGGCACATACCTACCGCTACGCCGTGACCCCCGACCGCAGGGTATTCGTCTATCGTGACGGCGCTCCGGCCGACACCCTGCTTATCGACGACTACGCCAATCCCGCAGGTCTCGAATACACCGAAGGCGCCCGTAAGGATAACCTCCTTCACAATCCGGGCTTCGAAGGCGCTTCGCGCACCTATGTGATGAGCGACGACCCCGACGGTGAAGAATTCTGTAACTACGTACAGGGATGGACCATCCTCGACGGCGGAAACGGCTGGAATTCGCGCACATACATTCAGAAGGATGTCGTAAGCGACGATATGGGCGATGACAACCACGTCATGGCTCTCTCCCGCTATCAGTGGGAAGACGGGTGGAGCGACTCCAAGGTATCGCAGATTGTTGACGTGGTTCCCGGTCAGACCTATAACTTCTCAGTAATGGCCAAAGGCGGCTACCGTACAAGCGACGATAAGGCTCTGGGTTTCATCCGCATCGAAGAAGTGCAGACGACCACCCTCGGCAAGGAGCTTACCCTCGACAAGAGCCGCTACGAATACAAGCGTTACTCAATCAGCTACAAGGCAAGCGCCAAGTGCACACAGCTACGTGTAATCCTCGGTCTCCGCAAGGCAGGCAAGGGAAACCAGCACGAGATAATGAGGTACGACGACGCATGCCTCTCCGGCACATCGGTTGAATTTACGCCCCGTCTATCCTTCACAAACAAGGACTCCGAACTTGAATACTTCACCTTCGACGCAGGTGGTGCCTATGCTCCCGAGATGCCTCATCTCAATGTCGACGATGACCCTCTCTATTTCAGCCATACCCTCGACGAGCAGACCCTGAGCGTGTCGTCGTCCGACGTCAAGGGTGCCGACAGACTCATCCTCACCACTACCGGCGACTTCCTGGTGGAGCCCGAGGAAGTGCCTGCCAATAGTGAGCCGACAGATGTCACCGTCACTTTCCTCGGCACACGCGACGGTTCGGGCAGCCTTGAGGTAAGGGCCGGAAGTTTCATCACTACGGTACCTCTCTTCGGCACCGCTTCAGCACTCGAGTCCAAGGATATCTCCGCCAATCCCTTCTGTACGGGAGAGGACGCGAACTACCTCGCCGGAGAGGCCGACGGCTTCAGACCCGGCAAAGCCGGCTACACCATAGAGCTTTCGGCCGGACTTGACCGCTATAGCGGCGGCAGCTTCGAGATAGGCTCGCTCAACAGCCGCGAGAAAGGCACCAATCTCGTCATCAGCGACGAGTTCACAGGCACCTCAACCGAGCAGGGCAACGTGGACTTCCTTCAGGGACAGATGATTCCCAATGTCGGTGACTTCATCTACCGCATCACCGTGACGCCGGATAACCTCGCGTACATCTTCCGCGACAACGTGGCGCTTGACACTCTTGATCTCACATCCGTGCCAGCCGATCTCAAGTTCGTCAGCACCAACGAGAGCACCGATTGCGACAATCTGGTGCGCAACGGCAATTTCAGCGGCAACTACGAATACACGCAGTATGAGGAGGCGAACATGCTCTCGTCGCTCGCCGGATGGCATCTTTCGGGTCTCTCGGAGTGGAACTGCCGCGCGTTCATCGTGGCCGACAGCGAGAATCCCGGCAGCCGTATCCTCAACTTCCAGCGTTATGAGTGGAACGCCGGCTGGGCTGACGGCGAGGCATCACAAGTCGTGAACGTATGCCCCAATACCAGTTACATCTTCAGCGCCGAGACACGCGGCGGCAGCGGCGACGGACTCAACCTCGCCTCTATGCAGGTGTCGGAACTTGGCTCGATAGGCACCGGAAAGAGCATAAATGTCTCCAACTCATCGTCCGACTTCTCCACGCGCACTATCAGCTTCACCACTTCGGCATCGTGCCGTCAGGTGAAACTGTCTTTCCGACTTGCATCCTCGGGCAAGGACCACGGACCCAAGTGCGGATTCTACGTGCGCAATGTCAGACTTTCGGGCAAGAAACCCGTAAGTACTCCCGGCATCTATCTTAGTTCAGCCGCGCCGTACAGGTTCAGGTATTTCACTTATGATACATCGGGAGCTTATCTGCCTGCCGGATACACTGATATCGACTGCATCAGTACTGACGCCGACGAGGTGACCTGCCTCAACATCGAAGGCGGTATAGAACTCCGAGGGCTGCCCGATGGCGCCGGCATTGAAGTGTTCGACACGGCCGGCTGCTGCGTGCGCCGTCTCGACGGTTGCGCAGGCTCCGCCATGATAGAGCTGCCTGCAGGATTCTATATAGTGTCGGTGAAGGCCGACACCCTCAAGGCAACATTCAAGACAGTAGTAAGATGATAACCCAAACCATTTAATACCATACTATGAAGAAACTATTATTTGTACTTGGCGCAGCTCTGGCACTGACCGGGAGCGCCTATGCTCAGGACGCTTTCGTGCCCGAATCGGGTGTGAAGTACTCCTTCTGCCACAAGGAGTCGGATGTATATCTGGGTGCCGATAACGGCCAGGTGAAGCTCATGACGGCTTCGCGAACTGACAAGGATGCTTTCGAATGGGTAGCCGAACCTTCGGGCGACGGCTATCTCATCCGTTGCGGTCTCGGCACTTATATTTATAAGGACGGATACAACACAAAGCTCGGTGATGTCTCCGAAGCTTCGGTCTTCTCGTTCCAGCCCGACGGTGAATACTACCGCATCGTGACCGGCTCGAACTGTCTCGCCCCTGACCGCGTGGGTGCCGGCGAAGGAGTCTGGTCCGACAAGTCTCTCACTTTCCCTAACGGCCTGTACACCATCGTCAGGAGCGCCGACATCGCATATCCCGCGTCTGTAAGACTCGCCATGAGTGAAGTCAACATCATGAAGGACAACGAAGGCGTCAACAGCGCCACCCTCCGCTTCACGCCCGTGAACTTCGACGGCGAGGTCACAATCACCGCCTCGGAGGGATTCACGGCCGATCCGGTCAAGGCTACCGTGACCGACGGCGAGGAAGTGACGGTCACCGTTAGTTCTGAAGGAGCTATCGGCACAACCGGTACTGTGACCATAGCGTTCGGCGGAGAGACCCTCGCCACAGCAGCTGTAACAGTCATCGAGCCCGCTCCGATGTACTACATATTCAATCTGGAGACCGGTCTGGTGCTCGGCGGCGACACCGAGAAGGCCGTCCTCAGCGAGCTCACGCAGGAAGACACCCAGCGGTTCAGCAAGATTGAGGTGCCAGGCTCCAATGGACAGCGCTTCTATCTTGTGCAGAAGTCCAGCGGACTCTACTTCCGCAACGTCGACAGTGGCAGCGGTGTGATGGCACACTACTGTGAATACGGCCCCAGCGCCGAGCGTGCCGAATGGTCGATGCCTGCCAACGGCGACGGCGTAAGCCTCCGTAACTCCAAGCAGGACCGTATCCTCATACCGACCAAACTCGCCGAAGGAGCACAGGTGATGTGCTACGGCCTTAACAGCGACGCCGGCTCACAGTGGCAACTGACGGCAGTGAGCGAGTTCTCCGGCGGCGAACCCACTGTCGACATCAAGGACGAGAATGTGCTGGTAGAACCCGACGGCATGTCGTTCACCACCGAAGTGCGCGCCTACAATCTTGACGGCGGCATCGTGGAAGTGAGACCTTCCGCCGGCGTGCAGGTATCTCTTTCCACCCTTGAGGACAGCTACAAGCGCGTGCCACTCACTATATCGACCTCTGCGAAAGCCGGGACCGAGTGCAAGATTGACTTCGTACTTGGTGTCAAGACCCTCTATACTCTCAGCTTCACCGTGCAGGAGCGCTTCCCCCGTTATGTATTCCGCTATGTCCTTGAAGGTTCAGACCTCGCAATGGGTTCGGCTCCTGAATCGGCACAGCCCGTATTCGTTGAATACGACATCGACGACGTGAACCAGCAGATGATTCTTATGCCGGCCAATGATGAAGGCGGTTACTACATCATTCAGGAAGGCAGTTACGGCTACCTCTCGCACACCGGCAACGGCTGGGACACCACATTCGGTACTGCCAAAGCCGCTGAAAGCATCTGGACTCTTGAACCTCTTGATGAAGAAAGCGGTATCGTACAGCTCCGCGGCTCGCGCGGACTTCTTGATGCAGACGACTATACGGCAGGTGCAAAACTCTACTGCAACAAGAGCAAAGGCTCCTGGACACTTCAGGCTATCGGCGATATCTCCTTCAGCACTGACGAGGTCGTGCTGCCTGCCCGCGACGCTACTGAGAAAGTAAAAGTCATGACTGCCGGTCTCAAGGAAGCAATTACCGTGACTGCCACAGGTGCCGCTGCCGTCGACGTCAGCACTCTTCCGGCAGAAGGCGGCGAGCTCACAGTGGGCCTCAAGGCCGACGGCTCCGAAATCTCAGGCACTGTAATCCTCACGTCGGGCAACTTTACCAACTCGTTTGAGGTGCGTCTTAAAGCTACGACTCTCAATGTCGATAAAGACGCCGTCGAAATTGTAGGCAAGCGCGGCAAGGCCATATTCAATGTCTCGGCTACCGACATCACCGAGCCCGTCACCGTGGCCGTTGAAGGCGAAGGTTTCGCTGTGAACGTAGCGTCTATCGAAGCCGCCGCCAAGGTCAGCCGCGACGTGACTGTCACCTACACGGGGCGCACCGAAGCTACCGGCAAAGTGACTGTAAGCTGCGCGGGCATCACGAGGACTGTCGGCGTCTCGGTGAAGTTCAATCCCGCTATCAACATCGATGAGGACGGATTCGTTCTCGAAGAGGGCATCGCCTACTTCTCTGTGACAGCTGTCGACATATTCGACCCCATCAGAATCTCGACCGACACCGAAGGCGTCGAAATTGCTCCCGAAGAGCTTGAGGCCGATGCTGACGACTCCTATGTATTCGTCACCGTGCCCGAGACTGTCAAAGCCGAAAAAATCAATATCCTCGTGAAGTCAGGCGACATCACCCGTACGCTCGTGCTCGAAAACAGTTCCGCCGGTGTCGCTGCCGTTGATGCCGCCGATCTCCGTGTCGTCGTCAAGGACGGTGCAGTCAGGGTCGAAGGAGCTGCCGAAGGTGCCCGTATCATGGTTTCAGATCTCACCGGCCGCACTGTGACCGCTCCTGCCGCCGCAGGCGTGGTTCTCGGCCACAAGGGTGTCTACATCGTGAAAGTCATCGGCGCCGACGGTGCATCGAAGACTGTGAAAGTAATCTATTGATATCAACCGTTGCCGGAAGGTCAGGGGCGGAGCCGTCCTCCCTCCTGGCCTTCCGCTTAAAACAAGCACATAATCTAATGAAAATAAATAAACTCCTCTTGCCTTTAGTGGCGCTTGCGGCTGCGGTTCCGGTTTTTCCGGCTTCGGCCGCACGGATCAACAACGGAGTGACCATACGCGCTACCGACGGCACCGCTGTCAACGCTCACGGCGGCGGCGTCCTTTATGAAGACGGATATTATTACTGGTTCGGCGAGAACCGTAAGAGGATGGCTTCCAACGGTGTATCAGTCTACCGTTCGGCCGACCTCGTCACATGGGAGAATCTCGGTCTGGCACTGACACCCTCCGGCGAGCGTAAGAATACCCTGCAGGATGTCGCTCCGGGCCGCACCATTGAGCGCCCCAAGGTGGTATACAACGCAGCTACCGGGAAATATGTGATGTGGGCTCACTGGGAGGACGGAAACGACTATACCAAGGCCCGTGTAATGGTGGCTACGGCCGACAGAATCGCAGGTCCGTACACCCTCGTGCGCACGATGCGTCCAAACGGTCAGGAGTCGCGTGACCAGACGGTCTTTCTCGACCTTGACGGAAATGCCTATCACTTCCGTTCTTCGGAAGACAATATGACCCTCCAGTGCTCGAAACTGAGTCCTGACTTCCTGACTCCTCTCGATGATTTTATCAGGGCCATTCCCGGGAAGCAGTATGAGGCTCCGGCTATCATGCGTATCAATGAGACCTATATAGGATTCTTCTCCGGATGTACGGGCTGGCGTCCCAATCCCGGTCACATGTGCATGACACGAAACATCACGACCGACTCATGGAACGATTTAGGCAATCCGTGCATCGATGCGAAAGCAGAGACGACCTATGACTCCCAGCCTACCTTCGCCCTGAAAATCGAGGGATACGACTACGCATACATGTATATGGGCGACCGCTGGAATTCGTCGAATGTCGAGACCTCGACATTCGTGTGGCTTCCGGTCTGTCTCCGCACAGGCACGCCGTTCCTGCGCTGGTATTCGAGCTGGGATACGTCCCTCTTCGAGACAATGGATGCCATACGCCGTGCCGCCCGTATCGAGGACAACGGAAGCTATGTGCTTCTGAGCCGCGTCGCCGACCGCATGGTGTCTGCGAACGGCAACGCCATATGCACCTATGAGGACGATGACAGCCGCAACCTCAGCTTCGTGTTCGAACCTGCCGGAGACGAAGCCGAATACCGCCTGCGCAATGAAGCCGACGGCCGTTACCTTCAGGGAGCCGGCACCGTACTCTCCCTTGCAGATGCCAGCGACGCCGATACGCAGGTATGGCGCTTCGACCGCCAGAGCGATAATTTCTATATCATTTCCAACAAGTCGACCGGACGTGTACTGTCGGTCAAAGACGGTCTGATGTCGTCGGGTGCGCCGATAGAACTCATCGGAAGCACGTCGGCGTCGAAGGCCAGATTCGGCGTTTACTTCGACAAGCGTAAGCACGACTATGAGGAAGACAATCCGTTCGGCAAACCTTACGCCGGCGAGAGCGGCATCGGGTCGGTGAGACCTGCCGCAGACGATGTCATCGTGAGCTGTAATGGCGGACACATCTCTGTGACGCTTGACCGCCGTGCCGACGATGCCGCTACTAAGATATCGGTCTATGACCTCTCGGGCCGCTGCGTGGTCTCCTTCGAAGCCCGGAGCCGTGACGGATATATCGATGTCGAGCTTCCCCCTGTCGCCGACGGCGTCTACATCTTGGCCGTGGACAGCTATGTGCGGACAACGGCAAAGATTGCCGTTCGCAGATAGAATAGACAGGACATATTTAAGAGGGCTGTGCCTGATTGCGGACTCCACGGGGGTGGAGCTTGAGCGTAATCAGACGCAGTCCTCTTTTCACTGAGACCGTGACGCTCGAGGGCGGCATCTTCAACGGATCGGGTCTGCCCGATAAGAAGAATTTCTGGACCGGAAACTATAATTTCTCCTTCAAGGCGCAGACCTTCATAGCCCGCGATTTCAACGTCACCCTGAGCTGTCAGAAAGCTACATACGGCGATTCTACGAGGGAAAGGCCACGGCGGTATCGGAGCAGAATAAGATTGTCGTGGAGTTTGTCGCGCATTTCTGAGACTTAGACCGAATAAAAGCTATGCGACGGTCCTGTTTCTCGACAGAAATATGTAATTTTGTAAGACCATGATGAAGTCTTTACTCAATTACATACTTCTCTCGCTGTCGGCGATGATGCTGGCGGTGGCGTGCACCGCACCGGCCTCCGACCGTCTTGCCGCGGCGTTGCGCCTGGTGCACGAGCGGCCCGACAGCGCCTATGCCATACTGCGCGACATCGACTACGATGACCTCGAAGGCGATTCGCTCAAGGCGCGCTACGTTCTCACCCGTGCCCTCGCCAATCTCCGTGTGGGCCGCTCGCTCATCACCGACACCCTTCTCGACGAGGCCGCACGCTACTACATATCGGCAGGCGACACCGCCGACTGGGTGCTGGCCTCGCAGCTGCTGTCGGGCTATGACTTCACCCGTGGCGACACCGGTGCGGCGGTGCGGCGCCTCGAGGCTATGGTGCCGCTTATCTGGAATCCCAGGCTGCTGTGGGACACGTATATGCATCTTCTCGAACTGTCGCTCAACAGCGGCGACTACTCAGCTGCCTACGGATATGCCGGACGGCTGCTGGCGGACACCGACGTGCCTGAGCAGATATTGAAGTTCTCGACTGCCAAGGGTGGGGCGCTGTACATGCAGGGCGAGTACCGACGGGCCCTCGCCGTGCTCGACAGCGTGATAGCTACGGGTGCCGTCTGCCGTGTCCGTCCGGAGGTGGCCGCGACGTTCTACAGCGAGTATGCCGAGATTCTCAACGGCGCCGGACTGCCGCGCCGTGCCATCGGCGTGATTGACAGTCTCGACCGCTTCGGCGGTCCGGTGGATGAGGGCGAGCGCGTGGCCCGTCGGCTGGCTCTGGCGCAGTTCTATGCCAACGCAGGCGAGGCGCGTCGTGCCCGGCAGATACTCGACAGTATCAATCACGACGGCACGCGGTCGGTGATGGAGGTCTACGCCTCGATAGCCATGCTCAAGGCTGCCTTGCAGTATGCCGGGTCGGGACAGTTCCCGTCGGAGATGATGCATAAGGTCACCAAGAACATGCACCGCAACTATCAGTTCGCGCAGTTCGACAGGCAGACGGCCATGGAGTCGGTGATAGAGCTCAACGACGACAACTATCAGCTGAAACTCCAGCGCCAGAGGCTGAGGCTCCTCGTGGCGTGCATAGTCCTTGTTGTGGTGGTGGGCGCTGTGTCGGTCTACATCGTGCTGAGCCGCCGCAAGCAGCGGATGATAGAGGCCGAGGAGCGCGCCGAGACCCTCGAACGGATGCTGAAGGACTCGGAGCGCGCTGCGGATTCGCAGTCGTCGGACAGCGACAAGCTCAGGGCGGCCTTGCTGCGGCAGCTCGGCATATTCAAGACCTTTGCCGGCACGCCGACGCCGCAGAGCCGCGATGCCCTGCGGAAGATTTCGGCCATCGGCGCCGACACCTCGATAGAATCGCTGGTGGACTGGGCGGAATTCTACACCATGATAGACAATCTCTACGACGGCTTCCATTCGCGCTTGCTGGCGACGCATCCCGACACCTTCAACGACAAGGAGCAGCAGATTATCGTGCTGCTGAAAGCCGGATTCTCCACCAAGGAAATAGGTGTGCTGACCGAGCAGTCGTCGGCCACAATCTATACGCGCAAGTCGGTCATCCGCAGGAAACTCGGCACTCCCGAAAACGGCGACATCATCGCCTGTCTTGACGGTCAGAACGGCGCCGTCTGAGGCCGTTTAGACCCGGCTGAGTCCAGTTTAGATTTTTAGAGATTATTGCGCTTGATAATCAACGAATTGAGTGTCAGCTATTAAGACTATTTATATGCCCGTTTAGTGGGCTCGGAGCGAATTTTGACAGTAACTTTGCATCGTCGGAAACACAGAAATCCGTCGCAAAGTCAAACATCAGAATTCACAGAATCATGACTCCGAAAATCAAGAACGTAATAGCTCTCGTACTCTCCGCTGCCTCGCTTTCAGCCGCGGCACAGACCTCCACAGTAGCCGACACGGACAGTGTCTCCTATACGCTCGGCGAGATAGTCGTCCGTGCCAATCCGCGCGTGACATCGCTCCGCGGCGACGCCATGCTGACTCGCGTGACGGGCACACCGCTCGAGCACGCAGGCACGGCCAATGACGTCCTCACACAGATACCGATGGTGCTCGGTTCGGACGGCAACTTTGAGGTGTTCGGCAAGGGAGCCCCTGCCATATATGTCAACGGACGCCGGGTGCAGGACACGTCGGAGCTGGCGCAGATCAGCTCGGCCAATATCAGGAACGTCGAGGTGCAGACCAATCCCGGCGCGAAATACGACGCGTCCGTCAAGGCCGTCATCAATATCACTCTGAAGGCTCCTCAGGGCGACGGTCTAAGCGGACTGGTGCGTGCACAGGGTGCCGTCCAGAAGTACGGCCGCACCATGGACCAGTTCAATCTGAAGTACCGCACGGGCGGACTCGAGGTGTTCGGCAATTTCGGATACTTCGGCGGCAAGCATGAGGACTCGAATGTCATCGACATGCTGACGCGCAGCACCGTCCTGTGGAAGCAGGTGATGGAGCAAAGCGGTTCGGCTGTAATACACGATTTCTACGGCAAGGCCGGATTCTCTTATCTCTTCAACGGCAGCCATTCGATAGGCGCGTACTATACCGGAGGATTCAGGAAGACGGATGCGCGCCACTCGGGACTCAGCAGCATACTGACTGACGGCGTGCCGTACGACGAGCTGTCGGTCGCCATCCGCGAGAACTCGGATATCAGGCCGAAGCATCATGCCAACCTCTACTATGCCGGAGCTGCCGGACGGCTCGGCATCGACTTCAACATGGACTATATGTGGCAGAAGAAGACCTCTGACCTGTTCAACGACGAGACGAGCGGAAACTTCGAGGACGCGCGTGTGTCGTCGGCGACGGTGAACCACAGCCGCCTCTTCGCCGAGAAACTCGTGCTGAGCTATCCAGTTCTCAAAGGCACGGTAGAGTTCGGCGAGGAATTCACGTCGTCGCGCTTCGCCACGGACTATACGACTGACGCCGCCTCGCTCACGGGCGCACGGTCGCGTGTGGACGAGAGCAATATGGCAGGATTCGTCCGGGTGGGGCAGCGCTTCGGCATGTGGCAGGTCGGAGCCGGGCTGAGATACGAGCATGTGGCCTTCGACTATCTCGAGAACGGACAGCGCCGCGACGACATGAGCCGCACATATGACAACATCTTCCCCTCGGCATCGGTCTCGACCATGATACGCAGCGTGCAGCTGGCCCTCAGCTACACGCACAAGACTCAGCGCCCCTCGTACAGCGCGCTCGACGGCACGATAGACTACATCAACCGCTTCACCTTCGAGGGTGGCAATCCCTGGCTGAAGCCCGAGAAAATCCACAATGTGCAGCTCTCGGGAGCGTGGCGCAGCTTCTTCGGACTGCTTGCGTATACATATAAAAAAGACCCTGTACTCAACACGACGGTGCCCTGCGGAGGCGACGGCGAGATAAAGCTCATCACCAAGGACAACTTCCCGAAGATACAGCAGCTCGAGGCACTCGTCGGCGGACAGTTTCAGGCCGGTATATGGCAGCCCAAAATGAATGCCGGCATCATCTGCCAGTGGCTGACCATCGATTACGGCGGTGCCCGCAAGCGCCTTGACGGTCCGATAGGACTTGTACAGTGGCAGAACGCCATCCACCTGCCCGGCGACGCGTGGCTGAACGTCGACCTGCAGTGGATGAGCGCCGGCAACGGCGAGAACGCCCGTGGATCGTCGTCTTCGTACATGAATGTCAAGTTCTACAAGGCATTCTTCAACAACAGCTTCAGTGTCACCCTTGAGGCCAACGACATATTCAACCGCAATATGCGGGACTTCACGTTCTACAGCCGTGACGTGACCATCGCGAAATCGGTCCGTATGACCAACCGCACATTCCTGCTGACGCTTCAGTATACCTTCAACGTCACCCGTGACCGCTACAAGGGCCGCGGCGCCGGCAGCAGCGAGCTCGAAAGATTCTGATTCATGCAAAAGGAAGGAGGCCGTGCCGTCACTGATGAAGTGCGGCGCGGCCTCCGGTGCGTTTGCCGGACGGCTGAATCAGCGCGAGAAGCGGTAGACGGTGAAGCTGCGTGCCGGCAGTTCGGCCGACCATTCGCCGGTGATGTCGACTGCCTCGGTGGTGGTGACGGGAGCTATCAGTCCGGGATTGTCAAGAGTGTTCTCTGCATCGTCGCCGGGAGCTGTAAGGCGTGTCACGGAGAGGCGTGTCAGCGGCGACTTTTTCTTCAGTCCCTTGATGTCGAGGCTGAAGGGCTGGGCGGTCTCCGAGGTGTTGGCCACCTTGACGATGATGTCCTGACCTTCGGACACGGCCGAGGCGAAGAGGCCGTTCTGGCCTTCGAGTCCGGCTATGGGCCGGCCGTCGAGAGTCAGCGGCAGCACGCGCTCGCCTGCGTTGAGGCCGTAGAGCTGCTGCACGTAGTAGCTGGAGGTCTTCATCGAGCGGAGGTTGTCGAACCATATCATGTCGGGACGCCACTGCCAGCCTTCGACGTGGGCGAAGAGGGGAGCGTAGGTGGCCATCTCCACGACGTCGGCGTTGCGCTCGAGTCCGGTCATGAAGGCAGCCTCAAGCAGGGCGGGGTAGAAGTGGTTGTACTTCTTGCCCTTGCCGTGGCAGGCATACTCGCCGGCGAAGACCTTGGTGCCTTTGCGCGGATACTTGTCGTAGCGTGTTCCCTGGCTGAGGAACCACGACTCGGGGCGGTAGAAGTGCTCGTCGACGAGGTCAACCTTGAGGCGTCGCATCTCGGGCCACAGGTATTCGAACTTGTCGCCTTCGGAGTCAGGACCTGACGTACCGATGATCTTGATTTCGGGATGCTGCTTGCGCAGGACCTCCACGAAGGGAGCGAGTCGCTCGACGTACTCGGGTCCCCACTGCTCGTTGCCCACGGCAAGGTACTTGAGGCCGAAGGGCTCGGGATGGCCCATGCTTGCGCGGAGGGCGCCCCACTCGGTGTCGGTGCCGCCGTTGGCGAACTCGATCAGGTCGAGGGCGTCGTCGATGTACTGCTGGAGGCTGTCGACGGGCACGTGGGCGTCGGCGTCATGGTTCTGGAACTGGCATACGAGGCCCACGTTGAGCACGGGCAGCGGAGCCGCGCCTATGTCCTCGGCGAGCTGGAAGTACTCGTAGAATCCCAGACCGCCCGACTGGAAGTAATCGGGGTAGAAGCGGCTCAGGAAGGTGCTCTGCCAGCGGTTGAGGTTGATCGGGCGGTTCTCGACCGGACCGACGGTGTTCTTCCACTGGTAGCGGTCGGGGAGTTCGGTGCCTTCGACGATGCAGCCGCCGGGGAAGCGGAAGACACCGGGATTGAGGTCGTAAAGCGCCTGTGCCAGGTCGCGGCGCAGACCGCCTTCACGGCCTTTCCACGTGTCGGCGGGGAAGAGCGACACATGCTCGACGTCGATGAAGTGATTGTCGGGATGCACCAGGAAGATGCGCAGCACGCCTTTGCTGACTGTGCGCGACGGACGCAGCTCGACGGTGTACTTCTGCCAGTCGCGCGAGCTGACCTCGATGGTCTGCGATGCCAGAGCCTGGGTCTCGTCCATCGATGCGGGGTCGGAGAGCTCAACGCGGATTTTACCGGCGCCTTCGGGAGCGCGCATGTATGCCGAGAAGCGGTAGAGCGAGTCGGCCTTGACCGATACGCCGAAGAATCCTTCGTTCTCAAGCGCGGTCGACTTCTCGCGGTGTCCCGAGGAACTCAGGCGCACGTAGTGGGGATTGCGGTCGAAGGGACCGTCCTGGTCGCGTACCTCGACCTTTCCGGCGGTTTTCCAGCCCTGGAGGCTGTTGGGGAACTCGAAGGAGCGGTTCTTGACCATTTCGGCGTAGAGGCCGCCGTCGGCACCGAAGTTGATGTCCTCGAAGAAGATGCCGTACATGGTTGGCGACACTTCGGCTCCGGGCTTGTCGGCGCGGAGCACGGCCGGCGTTCCGGCAGCCGCGCCGGTGAGGGCGGCTGCCAGCACAATGGCTGCAGACAGTGTGAATCGTTTCATATCTTATAGGTTATTTCATATATATTCTGACGTTCTTCAGAGCGCCGGGAGCGCCGGGCTCCATGCGCGGCAGATACTGCACGGCAGTGGCCTTGACAGTCTTGCCCAGGTCGATGACCACCATGTGGGGGAACTTGGCGCTCTTGCCCGAGCACCAGTAGGTCGACTCCTGAAGGTCGAAAATCTTGTCGCCCGTGTGGTTGCCGCCGTCTGCGTCCTCGCTGGAGACGTAGTCGGTGGTCCAGTCCTCGCGCGGCACGCGTTCGCCGGCGTTGTCGAGCACGTATAGCTCGGCTATGGCCGCATAGTCCGAAGCGTCGGCGGCATCGGTCATCTCAAGGACGAGGAAGCGTCCGGTGGCTGTCTTGCCGAAGTCTATCTGCTTCCAGCCGTTGCCGCCCTCGAAGGCGCCTTCGAATGCCGGGGTGAGGCCGTCGAGCTTGGGTGCGGTGCCGTTGGCTTTCTTCATCTTGTAGGGGAGCTTGTCATAGACGGGAAGTTTCAGACCTTCGGACACGGCTTTCTTCGGGCCGAGGATGTCGAATACGACCACCTCGTTCTCGCCCTTCTTCAGCCACGGGCCGGGAGTGTAGAGGGTCTGCTGCGGACCCATGTCCCAGATGCGGCCGAGGGCGTGGCCGTTGACATATACCAGACCCTTGCCGAAGTTCTCGAAGTTGAGGAAGGTGTCGCCGGGCTTGGAGAGGGTGAAGGTGCCGCGGTACACGCCGCGGGGCAGACGGCCGTCGGGGCCTGCCTGGAAATAGGCCAGCGGTTCGAACTTGGCGCCTGTGTAGAACTCAAGCTCGTCGGGGAGCAGGCTGACTTTCCAGTTCTTCAGGTCGCAGACGAAGTCGTGTCCGTCGCGTGTCTCTGTGACGGTCACCTTGTCGGTGATGCCCTTGAAGTCCTTGATGGCGCGGCCGAAGTTGATGCGGCCCATGGCCTCGACGAGGATGTCGAGCGTGGCGCCCTTCGGACAGGCCGGAAGGATGAGTTCCCTGTCGCCTGTGCGGCGGTCGAACTTGCCGACGAACACGCCGTCGACGAATACCTGGGCGTAGTCATGAGCGTCGCGCACGGTCAGCGTGGCGCCTTCGGCGAGGGCCGGGAGGGTGGTGCGGTAGAGAATCGAGCCATAGCCCTGGTCGAATTCCTCCATCGTCATGATGTCCTCGCACTCGATGCCTTCGGGCAGGTTGGAGAAGAGGGGAGCCACTTCGTCGAATGTGAACTCACGCACGGCGATGGTGGGGATGGCCTTGGGCACTGCCGGCATGCGGCCCTTGGTGTACTTGGCCATCATCTTGCGCAGGGCGTGGTACTTGGGGGTGACGCCGCCCTGTTCGTTGACGGGCGCGTCGTAGTCGTAGCTGGTCACGTCGGGAGCGAAGCCGGGGGAGTTGGCGCCGGCCCAGTGTCCGAAGCTCGTTCCGCCGTGGGTCATATAGAGGCTGAATGAAATGCCCTTGGAGAGCATCTCGTCGATACCTGCCACCATATCGGCCGCAGGACGGGTCTCGTGGTTGGCGCCCCACTTGTCGAACCATCCGCTCCAGAATTCGGAGCACATCAGGGGCGAGTCGGGGCGTGCGGCCTTCAGGGGCGCGAACTGTGCGTCGATGTCGGCGCCGGTGCCGAAGTTGATGGTCCATGTGAGGTCGTCAAGACCGTTGTTGAGGAAGTTCGACGACCAGTCGCACTGGAAGAGCATCACGTCCGGGCCGAAGTTCTTGCGGAGCATATCGCGGATGTTGGCTATGTACTCCTTGTCGATGCCGTATGAGCCGTATTCGTTCTCGACCTGCACCATGATGATGGGGCCTCCGTTGGCCACGGTGAGGTCCGACACCTGACCGGCTACGGCTTTCTGGAATTTGTCGACACGCTCGAGGAAGTAGGGGTCGTTCTCGCGCAGACGGATGTCCTTCTTCTTGAGGAGCCACCAGGGGAGGCCGCCCATCTCCCACTCGGCGCAGACATAGGGACCGGGGCGGAGGATGACCTTCATGTCGTTGGCCTGGCAGAGCCTGATGAACTCGCGCAGATTATTCTGGCCCGTGAAGTCGAACTGTCCCTCGCGGGGTTCGTGGGCGTTCCAGAAGGTGTAGAGGCAGACGGTGTTCATGCCCAGGGCTTTGACCGTCTTGATGCGGTGGTCCCAGTACTCTTTTGGGATTCGGGGATAGTGGAGCTCGGCGGCTTTGACCACGTAGGGCTCGCCGTCAAGGAGGAACGTGCCCTTGCCGGCCTCGAACTTGCCTGCGTAGCAGCTCAGAGAGGCGAGGACGACGAAGAGCACCAGGAGTGCTTTCTTGAGGATTTGTTGCATATTATTAGGTATTAACTGGTTAGCGTATGAAGATGTGTGTCCTGATGACGCAGCCGCCGCGGGGCTGGAGGGTTATCGGGAATTTCGCAGGATTCTTCACCTTGACCTCCGAGCGGTCGAGGGTGCCGTCGGGCAGGTCGTTGATGAGCGTGACGGGGCGGTCCTTGCCCACGAAGCGCGAGAGGTCGAGGGTGAGTTTCATCGGCTCGTCGGTGCCGTTGGTGGCGGCAATGTACCATGTGCCGGAGTTCTTGCGCGCCAGCACCACGTAGCGGCCGGGATAGCCGTCGATGAAGAGTGTCTCGGTCCATGTGGTGGGCACCTGACGCATGAAGTCGAGGGCTATGACCGGAGCGCCGCCTTCGGACTCGGGCAGCAGATTCTCGGGCGCGAGGGCGAAGTTCTGTATAGGATTCTGGAATGTCACCGCCGTAGCCAGCGAGTGGCCGTCGGTGGTGCGGCGCACGCAGCCTGAGTTATTGCCCTTGGCCATGCGTCGGTTGAGGAAACTGCCGCCGTACTCCATGCAGCCCACGGTGTTGCGCACGAAGGGGTGGAGAGCCGAGCGGCGCGCTTCCTTGTCGCAGTGGTCCTGACCGAAGATGTTGTTCTCGCTGGCGAGCACGGCCTCGGAGCCTACGTAGTTGGGGTACATGCGCTCCCAGCCGCGGGGGATGGTGCATCCGTGGAATATCACCATCAGTCCGGCGTCGTTGGCGTCGGAGAGGATGTCCTCATACAGGCGCATGGTCTCCTGCTTGTCGCCTCCGAAGAAGTCGACCTTGATGCCTCGGATGCCTGTGTCGCGGAGCCACTTCATCTCTTTCTTGCGCGAGATGGACGAGTCCATGATGTTGACGGGGCTCTGCACGATGTCGTTCCAGTAGCCGCTTGAGGAGTACCACAGGAAGAGGTCAACGCCCTTGCTGCGGGCGTAGCGCGCGAGTTCGGCTATACGCTCGCGGCCAATGTTGGTGTCCCATCCGCAGTCTACGAGGGTGTAGCTGTAGCCCATCTCCGAAGCCAGGTCGATGAAGCGCACCTGGTCGTCGTAGTTTATCGAATTGTCCTGCCAGAGTATCCAGCTCCACGTGCCCTTGCCGTAGGTGAAGTTCTGCGACGGCTCGTAGAGGGGCGCCACGTTGTCCCACGGTGCCGTCGTCTCGACAATCGGCGCGAGGTCGCGTCCGGTGGTGACGGTGCGCCAGGGAGTGTGGCCAGGCAGGGCGATGCCCGGGGCGGAGGTGCCGTTGCCGTTGTTCTCTTCGGGCATGGGGAACTCGATGGAGTAGAGGCCGTCGCCCGTCATGTCGCTCAGGCGCGAGGCACAGTAGCGGCGGTCGACGCCGGTCTCGCTCACGAGCACCCATCCCTCATCGCCGACGCGGAAGAGCGCCGGGAAGGTGTAGCCGCGTCCGTAGGCCGACGGGTTGGTCATCGGTTCGTCGAACTGATACTCCTCCTCATAGCTGGGCTTGGTGCGCTTCCAGCCTATCATCGGGTCGCTCTGGGGCGTCATGAAGATGGTGGTGCCCGAGGGGAGGTCGAAGCCCGTGAACTCGCGGCGTATCACCATCGAGCCTGTCTCTCCGCCGTTCTGACGCGGTATGTCGTAGCGGAACGCCACGTCGTGGTCGCTGACGCGGAACACTACGGTCACCGCATTGCCCTGCGCGTTCTTCAGATTGACTTTTAGCTCGTTGGCACGGTAGTGGACCATGCTCTTCTTGGCCGTGCGCAGGCGGTAGTCGTCGGCGTAGGGTCCGGCTTCATGTCCGGTCATCACCAGCGAGTCGGCGTAGTTGCCCGTGCTGGCGATGAATCCGAGGGGCGACGGGTCGAGCATGGTGCGTCCGTCGTATGTCACCGAGTATGTGACACGTCCGGGTTTGGCCACGGGTGCGTCGACGGTGACTTTGAGATTTCCGTCGGGTGATTCGACGGTGAGATTTTCGGCCGTGGCGGCCTGTGCGCCTGCCAGGAGGGCGGCAAGGATTATATAGCTCTTTTTCATCGGAAGAATTCGTTAGACTGGGTTTGGCGGTCTGCCGCTCCGGCTGCGCGGACGGCACTGAGGTCGCGGGCGAGCCATACGCTCATGTTTCCGGCTCCGCGGTGGGCCCAGGCGTAGTAGGGTATCATATTGATTTTCACATCGCGGAGCACGAGACGGCCCTTGTCGTCGTATGATGCCTCCTGACCGTCGGTGACGAGCTGTGTGATGCCGTTGAGGAGGTCTGGACGCTCGATGACCTCGAACCGGGGTGTGCGGTTGATGAGCACGCGGAGCACGTCGAAGTCGTTGTCGGGCCATTCGGCGCAGTAGACGAGCGGCCCGCGCTCGACTGCCACGCGGCCGCGGTCGGCCTCTACGGCCTCGTGCGCGCGGACTACGCGCGGGGCCATGTCGAAGTGGATGTCCACGCGGTCGCCCTTGCGCCACTTGCGGCTGATGCGGAAGTAGCCGTCCTCGAGCGTAGCCTCGACGGGCTGACCGTTGAGGCTGACGGTGTATCCCGTGCTGACGCCGTCGTCATAGCTGTAAAGGTCGGACGGCACCACCTGACCGCGCACCCATCCGGGGATGCGTATGCGCAGGTCGAACTGTCCGGCGCGGTTGCCGTCGACCGTGAGGGCTATGTCGCCGTTCCACGGGTAGGATGTGTGCTGGCTGATGTCGACGCGCTTGCCTCCCACGCGGATTCGCGCGCTGTTCTCCATGAAGAGGTTGACGAACACCTCGTCGTTGCGCACGGCGTAGACATAGCCGGGCAGCGAGGGGATGAACCGCGATACGTTCGACGGGCAGCAGGCGCAGCCGAACCATGCCTGCCGCTCGTGCTGGCCGGCTGACTCGAGGGGATTGGGATAGAAGAACTTGCCTCCGTCGAGCGATACGCCCGATATGAGGCCGTTGTAGAGCGTGCGTTCGAGCACGTCGTAGTACTTGCTCTCGCCGTGCAGGAGGAAGAGGCGGTGATTGACGTAGACATTGCCTATGGCGGCGCAGGTCTCGCAGTACGATGTCATGTTCGGCAGCTCGTAGTCGGCGCCGAAGGCTTCGCCGCGGGATGTGGCGCCGATGCCGCCGGTGATGTAGTATTTGCGGCCTACGATGTTGTCCCATATGCGGTCGACGGCGGCGATGTAGGCCGAGTCGCCCGTGAGCGCGGCCACGTCGGCCATGCCGGAGTACATGTAGACGGCGCGCACGGCGTGTCCGACGGCTTCGCTCTGCTCCGTCACGGGCATGTGAGCCTGGCTGTAGCTGTCCTTGCGCGATGTGTGTCCGCGCTTGTCCAGAAAGTAGCGCGCCTGGTCGAGATACTTTCTGTCGCCTGTGGCGAGATAGAGTCTGGCCAGGGCCATTTCGGCAATCTGATGTCCCGGTACGCGGCATACCTGTCCGGGCCCGTCGCCTATCTCGCGGCACACGCAGTCGGCGTAGCGGATGGCGATGTCGAGGAATTTGCGGCTGCCCGTGGCCTGCCAGTGTGCCACGGCGCCTTCGACCATATGGCCGAGATTGTAGAATTCGTGACTGAGGTTCTCGACGGCTTCCCATCGCCCGGCTCCGGCCCACGGATGCGGATGAGCGGGATTCATCGTGCGCGCCGTGTAGAGATAGCCGTCAGGCTTCTGGGCGGCGGCGACTATGTCGAGGACGCTGTCGATGTAGTGCTCGAGCCGTGCGTCGGGATAGTTGTGCAGCATGTAGGAAGCGCCTTCGATGGTCTTGTAGACGTCCGTGTCGTCGAATGAGAAGCCTCCCACGGTGAAGGTGTCGCAGGGCGAGGCGGCTCGGACGAAGTTGTCGTATCGGCCCGATTCCTCGCACTTGGCGAAAGCAAGAGGGACAGTGACGTCGCGGCCGGCCCGCAGACGCTGCTCCCAGAACCCGCCGCTTACGTTCACGTCGGTGAACGGTACCTGCCCCACCGGGTAGCCGTCGGACAGTGCGGGTCCACGCGACGCAGCGGCCACTCCGAAGGTGATGGCAGCGGCGGTCAGTGCAATCAAGGTTCGCATAAAACTGTATTGATTAGGTTATTTGGTCTAAGGTTGGAAAGGGTATTCGGATTTTGGGTGTAAAATTAACACTCATTTTCAAACCCTGCAAATTTATAAGTATGTTATACAACATATTTCGGCAGAAAATACGGCCTGAGATTGTTTTCACCACTGAGAACTCGGCGATGTCGCCAAAAATTCGTAACTTTGTACCGCATAACCGAAAACACGATGAATTTCTCTATCGAGCACTTTGCCGAAATCGCCGAAAACGGCGTGGCAAATATAAAATATCCTTCGACCACTCCGGGGCTGTATGCTCCGATAGTATATGCCATGGCCTCAGGCGGCAAGCGTCTGCGTCCGGCACTCTGTCTGGCGGTGTATGCGGCGCTGTCGCACCGCGCCCCCGAAGATATCATCAATCAGGCTCTGGCCGTGGAGATGTTCCACAACTTCACTCTGCTCCACGACGACGTGATGGACCGCGCCGACATACGCCGCGGCCAGCCCACGGTGCACCGCAAGTGGAACGACAATGTGGCCATCCTCTCGGGCGACACTATGCTCTCGATGGCTTACGGACTGCTGGCCGACGGCGCCGGTGACAGGTTCGCCTCGCTTTTCGAGGTGTTCAACCGCACGGCCATCGAGGTCTACGAAGGCCAGCAGATGGACATGGAGTTCGAGAAGCGCAGCGACGTGACCGTGTCGGAGTACATGGACATGATACGCCTCAAGACTTCCGTGCTGCTGGGATGCGCCTGCCGCATCGGCGCCATGATGGCCGGTGCGTCGGACTATGTGTGCGACGCATTCTTCAACTACGGCGAGGCTCTGGGACTGGCGTTCCAGCTCCGCGACGACTGGCTCGATACGTTCGGCGACCCTGCCGTATTCGGCAAGGAAATCGGCGGTGACATCATCAACAGGAAGAAGACATGGCTGCTCATCACCTGCATGGCCGAGGCCGAGGACGAAATCGACGGCATCCTGCGCGAAGACCTTGAGCCTCAGGAGAAAATCTCGCAGGTGAAGCGCGTCTACAACCGCCTCCGGCTGGCCGAACGCTGCCAGGAGCTCACCGAGCGCTACTCGGCACAGGCGGCCGACTGTCTGACGAATGTCGAACTTGACCACGATGCCCGTGACTTCTTCACGGAGCTCTGCACCAAAGCCGCCGCACGCAGCCACTGATGATAGACACACATACACATCTCTACATGCCCGAATTCGCCTTCGAGGGCCAGAACGACAGCTCATACGAAGGCCAGTGCGACGCCGTGGACCGCGCCCGTCGGGCCGGAGTGGAGATGATGATACTTCCGAATGTCGACCGCAGCACCGTCGGGCCGCTTCTCGACCTGCACCGTCTGCGGCCTGACTGCACGGCTCCGGCTATGGGGCTGCATCCCACCGAAGTGAAGGAGAACTGGCGCGAGGAGCTTGACTACGTCATGTCGGTGCTCGACAGCGACGCCGCACACTGGTGCGCCGTCGGCGAGGTAGGCATAGACCTCTATTGGGACAAAACCTTCGAGGCCGAGCAGATGCAGGCTTTCGACATCCAGGCGGCGCGGGCCCGCGAGCTCGGGCTGCCGCTCATCATTCACTGCCGCGAAGGCCTCCCGCAGACCCTCGAGGTGCTTGAGGGTCACCGCGGTGTCGACGCCGTCTTCCACAGTTTCGGCGGCTCGGCCGAGGACGCCGAGGCCGTCATGCGTGCCGGCGACGGCCGTTTCTATTTCGGCATCAACGGCATAGTTACCTTTAAGAATTCATCGCTTCGGACGGTGCTCCCGGTCGTCGGCGCCGACCGCCTGCTCATAGAGACCGACTCGCCCTATCTTGCGCCCGTGCCGCACCGCGGACGGCGCAACGAGAGCGCATACATACCTCACATCCTCGCCACAGTGGCCCACTCCCTCGGCATCAGCGTCGAAGCCGCCGAGGCCGCCACATCACAAAATGCCCGAAACCTTTTCAGACTATCATAATCATACACTATCTACAATGGCAAAAATAGGATCTGTCATGACCCCGGTGGGTCGCAAGGCTCTTCTGCTCGGCAGCGGAGAGCTCGGCAAAGAAGTAGCAATCGAACTCCAGCGCCTGGGCGTGGAGGTAGTGGCCTGCGACAAATATGCCAACGCCCCTGCCATGCAGGTGGCACACCGCTCCTACGTATTCAATATGCTCGACGGCGACAAACTGCGCGAAATCGTCGAGCTGGAGAAGCCTGACCACATCATACCCGAAATCGAGGCCATCGCCACTCCCACTCTCGTCGAGCTCGAGAAGGAAGGCTATCATGTGACTCCTACGGCACGTGCCGCGTTCCTGACCATGAACCGCGAAGGCATACGCCGCCTCGCCGCCGAGGAGCTGGGGCTGACCACGTCGCCCTACCGCTTCGCCTCGACCTACGAGGAGTTCACCAAGGCCATAGAGGAAATCGGTCTGCCCGTAGTGGTGAAGCCTGTGATGAGTTCGTCGGGCCACGGCCAGTCGACCGTACGCACTCCCGAGCAGATCGAGAGCGCATGGCGCGAGGCCCAGGAAGGCGGCCGCGCCGGAGCCGGACGCGTCATCGTGGAAGGCTTCGTCGACTTCGACTACGAAATCACGCTGCTGACCGTCCGCAGCTGCACCGGCACGGTGTACTGTGCTCCTATCGGACATATACAGGTCGACGGCGACTACCGCTACTCCTGGCAGCCCCAGCCGATGAGCGAGGCCGCCCTCCGCGAGGCTCAGGCCGTGGCAGGCGCCATCACCGGAGCGCTCGGCGGCTACGGCATCTTCGGCGTCGAGCTCTTCATCAAGGGCGACAAGGTGATATTCAGCGAAGTGTCGCCGCGTCCGCACGACACCGGCATGGTGACCATGATCTCGCAGGACATGAGCGAGTTCGCCCTTCACGCACGCGCTCTGCTCGGACTCCCCGTGCCTGAGGTACGCTTCCTCGGTCCGTCGGCCTCGCGTGCCGTAGTGGTCGAAGGCGACACCACGCAGGTCGTGTTCGACAATCTCGAGGCCGTGCTTGCCGAACCGGGCGTACAGCTGCGCATATTCGGTAAACCCGAAATCCGCGGACACCGCCGCATGGGCGTCATCCTCGCCACGGCCGACACCGTCGACGAGGCACGCGCTAAAGCCGAGCGCGCCTACGAGGCGCTGAAGGTGGAAGTGAAGTAATCTTCAGATGAAACACCGGGAGCCCCGGATGCTTACGGATTAAAGTTCTTTCACCAATTTAACTATGTAATTATCATCAATTACTTGTTATATAGGTAAGCATCCCTCGTCCCTGTGGTCGAGTAGTGATTACTGGACTCCGGGGCTCTCATAAATAAATAGTTGAAACGTGGGAACACCCCGGCTGCTCGAGAGCAGCCGGGGTGTTCTTTTAGAGGTTGTTTAATAATCATTGTTAAACAACCTCTTATGACCGGTATGTGTGCGCTGATTACTTGATGGAGTTGCGGCGTGCGGCACCGATGGCTGCCCAGCAGAGCACTGCTACGACGGCACCGATGACGGGACCTACGACCATAATCCAGAAGTCGCCCCATGCGCCGGGAGAGAATACTGCCGGACCGAAGCTGCGTGCGGGGTTGACCGAGCAGTTGTCAACGGGGATACCCACGATGTTGACCAGGCCGAGAGCGAGACCGATGGCGAGTCCGGCGAATTTGCCGAAGCCCTTCTCAGGGTCGGTGGCGCCGAGCACTATCAGCACGAAGAAGAACGTGAGCAGACCTTCGGCCAGCAGAGCCATGCCGGGGGTGGCGCCGGGCTGGAGCACGTTGGTGGCCAGATACTGGTCGGCTGATGTGATGCCGCCGAAGTTGAATCCGGGAGCGAGCTGCATGAAGGCGTAGAGCAGTCCTGCGCCGACGGTGGCGCCCAGAAGCTGGAACACGATGTAGCCTATACATTCACGGCCTGACATACGGCCGGAGAGATACACGGCCAGCGATACGGCAGGATTGACGTGACATCCCGAGATATTGCCGATGGCATAGCACAGACACACAAGCACGAGGCCGAAGCACAGGCCTATGCCGAGACCGCCTATCGACGGGCCGGCCAGTACGGCACTGCCGCAGGCAAGAAGGACGAGGAACATAGTTCCGATACCTTCAGCTACTAATTTTTTCATAATGGTTCAATATTAGTTAAAAACGTTTGATAAAATTATAACATCTGCCGACGGATTAAAGTAGCTCTGCCGGCACGTGTTTATGTGTGGAAGGGGGGATTTATCGGGCGTAGAGGATGTAGGTGGTCAGAGGTGCGAGCTTGCCGGATATGTGTCCTTTGGCTACCTTGAACTGCGCTCCGCTGACGGCGTCGGTGTATGTGCCGTCGGCGAGGTCGCAGGCCATCTTGAGTTTCTGTTCCTTCTGAGAGAAGTTGATGAGGGCAGCGCCGGCAGTGCCGCGCGAGATTTCGGCCACTGCCGAATTGTCGCTGTAGCGCAGAGTCTCGGGCTGCGAGGCCATGGCGTGGCGGAACTTGTTGACAGCCACTACTTCGGGGTGGAAGAATTCATCGTTGCCGCGGCGCCCTATGCGGTTGGTGCCCCAGTAGTTCTCGCGTGTGCTTCCTGCCGGACGGCTGTAGAAGAGGGGCTTGCCTCCTGCTCGGGCGGTGAGGTAGACCCATCCGGTGCGTATCTGGTCATCGGTCAGGCCGGCCGATTCGTGGGCGTTGCAGTATGTGTCGTGGCTTTCGACCCATGTCACGAGCTGGTCGGGACGGGCCGGATGGCGCCAGTCAGCGAGGTCCTCGACTGATGCGTCGCCTGCTTCGATGACATGGCGGAGGGCATGTCCGTAGGCGCTGGCGGTGAGGTCCATGTATTCGGCGTACTCCTTCTCCTTGACGTTGCGGTCCTGGAGCACTTCGCCGTAGATATATATGCTGTCAGGCATGAGCATTGACAGACCTTTGACGCCTTTGCGGCCTGTGGCCACGTCCCAGAAGTCGTTCTGCCCGGAGCGTGCGTCCAGCGGGTCGGACGGCAGGCCGATGTGCTTGGCAGTGTCGTAGCGGAATCCGCGGGCGCCGAGGTTGATGAGGTCGTTGACGTACTGGAGGTAGTAGTGCTGGAAGTCGGGGTTCTCGGTGTTCACGTCGGGAAGTCCGCCCATCTCGCCGGTGGTGCACTCGCGGCGGTCGTTGTAGTCGCGGATAGGTGTGAAGCCCGAAGCGTGGTAGAGATTGTCGTGTCCGCCCACGGCACGGTCAAGTGCCGGCAGCACGGCGTGGTGGTCGATGGCGGTGTGATTGGGCAGCACGTCGACGATGACCTTGACACCGTACTTATATGCGCTGTCGCACATGGCGCGGAAGTCGTCGCGCGAGCCGAGCATGTAGTTGCCGATGGTCCAGTCTGTCGGCTGATAGTAGTAGTACCACTTGCCCTGGACGCTGTCTCCGGGTTCGCTGAAGAGAGCCGGGCCGCCTCCGTCGCCCACATAGCAAGCCTGGACGGGCGATGTCTGCACGTAGTCGTATCCGGCGTCGGCGATGAGCTTCATGTTGGCGGCGATGGTGTCGAGCGACCATGTCCATGCGTGAAGGATGACTTCGCCGTCGGCGCTGCGCGGTTTCTGAGCCTGTGCCGAAAGAGCGAGGCAGGCGCCGAAGGCTGATGCAACTAAAATCTTTGAAAAGTTTTTCATCAGGTAAAAACGAGTAACAAGTAAATGTATAATCACTACGCAGTTGCGTAAACTTCTTTAAAATCAGTGTAAAGGTACGTAAAAATAATCGCACGGCAAAATTTTTCACAATCTTTCAGGTTCCTGTACAATAAACGGCCACCCCAAGGCGTTCTCAATAATGACAGCCAGACTAAGTTTCCTCTGTCTTCCGACACTCACTCATCAAGCAATAACTGCCTATGGACAAAACCTCTACCCCCGTACTCACGCCCACACGCCCACGTGCTGCACATGTCGTGATGCAGCCCCGCCGCTCGACCATCGAGAAGCTCCGCCAGTTCGCCAGAGCGGCATTTCCGACTCCTCTCGGAACCCCTGTGATAATCAACTGACACAGGTCATCCCCTCACACGCCCCGGACTCCTGACGTGCGCCGACAAGCGCACACGGCTCCGGGGCGTGACACAGAGTACTGCCGTACCCCGGCTAATGACGGGTAAAGAATTCGAGACATATTTCCGACAGCTGTATGTGCCGCTGGGCATGTATGCGCTCCGCATGGTCGATGATGCCGATGTGGCCGAGGACCTTGTGCAGGATGCTTTCGTCAAGGCATGGACCTACGCGGGCGAAGGGCGGCGGATAGACAGCTTCGCGCCCTTCATGTACCGCACCGTGCGCAATGTCTGCCTGACCTATCTGCGCGACCGCCGCGAGACGGTGGGCGAGGAGTGCATACCCGAAGCCGACGATGAGGCCATCGACACGTCGTTCAGGGACGCGCGCATATGGAAGGCCATCGACGACTTGCCCGAGCAGTGCCGCCGGGTGTTCCTGCTGAGCAAGCGCGACGGCCTCTCCAACGAGGAGATAGCCGAGGAGCTGGGCATATCCGTGAAGACGGTCAAGAATCAGATGACCAAGGCGTTCAGCCGTCTGCGCGAGGCGCTGTCGGACGGGCACAGACCGTTTTTTCTTCCTTTCTTGTAAATCCTGTAAATTTTTTTCTCTCCGGCGTAGGACCTTTTCGTGTCTGATGAGTCATTGGAGTAAACCAATCATTCATCATCACTATGAAAAGGATATTGATTCTCGTAGCGGTAATCATCGCCATGGCCCTGTTGGCCGCGGCCCGGCAGCCTCAGCGCGGCTACCGCGGATTCCTCGAGTGGAGCAGCAGCGTCCGCTCGGAGGACTTCGGAGCGTTCGACGGTCTCGGCAATCTTTATATGACACATGAGAGTACGTTCTATACCGGATTCTCCACCTCGCACGGCTATCAGATAGACCCGATGTTCTTCATCGGAGCCGGCCTGGGCATGGAGCGGTGCGGCAAGCTCGACAACTGGGTCGCGCCGCTGTTCGTTCAGGGCCGCATCGACCTGAAGCTGGGCCGCTTCACGCCTTTCGGCGACATCCGGCTGGGCGCCAATTTGGCCGAGGGTGTCGGCGTCTATTTCTCTCCGTCGATAGGCTACCGCTTCAACCGGGGGCGCAAGGTCGGCATCAATCTCGCAGCCGGACTGACTCTGGCAGGCTACAAGGCCGAGCACTACGAGGGCACTTGGGAAGGCCCCGGCTCATATGAGATTTATTATACGGGAACGCGGCATCACGTACGTCCCTACTTTTCGTTCAGACTTGGTTTTGATTTCTGAGTATTATGGAAAGGAATGACATGGATTTCGTGGCGCGTCACTACCGCGAGGGGCGCTTCGACGTCACTGCCGGCTGGCGCCGTCTCGGCATAGCCCCGGCATACAGCGCATGGCGGCGGTTCAGAGTAGCTGCGGCAGTGGCGGCAGCCGTGATACTGTCGGCCACGGCGGTGGTGGTGTATCGTCATTATGACATGGAGGAGAGCAGCCGTCAGACCGAGGCCGTGCAGCCCGTCAGCCCGATGGCTGCCGTCAGGGTCATCGACTTCGAGGACGCTCCTCTGCCCGAAGTGGTCGGGAGCATAGAGTCGCTCTACGGCGTCAAGGTCGGCAATCTGCCTGACGCGCCTGAGGAGTACACGCTGTCGCTGCACTACGAAGGCACTCCGGCTGACCTTGTCGGGACAATCAACGAGATTTTAGGAACCCGAATGACTGTGGAGGAGAAATGAGACGCGCGCTGATACTGTCGCTGATGCTGTGCGTCTGCATGGCTGTCGGAGCGGCCCGTAAAGTGACTGTGAGGGCTGTGGACCGTCCTGCTCCCGAGGTGTTCAGAAGCATCGTGGAGCAGACGGGCAAGAACTTTGTGTACTCGTCGGAACTGCTCAGGGACATGCGGGTGTCGGTCGACGTGGCCGACAAGCCGCTCAGGCAGGCGCTTGACGAGATGTTCCGCGGCACGGACATAGAGTATAGAATCAAGGGCAAGAACATCATACTCAGGCGCAGGCCGGCGGCGAAGCCCGTAAGCCGCGCGGAGCAGACGGCGCCTGTGGTGGCCGTGCCGGACTCCCTCGCAGAGGAGCCCGAGATGCTTGAGGAAGTGGTGGTGGTATCGCGGCTTGAGGCTCCGGCTGTCGAGACTGCCGAAATCGGCGCGCGCAAACTGTCGGCGGCTGAAATCGTCAATACGCCCGTGATGTTCGGCGAGAGCGACGTCATCAAGGCCCTGCAGATGCAGCCCGGCATCACGCAGGGTGCCGAAGGCATGGCCGGCATGCACGTCCACGGCGGCAATGCCGACGAGAATCTCTTCATGCTCGACAACGTACCGCTCTATCAGGTGAATCACTTCGGCGGACTGTTTTCGGCCTTCAATGTCGACGCCATCCGCTACATCGACTTCTTCAAGTCTTCGATACCGGCAAAGTACGACGGACGACTGTCGTCGTATCTCGACGCCCGCACCCGCAACGGAATGCCCGAGCGTCACCACGGCTCGTTCAAGCTCGGCCTGACCTCGGGCGCCTTCTTCCTCGAAGGTCCCATACGGCGCAAGACATCGTACATGGTGGCGCTGAGGCGGTCGTGGTTCGACGTGCTCACGGCTCCGGCTCTGGCCATATACAACTCCAGGTCGTCGACCTATGAGAAGGTGCGCCTCGGCTATGCCTTCACCGACCTCAACGCCAAACTGATACACCGCTTCAACAGCAGCACTACGGCCTTCGTGAGCGTGTACTTCGGGCACGACTATCTCAAGTCGGGCACCAAGGATGTCGACGACGGTGTCTCGGTGGGCTGGTTCATGGACGAGACCTTCAACCTAAAGTGGGGCAACGTCGTGGCGCAGGCCGGCGTGAACCATCGCTTCCGTCCGACCCTCAGCGCGGAATTCACGGGAGCGTATACGCGCTATTTCTCCGGCTACACCCACGACTGCGACATCGCCGACAACACAGGCGACGAGGTGTACCGCACATCGTCTTACGACAGGATGGACAACCACATCGACGACTGGATAGTACGCGGCGACTTCGACTGGCGTCCGTCCGATGCCATGCGTGTGCGCTTCGGGGGCGCCTTCACGCTCCATTCGTTTCTGCCTGCGCGGACGCAGCGCCGCTACGACGACGGCAGCACGGTGGTGGCGACACGCGACTCCACCCGTGCCTACACGGCCGGGGAGGCCAACGTCTACATCGAGGATGACTGGCGCGTGAGCGACCGCGTCCGCGTCAATGCCGGATTCCACGGCTCGCTTTTCACCATCGACGGCAAGACGCATGCCGGGCTGGGTCCGCGCCTGTCGGTCAGCTACCGTCCGCGCGACAACTGGGCAGTCAAGGCTGCATACAGCCGCACGACCCAGTACGTGCATCAGCTCTGCCGCACCTATCTCTCGCTGCCCACGGACCAGTGGGTGCCAATCACGGGCAAATTCAAGCCGCAGACGGCCGACAAGGTCTCCGCCGGCGGCTACTGGCAGACGCCTGACGGCATGTACACACTCTCGGCCGAGGCTTACTACAAATATATGCGCAACCTTGTCGACTACCGCGACGAGTACTATCTGCAGCCTCCGATGGAGATGTGGGATGCCAGTCTGTGCAGCGGACACGGAACGGCCAAGGGTGTGGACTTCAAGGCCGAGAAGATGTCCGGCAAGTTCACCGGACACATCGCTTACTCGCTCGGGTGGACAGACCGTACATTCGCCGGCAAGAACGGCGGACACACCTTCCCGGCGCGCTTCGACCACCGGCACACCATCAATGTCATGCTCAACTGGAACGTAAGCGACCGCG
This sequence comes from Porphyromonadaceae bacterium UBA7048, assembly GCA_002493945.1. Lineage (GTDB taxonomy): Bacteria > Bacteroidota > Bacteroidia > Bacteroidales > Muribaculaceae > CAG-873. The sequence goes on from DLAL01000026.1 coordinate 36,793, forward strand.
TCAGTCTCAACGCCGCATGGACGGGACACTCCGGCAGCCGGTTCACCCTACTGACGCAGGTGTGGGAGGCTCCGGACTTCGAGTCCGTGGGCTACTATGACGACACGCCTCTGCAGGCGAGGATAAACAACTATCAGCTGCCGTTCTACCATCGCCTCGACCTTTCGGTCACGGTCAGGAACCGTCGCGGATGCTGGAATTTCAGTATCTACAATGCTTACTGCCACATGAACACCGTGGCTATCCGCCGCGCCTACACCAGAGAGGGTACTCCGGTATTCCAGCGCGTACGGCTCCTTCCTGTAATTCCTTCAGTTTCATACACATGGCAATTCTAAGATATATCGCAGCAATGCTCCTGCCGCTGATGCTCGCAGGATGCTATCAGGACTTCAGTCCGACGACCGACACCACTCCGGTGCTCTGTCTCAATTCCATCATAAGCGCCGGCGAGCCGATAGAGGTCGACGTGACCCGTACGTGGACATTCAACGACCTGTCAGGCGCGCGCGACCATAAGGTCGACGATGCCACGGTGACCGTCTACGTCAACGGCAATCCGCAGTCCGCGTCGTACATCCCGGCCGAGGGCGACGAGATACGAATCGTGGCCGAAAGTCCGAAATACGGCTCTGCGGAAGCCACGGTGACCGTACCGGTGGCCGTGCCTGTCACGGTCAGGAAATTCAATGGAGTCGTCACCGACCTGTGGCGTCACTATGATGACTATATGGCAGCCGACCTTGATTTCGACCTTTACGTCACTCTCGACGTGAGGGATCTCCCGGACGATGACAATTATTTCAAACTTGACTATAACTGGATCTACCTGTCAGATGATGAGCCTGACTACGTCGAGCCGGGCGTATCACGTCCGCTTCAGATATACTTCTCGCTCGGAGCGCTTGACTATGAGGCCGAGCCGATATTTCAGGAACATATCGGGGCGTTCGAGTCGATAATGGGAAGCGACGACACCATGGGCCTTGTGTTCACTGACCGGTAGTTTTCGGGCAAGACTTATCCGCTGCATCTGAAATTCAGAAATTCGCACTACAGAGTAAACTCTCAGAGCTACGATGAATCGTTCTACGACTGCTCGCTGACGTTCATGCTTGCCAGCGTGTCGCAGAGCTATTACAACCGTGCCATCTACGTGTGGCAACGCGATTCGGGTGTCCTCGGTGATCTCGGCGACCTCGGTTTCGCCGACCCCATGTGGGGCTACAGCAACGTGTCGACCGGTGCCGGTGTGGTCGCCGCCCGCTCTTACGCGACATGCACTCTCAACCTCCACGACTTCCTGAAGGAGTCGATAGAGAATCCGGAATAGAGTGGTTTAGCGGTCGCCGGAATCTATGATGCGGCGGCTTGCGACGAAGCCTGATTTACAGGGAGTGTAGACAGAATCGGCCGTGATGTACACCGTGTGCCAGCCGAACCGTGTCTTGACGGCTTCGGTCGGCGGGACTGTGCGGAAGCGTGTCTCCGGCCCGATGACGACAGGGGCTATGCTGTCGTTGCGGTAATAGCCTGACAGTGTTTCGAGCAGATAGAGGTCGTCGCTGTCGGGGACGCCGCGTAGGCGGTTGAGCATCCACCACGGCAGAGCGTCGTCAGGCGTAAATGAGCCGCGGATGATACCGTCATGACTTCGTACGAACTGCGTCTCGTAGTCTTGATATTCCTTATATAGACGATGCTGAACCACGGCTTCGGCGATAGCCTGAGATGTCAGCAGGACTCCGACGGCTGCCGCGCATACTGTCGAGACCACGTCGCCGACACGGGGCAGAAGCATGGTGCCGTAGCCTGCTACGGCTACAAGCGCATACAGCGTGACGAACCAGCCTGTGCGTCCGACGATGCCTGAGGCCAATATTACGGGTGCGCCTGGAAGTGTGGCGTATACGAGAACCGAGAGCGGATTGGCTGACAGTGCTGTGATACGGCGTCTCACGCGGGGAATGAACAGGCCCGTGATGATGGCGGTCCAAAGGACGAGCACGAGCGGTTCGGACTTCAGAAGCAGCCACAGCGGTGTGTCGTCGGGCTCGCGTATGGCGCCAACGCGTTGGCGTATGCCAGGTGACAGCATATTGAGTATCACACCGATGGCGAATGTCGCGAGCATGACGGCCTGCACGGTGTTGAGTTTCTTGTGCTGCAAGGCGAAATAGACGGCGAAGCCGAAGAGCAGCGGCACGGAGGCTCCCTCATGACTCATGCCGGCAAAGCCGCAGAGGCCGAGTGCCGCGACGGCGGCGACAGGATGTATCCGATGCGGAGCTTCGGTGATGATGATATAAGCTGCGAGGACGAAGACCGAAGCCCATATGTAGTTGATCTGGACAGCGAAAAGATAGCAGCCGTCCCACCACGGAAGTGCGAGGGCCATGGCCGTCAGCAACAGCCACGGCATGATGCCGCGGACAGCCTTCGACGCCCTGACCGCCAGAGTGAGCATGGCGCCGTACATGACTGCACTGATACCCGCGAGAAGCCCTTTCGGAAGATTGGTGGCCACGGGCATAAGTTTGTCGATGCTGCGTCCGTTCACGAACAGCCAGTGCTCGCGGCACCAGCCGGGGAAGCGCTCGAAGCCGAAGCGGCGCGTGGCTCCGCTGAACACTCCCTTATATGCGAGGTCATCGCCGAGGAGGGGAGTCCACAGGTATACGAAGAAGAGGCATATGGAAAGTGCCGCCACAATCCATATCCATGACGGCAGGGCATTGAGGCGGCACTTATGGGGATTTCCGGTCATCGGCTCAGCGGACGGCGAGTACTTCGATTTCGACCATCACGCCCTTGGGGAGTTCGCGGACGGCGACAGCGGAGCGGGCGGGGTAGGGTTCGGTGAATACTTCGCCGTATACGGCGTTCATGGCGGCGAAGTCGGCCATGTCGGCGAGGAATACGGTGGTCTTGACTACGTTGGCCACGGTGAGGCCGGCGGCGTCAAGGATGGCGCATACGTTGGCGAGCGACTGACGGGTCTGCGCTTCGATGCCTTCGGGGATGACGCCGGTGGCGGGGTCGAGAGGTATCTGACCGGAAGCGAATACGAATGTGCCAGTGTCGATGGCCTGGCTGTAGGGACCGATGGCTCCGGGAGCCGCTGTGGTTGCAATTACTTTTTTCATCGTTTAATGCAGTTTATGATGATGTTTACTTTGGGTTGCTGTCATGATTCGGCGGCAGTGCCGCTGTCGTCGGGCGCGAATCGGTAGAGGTCAGACACGAGCATCGACGATGTCGTGGCGGCGAACTGCGACTCGATGCGCGCGAAGGTGGTGATGACCCTGGGGAACGTGTCGCGGAAGTCGGGGATGAAGTCGCGTTCGCCCTCGAGATAGAGGCGCTCGGTGAGGCTGCGTACGGTGAGTGTCGACGGGTCGACAGCGAGCTGGAATCCGTAGATGTCCTTCTGGTCGGGCAGGAGCACGCGGTTGAATATGCCGTCGGCGCACAGTCGGTCGGTGATGCCTGTGACGAGGCGTGCCGGGATGCTGTATGTGCTCATGAGGTCGCGCGCGGTGGCCGGCGGACGTCCGTCGACGAAGCGGCGCGTTATCACGGCGGTTATGGCCAGCGTGACCATGGCGCGGTAGCGGTCAGACATGCCTGACACCTCGCGGTCGAGGCTGAAGGCGAACACGTTCTGCGACGAGTAGCATATCACGGCTCCGGCGAGGCATATCATCCACACGAGCTGCAGCCACAGCAGGAGCAGCGGCAGGAAGGCGAAGGAGCCGTAGATGGCGTTGTAGCGCGTGACGTAGAGCGTACCGGTGACGAAGAGCCACTGCACCACGAGGAATCCCGTGCCTGCTATGACACCCGATATGAGGGCGTACTTGAGCTTCACGCTCGTGTTGGGTATGAGTATGTAGACGGCCGCGAAGAAGAGGAATGTCATGATCCACGATGTGGCCTCGAGCACTGCGCTTATGACCGGAGTCATGAAGGAGAAGTGGAAGATGGAGTTCAGCGTGGAGCTCAGCAGCAGCGATATGCCGCTGGCGCATATCATCAGCACCGGGAGAATGAGGAGCATGGCGGTGTAGTCGCTGAGCTTGCGCCATATGCTGCGCCTTTCCTTCTGACCCCATATGAGGTTGAAGGAGTTCTCGACATTTCCGAGCAGTGATATGAGGGTGTAGATGAGGAACACGATGCCTACGCCGACGAAGAGGCCTTCGGAGGAGTGCGAGAGGTATTCGTTGACGAAGTTCATGCAGTACGTGATGGCCTGGCGCTGGGCCGGGAAGAGGTGATAGAGCTCGTCTTCGAGGACTTCCTGGAATCCGAATCCGCGTCCGATGGCCAGAATCAGCGCGAGCGCCGGGACCACGGCGAGCATGGTGCGGAATGTCATGGCGCAGGCCTGCGACTGGATGTCGCGGTTGAGGAAGCAGTTCACCGACAGATTGACAGTGCGCAGTATGTTCAGCCACCAGTTGCGTCTGGGATCGCTCCATATTCCGGTGTTGACGTAATTCCACAGCGCCATGCAGCGGTCGATGAACCGCTGCATACGGGAGTCTTTATTTTTCGTAGGTGCGTTCATAATGCGGAAAAACGGGCCGTATGCGATGACTTGGCCCGACAAAGTTACAACAATAGTTTGGCAAAAACTGTTTTAAAACTATAAATTCGTCCTTAAAAAATTGAACAATCGGTTTTTTCTGACTAATTTTGCAAAACGAAAGCGCAAACATTCGAAAAAATGGACTCTCACAAAGACAAAGAGCAGGGTGTTAAGCCGGCTGAACGGGCCGGCGGAAAGCCCTATCGCCTTGGCGTGGCTTTCAGTGGCGGGGGTGCCCGCGGCTTCGCACACGCAGGGGCTCTTATGGCCATCGAGGAAGCCGGACTCAGGCCCGACATAGTCGCCGGAGTGAGCGCCGGTTCGGTCATCGCCGTGCTGTACGCAGCCGGTGTCAGGCCGCTTCAGATGGCAGAACTCTTTGCGCGCACCGGTTTCCGCGACTTCGCCGAGCTGAATCTCGGCAGCGGAGGCATATTCGGCATCGAGCGCTTCATGAACTTCATCCTCCGTGCCACCGGAGGCATACGCCGTCTGGAGGACCTTCCGATGCCGGCCATAATCTGCGCCACCGACCTTGACCACGGCAAGTCCGTGGCCTTCACCAAAGGAGAGATAGGGCCGCGCGTGATGGCGTCGTGTTCTATCCCTATCGTATTCAAGCCTGTGCGTATCGACGGCGTCCAGTACGTGGACGGCGGCGTGCTCCGCAACCATCCGGCATGGGCTCTGCGCGACAAGTGCGATGTCCTGATAGGTGTCAATGTGAGTCCGCTGGTGGAGTCGAGCAACTGCAAGTCAATCATTTCGGTCGCCATGCGCACGTACAAGCTGCTCACCCGGGCCAATACTACCGCCGACATGAAGCTGTGCGATGTGTCGGTGTCGACTCCCGAACTGGCCGAATATGCCGTATTCAATCTCAAGAAAATCAAGGAACTTTTTCTCCGTGGTTATATCGACACGCGCCATGCCCTCATAGAGGCAGGAATGTGGAAGCCCGAGAGCAAGAGTACTGACCAATCAATATCCAAGTAATCCGTTATGTCACCAACTCAGAAGCCGATTATTTACCAACTCATACCTCGTCTGTTTGCAAATTATTGTGAGACACCTGTCGAGAACGGTACCATCAGGCAGAACGGGTCGGGCAAACTTGCGGGCATAAGCACTGACATCCTACGCTCCATCCGCGATCTGGGTGTGAACTACGTGTGGTACACCGGCGTGATTGAGCATGCCAATCAGACTGACTACTCGGCTTTCGGCATCAGGCCGCATAATCATCATATAGTCAAGGGTAAGGCAGGCAGTCCGTATGCCATCTGCGACTACTATGATATCGACCCCGACGTGGCCGAGAATGTGCCTCTCCGCATGCGCGAGTTCGAGGAGCTGGTGGCACGCACGCACAAGGCCGGACTCAAGGTCATCATCGACTTCGTGCCCAACCATGTGGCGCGCCAGTACTACTCCGACGCCAAGCCGAAAGGGATAGAGGACTTCGGCAACCGCGACAACCACGAGATGTTCTTCGCGCCGAACAACAACTTCTACTATATCACGCGTCAGCAGTTCTCGCCGTCGTTCGACCTCGGGCAGGGCAAGGACGCCTATGTGGAGTTCCCGGCCAAGGCGTCGGGCAATGACTGCTTCAACGCCTTCCCCGGCATCAATGACTGGTACGAGACCGTGAAGCTCAACTACGGCCATGATTACGGCGACGGTTCAAATCACTTCGACCCTATCCCCGACACATGGCTCAAGATGCTGCACATTCTCCGCTTCTGGGCCGCCAAGGGTATCGACGGCTTCCGCTGCGACATGGCCTTCATGGTGCCCATCGAGTTCTGGCACTGGGCAATACCTCAGGTGAAGGCCCACTATCCGGATGTGCTTTTCATAGCCGAAATCTACGATGTGGCGCAGTACCGTCCATTCATCGACTATGCCGGATTCGACTATCTCTACGACAAGGTGAACCTCTATGACACGCTCCGCGCTATAGAGACTGCCAACCACTCGGCTGCCCTGATCACCAACTGCTGGCAGACCGTCGACGGCATCGGTCCCCATATGCTCAACTTCCTCGAGAACCATGACGAGCAGCGCTTCGCATCGGCGTTCTATGCCGGTGACCCGTGGCGCGTGCTTCCGTCGCTGGTGGTGAGCACGATGATATCCACCGGTCCGATGATGATATATTTCGGTCAGGAACTGGGTGAGCGGGCCGCGGATGCCGAAGGATTCAGCGGACGTGACGGACGCACCACTATCTTCGATTACTGGAGCATCGAGAAGATACGCCGCTGGCTCAACCACGGCGATGCACGCGGTCAGCTCACTGAAGACGAGCAGGAGCTCCGGGCCATGTACCGCCGCGTGCTGACACTGGCCAACAAAGAGGAGGCCATCCGCGAAGGCGCCTTTTTCGACCTGATGTATGTCAACTACGACAATCCCCGCTTCAACCCTCACCGCCACTACGCCTTCCTGCGCAGCCACGGCGACGAGACCCTCCTTATAATAGTGAATTTCGGCACCGAGGACTCTTCGGTGGCCGTCAACATACCTCTCCATGCCTTCAATGTGCTCGACATCCCGCAGGGTATCGACCCCAGGGCATCCGAACTTCTGAGCGGCGTCAGGGTGCAGAAGGCCCTGGCCGCCACCGTGCCCTTCGAGGCCGACGTGCGTGCCCACGGTGCGGTGATATGGAAGTTCTCGCGCAGCCGCATCAAGCCTCTGCGTCCGTCGCTGAACGGCAAGCACGACGACAAGACCTCACGCGAGGGCACTCCCGATGCCGGCGCACGCGAGCTGCCGCAGACGCCGCACACCCTCACCGAGGCTGTGACCGTGCACAGGCCGCAGAGAGACTGACGACGCATCATCATGAATAAAACCAATCCACATATCAAACCAACTATCTCAATGGATTCTTCCCTTCATCCTTTCAAGATTTTCTCCGGTACGAAGTCGCGCTATATGGCCGAAGAAATCTGCAAAGAACTCGGAGTTGAGCTTGGCTCAATGAAAATCGAACATTTTGCCGATGGCGAATTCGAAGTGTGCTTCGAAGAGTCGGTACGCGGTTGCGAGGTATATCTCGTGCAGAGCACCTTCCCCAACTGCGACAATCTGATGGAGCTTCTCCTGATGATTGACGCCGCCAAACGTGCTTCGGCAAATTCTGTCATTGCCGTCATTCCCTACTTCGGATGGGCCCGTCAGGACCGCAAGGACAAGCCGCGTGTGTCAATCGCCGCCAAACTTGTGGCCGACATGCTCACAGCCGCAGGCGTTGACCGTGTCATCACCATGGACCTCCATGCCGACCAGATTCAGGGCTTCTTCAACGTGCCCCTCGACCACCTCTATGCCTCGTCGGTGTTCATCCCCTACATCCAGAGTCTGAATTTGGAGAATATGGTGATTGCCACTCCCGACGTCGGCGGTGCCAAGCGTGCCAACAGCTACGCCAAGTATCTCGACGTGCCTCTGGTGCTCTGCCACAAGCAGCGTGCTAAGGCCAACGTTGTGGCCAACATGACTGTCATCGGCGACGTGCAGGACAAGAACGTCATCCTCGTCGACGACATGGTGGACACTGCAGGTACCATCACCAAGGCCGCCGACCTCATGCTGGCCAACGGCGCCAAGACCGTGCGCGCCCTCTGCTCGCACGCCATCATGAGCGACCCCGCCACCGAACGTGTCAACGACTGCGGCCTGACAGAGATGATATTCACCAACTCGATTCCTTACACCAAGGACTGCCCCAAGTGCACCATCATCTCGGTAGCCAAACTTTTCGCCGACACCATCCGTCGCGTACACTGCAACCAGTCCATCTCGTCGCAGTATCTCATTAAATAATATATCTGTCACAGAGCTATGCCACGGCAGCGGAGCCATCCGTTTCCGTGGCATATCGCTATAAAAAACGATACACCATGAAGTTGATATGCCTTGACGGCGCCACCCTCTATCCCGTGGACGATGCACGGTGGGGACGTCTGTCGGAATTCGCCGACGTCGAGATATACGACAATACTCCAGCCGGTATGGTAGTGGAGCGCGCCCGCGACGCCGAGCTGCTGCTCACCAACAAGGTTCCCGTCGGCGCTGCCGAGATAGCCGCCCTTCCGTCGCTCCGCTATATCGGCGTGCTTGCCACCGGCTACAATATAGTCGACACGGAGGCCGCGCGTGCAGCCGGTATCACCGTGTGCAATATCCCGGCATACAGCACTGCGTCGGTGGCCCAGCATGTGTTCTCGCTGCTGCTCGGCATCACCGGCAGGGTAGAGCGCTATGCCGCCGAGGTGTCGCAGGGCTCGTGGAACCGCTGCAAGGACTTCACATACCGCAACGGTGAGTGGCACGAACTGGCCGGAAAGACCATGGGTATCGTCGGCTACGGCAATATCGGCAGCGCCGTGGCACGCATAGCCGAGGCTATGGGCATGAAGGTGGCTGTGGCCACGTCGAAGCCTCAGTCGGCTCTTCCGCAAGGCTTCGTGAAACTGAGCGTCGACGACCTCTTCGCCACGGCCGATGTCGTGAGCCTGCACTGTCCGCTCACGCCCGACACCCGAGGCATGGCCGATGCGCGCCGGCTGGCCATGATGAAGCCGTCGGCCATACTCATCAACACGGCCCGCGGTCCGCTGGTCGACGAAGCAGCGCTGGCCGACGCACTCAACGAAGGCCGCATAGCTGCCTCCGGACTCGATGTGCTCTCGACGGAGCCTGCCGATGCAGCCTGTCCACTTCCCGGCGCACGCAACTGCTTCATCACACCTCATGTGGCATGGGCTTCGGTAGAGGCCCGGCAGAGGCTTCTCGACATCACTGTCGAAAATATACGGGCGTTCCTCGCAGGTGCGCCTGTCAATGTAGTGAACTGAATATGAACGACGTCAACAATCATACGACACGGTGCGTCAGGACCGTGGCCCGGGAGTGGCCGTCGGGAGTCCGCATTGACTCCCTGTTCTGCATCGACCGCGAAATCCGGTGCTTCGAAGGCCAGTATCCTGTGGCCGACGGCATGACCTATAATTCATACATAGTGAGCGGTACGGCGTGCTCGGCCGTCCTCGACACGGTCGACCCTTCGTTGGTCGGGCAGTGGCTCGACGCGGCGGACAGACTGTTCGCCGGCTGCGCGCACACTCACGGACATCCCGACTATCTGATAGTGCAGCATCTCGAGCCTGACCACTCGGCAGGCATCGGTGCGTTCATGGAGCGGTGGCCTGAATGTCGGCTCGTCTGCTCGGCTATCGCCGCCAGGATGCTGCCGCAGTTCTGCCCGTGGGTAGCGGCGGATAGGGTGCTCGTCGTGAAGGAGGGCGACTCCCTTGACCTCGGAGCGGCTTCCCTGCGCTTCATTTCGGCGCCGATGGTGCACTGGCCCGAGGTACTGATGACTTACGAGCCGTCGACCGAGACACTATTCTCGGCTGATGCCTTCGGCACGTTCGGAGCCTCGCTCGCCGAGACCTGCGACGGCTCGATGGCCGGATACGGCACGCTGTGGCCCGACGAGGCGCGCCGCTACTACTGCAATATCGTCGGCAAGTACGGCAAGCAGGTGCAGAGCGTGCTGAAGAAACTCGACGGCACGCCCGTCCACACCATCTGTCCGCTCCACGGCCCGGCGCTGACGGTGGCCAAGTTCAACCCCGTGCCGCTGTACGGGCTGTGGAGTTCCTGCACGCCCGAGCGACCCGATGCCGTGGCAGTGGTGTCGGCTTCGCTTCACGGCAATACGCACGAGGCTGCCCGGGAGCTTTGCGACATGCTCCGCGCCGACGGAGCCGAGGCCGTGCATGTGGCGCTCACGTGCGAGAACGTGAGCCTCGCCGTGGCCGAGGCTTTCCGCTGCGGCGCCATCGTCTTCATGTGCTCCACCTACGATGCAGGCATAGTCCCCGTGATGCGCGATTTCCTGTCGCGCCTGGCGTCGAAGGGTCTGCGTGACCGCCGCTTCGCCCTCGTCGAGAACGGCAGCTGGGCGCCCGTGGCCGCCTCGCAGATGCTCGCCGAGGTCAGCCGTCTGGACGGATTCACGCAAGCCGGTCAGACTGTCACCATCCGCACCCGGCTCGACGACAGCTCCCGTGCAGCGCTCAAGACTCTCGCCGGTGAACTGACAATACTCCGGTGAGCAAAAAGTCACATCCGGACGGTGGCGGATTGCGCGATTTTTGCTAATTTTGCACTCCGAATATGAACACCAATGACAAGAAAATACTGGTGACCGGTGCCGGGGGACAGCTCGGCAGCGAACTACGCTGTGTGCTCGGCGACCGTGCCGAGTACGTCGGACGTGACACCCTCGACCTCACTGACACCAAGACCGTGCACGACTACCTGCGCGCGCACGACTTCAGATACGTCGTGAATGCAGCTGCTTATACGGCCGTGGACCGCGCCGAGGAAGAGAAGTCGGAGTGCGCGGCCGCGAATGTCACCATCGTGGAGAATCTCGCCGCCCTGGCCGACGAGCTCGACTTCCGCATCATCCATATATCGACCGACTATGTGTTCGACGGCCATACCAGCCGTCCCTACACCGAAGTCGACAAGCCCGAGCCGCTGTCGGTGTACGGCACCACCAAGCGCCGCGGCGAGACGTCGCTGCTCGGCCTGGCGCCCGACAGCATGATCATCCGCACGGGATGGCTCTATTCGTCGTTCGGCTCGAACTTCGTCAAGACTATGCTGCGCCTCGCGAAGTCGGGCGGTCCGCTCCGTATCGTTGCCGACCAGGTGGGTACTCCGACCTATGCCGCCGATCTGGCGGCGTTCATCGTCGATAAGGTCATCGACGGCCACTGGAATCCGGGCATCTATAATTTCTCCAACGAGGGCGTGGCGTCGTGGTACGACTTCGCTGTCGCCGTCGTCGAGGAGGCCGGCATGGACGTGGAAGTGCTGCCTATAGCCACAGTCGACTATCCGACCGCGGCTACCCGGCCGGCGTTCACTATTCTCGACAAGACAAAAGTCAGGGCCGCTTACGGCATCGACATACCCCACTGGCGCAAGTCGCTCCGCCGGTGCATGAAACTTATTACCAACTGAACCACAATGGCTGATATAAAAGACGAAATACGGCGCAGACGCACATTCGCCATCATCTCGCACCCTGATGCGGGCAAGACCACTCTCACCGAGAAACTCCTTCTCTTCGGCGGCGCCATCCACATCGCCGGTGCCGTGAAGTCGAACAAAATCAAGAAGACCGCCACCAGCGACTGGATGGAAATCGAGAAGCAGCGCGGCATATCGGTGGCCACGTCAGTCATGGGCTTCAACTACGGAGACTACAAGATAAACATCCTTGACACACCGGGCCATCAGGACTTCGCCGAGGACACCTACCGCACGCTGACAGCCGTGGACTCGGTCATCATCGTTGTCGACGTGGCCAAGGGCGTCGAGACGCAGACGCGCAAGCTCATGGAGGTGTGCCGCATGCGCAATACGCCCGTCATAATATTCGTGAACAAGCTCGACCGCGAGGGCCGCGACCCCTTCGAGATTCTTGACGAACTGGAGAAGGAACTCAAGATATCGGTCCGTCCGCTGTCGTGGCCTATCAACATAGGCGCCAAGTTCAAGGGCGTGTACAACATCTACGAGGGCGGCCTCGACCTCTTCACCCCGGACAAGCAGAAGGCCACCGAGCGCGTGGAGATTGACGATGTCAATGACCCCCGTATCGACGAGGCCGTGGGCGAGACGGACGCCGCACAGCTCCGCGAAGACCTTGAGCTTATCGACGGTGTATATCCCGAATTCAATGTCGACGAGTATCTTGCCGGGCGCGTCGCCCCCGTTTTCTTCGGCTCGGCCCTCAACACCTTCGGCGTCAAGGAGCTTCTCGACTGCTTCGTCAAGATTGCGCCGTCGCCCCGTCCGGTCGACGCCGTAGAGCGCACGGTCAACCCTGAAGAAGAGACATTCTCGGGATTCGTATTCAAGATTCACGCCAATATGGACCCGAACCACCGCAGCTGTATAGCCTTCGTCAAGGTATGCTCGGGCAAGTTCGAGCGCAACGCCCCCTACCAGCACATCCGTCTGGGCAAGACGCTGCGCTTCGCTGCTCCGACAGCGTTCATGGCCCAGAAGAAGAGCATAGTCGACGAAGCCTATCCCGGTGACATCGTCGGTATACCCGATTCGGGCAACTTCAAGATAGGCGACACGCTCACCCAGGGTGAGAACATCCACTACAAGGGCCTGCCGAGCTTCTCTCCCGAGATGTTCATGTACATCGAGAATGCCGACCCGATGAAGGCCAAACAGCTTGACAAAGGCGTACAGCAGCTCATGGACGAAGGCGTGGCACAGCTCTTCGTGCATCAGTTCAACGGACGCAAGATCATCGGTACGGTCGGTCAGCTGCAGTTTGAGGTCATACAGTACCGTCTGCTCCACGAGTACGGCGCACAGTGCCGCTGGGAGCCGATGTCGATGCACAAGGCCTGCTGGATAGAGAGCGACGACCCCGAGGCCATCGAGGCGTTCAAAAAGCGCAAATATCAGTTCATGGCAGTCGACCGCGACGGCCGCGATGTGTTCCTTGCCGACTCCTCGTACGTTCTGTCAATGGCTCAGAGCGACTTCCCGAAAATCCGATTCCACTTCTCAAGCGAGTTCTGAACATCATAAAGGGACTGTGTCAATTGAGCATTTTGACACAGTCCCTGAAATTTTTTATTGAATCCGGCTCAGACGCCGTCTGCGGTCAATAGCCGATGGTGAAGCGTTCCTTGTGATGAGCCGGTGTCTCGAGTTCGTCGACCATGGCCTTGGCATAGTCGCCTACGGTGATATGGCTCTTGCCGTCGGCATCGACTATGAGGTCGTCTTTACCGAGACGGTATGAGCCGGTGGCTGCTCCGGGTTCGAGGCTGCCTGCCGGGGAGAAGAACACCCAGTCGATGCTGTCCTCAGCCGTGAGCGTATCGAGATAGAACTCTCCGAGAGACTTCACTCCGCCCATGATCTCAGCCGGAATGGCACCGCTGTCGACCACGCGCAGGCCGGGTGCGCAGAAGAGCGTGCCGGCACCGCCTACGATGAGCAGACGCTTCACGCCGGCTTCACGGGCAGCCTCGAGGATGCGCGGATAGTTCTGAAGAGTTAGGTTGTATATGTCAGGGTTGGTCCATCCGGGGTTGTAGGCGCTTATCACGGTGTCGTAGCCTCTGAGGTCTTCGGCAAGTGCCTGAGTGTCGGCGACGTCGACTTTCTTCACGGTCAGTCCGGGAGCGGTCACTTTCACATTTTCGGGATTTCTCACAAGTGCTTCGACCTGGTAGCCTCGGTTGAGGAGTTCGTTGAGAATGGCGCTGCCGACGAAACCGCTTGCGCCGATAAGGGCTGTCTTTTTCATGTCCGATATGTTTTTTAGTTGGTTATTCTACTGCAAAGTTAACGCCCGGGAATGTCTGAAGTCAAGAAGGCACTTTAGTGTGCGATAGTAACCACGAGGTTAGAAATGTAGAGAATCAGGGATGTACGTCCGAGCGGTTTAACTAACTTTAACCGCAGTCAATATTTAGCGTTGCATACCTCGGGAATATTGCTTACTTTTGTAGAGTATTTTGACTGACATGACATTATGAACGAAGAATTATATCCGGACTGCCCGATACGCCATATCCTCTCACGCTTCAGCGACAAATGGGCGCTCCTGCTGCTCTATACTCTCGAGCGATATCCGACACGACGGTTCAATGAGCTCCGCCGTGAGATTCCAGACATATCGCAGAAAATGCTCACGAACACTCTTCGCACCCTTGAAGAGGACGGACTGGTGAGCCGTAGGGTCTACGCGGAAGTTCCGCCGAGGGTAGAGTACAGTATCACTGACCGCGCCCTGTCGCTGCTGCCGCATATCAATTCGCTTATCGGCTGGGCGAAGGAGAATATGGGCGCCATACTCAGGGACAGACAGCGCCGGAGGCGGTAGGTCGCATGCTGTCATGCACTGTCGTCAGATTGCAATTTGCTTGCGTCGTATTATTTTATCAAAATATTTGGCAGAATACTGACGAATTG
>DLAL01000008.1 GCA_002493945.1 Porphyromonadaceae bacterium UBA7048
AACTTTTTTCAGAACGAGACAGAGCACCTCAATCCGCATCTCAATCGTTGTATTCGCAAAGCCATGGAAAAGACAGACAGTGGCTATTTATGGAATTTGGGGATTATTGACAATTTTCAATAATAACATTTGGGGATTATTGCCGAACCAAATATCCGCAGGTTTTCTCAATGCAAAAAGCGGAGAGCAGATGTCGGTCTGCCTCCGCTTTCGATGATTCGGTTAAATAAGAGATTAATTTTTGCTGAAGAAGGTGTCCACACGGTCGGGGGAGAGCATCTGCCAGAGCGATGCCACGGTCCAGCCGGGAGCGAAAATGTCGTTGTAGAAGCCTTTGCCGTTGCGGCCGTAGTCCCAGGTGGTGTGCTGGACCACTTCGGGGTAGTAGCCGGCGCGGCCGATGTCGAAGGTTCCGTCCTCGGTGGGCATGAGCTGGAGCATGGAGCCGGTGATGACGTGTGCGAACTCGCCGAAGCGCGGTTCGTCATACCACTTGCCGAGTTTCTCGAGGATGGTGGCGAACTCGAAGATGAACACGTCGATGTGGTTGTTCTCGACGCTGACGTTGCCCCATCCGCGCGACTTGAATCCTACGTCGCCGAGCATTTGACCCTGCGAGAAGGGCACGTCCCAGAGGTAGTACCACGAGAGGGTGAAGTAGGCGGCGCGGCGGCACATGTCCATGTAGTGCTCGCGTTCCTTGCCTTTGGTGACGAATGTGAGGTAGTACATGGCCGTAGAGGCATAGAGGGCTGCTTCCTTGTCCTCGCAGTTGGCGTCGAGCGTGGACGAGAAGTAGTCGGCTTTATTGATGATGTCGTTCTCGAGATACTTGGCGCTCAGACGGGCCGACTCGAGGTAGCGCTTGTCCTTGAAGTAGCGGTAGCCCATCACCAGCGGCAGAGTGGCCGAGGGGGTGCTGCCTTTCGAGGCGTCGATGCTCTGATGCTTGCCGTCGTACTTGCGCGGGAAGCTGCCGTCTTCGTTCTGAAGGGCGAGCATGCTGTCGAGGATGTGGCGCATGCGTGCGTCCCACTCGGGATGCCTGGCGCCGCGGCGGCGTTCGTAGTCGAGCCAGGTGAGTATGGCGTAGACGCCTTCCGACTGTCGGCGTATGCTCAGGAAGTTGTCGGCAGTGCCGTGCTCGAGGTTGCCTGCCTCGAAGAACCATCCTTCGGGAGTGAATCCGTGCTCAAGCACGCTGGCGAGCACGTTCTCGCCTTTCTCTACGAGTGCCGTGTCGCCGGTCTGTCGGCCGTACTCGATGGCGTTGAAGGCGTTGAGGAGGACGCGTCCCACGAAGCCCACCTGATAGCCGCCGGTGCTGCGGCAGTCGTCGGTGCGGAGACCTTCGCCGGAGAAGTACTTCAGGTCATACTTGTCCACGTAGCTGCTGTGGAAGTATCGCGAGAGATGTTTCTTGGCCTCGTCGGCGCCCATCGTGCCTGCGACCTCGGAGGGGTGCAGGGTGTCGAAGGAGTAGTTCCACGTGTCGCTCACAAAGGCGGAGTAGTCGGCGGCGTTGCCGGTGCGGACCTGCCAGCGCAGGGTCATGCTCTGACCGGCGCCGAGGCGCTCGAAAGCGCGGACGGGGTCGATGAGGGTCAGTTTGCGGATATAGCGGCGCGGCGCTTCCTTGTAGGGATAGCCGAAGGTGAGGGCCGACGAACCGCCGGCGTTGGCGAAGCCCGTGTAGCCTACGGTGGTGTGGCCGGGCAGGATGATGTCGCCCGAGAGGTTCTGTACGGTGCAGTCGGTGTTGTCCGAGGCGTCGTGCAGCCGGAGCACGGTCATGTAGCTGCCGTCCTTGCCGATGGCGCCGGCCAGCGGGCTGCTCAGACGGTCCTCACGCACCTGCCAGCTGTCGCTGAGTCGTATAGAGGGAGCGTTCTCGGGCGAGCGGCTGTTCAGATGATACCAGAATCCGGGCATATAGAACTCGCTGTCGGAGTGCTTCATCGCCGTTTCGGTGTACTGCAGTCCGAGGTTGAAGTACACGGGACGGTCGGCGCTCAGAGTCACGGTGATGTCGGTCATGCCGTCGTCTGCGGCCTTGGCCGATCCGGTCACCGTCAGACCTTCCACGCCCTTGAGGCTGATGCTGCCGTCGGGGGCTATGGTCAGGGCATGGGCGCAGGCGTGGGAGCCCGGTTTCTTGAGGGCGATTTCGCCCGAGAGAGTTCCGGCGGCCGCCGTCATGATGGCGGCCGAGGCTATGAGAGATGTAGATAATGAGAGTATTCGCTTCATCTTATTGTCAGGAATCGTGTTCTTATGCTGTGTGAATCATTTATCTGGCGGCGGCAGCCTTCTTCGACAGGCACTGTGTCAGCGCCTGATTGGCGGCACGTACACGCGGCTCGTCGATTTTGATGACTTTGCGGTCGTAGGTCATCAGGCCGTTCACTTCGACCTCCACGTCGGTGGTCTGAGTGTAGACTGCGGCGGTGAATCCCTGCTCGGCAAGGCGCAGCAGCTCGCGGGCATACTTCACATATTCGTCGGTCACCTCGCCGGGCGTCTTGAACTGTATGTATCCCCAGTTGCGGTCGGGCGTCCATATGTGGCCGTCGACCACCATGCCTATGCCGCCGTACTCACCCAGGGCGTTGGCGCGCTGAGCGTCGTAGAGATACATGGCCGGGCCTGGATAGTTGTGCAGGTCGAGGATGTCGCCGCAGGTGTAGAAGTTGCCGCCGCTGGCCGGATTGACCAGACGCGAGGGGTCGTACTGCTTGGTCCACTCTGCTATCTCGGGCGTCTTGAACTGTCCCCATGCCTCGTTGAAAGGTATCCATGTCGATATGCAGGGATAGTTGTAGAGGGCGTCCATGATTTCCTTCCACTCCTTGCGGTAGTTGGCCTCGCTCTCGGCGCTGCGGTGGTTCTCCGTGCCGTCAAAGTAGCGGTGGTTCTGCCACTCGGGACTGCGGTCGCCGCTGGGCATGTCCTGCCATACGATGATGCCGTTGCGGTCGCAGTAGGTGTACCACACGGCAGGCTCGACCTTGATGTGCTTGCGGATCATGTTGAAGCCCCAGTCCTTGGTCTTCTTCACGTCGTAGACCAGTGCGTCGTAGGACGGAGCGGTGTAGAGTCCGTCGGGCCACCAGCCCTGGTCGAGAGGTCCGAACTGGAAGAGGTCTTCGTTGTTCAGTTTCAGGCGCACGATGCCGCGGCTGTCGCGGCCTGTGGAGAACTTGCGCATGGCGGCATAGCTCTTCACGCGGTCGGCCGTGCGGCCCTGAGCGTCGGCCACGGTGATGTCGAGGTCATAGAGTTTGGGGCTGTCGGGCGTCCACAGTTCGGCGTCGGCCGGCATGCTGATGACAACCGGTTCGCCTGCAAGGCTCTTGCCCGAGGCTATCACCTTGCCGCCGTCGAGCACCTTCACCACGCTGATGCCGTCGGCGTTGGAGTCGATGCCCACGGTGAGGGTGTGCGCGTCGATGTCGGGGGTGATGCGCAGGCCCGCTATGTGCTGCTTCGCCACGGGTTCGAGCCATACGGTCTGCCATATGCCCGTGACGGGGGTGTACCATATGCCCTCCGGACGGTTCACCTGCTTGCCTCGCGGCTGGTAGCTTGCGTCGGTGGGGTCCCATACGCGCACTTCAAGCGTATTCTCTCCCTTGGCAGACAGGGCAGGGGTGATGTTGAGGCTGAAGGGAGTGAATCCGCCGGTGTGCGAGCCCACTTTCACGCCGTTCACCCACACGTCGGCCTTCCAGTCCACGGCGCCGAAGTTCAGCATCACGTCGCGGCCTTTCCACGACTTGGGTACGGTGAATGTACGGCTGTACCACAGCGCCTGACGGTCGCCTACGGTGCGTCCCACGCCAGATAGGCTCGACTCTGCGGCGAAGGGGACGAGAATCTCACCTTCGAACGCGTCGGGGCGCGCGGCTTTGGCGTCGGTGATGGCATACTGCCACAGTCCGTTGAGATTCTGCCATTCGGGTCGCTCCATGATAGGACGCGGATATTCAGGCAGGACATTTGATGTGTCGATGCTGTCGGCCCAGGCCGTGCGTATGCGGTCGCCGGCCGGAGACCAGGCCGAGGCGGCCATAGATGCCGCCATCAGGAGGGCGGCTGCTGTGAATATTCGCAGTTTCATACAGTATAATGATTAGATGTATTTACTTTTCGACGATTTTGCCTTCCATGACCATCACGTCGCTTTCGACACGTGTGCTGCCTTTGTACTGCGCTTTGGTGAAGAGGAGCCACACCGTGTCGTTGTCGTACAGGAAGAATGAGTTGTAGTATGCTCCGCATTCGGCGGGGAGGGCGGTGCCCGACAGAGGCACGCGCGAGTAGCGGAAATTGTGTCCTGTGTTGTCGGCCATGATGATCTGCGGACGGTTGGTCTGCCATACGCTGCCGGTCTGGTTGGTGTGCGCCATGATGATGAACTCGCCCGTGGGGAGCTGTATCATGTGAGGCGCTCCGGCTCCGCTGTTGAGCGACGTGCGCCAGCGGCGGTCGTCGTCCACGTTGTCCCAGTCGCCGGTCTCCCACTCCTGGTCGAGCCGGCGGAACTGCAGTGTCGGCGGCACGCCGCCATTGACGCTCTCCTCGACGAAGAGCACGCCCTTGTTGCCCTGCATCACCACTGATACGGGCATGCCGTCGCGTGCGCCGGGTTTGTAGCTGGCCCGCTTGTAGGTGGTCCATGTCTCGCCGTTGTCGGTGGACCGGGTGCTCAGAATCTCCTGGAAGAGATTGTCGCGCTGGTTGTCCCACCAGTAGGCTTCCGACGACACGAGAAGCTCAATCTCGCCGTTGGGCAGCTGCACCACCTGCGGCTCCCATGTGCGTCCGCGTCCCACGATGATTGGGTCGCCCCATGTCTCGCCGCCGTCCTTTGAGATGCAGGCGAGCACCTTGCTGTTGTCATTGCCTTCGGGATTGCCGTTGCCTACGACGGTGAGAATCACCCATCCGTTGGCGAGCTTGGTCATCTCGGGGTTGCATATGCGGTGATACTTGCAGCCGTGGAAAGCATTGTTGATGTTGTATATCTCCACGGGGTCGGTCCATGTGCGTCCGTTGTCGTAGCTCTTGCGCAGGTAGGAGTTCTGCCAGTGGTCGTTGGTGCCGCCGTGGTAGGTGAGGAGAATCTTGTTCTCGTCGATGCGGCACATGCGCGGATACTCCACCTGCTTTGTCTCCGGAGTGAGGCAGCGCAGGTCGGCCTTATTCCACTCCACTACGTGGCTGACGGGCTTGACGGTGTTGTCGACCTCGATTTTCGAGTAGTCCGACCATGTGGTGACGGTCTTCTCGATCTCCGTGACGTCGCCGTCGATACGGGCCTTGGCCACGGCTATGTAGGTGGTTCCGGGCTTGAGGCTGCGGATGATCTGCGAGCGGTATTTATTGTCGCCCAGACTCTCGACGTTGTACTGCTTGAGCGAGTTCCGGTCCTCTCCGAACCATATCTCGGGCTGTGCGTTTCCTCCCGGGAATCCGGGGATTGAGAAGGGTATCTGAACCCTCGTCATCTCGATGAGCCAGTCCTCGCTGTCGAACTTGAGTCCGCCGATGGTGGTGGCTGCCTTGCCGGCGCCGTAGACTGTCGATCCGTCGGAGGTGATGAAGTAGGGGCGGATGGAGTACTGTGTGTCAGGCTGAAGTCCGGTGCAGTCCATCTCGAATACGCCGTCGGTCAGTTCGGGCAGACGGTCGCCTGCCTTGACGCGCGGCAGGATGGTGTAGGTGCGGCCTACTCCGTTGAGGGCGTACGTGAATCCGTACTCCACGACGTCGGCGCCGGTCAGTTCGCCCGGGCTGACTTCAAGCAAGACATTGTACGGGCCGGCAGAGAGGACGGTAGAGTTGACGGTCACTGTGCGGATTTCGCGTTCGTCGGTGACAGGCGGACACGAGGGGTCGCCCTGGATGACGGCGCGGTAGAGCGAGGGGCCTGTCACCTTAACGGTGTACACGGGCGCTGTGGCTCCGTCGATGGTCTTCCACGTGGCGCCGTCGTCGGCTGATGTCTGCCAGGTCACGGTGCCGTAGTTGTCCGCGCCCCATCCGAGGTCGAGGGTCACGTTCTGATTGGCGCGCGCATAGCTCACGTGGCGTTCGGCGTGTGCCGGAAGGGCCGCCAGAAGAGCGAGAGCGAGTATATGATAGGGTTTCATTTGTCGGGATGTATGTTGTTCTGTCGTGCAGAGAAGTTATTTTCTGATTATTTTGGCCGCGGCTGAGCGTCCGGCGGCGTCTGTGACGGTCACGATGTACTGACCGTGTGCGAGAGCGGAGAGGTCGGCCTCGGCGATGGTGTCGCCCTGACGGTCGACGAGCATGCGCATGCGGCCCGACATGTCGGTCACGGCGAGCTGTACGCAGTCGATGCCGCGGATGGCTATGAGGCCGTCGGTAGGATTGGGAGTGATGGAGAAGTCCGTGGCCGACACGCCGTCGATTCCGGCGGTCTGCACGTTGAACTGCACCGTCTGGAGGCAGTCGCAGGTGTCCTTCACATCAAGATAGTAGACGCCTCCGTGAGTGATGGCCAGCGTCGGCTCCGTGCCGAGCTGACTGCCTGCGGCATCGTACCAGCGGTAAGTGTAGTTCCCCGAGCCGCCGGCTATCACGAGGTCGCCGCCGAGGATGGCGCTGTCTGAGTCCGGGACCGATACGGTCACGTTGTTGGTCGAAACCTCGAAGATCGGATTCTGAGCCACGTTCATCTTAACGACCGACTGTGCGGTGCATCCGCAGACTGCGGCTACAAGTGTGATGGCTGCTATTACGATTTTTTTCATGATCAGGTATGTTGTGCGGATGACTTTGCGTTTTTTCGTAGAATATGATGCAAATATAATCAATTTTCGGATATTTCCGGTAGCCGTCGCGGTCTGTCGCGGCGGCTACCGGAATAGGGTGCGGGGATTACATCACTACTTTGGCTACGGTTGTGGTGCCGTCCGACATGGTGGTCTTCTTCACCACTACGCCGCTTTCGGGAGCGCCGTTGAGGCGACGGCCCTGGAGGTCAAAGTATTCGCTCGATACGGCGGTGGCCTTGCTTACGCTTGCCGACACGCCCGAGCCTGCGCCTACGCGGAAGTTGCCGCCCTTGGCGAATACGGAGCCTTCGAGACCGGCATTGACGGTCTGTACGCCCCATTCGTAGTCACCGTCGGGGACGTTGACCAGCGTGAGAGCGGTGTTCTGGAATGCGCGGCCCTGTGCGAGGGTGGTGCGGACGCCGTCCTTGTCACCGCCGACGAAGGCGGGCACGCCGTGGTAGTACTTGCCGGAGTTGTCCTTGATGTAGTACTCGTAGGTCACGTTCTTCTGCGACGAAGCTGCGGCTTCCCACGAGAGGGTCACGCTGGTGCCGTCGACATTCACTGCAAGAGCCGTGGGGGCGTCGGGACGAGCGGCCTTGGTGTAGGGATTGACGGTGAACACCATCATGCGGCCCTTCACGATGTCGGTCTCGTCGTCGAAGTACTTGCCGTCCCAGCTCTGGCCGAGGAAGCCGTAGTGACGGGCGCCGGAGACGCCGTTCTCGGTGAAGAACACGCCGCCTTCAGAGCATCCAGGCACGCGTTCGTACTCGGTGAAGGCACCGTTGGTGTTGGGGAAGAACCATCCTGCCTGGGTGTTTTCGGAGCCGTCGAGGCAACCTACTGTCCAGCCGGGGACGAAGAGGTCGTACTGGCCGTTGCCGTTGTAGTCGATGGCGCGGACGGGCTTGCTGTCGTTCAGCGGACGGATGTCCTTGCCGTTGAATATCTGGCTGCCGGTGATGTCGGTGTAGCTGACGCCGTCGTTGGTGATGCGTCCGGCCAGGAGCTGCCAGTTGTATGCGAAGTTGCCGTCGGGGTATACGTCGCGGGGCGACTCGCCGCCTACGAAGATGTCGGGCACACCGTCGTTGTTGAAGTCGGCTACCTCGAAGCCGCCGTGTCCGTAGTGGTGAGCGGGGCTGTCGGCCAGGCCGAGGTCATAGAGGATGGTCTCGCCTTCGGTCTCGGCGCCGAGGTTGAGGGCGGCCACGAAGGTGCGGCCTATCGACAGACCGTTCTTGACGGGCTTGTCGGCCTCGTCGGCGTTGTCGATGTTGCCCTGCACGAGGAAGTCGGCGTAGCCGTCGTTGTTGAGGTCGGCGGCGGTGAGGAGGTTGAGGCCGAATTCATAACCGTTGCTGCCGTAGATGAGGACTTCGGTGTTGGTCTCGGTGAAGGTGCCGTCGCCGTTGTTCAGAAGCACGGCGTTGTAGTTGTGGCGCTCGCCTTCGGCGTCGTTCTTCCAGCCCGACACCACCAGGTCGGGACGTCCGTCGCTGTTGTAGTCGGCCCAGTCCACGCACTTGGGGTCGTAGATGTCATAGAGCGTACCGTCGGCGTCGAGCACCTTGAGGGGCTGATGCTCGAAAGTGCCGTCGCCCTTGTTCACGAAGAGGCCGAATACAGCCGTGCTCTGGCCCTGGCTGGCCTCGCCTGCGGCGATGAAGTCGGTCAGGCCGTCGCCGTTCCAGTCAGTCACGGCGAAGTAGGGCTTGTTGCCGAAGTAGTAGGGGAATTCGCTGATATCGTAGCTGCTTCCGTTCCACACCATCTGGAAGGTGTTGAAGTTGATCTGTGATTCGTTTCCTTCGGCATCTTCCACGATGCGGCCCTGCGTGTTGTCGCGGAGCTCGCCGGAGTAGATCATGTCGAGGATGCCGTCGCCGTTGATGTCGATTTCGCAGATGCCGGGATAGATGAGCGAGTGCGTCAGTTCCTGACGGTCGACTGTGATGGCTGCGCTTGCGCTTGCTGCTACAGCGGCGCAGAGTGCCAGTGTCAAGTTCTTTTTCATAAACAGGTTGATTATAAGGTTTGTCAAAATTATTCAAATCGGGGTGCGGTCCATCCGCGTGCCGGGGTGACTGTGGCGGCGAACCATCCGTTGTCGTCCATGCTCAGGGGCGACACGAAGAGAGGCTGGCGGCGGTAACCGCTGGGCATGTTGTCGCGGCCGGTTTCGGTGGCGTTGTAGCCCAGATAGTAGTAGCCGTTCTCGCTCTCGAAGATGCGCATGGCGTTGCAGGGGTTCTCGTATTCGTCGCCGCCGATGACGAGGGCCTCTCCGGTGCTGCCGTCCAGCAGGCTCTTGCCTGCCTTGTCGCAGTAGGGGCCGGTGATGGCCGAAGCCTTGGCGTAGTGGATTTCGCTCTTGCCGTTGACGGTCACGGTGCCGAGCAGGTAGTAGTTGTCCTTGTCCAGACGGAAGATGCAGATGTCGGTGAAGTCAGGACCGGATACCTGCACAGCGGCGCCGCGTGTGGCCGGCTTGCGGTTGCGGACCATGTTGAGCTGCTGGAGGTAGGAGCCGTTCTCGGTGGTGTAGCCCAGATAGTAGTTGGTGGATGCCACTACCGAGAAGTGGGGCTGGACGAGTTTCTCGGTGCCGAGTTCGGCGGCGGTGAGGAGGCTGCCCTGGTCGGTGTAGGGACCGAGGCCCGAGGGTGCCGATGCGGCGCCGATGGCGTTGTCTGCCGATGAGCCGTAGAACATGTAGTAGCCGTTCAGCGTGCGTGCGAAGTCGGCGCTCAGCTCGTCAATTTCGCCGGTGAGCCAGTCGGGACGTGAGCCGGGCGTGATGATTTCCTCGCCGGTCTCTTCGTCGGTCTTGCCCGTCGGGACGGGATAGGTGTAGGCCTGCTGGCTGTAGGTGTACTTCATCAGGTCGGCCGACAGGAGCGAGGGGCATGCGTAGGGGACGCCTGCGGCCCACTGGGTCTCCTGCGAGATGGCGGCGAATGATGTGCCGCTGCGCAGGATGGTTCCGCCGGCGAGCGACGGTTCCCACACGGGATTGCGGTATGACGTGTTCTCGGGGTTCTGACTGCCTTCCCAGATGAAGGTGCCGTCGCCGTCGTTGTCGTTGCAGGCGGTGGCCAGACTCAGGCAGCACGCACCCATTGCAAGGTATTTGAAGAATGTTTTCATTACTGTCTTTGTTTACGTGTCCGTATTAATATCCGGGATGCTGTGTCAGGCCGGGGAAGAGTGAGATTTCGTGGTCGGGGATGATGTACATGTAGGTCTGTCCCACCTTGAAGGTCGAGAAGTCGGGGTCGCGCTCGGCCAGACGGTTCACGCCTTCCTGAGTGTGGATGTCGCCCCAGCGGTCGAGGTCGTTCCAGCGCGTGCACTCACCGCAGAGCTCGACGAGGCGGTCGTGGCGGAGCTGCTCCTTGAATGTCTCGTAGTCGTTGTACATGGCGGGTTTCAGCTCGTTCATGTTGGCGCGGCGGCGCACCTTGTTGAGATATTCGACAGCGGTTGCGCGGTCAGTGCCGAGTTCGTTGAGTACTTCGGCGTACATCAGGTAGACGTCGGCGAGGCGGAGGAGGCGGAAGTTGGTGCCCGACGAGTAGTCCTCGGGAAGATTGTCGGTGTCGACGCTGGTGTACTTGCGCCAGTAGCAGTCCTTGAGGAAGTGCTCGGTGGCGTTCCACTCGGCATAGGTCTTTCCGTAGTAGTTGGTGTCGTCGGTGGGGTCGTTCCATGTCAGGGTGTAGCGCTTGCGCATGTCCATGTTGCCGTCCTTGTCGCGCTCTTTGTCGAATTCGTCCAGGAGCCACGAGCGTGCCGAGCCGTCGTCCCAGGCGCCTTCGCCCGATGAGATGTAGAGGCCGAGGAACTTCGGACGCTGCATGCCCACTTCCTTGCCGTCGACAAGACCGTTCTTGAAGTTGATCTCGACGAGCGACTCCTTGTTGTTCTCGTTCGTGTCGGTGAAGTTGTCAAGCCAGTTGGGCACGAGGTCGTAGAGGTTGAGCTTGAAGATTTCGTCCATGTTCTGCTTGGCGGCTGTCCAGTACTGTGTGGCCTCGCCGCCGCGGTTCTCCCAGGGGCGCTTGCAGATGCCGGCGAGCTGCATGTTGCAGCGTGCCATCATGCCGAGTGCGCCGCCGCGGGTGGGGCGTCCGGCCTCGCTTGCGGGCCATGTGGTCGGGAGTACCTTCGATGCGGCCTCGAAGTCTTCGAGGGCCTGCTTCCACAGGCCTTCCTGGTCGAGAATCTCGCCGTCGTAGACCGACGATACCTGACGGGGGAATGTGCCGTAGGTGCCGGCCATGTACCAGAAGGCGATGCCGCGGAGGAAGTAGGCCTGTCCGAGGATGCCGTCGGCGGTCTCCTTGTCCATGATGTCGTAGCCGTGGTCGTTCATGTTGTCCACCACCTGGTTGACGTAGTATATCATCTGGCTGGTCTCCTGCCAGGGGAGGTTGACTGATTCGTTGCCTTCGTAGGCGTAGCCGGTCATGCGGAAGTTGGCCACGGCCTGGAATTCGGCGTTAGGCGAGTTGCTCCATCCTTCGTCGGAGCGGAGTATCATCAGGATGTGGAACCAGCGGCTGAACACACCCGGACGGCGCAGCGTGGCGTATCCGGCATAGAGTCCCTGCTGGAACTGCTCTTCTGTCTGCCAGAAGGTGTCGCTCGACTCGAGGTTGGGGTCCGACAGAGTCAGCCAGTCGTCGGTGCAGGAAGTGCTGCCGCCGAGGAGCATCAGGCCCGTGAGAAGCGATATTATCGTTTTTTTCATTGTCTTGTCGTTTGAGAATTAAGGTGTTGGTGCTTAGAATGTAATTTGCAGGCCGGCGCTGTACTGGCGTGCGTTGGGGAAGTGGCCGCCGTCGATGCCCTGAGAGAACACACCGCCTACGATGTCGGGGTCATAGCCTTTGTACTTGGTGATGGTCCAGAGGTTCTGGGCGCTCACGTAGACGCGCAGACGCTCTACGAAGAACTTGCGGCTGATGTGCTGCGGGAGCGAGTAGCCGAGCTGGAGGTTCTTCAGGCGCAGGAACGAGCCGTCCTCAAGAATGCGGTCGGAGGCGAGGTTGTTCGACGTCGAGTTGGCGTACATGCGCGGATACTCGTCGGAGGGATTGTCCCATGTCCAGGGGTGTACGTCGGCGGGAATATTGTCCACGGTGAAGTTGAGCGTGCTCTTGTACACGTTGTTGTAGATCTTGTTGCCGTAGCGCGAGGTCCAGAACATGTTGAAGTCTATGCCGCGCCATTCGGCGGTGAAGTTGAGGCCGGCCTCGAACTTGGGCAGCGGCGAGCCGACCCAGTCGCGGTCGTTGTCGTCGATGGTGCCGTCGCCGTTTAGGTCGACGTAGCGCACGTCGCCGGGTTCGGCGTTGGGCTGTATGATTTTCACAGTGCCGTCTTCAAGCGTTGTGGTGTGTGCGTATACCTCGTCCATGCTCTGGAAGATGCCGTCGGCGCGGCGCATGTAGAAGTCGGCTATGGAGCGCCCTTCCTCGGTGCGGCTGATGCCGTCCTCGTAGAAGCTCTCGCCCAGGCGGATGACTTTGTTGCGGACGGTCGAGAGGTTGGCGCTTACGGAGTAGCTGAATTCACCGACTTTGTCGCGCCAGCCCACCATGATCTCGACACCGCGGTTCTGCATCTTGCCGTAGTTGGTCCAGAGGTTGGCAGTGCCGGTGGCCCATGATGTCTTGATGTTGTACAGGAGGTCGGACGACACGGCGTTGTACCAGTCGAACGAACCGTAGAGGCGGCTGTTCAGCATCTCGAAGTCGAAGCCGACGTTGGTCGTGGTCTTGGTCTCCCAGCCCAGGTCGGGATTGACGCGTGTGGTCTGAGTGGCGCCCTGGTGGAGGGTCTCGTTGCCGTTGGGGCCGAAGATAGCGTTGAAGCCTTCGTAGGGTCCGGAGTGGTTGATGGACGAGAGGTAGGAGTAGTTGCCCAGCGCCTGCATGTCGCCTATCTTACCCCAGCTGCCGCGGATTTTCAGGTGGTTGAGCCACGAGCGTGTGTCGGCCATGAAGGCTTCCTCGCTCAGGCGCCAGCCCAGCGACATGGAGGGGAAGAAACCGCGGCGCTTGTTCTTGCCGAACTTGGAGCAGCCGTCCGAGCGGAAGTTGAACTGTGCGTAGTAGCGGCTGTCGAAGTTGTAGTCCACGCGGCCGAGGTAGGAGGTCATGCGGCGTTCCTGACGGGAGCCGTGCATGTTGTTCTGCGTTCCGACAAGGTCGATGGCTGTGAGGCCGTCCACCTGCTGGTTGTAGCCTTCGGCGCTGAGATAGTGCCAGTTGACATCCTCCATGGTGTAGCCGACCAGGGCGGTGATGTTGTTCTTGCCGATGTTCTGCGAGTAGGTGAGGGTGTTCTCGATGATGAGGCTCGAGCGGCTGTCGCGGATGTCGACGAGCTTGTTGTCGTAGCGCTGTTCGCCCGAGGCCATTCGGAGGGTGTAGCCCTTGTCGAATTCCTTGGTGCGGCCCCACCACGAGTCAAGGCCGACGTTGAAGCGGTAGCGGAAGTACTTGAAGAGGTTCAGTTCGGCGAAGATGTTGCCGATGATGCGGTCGTTCACCGAGCGGTTGTCGTAGCGCTGCTGGAGACCGACGGGGTTGGAGATGTAGGTGGGGAAGTTGGCGTTGCCGTATCCGAATCCGCCTTTGCCCGAGGGTTCGTCGGGGTCATATACGGGGATGACCGCCGGAGTGGTGAGGGCATCCCAGAAGGGCGATGCGATGTAGTTCTGCGAGGAGGTGTGCTGATAGGTGAAGTTCTCGCCTACGGTGAGGGCGCGGTAGGTGGCGTCGTTGTTGAAGCGCACGGTGTAGCGCTCGTATTCGGGGCCTTTCACCATACCGTCCTGGTTCATGTATCCTACGCCGAGAGCCATGTGCACGTTCTCGGAGCCCTGGGTGTACATCAGGTTGTAGTCCTGAGTGAGGCCGTTCTGATATGTGGCGTCCTGCCAGTCGGTGTCGTGCATGACTGTGCCGGCCTCGATGCCTGACGCAGGCCAGGGGCTGCCCGAGTTGAGATATGCCTGCTCGTTGTAGTACATGAATTCGCGTCCGCCCATCATCTTGATTTTCTTGGGCATCTGTGCCACCGAGATGTTGACCGCCACGTCGAGCGAGGGCTTGCCGGACTTGCCTTTCTTGGTGGTGATGAGGATGACACCGTTGGCGCCGCGGGCACCGTAGATGGCGGCTGCCGAGGCGTCCTTGAGGACCTGCATGTTCTCGATTTCGTTAGGGTTGAGGTTGTTGACGTCATTGACAATCATGCCGTCCAGCACGTAGAGCGGACCAACGCTCGAGAATGAGCCTACACCGCGCACGCGAATCGACGCCATGGCGCCGGGCTGCGACGATGTGGCCACCGATACGCCGGTCACCTGTCCCTGGAGCATCGAGGCGATGTCGGTGGCAGGCTGCTTGCGAGCCTGGTCCATGTCGACCACGGCCACCGAGCCGGTCAGGTCGGCTTTCTTCTGCGTACCGTAGCCGATGACCACCACCTGGTCGAGCTGCTGTACGTTCTCGTGTAGGACGACGTCTATGACGGTCTGTCCGGCGACTGCCTTCTCGGCGTTCTCATAGCCCACGTAGGAATATACGATGGTGCCGTTCGAAGGTACGGTGATTTTGTACTGTCCGTCAAGGTTGGTGACTGTGGCGGCATCGCCGTCCTTGAGTTTGACGGAGACTCCTATAAGCGGTTCGCCGGAGTCGTCGGTAACTGTTCCTGTCACTGCAGTGGGGCTTTGTGCGCTCACGCACCAGCCGGTGACTGACAGTAGAAACACTACCATTGTCGTTCTTAGTAAATGATAGATTTTCACAGTTTGTTAGTTTGATTGGTATTGAATTTAGTTGTCGTTCATGGTCGTTCCGGGCACTTGTTCATGTGTCATTTTTCGGTGGCAAAATTACACCGTTTTATCCCTGCAGATTTATGAAAAAAATCCCTTTTTCGAGTAAAAATGTATCTTGTGTTATAAAACATAAGTGTGGTAACAAGCATGTTACCACACAGTTATGCCGGACGTGGAACCCGATTTCCATTTTATGGGGCTATTGTGCCATCCTGCATCGTCCGGGCACAAAAAAAAGGCCGGCGTATGCCGGCCCTGAGAATAATATGTGTGAAGAAGGACTATTTGCTTCCTACAGTCCATCCGAGGTCCTGATAGAGAACGAAGGAAATTTCCTTGTCCTGCAGCTGGCCTTCGGAGGGCGCGCCGAGCACGTAGCCGAACGGAGTCTTGTCGACGAATTTGTAGAGTACCACGCACGATCCGCGTCCGGCCTTGAACATATCCTCGGGACACATCACCTGAGTGATTTCCTCGATTTTGTAGCGGCCCAGCAGCATCTGCTGTCCGGTGATGCTTGTCTTCGCCATGAGGGCGTTGTAGCGTGAGTTGGTATTGTCGGCCGGTACGGTCACGGGTTCTACGACAGGGGCTTCCTCGACTTCCTCGACTACGATTTCCTCGACTTCAGTATCATCGGCAGGACTCACGGGTCGTGTGGCCATCTTATTGAAGGCATCGTCGTCTGCGTTCATGTAGTCGGGCTGCGGTTCGGTGTAGTCCTTGTTGGCCTTGTAGACCTTGCGGAGGTCGGAGCGTACGACAGTGGGGTCGTCCACGACGTATTTCTTGCCGGCGTCGGTGAGCGCAACTTCTGCGAATACGTGGGGCACGTCGACCATCTTGGTCACGTAGCCTGTCCAGTAGCCTTTCCATTCGCGTTCCTCGCGTTTTTCGATGACGGATTCGGTGGTGTAGGTCACCATGCCGGCTGCGGCCAGGCGTGCGAGATTGCGGAGATTTCCTTCGGAGACTTCGTAGAAGCCGGTGTTGAAATTACCGACCTGTGAGTCTTTGGCAAACATGGCTTCACGTTCGAGGGCTTTCTTGGCTGATGATTCGGACAGCGGCGAATGGTCGGAGCTGCACGCGGTCAGTCCGAAGAGCAATGCTGCTCCTGTAAAAATTCCGATGAGTTTTTTCATGGCAGTATAGGTTGAGTTAGTAAATGGGTTATCGTTGCAAATGTATGCAAATTCCGCCAATTATCCAAATAGGCGGTTGAAATTGTTTACTCGGTCCTTAAATCGTAGAACATGAACCGTGTACGTAACGGTTCATGACGGTCCAAGGCGAGGAAACTGCGCTCGTCTTCTTCGGTGCGGTAAAGGTATTTGAAGCCGTTCTTTTCGTAAAAACGGAGTGTAGGTTCGTTGTTATATGCGTCGACGACCAAAAAACGGCATCCCGTTTTATTATCCTTCGAGCGGAACCACTCTTTCAGAAAACTCAGAATCTGGCTGCCGAGATTGAGCCCCTTTCCGCGATACTCTGACGAAACACCGAGGCGCCCTATCAGAACGGCAGGATAGTTCATTCCACGCTTCGCATTGGTAATGTGCCGTTGTATCCGGTTGCGTGCGGTGCTGCTTATGAACTGGGCTTTGACACTGTCGTTAGCCAGTGTCACCAGCCCCAAGATTTTAGTAGGGTCGGAAGTGTCAATCCAGGCATAGGTTTTGCCGAGCAGTTCCGATTCATAGAAGAAAGCATCTCTCGAGAAGAACTCATCAAGGTCCTTGTCCATGCACGTGAAGGGCGTACAATAAGCTGCGACATCTTCTGTATAAGGATACATCACACTGTCGCGCACGAGGTTAAAGTCGGGGCCGTGCTTCACTATTCGTTGTCCTTTTTCGGGAAAACAAATTCTCTCGACCTCTTTAGAAACTCCGCAATCAGAGCCTCCCGTTCGGCAGACAGTCGTGTCGCAGGGCGCTGACTGTTGCGCTCGGCTTCTTCGACGAAGACTCGTGCGGATTCACCGGTGAGAACCGGTGAGGAGTTGATTGTCATTGCCATAATTCTGTTGTTTAAGTTAATAGCTGACCTGTGTTCAGGTGCACAAAGGTACAATATTATAACAACTTATGCAATCATTCGGCACATAAAAATCTGACTCAGCCCTCATCCCCCTTGCGGCCTTTGCCGTTGATATACTCCTTCGGGGAGACGCCGAACTGCTTCTGGAAGCACTTGGTGAAGTAGCCGGGCGACGAGAAGCCTACCATGTAGCATACCTCGCTCACGCCCGTGTGGCCTTCCTGGAAGAGCTGCGCCGCACGCTTGAGGCGCTGAATCTTGATGTAGTCGTTGGGATTGAGGTCGAGCATACCCTTGATTTTGCGGTAGAAGGTGGTGCGGCTCATGCCGAGCGACGATATGACGTCTTCCATCGAGAATTCGGGGTTGTTGAAGTTCGAGCGGATGATTTCGTTGATTTTGCGCAGGAACTCCTCGTCGACTTTCGTCAGGCCCTTCACGGGAGTCTTGGTGAGGGGCATGCTCTCGAGACGCCTGCGCATGCGCTCGCGGTTGCGCAGGATGGAGCCTATGGTCACCAGCAGGTATTCGACGGCGAATGGCTTCTCGATGTAGGCGTCGGCGCCGGCGGCCAGGCCTGAGAGTTTGTCCTGCATCTGCGTCTTGGCTGTGAGCAGGATGACGGGTATGTGGCTGTAGTTGATGTCGCCTTTTATGCGTGCGAGGAGTTCGGTGCCGTCCATCTCGGGCATCATCACGTCGGAGATGACTATCTCGATGTACTGGTCGTTAAGCACGCGCAGCGCTTCGAGGCCGTTGGTGGCGGTGAACACGCGGTAGCCGTTGGCTATCAGCTTCTTCTCGATGAAAGACAGCATCTCCTCGTTGTCCTCCACCAGCAGTACGCTCACGGATTCGTCGCCGGGGCCGAGCATGCTCTCCAGGTCGACGTGCGAGCCGTTTTCCTCGGCTTCGGCGTCAGGCTTGCCCTTGGGCACCGAGAGGATGAATACGTTCTCATCGAGGCTGTCGTCCATGGCGAGCGTGCCTCCGTGCATCTGCGCGAGGCTGCGTGCGTAGGCCAGTCCTATGCCTGCGCCGCTCTGGTTGCTCTCAAGCCGGGTGAAGAGCGAGAATATTTCCTCGCGCTTGTCGCGCGCCACTATGGCGCCGTCGTTGGCGAAGCGGAGCGTGAAGCTGTCGGGGGCGTCGGTGAGGGTCACATTGATGTAGGTCGAGCCGTACTTGATGGCGTTGGTGAAGAGATTGCTTACAATCTTGGTTATGGCCTCGCTGTCGACGTTGGCCATCACGGGCGAGTCGGGGACGTTGAGCGTCAGTGTCTTGCCTGACTTCCCGACTGTGGGCTGGAAGCGCGGCACGACGCTCTCGATGAGCTCCTTGATGTCGCAGCGGCGCCGTACTATCTTGGACTTGCCGTCCTCTATCTTGCGGAAGTCGAGCAGCTGGTTGGCCAGCAGGAGCAGGCGGTCGACGTTCAGGTTGATGACGTCGAGGTTCTCCTTGGCCTCGGTGTCCTTGCTCAGCACCTGGCTATGGAACACACAGTCGAGCGGTGCCTTGATGAGGGTGAGCGGTGTGCGGATTTCGTGAGCCACGTTGGTGAAGAACTTTATCTTCGACTCGAATGCTTCGCGCTCTTTCTCGCGTGTGTAGTGCTCGAGGTAGCGCTGGTTCTCGAGTCTCGAGTAGCGGCGGTACAGCCTGAAGGCGAGGTAGACGGCGCCAGCTATGAGCAGGGCGTAGACGATGTAGGCCCACGTGGTGAGGTACCAGGGCGTGGCGATGGTGATCTTCATGTCCAGCACCGGACCTGATGCCTCCTCGTTCTCGCTGCATACGGCTGCTTTGAGGCGGTAGGTGCCGTGGTCGAGGTTGGAGTAGGAGAGCAGGGCGTCCTTGAGTGCGGTGTACTTCCACTCGGTGTCGAAGCCTTCGAGCATGTACTTGATGCGCTGCTCGCCGGGAGTGTTGTAGTTGAGCGTCACGATTCTGAATCTCAGCGAGTTCTCGGTCGGCTCGAGTTCGAGGGATTCGGACTGCGAGATGCTCTCGCGCAGGGGCGAGCCGTCGCGGCACGGCTTCATCAGTTCGCCGTGGAGATAGAACTCGGAGATGAGCGGCTTGGCGAACTGCGAGGAGTTCACGGTGTAGCGCAGCGGATTGAACGCCACAAGTCCCTCGACGCTGCCGAAGTAGATTTTCCCGTCGGGACTCTGCAGGGAGGAGTTGTAGTTGAACTGGTTGGTAGGCAGGCCGTCGGCGGTGGTGAAGTTGCGCATGGAGCCTTTCTCGCCTTCGATACAGTAGAGTCCGTGGTTTGAGGTGAGCCAGTAGCGGCCGGCTTCGTCATCGGCCATGCGGTAGACCACGCCCGGGATGCGGTCGATGCCCAGATAGCGGCGGTCGAAGTCGTTCGTGGCCGGTCGGTAGATACACGGACCGTTCTGGGTCAGCACCCATATGTTGTGATTGCGGTCTTCCTGAACGGAGTAGACTTTGTTGCTCGGCAGCGACGCCGGTTCGCTGGCGCGCGAGGTGAATACGGTGAGCGAATTTTCTCCAGGACGCTTCAGGTAGAGGCCGTTGCTGTATGTCGATATCCATATGTTTCCCTGGGAGTCTTCCGCCAGATTATATATAAAGGTATTGTCGAGCTCGTCGACGCTGATGAAGGTGTCCGAGTCGCGGTCGTAGCGCTGGACCCCCGACATGGTGCCGATATATATGTCGCCGTGCAGCGTTCGCAGGATGGAGAAGACGTAGTTGCTCCTCAGCCCGTGTGACTCGAAGCCGTTGATGCGTATGGCGTAGCGCCGTATCCTGCCGGTTTTCAGATTCTTGACGGAGAGCCCTTCGGCGAAGGTGCCCACCCACAGGTCGTCGCCGTCGATGCACATGCCATGGATGTTCTTCTGGTCTATGCCTTCGACGCGGCTGAACCGTCCTGAGGCAGGGTCGAAGGAGCTGATACCGCGGTCTTCGGAGCCTACGAATATGCGGCCGTCGACCGTGCGGCACAGTTCGCGCACACGCTACGATGGCAGGCTGCCGTCGAGGTTGTTGCGGAAGTATTTCTCGAAGAGCAGCTGGCGGTGGCTCAGGTAGTCGGCGCCCCCGAAGTAGCTGCCTATCCATATGCCGCCCTCGCGGTCGGCGCAGATGGAGTAGATGGCGTCGTCTGACAGCGAGTATTTGTCGAAGTAGTTGTGGGTCAGATGTTCGGATATGATGCCGCGGGTGAGGTCATAGATGTATAGGCCCGATTCGGTGCCGACCCATATGTCGGAGCCGTCGAGCCTGAGGTCGCGTACGATGGGGCGTATGCCGTTCTCGTCGGTGCTCAGCACGCTGTCGATGGCGTCGGTGCGAGTGTCAACGGCCACGAGTCCGAGATTGTCCGTGCCTACGTATAGCTTCTCGCCTTTGTGCTCTATCACGTTTACTACCGACGTGGTGAAGTCGCGGCAGTCTGCGCCGCAGTCTATCTGCCGGGCCGTCTGCAGCATGTCGTCGGAGCTGTATAGGCCGTTGCCGTAGGTGCCCATGTAGATTCTGCCGTTGGGCAGCAGATGAATGTGGCTGAATATGACGTGGAGGTCGCGGCTGCCGCCCAGCATGCGCTCGAGACGGCCCGATGCCGGGTCGTATGCCACTATGTCGCCGTCTTCGGGAGCCATGACGATGCGGCCGTCAGGGAGTTCGCAGAAGTCGTTCACCGTGCGGTCGAGCTTCATGCCGTCGTCGGTGGCGGCGTGCAGCCACTCCATGCGTTCGGTCTCCGGGTCGTAGATGCAGGGGCCGGAGTGTGCGCTCACCCATATCTTGCCCTGAGAGTCCTCGAAGAGCGTAGAGATGAAGCTGCACTTCTCATCGTCGTCGTTGACGCCTATGCGCTGGAAGCTGTGGCCGTCGAAGCGGTTCAGACCGTCCTTGGTGGCGAACCACATGAATCCCTGCCGGTCCTGAAGGATGCAGTGGACGGTGTTCTGCGACAGACCGTTCTTGATGTCGTAGTGCTGGAAGTAATATTGCTTGGCGTGAGCCGCCGGTGCCGTCAGTATCATGACGGCGATGATAAGTATTAGAATGAGTCGGTGATGTTTCATTGAGAGCCGTGATGAAGCTAAATTCATAGGAGCAATCCGGTGATTGCATCGCAAAATTAGCAAAAATCTCCGGTCAAAGAGGGCGATTTTCGTGCCAAATACATCGAATTCTGTTCCTTTATCCTTTTTTGGCACGATAGTGCTATGACAATGTGTGCATGAGTGCTAACTTTGTGACAAAGTCTAAACGAAACGATACCGATGAAAACTACAGCGATACTTCTGTCTCTGGCGGCCGCGGTGGCCGTGGCTCAGGCCCGCACCATGGAGCTGGCCGACCCTACCATATTCGCCGACGGCGGTCACTACTATATGTACGGCACATCGAGCCCTTCTGACACGGGCTTCGAGGTATATGTGTCGGACGACCTCGAGCACTGGTCCGGCCCGGCAGGCAAAGCCGCCGACGGATTCGCGCTGCACAAGGGCGACGCCTTCGGCTCGAAGTGGTTCTGGGCGCCTCAGGTGGTGAAAGTCGATTCATTATATTATATGCTGTATACGGCCGAAGAGCAGATAGCCGTGGCCAGTGCCGCGTCGCCGCTCGGTCCCTTCGTCAGCGAGACGAAGGAGGCGCTTCCCTATCCGTCGCGCCGCATCGACCCCTTCCTATACATGGATGCTGACGGTGGTCACCGGCTCTTCTACGTGGTGCTCGACGGTCAGAATGTCATCCGCTCCTCCGAGCCCGGAGGGCAGCCGCTCCATGTCGTGCAGGCCGAGGCCGGAACGTGGGAGGACACCGCTGCCGCGCCGTGGCGTGTGGCCGAGGGACCGACCGTGATAAAATACGACGGAAAATATCATCTCTTCTATTCGTGCAACGATTTCCGCAATCCAGACTATGCCGTCGGTCACGCCGTGGCCGACACTCCCGAAGGTCCGTGGGTGAAGTCGCCCCGTCCGGTCATCGACCGCAACATCATAGGTATGCGCGGAACGGGTCACGGGGATATTTTCGTAGACCGCGACGGGCAGCTCCGCTATGTGTTCCACGCCCATGCGTCGGACACCGAAGTGTCGCCGCGCCGCACGCTCATAGTGACGCTCCGCTATACGGGCGACACCTTCGAAGTGGTGCCCGGGTCACTGGTCTGCCCTCAGGTTGTAGACTGACAGATAAGATATAGAATAGGTTTACTCATAGGTTAAAATGGTTTTTAGGTTCAGCAAGAGCCGGCGCTGAGTTATCCTCGGCCCGGCTCTGCTGTATATGATTTTTGTTGTCAGGCGGATAATAAAAGCACTTGGGCGTACGTTAAGAAAGATGAAACAGACCCTACGGGCCTGTTATTTACCTTGACTAATGATTTTAAAATTAGAATAATGAGCATTCCTACCCCGACTGATGCTTCTATAATATTGACTTACAGATGTCCTATGCGTTGCAAGATGTGCAACATCTGGAAGTATCCGACTGACAGGCGTGAAGAGATTCGCGCAGAGGATTTGCGCAGCTTGCCTCAGCTTAAGTTCATAAATCTTACCGGCGGTGAGCCATTCATCCGCGAGGACCTGCCCGAGATTGTCGAGGAATGTTTCCGTCACACTCCGCGTATCGTCATCTCGACTTCGGGATGGTTCGACGACCGCGTGATCGAGCTTGCCCGGCGCTTCCCCAACATAGGCATCCGTATTTCCATAGAAGGTCTGCGCCAGAAGAACGATGAACTCCGCGGCCGCGAAGGCGGCTTCGACAAGGGCTACAACACCCTTGTGCGCCTGAAAGAAATGGGCGTGAAAGATATCGGCTTCGGATGCACCGTGTCGAACAACAACTCGTCGGACATGCTCGAGCTGTATGAACTGAGCCATAAGCTGGGTATGGAGTTCGCTACGGCGGCATTCCACAACTCATACTATTTCCATAAAGACGATAACACCATCACCAATCGCGAGAAGGTGTGCGCTGACTTCGAGGAGCTCATCCGTCGGCAGCTCGCCGAGAACAGTCCCAAAGCCTGGTTCAGAGCCTTCTTCAACATGGGTCTCATTAATTATATAGAAGGCGGCCGCCGCATGCTTCCCTGCGAGGCAGGCTCGGCCAACTTCTTCATCGACCCGTGGGGCGAGGTATTCCCCTGCAACGGCATGGAGGAGAAGTACTGGAAGGAGTCGATGGGAAATATCCACGAAGCGGATTTCATGACCATATGGCAGAGCGAGAAGGCACAGGAAGTGCGGCGCCTCGTCGCCCGCTGTCCCAAGAACTGCTGGATGGTGGGTACGGCATCGCCCGTCATGCACCGTTATATAAAGCATCCGCTGAAGTGGGTTATCAAGAACAAGGTCCGTTCTATCGTCGGTCTGAAGCCGTGCCTCGACAAGCAGTGGTACGACGTAGGGCAGGATCCCCGTCAGGGAGTGCTGCCCGGACAGGCGGAAAAGTAGGGCAGTGGCACCGGCCCTGAAATTTTTGGGAATCCCGTAAAACAAAAAAAGCCGTATAAAGTTCACGATAGTGCTTAGAGGGGCCTCTGAGGGCGAAAAACGGTCCTAATGGCCTGAAAAGTCGTGGCTTGGGGCTGATTTTTGGCATAAAAATAAACGCTGCCAAATGTTAAAAAAGTGTTAAACGCCGAAAAACATTTGGAGAATTCGGAAAGAGGGCGTAACTTTGCAC
>DLAL01000006.1 GCA_002493945.1 Porphyromonadaceae bacterium UBA7048
TCCAATTTTTAGTGGACAGTAGTGGTTCTTTTTATAGACATCAAAACCATAACGACAGACTTGCCGACAGGAGTGCGCGCTGTCTATCCTAGCGGCTTCTCGTAGGCCAACCTCGGCCCCCAGACAAAATCGCATCGGCCAAGAGCTGTATATCCCCTTTTGGCGAGTATGTGCTGCATAGGCTTATTTTCAAGGCCGGTATCGATGCGGATACAGTCAGCTCCGATCCGCATGGCATAAGACTCGGCCAAGTCAAATAGTTCGCCGGATACGCCCCGGCCTCTGTAATCATCCGAAAGGGCTATACGATGGAACACGGCATATTTTCGGGCAACATCCCACAGCTCGGGATGGCGGTCATATTCCTCATCAGACGTCGCAATCGCCACATATCCGGCCGCCTGTCCGTCATCATCAAGCACGTAGCCACGGGAATTGCCGATGTCTGCCGTCAATATATCGACAGAAGGATAGCTGTCCTCCCACTGCCTGAATCCGGCCGCACGCTGAGCCTGACGTGCCTGTGCGAAAATCCGCATCACATCTTCTATGTCTTCGTATGTAGCCTTTCTTAAATTCATACGCAAAGGTATACAGCAAAACAAATCGCGGATTATTTTACAACTGTACAGATAATTACAGTATATTCACGACTGATCAGAATGACGGCGTTCATATTCTTCCAACGCCTGACGAGCCGGGACAACACGCGGCATACCGTTCTCGTCGGCAAATACCATGTCTTGTCCGAGAGCGGCCTTACGACGCAAAAGAGCCTCAAAAGACTCTTTCAGTCCTCTACAAATTATCTCTCTTAGAGCTCCTTTTTCGTCTTCTGACATATTTCCTTAACTTGATTATACAATTCAGGCCTAAGTACCATTCGTTCAGTTGCCAGCAAAACCGGTTCGTCAATGTTCTGAATAAACATCCAACTGTCAATGACGTGCACAAAAATAGTGAAAAAGTTCTGTAATCCTAACTGATATCGTCTATAAATTGTTTCTACGGGGATATTATGCCCACCCTCCCGCACTCGCTTGGCAACTCGGTCGACTGCCATTTCAGGCGTGGGAAGCCAAAAGTCATTCGCATTTGCAGTAAAATTGCATTATTTTTGACAATTGTGCATCAACTGCGAAATATTTTCGTACTTTTGTGAGCAAAACCCATCAATGCTATTCCATATGAAGAAAATCTCTACTCTTTTTACGCTTTTGCTGCTGGTGCTCGGCCTCTCGGCGCAGGCTCAGGACATCCCGTTCCGCCTGAACCTCGACATGGCCGCGGCCGTGACTGTGACGGTGAACGACGACGTGAAGGCCGGTCTTAATGACGGCTTGAATGAATTCAACGTGGAGCGCGGCTCCTATGTGCGCGTGGCTGCTGTCGACGGCTACCGCCTCCTGTCGGTAAAGGAAGTCGACGGCGACTGGATTGACGAATGTCCGATTCATGCCGAGGACGGCGTGCAGTTCTGCGACATCGCGGTGTTCAGCGACTATGGCTCCACCTACTACGTGACCACCGAACCTGCAGGCGCCGGCCGCTCGGCTCTGTGCACCATCGACGTGGACGACACTTCTAAAGTGACGGTCACCCGTCTGAGCGACGAAGCTGTGCTCGAACTGACTGACGGCGTAAACGAATACAAGTTCGAACCCGAACGCGAAAACCAACTCCGCATAGTTCCGGCGGACAAGGCGCTGTATGCCGTCACGCTCAACAACGAGGCTGTGCCGGGCAACGGATACAGCTACGAGGTGACCGTAGCCGACGGCGACCGTCTGGTCATCAAGGCCAACTACCCTGACGTGAAACTGCCCGTACGGTTCACCGGCTCGGGCGAAGGCTACGACCAGTTCGTCACCGGTGTGGATGTCGACGGCAAGCCGGTATTCAACTGGAAGGATGACAATTTCACCGTGCAGTGCGGCTCTGTCCTGGAGATATACGGCAACGTGCGCGAGTTCGAGGTGACATCATTCAAAATCAACGGCAAGGCCTTCACATTCACCAATCCCTTCGGCTTCATCGTCGACGAGGAGACCACGATTGACATCGCAGTGAGCCGCTACGCGTCGTTCAACATGACGGTCGACATCGACGACCCCTCGCGTGCTCACATCTATAAAGGCTACAGCTACAACGGTCAGGAGTACACGCTGCAGCCCGGCGCCAACACCGTCGAGGTGCTGCGTGCCACGCCTATCATCAGCATAGTTCCGGCCGACGGATGCTATCTTGAAGCAGTCAGTGTCGACGGCTACGACTACGACGCCGACGAGCTGCATATGTCGCCCCTGCTCGTGGGCTCGCTGACATCAGGCTCGGTGCTGACTATCGCTACGGGCATCATCAACCGCGACCGCGAGGCCACGGTCATCGTCAGCCATCTTGATGCTGCCGGAGGCAACCTGCGCCTGTGCCGCGCCGACGGCTCTGCGGTCGAACTGTCCGAAGGCTCCAACGCCATCGCCTACTACGACGGCGACAATCCCTTCAGGCTCGACACCACAGGATTCGAGGACGACGTATATGTTTATCAGGACGGCAAGGCAGTCGGAATGACCTATCCGGACAGTCGCGTGTACAGCCTCACGCTGTCGTCTGACGTGGAGACCGTCATCTCCGTCGGCGAGGAAGCCGGCGTGGGCAACGTCAGCGTCGACGGACCGGTCCGCACCGACATATACACGCTTCAGGGCGTACGGCTCGGCGGCAGCCCGGAGTCGCTCGCTCCGGGTCTCTACATCATCGGAGGCCGCAAGGTGCTGGTGAAGTAATCACTTGACATGCAGGTCGCAGGCCTTGGAGATTTCGGTCGAAGTCTCGCCTATAGGCCCACAGACCTGATTGAGTGCCGTGTGCACTCTTATGAAGTCGGCTCCCGGAAGGCGCACTCTGTCGCCTCTGGAGTCGACTGCGTTCGATATGTCGAACGAATTGAGATCGGCCTTGTCGTTGGGATGCGCGTCGGCGTAGCCCCATGCCGGAGCGTAGAGGACGTAATGCTTCGAGCCGGGAGGATAGATTTCGGCGTTGGGTGCCAGACGCGTACCGCACAGCGTGTAAGCCTCCTCCGACGGGTCGAGCCACTGAGGCCAGTAG
Organism: Porphyromonadaceae bacterium UBA7048; assembly: GCA_002493945.1. Taxonomy (GTDB): domain Bacteria; phylum Bacteroidota; class Bacteroidia; order Bacteroidales; family Muribaculaceae; genus CAG-873. The sequence goes on from DLAL01000006.1 coordinate 3,112, forward strand.
CTCTGCGGATGGAATATGTTGTGCGGAATGTAGCCCGATGCACCTTCCGAATCGCTCCACGCCACCGACGCCGCATCCTCGCCTTCCTTCGACGGGTCGGGGCGACGGTAGGTCACCGAGTAGGAGCGGATGGTTCCGTCGGCTCCGTAGTCGCTTCCGGCGAGTTCGTACCACGGGTCGTCGGGGATGCCGTTGCCGTTCACGTCGAGGCTCACCGATACGATGCCAGGCTCCGACGAGCCGCCGGGGCGCCCGTCGACCGTAGCCTCATAGAAAGCATTTCCCCAAATGCGGAAATCATTCTCGCCGGGCACATTCACCACCGTATGGTCGAATCCGAACACCACGTAGCCCCCGAAAGAGCCGAGAGTGACGAGTTCGTTGCGCTCTCCGCCTATCGAAGCCAGCACCTTGGCGGCCATGTCGGCGGCACTGTCGCCGTCGGTGTACTCGGGCATGGTGTTGACGAATTGCCCCGGGCCGGGAGTGTACTCGTATACCCGTGCAATCCACGGACTGTACTCCACCTCTTCGTGGAAGACGCTCACCACGCAGCGGTGCTCGAAGGTCTCCGAACCGTCGGTGATGGTCAGGAGTATGGTATAGACACCCTCGTCGGCAGTGACGAAGACGAAGTCGCGGTCATGCGACTCCACCGTCCCGTCGACGCTCCACGCGTACTCCGTCCCGTCGAGAGCCGGACGGAGCACGAGTGTCTGCATACGTGCTATGCGGTAGCTGTCGTCGATGCCGAGGCCCACCATAGGAGCGTCGTTCGAGCAGCCTGCGGCTGCCAGGGCAGCAATTGCAAGGGGTATAATACGTAGTGTTTTCATCGTGGCAGAAATGCTATGTGAGCCGGGATGTCGCCGGTACGGACGCTCCACTTCTTGCGGCCGTCGGGGCCGAAGCAGTAGAGAGTGCCGGAGCTGACGTAGTTCTTCGCATCAGTGACGAAGATGTCGCCCGTCTCCGGATGGACGGCTATGCCGTATGGAATAATGATATTGCGGTCTGTGCCGTCGGTTATGAAGTTGGTGGACACGATCTCGTGTGTCCTGACGTTGATGATGCCGTAGGATATGGTGTTGGAGGCAGTGAAGCTGTTCCACTCCGTGGCGTAGTAGTAGAGCGAGTCGCCGCGGATGGCCATGTTGCTGCATGCCACCGGAATGGTGTCGGTGACCTCCATGCGGTTGTAGGGATTCTTCGAGTCGAGCACATACAGTCTTGAGGGACGTCCCATATGGTCGCCGCGCGACGACACCCACAGCTGCTTGTAGCCGTCCTTCTTCAGGCGGTGGAGATTGATACCCACCTCTATCTGGCGTATCTGCTTGAAGTCTGTCATCTGTATGACGGACACGGTGTTGTCGTAGCCGGGAGCGCGGTATCCGCCCGAATTGGCCACGTACATATAGTCGTCGACCACTTCCATCTCCTCGGGCTGATAGCCCACGATGACCTTGCGAGTGACCTGTATCGAGGCTGTGTCCACTTCGTATACAGCGCCCTTGGGCGCATTGGGGTCGATGAGGACCGGGCCTACGTAGGCGCTGACGTATGCCTTGCCTCGGTGGAAGCGCACGTAGCGGCAGTTGGGGATGTCAATCTGCCCCAGACGGACGCCCGACCGCGCGTCGAGCACCTCGACCTTGTGCGAGCAGTTGACCACGACGTACATCTTGCTGCCGTATATGCCTATGTCGTTGCCGACGTCGCCGAGTTCCTTGATGACGGCGGGATTGCGCTCGGCATAGAAGTTGCGCGCATAGAGTCCGGTGAAGTAGTCGAAGTAGTCGAGCGTGCACTTGTTGGACCCCATATTGCCCTCGTTGACAAGATAGAAGCCGCGGATGCCGGTCGACTCCGAAGGCGTCTCGGGGATGATGTCATACTCCGTAGGCACCACGAGTTCGTCTTCGCGACAACTCGTGGCAACCATAAGGAGCGGCAGAAAATATACGAAAAAAAATAAATTGCGGATGTTGCGGTTGATGTTCATATTTCGACGGAGAGAGTGAAACGGTAGTTGCGCTTGGGCATCGGATAGTTGATGATGACGTCATAGTCCTGGCTGAGGAGGTTGTTGACCTCGACGAGAGCGCGCATCGACACACGGCCCAGGCGGAAGTCCTTGCTCGCCGAGAGGTCGGAGGTGTACCACGGCTGGGTATAGTTGTAGCGGATATTCTCCTGCTGGTTGTAGCGCTCGCCCACATATATCCACGAGTAGTTGAGATTCCACCCGCGCCATGTGAGGTTGACCACGGCGGCGCCCGAGTGGTGCGGGATGTAGGGTATCTGGTCGCGGTAGTAATTGTCAGCAGGATTGGTAACGTCGATGGCCTCCTGGAAGGTGTACTGTGCTCGGGCCGTGATGAAGAAGTCGTCGACGGGATTGAGCGTGACGGCAGCCGTCACGTCCACGCCCTTGATGTCGACCTTGCCCAGATTGAGCATGGTCCAGCGGAACTGCTGGCCTTTGGGATAAGCCACAATCTTGTCCTTCACCTTATTATAATAGGCATCGACACTGACGCGTACCTCGGGGACGAATCCCGACCGGCGGCTGCGCGCATACATCAGACCGACGTTGTACTGCGTGACGCGCTCCGGGCTAAGTGCCGAGTTGCCCATGTCGGCGTAGTAGAGGTCGTTGAACGTCGGCATGCGGAAAGAGCGCTTGTAGAACGCACGCACCGAGAAATCGCGGCTCCTCAGCGGCTGGCCCGACACGTAGACCGCCGGAGTGAACACCTTCTTGTCCTCGGGCGACTGCCGGCCCTTGAGTTCGTCATGTATGAAGGTACCCAGCGCGCTGGCCTGCAGCTTGAAGCGGTCAAGGCTGAGTGCCGTGGCGGCTGAGAGGAAGTGCGAGAAGCGGTCAGGCTTGGCGAAGCCGTACATGTCGGCGTCGAGGGTGTTCCACATGAAGTCGTACGATGCCGACACCCGCCACTGCGGCAGTATCTCGTACTCGTTGGCTGAGGAGAGGTATATTTCTTTCTGACGGTAGAGGTTGTCGATTTTCAACTGCTTGTCGTCGTTGTTGACGTAGTGCGTGCGGTAGAAGGCGTACTTGACGTTGTTCAGCGACGTGAAGCGTCCCCAGTAGCCCGTAAATCGGCCCTGGACGAAAGAATTATTGTCCCATATGCGCTCGCCGCGGCGCCACACGTTGTTGACGATGGCGCCCGGCACACCGCGCTCCGACGTATAGTTGTATGCCTTGGCCGACCACGAGCCGCAGCGGAGCGTGCCGTTGAAGTTCAGTTCGAGGCGCGTGGCGTCGATGTCGCCGTTCTGACGCACGGCGGTGGTGTCATAGGCTGTCTCGCCGGCGGGATTGACACGGCGGTAGCGGAACTTGTACTTGCCGCTCGAATTGAGCCACTCGGCGCTGAGCTGGGCGTTGACGCGGCTCGAGAGCCTGAGCTCGACCAGAGCCGAAGGATTAAGAAGGTCGAACGAACCCGTACGGACGGTAGCACGCGCATGGTAGGTCTCGCCCTCGGCGAACTTGGGCGTACGCGTGTGCATATAGATGGTGCCGGCCGACCCGAAGTCCTTGGCCGGCTGGAGTATCTCGCTTTTCTGACCATTGTAGAGCGACAGCGACTCGATATTGTCGAGCGAGAACTGGCCGAGGTCAATCTGTCCGTTCTGGGCATTTCCCAGCTCGACACCGTCGTAGACCACACCCGTGTGGTTGGTGCCCATCGAACGGATGTTGACGGTCTTGATGCCGCCCACGCCGCCGTAGTCCTTGACCTGCACACCCGAGAAGTAGCGGAGCGCGTCGGCCACACTGTTGCTGTTCAGGCGCTTGAGTTCATCGCCCGAGAGCACCTGCGCCGGGATTGTCACCTGCGGCAGCCGGCGTCCTGTCACGACAAGCTCATTGAGCTGTTCGGGCACGGTGTCGGCAGGTACAGCATCATGGTCAGCGCCCCGGGCAGGGAGGCTGAAGAGCAGACAGGGAATTATGGCGGATACTGATATGCGGATTGTTTTCTTCATCATTCGTCAGATACTATACATGCGCGGGTACAGACAGCGAACGATGCAAACGAGCGCACCAGCCTATATTCCCGCAGGCTAAAAGCAAGGAAGCACCGACCGGACGCATGAGCGTGCATGCACGGACGAATGTGATTCCCATACATCGGCAGGTCTTCTGACTTGTTCCTGTCGCATTGCGTCTTCTCGGAGGCCCGGACCTCCAATGACATATGCAAGCGACCTGTGGCAGCGGAACTCACAGCAGCGGGTACTGTTCCGGCTTCGCACCGGATTCCCTTTTCAATCCTCCGGAGAGGATACCGTTGTACGGCGCAAAGATACGCTTTTTTCTCCGAACAGCCAAACATAACATTTGCCCGTCAGAGAGCTTTTCGCTAATTTTGCATCAGATTTCCAATCCTTAAATATAATACACATTATACAGTTCAGAAATATAGTCCTCGCGGCCGCCGCAGCTGCCGCACTCCACGCCGGCGCATCAGGTCGTGCAGCCGCAGTAGCCGGCGTACGCATCGATGATTCGTTCTGGAGTCCCAAGATGGAGGTGAGGAACGACGTGACCATCCCCGACGTGCTGCGGAAATTCGAAGGGCGCCACACGGCCGAGCCCGAAGAGGCGCTGGTCAAGCTCTACCGTCTTCTCAAAGACGAGCCCGAACTCAAGAGCCGCCCCGGCATGGACGTGGACGAGCGGCGATACTTCGATCTTGTCACATTCTGGATAGAGAACCGCGGCCGTCACTGCGGCTATCCGCACTGGCTCGGCTGGGGCAATCCGCGCTCCGAGCAGTGGATACGCGAGTCCGGCTACAGCGACGCGTCCTTCGGCTCACACAGCCGTCCGTCGTGGGGCGACTACGCACAGGACTCCATACCCGTCTTCGAGCAGACCACCATCGAGGGACACGCCGTGCGCGACACGCTTCTGGGCACAGGCATAGCCACTGCGGCCCTGGAGAACCGCGACCCGCGCTATATCGCTGCAGCACGCCGTCTGTGGGACAACATGACGGGACGCCGCATGTTCGTCACCGGCGGTGTGGGAGCAATACACGAGGACGAAAAGTTCGGGCCCGACTACTATCTCCCCTCGGGAGCATATCTCGAGACCTGCGCCGCCATCGGCGCGGCATTCTTCAGCCAGCGCATGCACGAGCTCACCGGCGAGGGAAAGTACATCGACGAACTCGAGCGCGTGCTCTACAACAGTCTGCTGACGGCAGTATCGCTCAAAGGCGACAACTACACATATCAGAATCCGCTCAACGCCGACGGCCACAACCGCTGGGAGTGGCACGGCTGTCCCTGCTGTCCGCCGATGTTCCTGAAGATAACTTCCGAGATACCGCACTACATCTACGCCACGCGCGACGACGCCCTCTACGTCAACCTCTTCATCGGCAATGACGCCGATCTGAACGTGGCCGGGCATCCTGTAAAAGTGAGCCAGCACACCGCCTACCCCTATGACGGGGAGGTGGAGATAAGCGTCGACCCGCAGACAGCGGCGAAGTTCGCCGTAAAAGTCCGTATTCCGGGCTGGGCACGCGGCGTGGAGAATCCCGACGGCCTCTATACCTCCGACCTCTCAGGCGCTCCTGTGCTGAAGGTCAACGGCAAGGCTGTGTGATACAAGGTGACCGACGGCTACGCTACGCTCGAACGCAAATGGCGCCGCGGCGACCGCATCACACTCTCGCTCCCCATGCAGCCGCGAGTCATCACGGCCCATGAGAAAGCCGCCGAACTCGCCGGACAAGCCTGCGTGGCTTCAGGTCCGGTCATCTACGCCTTCGAGAGCACCGACAACGCCGACCTCGGCAGCGTGGCTCTCACAGCAGGCTCGGACTGCACCGTAGAGCGTCATCCTGAGCTCCTCTCGGGCGTCAGCACCATCCGCTGCGGCTCATCCGTCGCCATCCCCTACTACTCCATCGCCAACCGCGGACGCGACACCTCGCACCGTGTGTGGGTGATGAAACGATGATCCATATGTCGAAACGCATATGAGAAAAGTTGTGTTATATATCGCTATGAGTCTTGACGGCTACATCGCCGATTCGGATAATAGCGTCGACTGGATAAAAGGGCAAGACGATTCGGCCGAAAACGAGGATACATATACACCGTTCTTTGCTTCGGTAGATACCGTAATAATGGGTAAGCGGACTTATGACAAGATTGCGACAGAACTCTCCCCTGACGTATGGCCATATTCGGGCGCCACAACTTACGTCATCACGCACCACACGCTGTCCGACAGGGATGACATACGGTTTACGGACGTAGCCCCCTGCCGCCTGGTCTCTCAACTGAAGAAAGAAGAAGGGAAGGACATATGGATCTGTGGCGGAGCCGATATATTCAATCAGCTGCTCAGGGAGAACCTGATAGACACATTTCATGTCGCAATCATACCTGTCGTGCTCGGCAATGGAACACGACTATTCGAAGCGGCAGACACGCAGATTGAGCTGAGACTGACCGGCACTATGAATTATAATGGTATAGTCGAAACCGTCTACGAACGGAAAGAACCAGTCGACACCGTCATCACACCATCCGAAAACCGATGACCATGCAGACGATGAAGCGGAGCGAAGACTTTTTGCTGGTATTGCAGGACTTGAGGCACGTCACGGACCTATTGGCAAGGACGGCGGTCATGGCGATAATCGCCGTGGCATCTTCTGTCGCGGCTGCGGCGTCGGCCACCGACGTACTGCTCGACTCGCTCAAGGCTACCATAGCGCGGCAGGACGAGTTCACCGAACGCAAGGAAGCTGCCATCGGCGCCGTCAGAAGTCTGCTTGAGGGAGACAGCGTACCGGATGCGGAAGTGTGCCGCGTCAACACTCTCCTCTTCGAGCGATACCGCAAGTATCAGGTCGACTCTGCCATAGCCTGCATCGACCGCGCCGAGGCTGCCGCCCTACGCCTCGGCGACGGCAGGCGCGCACTCGCCTCGGGCATCCGCAAGAGCATGGCACTGTCGATGTGCAGCCGCTTCCTCGAGGCCGAAGAGATACTGCGCGGCATCAGTCCCGAGGCCCTGGACAGCGCCGGCAGGCTGATGTACTATGAGGCACGCTCATGTCTGCTCGAATACTACGCCGCAGCCGCTCCGCGCAACCGCTATGACGCCGCCGCGTGCCGCGACTCGGTCTTCCGCTATCTCAGTCCGCACTCCTACAGCCGTCGCGTGGCTGTGGCCGCATCTCTGGCCCCGACAGACTCAGCCGGAGCGGAAGTTCTCTTTCGCGAACTCCTCGCCGAGTACGGTCCCGACTCGCCCGAGTACGCCATGCTCACCAACCACTACGCCACCGTGAGCCTGCAACTCGGACACCACGACCGTGCGCTGGACTACTACCTGCGCTCGGCCATAGCGGACATCCGGAGCGCCACCCGGGAGACCCTCTCGCTCCAGGCCGTGGCAATGATGCTCTACGAGGACGGACGCTACCGTGAGGCGTACGACTTCACGCTGCTGACACTCTCGGACATACGGAAGTCGGGCATATCATTCCGCTCGGCCACGACCTACGACGCCTACTCCATCATCACATCGGCCCTGCGCGAGGAGGAGCAGCGGTCGCACCGGCGGCTCCTCACGCTGCTGGCGGTGAGCGCTCTGAGCCTGCTCGTCCTCATCGGTCTGACGGTGTGCATCTACCGCCAGATGCGGCGCATAGCACGCATGAACGCGCTCCTGAACGAGAAAAACGTCCTTCTCTATGAGAACAACGTGACCAAGCAGAGCTACATCGCCGAATTCTTCGATGTCTGCCACCACTACATCGACAGGATGGAGCAGACGCAGAAGTCGCTCTACAAACTCGCCGCCGCCCGCTCGTTCGCCGAACTGACCCGTCGCCTGCAGGCCGACGAATCCGTGGCAGAGGAGACCGACGGCCTCTACAGGCGCTTCGACTCAATATTCCTGAAGTTATACCCGACCTTCGTAGAAGACTTCAACCGCCTGCTGCGCGACGACGAACGTGTGCGCCTGCCGGAAGGTGCGCTGCTCAACCGCGAGCTACGCATCTACGCCCTGATGCGGCTCGGCATCACCGACAGCGGACGCATAGCACAATTCCTGCGGTGCTCCACCAGCACGGTCTACAACTACCGCACACGTCTGCGCAACCGCGCCGTCGACCGCGAGCATTTCGAGGAAGACATCATGAAAATCAAGGCCGCACACGATTTATAGCGTCTACATTCGGCACCACTTCAGTGCTGAAATATCAGCTGGCCCACAGCGCATTACCATTTACAAACGTCTACATTTTCATATCCAGCGTGGCGGACGTGTCCATATCCTGCATAACTTTGCGGAAAAGAAAAACCAACACGTCACGTCCAATGAAATTACCCGTATTCATCACCTTGACTCTTGCCTCCGTCCTGCCGCTGTGCGCCAAGCAGGCTCCGGCCGAACTCACATCGCCCGACGGGCGCAACCGCATCACATTCTCGCTCGACCGTCAGGGACGCCCGTCGTACGAAGTAGTGCGCGACCGTTCGGCTCTCATCAGCAGATCGGCTCTGGGATTCACCGCGAACGGCGGTCTCGACCTTGCCGGCAAATACCGTCTCGACAGCATATCTTTCGACTCCAGGGACGAATACTGGACCCAGCCCTGGGGCGAAAACAAGCACATGCGCGAGCACTACAACGAAATGGCCGTGAATCTGTCGAACGCCTCGACTCGCCTCACCGTCCGCTTCCGCGCGTTCGACGACGGCATAGGATTCCGCTACGAGTACAGCACGGCGGCTGCCGACTCCATATTCGTGACCGACGAGCTGACGGAATTCAACTTCGCCACAGACGGCACCTCATGGTCCATTCCGGCCAACGCAGACACCTACGAGCTCCTCTACCGGGGTCAGCCCCTCAGCGCAATTGACAACGCCAACACGCCCATGACATTCAAGACCGATTCGGGCATCTACGGCAGCATCCACGAGGCGGCGCTCTACGACTTCCCCGAGATGACGCTCACGCACACTTCGGGCCCGCGGTTCAAGGCCACACTCACTCCGTGGCCCGACGGCATCATGGCGCGCACGGGCAGCAGTTTCCGGACGTCGTGGCGAACCATACAGACCGGCGACAAGGCCGTCGACCTCATCAACTCTGGGCTGATACTGAACCTCAATCCGCCCTGCCGGCTCGAGTCGACCGACTGGATAGAACCGATGAAGTACATCGGCATATGGTGGGGCATGCACACGGGCATACAGTCGTGGGTGATGGGCGACCGCCACGGCGCCACCACCGAGAATGCAAAGAAATACATCGACTTCGCCGCCGCCAACGGCATCCGCGGCGTCCTCTTCGAAGGCTGGAACGAAGGCTGGCAGAACTGGGGCGGCTCGCAGGTGTTCGACTATGTCAGGGCTTTCGATGACTTCGACATCCGCGAGGTCACCGACTACGCACGCGAGCACGGCGTCACGGTCATCGGCCATCACGAGACAGGCGCAAATATGCCGTTCTACGAGTCAACGATGGACGAAGCCTACTCGTGGTATCACGACCTGGGCATCAACAACGTCAAGACCGGTTATGCCGGAGGCGTACCCGGCGGACACTCGCACCACGGACAGTACGGAGTGCGCCACTATCAGAAAGTACTCGAGCTGGCCGCCTCTAAGCACATGACCATCAACGCTCACGAACCCATCAAGGACACCGGCATACGCCGCACGTGGCCCAACATGATGTCGCGCGAAGGGGCACGAGGTATGGAGTGGAACGCATGGAGCGAGGGCAATCCCCCGTCGCACCACGTGACACTGCCCTTCACGCGGCTTCTGGTCGGCCCGATGGACTATACGCCCGGCACATTCGACATCCTGCTTGAGAACACAAAGACACACCCCGACTTCAAGGCATGGAACGGCAATCCGTCGATACCCTCGCGCGTGAACACCACTCTGGCCAAACAGCTGGCCGACTGGGTGATACTCTACTCGCCCGTGCAGATGGCCTCCGACCTCATCGAGCACTATGACGGCCATCCGGCATTCCAGTTCTTCCGCGACTTCGACGCCGACTGCGACTGGTCGCGCGCCATCGACGGCGAACCGGGCGAATTCGTGGTCATCGTGCGACGTGCCGACGACACATTCTTCCTCGGCGCCGCCACCGACGAAAGCGCACGGACGGTGGCGGTCGGACTCGACTTCCTCGAGCCGTACCGCGCCTATAAAGCCGTAATCTATGCCGACGCTCCCGACGCCGACTGGAAGACCAACCCAACCGCCTACACCATCACCGAGAAGGTCGTCACGGCATCCGACAGCTTCGACATCCGCATGGCCGCAGGCGGCGGACAAGCCATAACCTTCAAGAAAATCAAGTAAGCCATGAGGTGCAACCGACTTCGCCACGCGCTGCTCGCAGCGTTCTGCGTGGCATCGATTCTCTGCCGCGGACGGGACTACGCCTCATATGTCGACCCGTTCATAGGCACCGAAGGCGACGGCAACACCTTCCCCGGAGCATCGATGCCCTTCGGAATGGTGAAACTCGGCCCCGACTGCGGCGACCGAGGCTCCAACCCGGGCTATCGGGCCGGCGCGACTGTGCGCGGATTCAGCCATCTGCACGTCAGCGGCACAGGAGGTGGCCCCAAGTACGGCAACATCCTCGTATTCCCCTTCACGGGCGAACTTACGGTGACTGACTATGGCTCCGGCAGCACCGCCGAACATGCCGAGCCGGGCTACTACCGCACCTCGCTCGACAATGGTGCCGTGGCCGAGCTGACCTGCACTGACCATACCGGCGCGCACCGCTACAACTTCACCCGGCCGGGGCGCCGCGGCATCCTCGTCGACACAGGGAGCATACTCGGCGAGAATGCCTGCTGCGGCGAGAACCAGGTGCTGCTCGGCTCGGAAGTGGAGATTCTGTCCGACCACGAAATAACGGGGCAGAACCGCGTGTCGGGCGGCTGGAACACGGGCGATGCGTTCACCGTATATTTTTATGCCACATTCAGCGCTCCGGCCACGGAATACGGCACATGGAAGTCGGGCCGCGCGACGGCGCGTAGCACGGCCGAATACGACTCGGGCGAACCCGTCGGCGCATGGTTCGGGTATGCGGAAGACACAGACACTGTCGAGGTCCGTGTTGGCATCTCGTTCATCAGCCGAGGCAAAGCCCGTCAGAACTGCATGGCCGAAAGTGCCGGGATACCGTTCGACGTGCTTCGCGCAGCCGCACGCGGGCGCTGGAACGCCTGTCTCGGACGCATCGATGCTGACAGCACTGACCCTGCAGCCCTCCGCCGCTTCTACACAGCCCTCTACCACACGCTACTGCAGCCTGTCGACAAGACGGGCGAAAACAGCCGATGGGTCTCACCGGAGCCTTACTACGACGATTTCTACTGTCTGTGGGACACTTTCAGGACAAGTCATCCGCTGCTCACGCTGATTGCCCCGGCCGACGAGGCGCGCATAGTCAATTCGCTCATCGACATCTACCGCCACTCCGGCTATATGCCCGACGGACGCTCGGGCGACTCCAACGGCCGCACCCAGGGCGGAAGCAACGCCGAAATGGTCGTGGCCGACGCTCTGCTGAAAGACCTGCCGGGAATTGACGCCGACGAGGCACTCGAGGCCATGCTCAAGGACGCCGAAGTGCCGCCGGGCGACGACGAGCGGCGGCACGGCCGAGGAGGACTATCCGACTATATCAGGCTCGGATATGTGTCGACCGACTATGAGCGCGCCGGCACGCGCACACTCGAGTACGCTGCCAACGACTGGGCCATAGCGCAGTGTGCCGCCAAAGCCGGCCGCCACGACCTGGCGGAGAAGTATTCGCGCCGCGCGGCATCGTGGGAGAATCTGTGGCGCCCCGTCGTGTGCGACAGCGTGTGCGGATTCATCATGCCGCGCCGCTCCGACGGAGAGTGGGACGACAGCTACCGCGAGCCGACATGGGACTACTACACCTCCACTCCGCCGTGCCGCCTGCGCCTCACGCCGCCGTCGCAGCTGCCCGACTCATGCCGCCGCGGCGAACCGTTCACGCCTCACTCGCACGGAAGCTGGCCCAATTTCTTCTATGAGACCAATTCGTGGGAATATTCCTTCTACGTACCTCACGACGTCAGCCGGCTCATCGAAAAGTGCGGCGGAACCGACAGCTTCGTCAGCAGGCTCGACCGGTTCTTCGACTCGGGCTACTTCAACATCAACAACGAGCCGGGATTTCTCATCCCCTGCCTCTACCTGTGGGCCGGACGCCACGACCGCACCGTCGAGCGCGTCAACCGTCTCCTCACCAACCATTTCAGCGACGGTCGCGACGGCCTCCCCGGCAACGACGACTCGGGCGCCATGTCGGCCTGGTATGTGTTCCACAACATCGGATTCTTCCCCAACGCCGGTCAGGACGTGTATCTGCTCACCGCACCACGCTTCAAGCGTACGCGCATCGACCTCGGAGGAGGCCGCATCCTCACCGTCGAAGCCGACAATCTGTCGCCCGACAACATCTACGTCGAATCCGTAACCATCGACGGCAAGCCGTGGCACAAATCGTGGTTCAGCCACGCCGACATAGCCCGCGGCGCCACCATCCGCTTCCGCATGTCGCCCCGTCCCGGAAAGTGGGAAAGGACGGCCGAGGCGCCGCCGTCGCGATGACATCATCCTCCGCATTGCCAAAAATAGACGGTGCGGAGGCTGAATATTTTCGCCATCTCGAATTTTATCCGTAACTTCCCATCTTTGACAGTT
>DLAL01000040.1:0-968 GCA_002493945.1 Porphyromonadaceae bacterium UBA7048
GTCATTAACCGAATATCCCTAAATTAAATAAAATAACTACTGTTCCTCCTGTACTCCTGTCTAAATAAAACGACTAAAAAAACTCCTGTACTCCTGTCCTTAAAATAGAAAAACGCCTCCGGCCGGGAGGCCGAAGGCGTTGTGTGATGTGTGGTGCGGCTGATTATTCCGGACGACGGGTCTTCTTGCCGTAGCCGTACTGAGCGGCGTTGCCGAGCTGCTCCTCGATGCGGAGAAGCTGGTTGTACTTGGCCATACGGTCGGAGCGGCTTGCCGAACCGGTCTTGATCTGACCGGCGTTGGTAGCCACGGCGATGTCGGCGATGGTAGCGTCTTCGGTTTCGCCCGAACGGTGCGAGATGACTGCGGTGTAGCCGTTGCGCTGAGCGAGTTCTACGGCGCGGAGGGTCTCGGTGAGCGAGCCGATCTGGTTAACCTTCACGAGGATAGAGTTGGCGCAGCCGAGCTCGATACCCTTCTGGAGGTACTTCACGTTGGTCACGAAGAGGTCGTCGCCTACGAGCTGGCAGCGGTCGCCGATGAGGTCGGTGAGAATCTTCCAGCCTTCCCAGTCGCCTTCTGCCATACCGTCTTCGATGGAGTCGATGGGATATTCTTCAACGAGTTTCTTGAGGAATTCGGCCTGCTCCTGGCTGGTGAGCTTGGGAGCGTTTTCGCCCTGCTTCCAGGTGTAGTCGTAGAGACCGTCTTTGTAGAATTCGGAAGAAGCGCAGTCGAGGCCGATGGTCACGTCCTTGCCGGGTACGTAGCCTGCCTTTTCGATGGCCTGGATAATTACGTTGAGGGCGTCTTCGGTGCCGTCGAGAGTGGGAGCGAAGCCACCTTCGTCACCTACAGCGGTGCTGAGGCCGCGGGCCTTGAGGACGCTCTTGAGGTTGTGGAATACTTCGGTACCCATGCGGATGCCTTCGCGGAACGAAGTGGCGCCGATGGGACGGATCATGAAT
>DLAL01000040.1:1261-13809 GCA_002493945.1 Porphyromonadaceae bacterium UBA7048
ATGTTCATCATGGGCACGGGCAGCACGTAGGTGTTGCAGCCGCCGATGTATTTGTACAGGGGAAGGTCGAGGTAGTCGGCTGCGGCCTTGGCAACTGCGAGCGATACGCCGAGGATGGCGTTTGCGCCGAGGTTGCTCTTGGTGTCGGTGCCGTCAAGAGCGAGCATAGTCTCGTCGATGGCAATCTGGTCGAGTGCGCTCATGCCTACGAGAGCGGCAGCGATGGGGCCGTTTACGTTGGCAACTGCCTTCTGGACGCCCTTGCCCATGTAGCGGGCCTTGTCGCCGTCACGCAGTTCGAGGGCTTCGTTCACGCCGGTGGAGGCTCCCGAGGGAACCGATGCACGGCCGAAAGCGCCGGATTCGAGGATTACGTCTACTTCTACGGTGGGGTTGCCGCGCGAATCGAGCACCTCACGTCCGATGATTTTTTCGATTTTCATTTTACCTGTTATTTTAATAACTTGATTTTTGTTCGTTTCGGATGTATGCTGTTATGCAGGCGCAAATTTACGAAAAATTTCTGTAATTTCAATTCTCCTGACGCCTGTTTTAATGTTTTAAAACATACACTCACTGCGTCAGCCGCACTTGGAGGTGCCGCAGTTCTTGCATATCAGGCATCCTTCCTGATAGACCAGTGTCTCCTGGCCGCAGTTGGGGCACTTCTGACCGCCTGCGTTGGTGCCGTTGGGGATGTACTTCTTCAGCGCGCGCTCCACGCCCATCTTCCATGTGTTGATGGACTGTGAGTCGAGTTCGAGACCGCCGACGAGCTTGAGCACCTGGTCGATGGGCATGCCGTAGCGGAGCACGCCGGAGATGAGCTTGGCGTAGTTCCAGTACTCGGGGTTGAACTTGTCCGACAGTCCCTCGATGGTGGTCTTGTGGCCGCGCTTGTTGATGAATCGGAAGTCGTAGCGCTTGGTGCCGTTCTCGTCCATGGCCTTGATGATCTGTCCGTGGGTGACGGACTTGGGCAGGAAGAGGCCGTCCTCGTCGTCGGCGAGTCCGGTGAATATCTCGTAGGGGCGTCCGTCGACCAGTCCGACGAAGGCTATCCACTTCTCCTTGTTGTTCTGGAAGCGGACCACGTCGGCCTCCAGCTCGATGGGGCGCTTGGTCATCAGCGGCTGATGGCAGTTGCAGGGCTGCTCGTCCTTCTTCTTCTCCACCGATATGAGGACGCCAGAGCGCGAGCCGTCGCGGTAGACGGTGCATCCCTTGCATCCGGCGTGCCATGCCTCGCGGTAGAGGGCCTCGACCTCGGCCACCGATACGTCGGCCGGCAGGTTGATGGTCACGGAGATGGAGTGGTCCACCCACTTCTGCACGCGGCCCTGCATGGCCACTTTCTCGTGCCAGTCGATGTCGTTGGCCGTAGCGCCGGCGTAGGGCGAGCGGGCCACGATGTCGTCGAGTTCTTCCTGGGTGTAGTGCTTCTCGGTGTCGATGCCGGCCACCTTCATCCAGTCAAGGAACTTGGGATGGTAGACGATGTACTCCTCGAACTGGTCGCCGGAGTCGTCGGTGTAGTCCACACGTGCGTTGACCTCGGCGGCGTTGATCTTGCGGCGGCGCTTGTAGACGGGCATGAACACCGGCTCGATGCCCGACGAAGTGCGGGTCATGAGGCTTGTCGTGCCTGTGGGGGCGATGGTGAGACAGGCGATGTTGCGGCGTCCGAAGCGGCACATGTCGGCGTAGAGCTGAGGGTCAGCGGCCGACAGACGTGCGATGAAGGGATTGGCGGCCTCGCGTTCGGTGTCGTACACCTCGAAGGCTCCGCGCTGGCGTGCCATCTCGACTGACTCGCGGTAGGCGGCCAGGGCTACGGCGCGGTGCACCTCCTCGCTGAATGCCGTGGCTTCGGGCGTGCCGTAGCGCAGGCCCAGGGCGGCGTGCATGTCGCCTTCGGCCGTAGTGCCCAGGCCGGTGCGGCGTCCGCGGAGGGTCTTGGTGCGTATCTTGGTCCAGAGGTTGCGCTCCACCTGCTTGACTTCTTCCTTCTCGGGGTCGCGGTCGATTTTTTCGAGGATAAGGTCGATTTTCTCCATCTCCAGGTCGATGATGTCGTCCATGATGCGCTGGGCGCGGCGCACGTGGTGGCGCAGCAGCCCGAAGTCGAACTCAGCCTGCGGCGTGAAGGGGTTCTTTACGAACGAATAGAGGTTGATGGCCAGCAGACGGCAGCTGTCGTAGGGGCAGAGGGGTATCTCGCCGCAGGGGTTGGTGGATATGGTCTCGAATCCGAGGTCAGCGTAGCAGTCGGGCACCGACTCGCGGCGGATGGTGTCCCAGAAGAGGACGCCCGGCTCGGCCGACTTCCATGCGTTGCCCACTATCTTCTGCCAGAGGGCGGCGGCGTCGATTTCCTTCACTACAGTAGGGGTGTCAGAGTCCACGGGGTACTGCTGGCGGTAGGGGGTGCCTGCCTCGACGGCTTCCATGAATCCGTCGTCGATGCGCACCGACACGTTGGCGCCCGTCACCTTGCCCGGAGTCATCTTGGCGTCGATGAAAGCCTCCGAGTCGGGGTGCTTTATCGACACTGTCATCATCAGGGCACCGCGGCGGCCGTCCTGGGCCACTTCGCGGGTGGAGTTGGAGTAGCGCTCCATGAAGGGGACGAGCCCCGTCGATGTCAGGGCCGAGTTCTTCACCGGCGTGCCTTTGGGGCGGAGGTGCGACAGGTCGTGACCCACGCCGCCTCGGCGCTTCATCAGCTGCACCTGTTCCTGGTCCACGAGCATGATGCCCCCGTAGCTGTCGGGCTTTCCGTCGATGCCCACCACGAAGCAGTTCGAGAGCGAGCCCACCTGGAGGTTGTTGCCGATGCCGGCCATAGGGCTGCCCTGCGGGACTACGTAGCGGAAGTGGCGGAGGAGCCCGAAGATTTCGTCCTCGGCCATGCCTTCCGGATATTTCGACTCGATGCGTGCCAGCTCGGCAGCGATGCGGTGGTGCATGTCATCGGGAGTAAGCTCGTAGATGTTTCCGTCGCTGTCTTTCAGCGCGTATTTGCTTACCCACACCTGAGCGGCGAGAGTGTCGCCGCCGAAATACTCAAGTGAAGCGTTGTATGCTTCGTCGTATGTGTATGTCTTGCGTGTTTCCATAGCGACGACAAAGTTGGGAATTTTTTTTCAATTACACAAATGAAAATGCAGGCCGCCCGACCGGGGATGTTCCCGGCCGGGCGGCTGTTCAGTCATTTAGTTGTGGAGGTTTTGTCTCAATAAACAAGTTCGATGTCGTCGAGGTACATCACCGAGCCTGCGGCGCCCTGAAAGTAGTCGCCGTAGAAGCTGGCCGATGCTACCACGATGATATTGGCAGGCTTGACGCCTTCCTTGCGGTATTCGATAGGAATTTCAATCTGCATCAGACCTTCTTCAGGAGTGGCTTCGTTGAATACGTGCTCGCCGTAAGCGAGCACGTTGTCGCCGTTCTTGTCGAAGAGCTGAGCCTTGCTTTCGTCGCCCTTGTTGGTCATGATGATGACAGGCCACGTGTCGCTACCGTCGGTCATGGTACTTCCGTCGACAAGTGCGGCGTAGATGATGCCACGGTCCATTTCTCCGTTGGCAATCTTGTCACCGCCGTTGCCCACGGTGCCGGGAGTATACTTCACCCATACTTTCATCGCTTTAGGACGGTTGGTGAAGGGGCGGCCCCAGCCGAGGACGCCATTAGGAATGTTGACTCTCAGGAACTGACCTGCGAAGAGGTTGCCTGCTGCGAATACGCCGAATACGGATTTCGATTCGAGACGAGCCGAGTATGTGCCCGAATGAACAAAGTCGGTCGACGCGGTCGTAAGGTTCGTGGCGCCTATGGGGGAGTAAGTCGAACCATGGTTGCCCGAATCCCAGAAAATGTTGTTGTAGTCGCTGGCAAGGATATCGGCACGACTCTTCTTGCCCCATTCCTCAAACGAGCTGTTGGGGAGCTGTGTGGCGGCTTCGGTCACAAATGTCTCGATGGTGGCCGTGGCATTGCCGTCGGCTACGGCGCAATATTCGTATGTCGAACCGGGTTCGAGACCTTCGATGACGGCAGAGAATGTGTCGCCTTTGCTGTATGCCGAATTATCGGAAGCGGCTTCCGCATATATCCACTGTGTGGTGCCCTGCTGGCGATAGTTGAAGCCTGCCGTTTCTACTCCGTCTTTGGCAATCGTGCCGTGGAGAGTGGCTTTGCGTGCATAGACTTCGGCGTCGATGACAGGATTTGCCACTACGGCTACGTCACTTACCTTGATGGTCATCGTGGCTGCGGTCACGTTGCCTTTGGCGTCGGTGGCCTCGATGCTGATGTTATAGTCGCCGTTCGGGAGTCTGTTGGTGAACTCTTCCTCGAAGTTGAGCTGGAACAGAGTCTGGTCGGCATCGGCGTCGTAGGTGCTCTTGTAGTTAACACCGATGGCGTTGATGTCGGCAAGTGCTGTCTCGGACACGTTGCAGAGGTCGAATCGGTCACCGCCGAGGGCAGGCAGCAGCGTGCTGAAGATGTCGCCCGAAACGATTACGTTGCTTATCTGAGTTGCCGATGCAATGTAGACCGAGCGGCGGCCGATGGTGCCTTCCTCGCCCATGATGGGGGTGGCGAGGTCGAAGCCGTAGCCCGAAATTTTAGGAGCGGGCACGAGCTTGACGTCGGTGCTGAGCTCTATCTCCTTGCTGTCGATGACGATGGAGAAGATGGCGCCGCCCACGGTGGTCTCCTGAGCCGTGTACTTGACGTTGAGGATGTACTCGGTGGCGGGCTGAGCGTCCTCGATGACGCCGTTGTAGACGAACTCCGAGCCGTCGCCCTGCGTGCCTTTCAGCTCGAAGGCGAGGTTGTGGTCGGTGGAGGGCATCATGAAGTAGCCGCGGCGGTCGTCACGGCCTTCGAAGACGAGCGAGCCGCGTGCGTGGCCCACGGTCATGGTGAAGTCCGAGAGGACGTCCTCGAGGCCTTCGGCGTAGTTGACGCTGGCGGCTACGTTGGCCACCTTGCAGACGAGGTTGACGGTCGACACCTCACCTTTGGTGATGGTGAATTCCTCGCGGCCCTTGAACCAGCGCTTGTCGAACGATGCCGACACGGAGTCGCCCGTCCAGGCTTCGGCCACATAGCGGCCCGAGAGGAGGCTGATCGACGAAGGAATGTTGTCGAGGCCTTCGTAGCGGTAGACGAGGCCCTTGTCGTTCGATATCCACACCATGCAGCCGTCGGCGAGCTCCTGCTCGGAGGCGCGCGACACGACGTTCATGTCGCCGCTGACTGAGGTGGCAAGCGCGAGTCGTCCCTCGCCGTCGGTGCCGAACTGCTCAGTCTCCGAGCAGGCGGCCGAGAAGAGCAGCAGCGCTGCTCCGGTCATATAAAGATTGATATTTTTCATATCGGTAAGGGATTACACTGTTAGCTTTTGAATCGGAGAGTCATGGTCTCGGCTTTGTTGTCGTTGTCCGTGACAGTAATCGTGAATTCATGATTTCCGGCCAGGTCAACCAGCAGAGGTACGAAATCAGAGATGTTGAAGTCGACTTCAGTCTGTCCGGCAACCTGGGAATTGAACGGGAGGTTCAAGGTCTTTACGCTGTCGCCTGTTGTCGAGTCCTCATTGATATCGGCGAGGTCGAACGGTTCGCCGAGTCCCATGCCTGCGAGGAGTCCGGGCAGGACCTCATTACTTGTGTGTATGTTGACCACAAGGCTCTTGATTCCCTTTGATGCGGAGATCCTCACGATAGCATTGCCGAAATCAGCAGTGGCTACGTTCTCTGCGTCAAGGTCGAGGTTGGGCGAGTTGAACGGCTCGAATGTCACCGGCTTTTCTCCGGGTTCGTCGGGGCCGGGTTCGTCCGGACCGGGGCCGGGCTGGTCAGGTTCTTCCTGGCCGGGACGGTCGGAGGAGTCTATATTGTCCTCGCTGACGATGACGTCGCTGTTGATGTCCTGATTGATGACCGAGGTGTCGAGAGTGATGCCAGAGCCGCTGATGCCGCCCGACTGTTCGGGGATGTCGGGATTCGACTTGGCCGAGTAGCGCACGATGCGGTGCTGGCCGGCCTCAACGTCAGAGAAGGGGGTGTCCTGAGTGGTGTAGACGCCGTCGATGGTGCCTTCGAAGCGAGCGATCATGGTGTTCGAGCCTTCGACTACTTCGAAGAAGCCTGCGCGTGTTTCGGAGGGAGTGTACACGAGCGAGCCCTGGTCGTTGGCGATGACGGTCACCTTAACGTCGTCGCCCAGGAGGGGCTTGAGGTCGTCGGTGAACTGCACGGTCACCTTGAGCGAGGCGAACGAAGCGGTCACGACGCCTATGTCGGTGATTTTACCCTTGGTGACGGTGAATTCCTTTGTGCCGAGGTAGAGGGGACGTTCCCACTCGGCTTTCTGCACTTCGTGCGACTTCACCGAGATGGTGTATGAGCCTACGGGGAGGGTGAGGACTTCGGGCATGTCGCCGTAGGTGTACGTGCGGGTGTAGTCAGCACCGTTGCTGACGGTGACGATGAAGGGCGCGAGGTCTACCGAAGCGCGGCTCACCGTAGAGGTCGACACCTTCTCTGCATCGCTCATGTCCACGCTGAGCGAGTTGAGGTTGACGCTGCCTTCCTCAGCCACAGGGGGCGTCCAGTCCTCGGAGCAAGAAGCTGCTCCGAGCATGAGAACACCTGCGGCAAATATTGAATATATGCTGGTTTTCATTTTGATTGATTAGTCATTAGTAGGTTAATTCGATATCATCGATGTAGAGCTGCGAACCCATGAAAGGATTGCTGCCTGCGAAGCCGGGTCCGGAGAAGTTGTCGTTGGTGCGCTTCACATACTCCATGTCGTAGGACGACAGGAATTTGACGTACATCTTAGCGCACTTGGCCTTATTGGAGAAATCGAAGTTTATCGTTTTCTGCGTGTACTCTCCGGTGGCGTCGAGCAGCATGCTTGCGGATGCAATAACATTGCCTGCAGCGTCATTGAACCACACTTCAACGCTTCCTTTGTCGGCTCCGTTCTTGGGCGAATATTTGTACCAGAAGGTGAGCGATGAGGGACGGGATGCGAAATCTATACCGCAGTCAAGGTCGTCGGTGCTTATCGGGCCCGTGCTGGTGCTATTGGTTTTGTTATCATTTTCTCCATAGCCGGAAGGACGGGTTGTCCTGGTAGCTCCGAGATGGAGGAGACCGGGGTCGGTGTACTTACAATCGCCGCTCGTGCCTTTATCTCCGGTTGCGGTGTTTGTTCCACCCCAGCCGACAGTTCTGATGAGTGCGGCTTTGCCGGCGTGCGCATCAGTGGTCTGTTCGGTTCCGGAAATGGCTTTGCAGAGCTTGTTGTTGCTTGCAACACCCCAGCCGCTGCCTGTCGGCTGACTGGTTGTCATGGCGTTGTTGGTACCCCAGCCTTGGAAAACTATGTTTTTCCAATCGCCTGCGCTGGCAGCTACGGTCACATCCGCATCAAGGTTGCCGTTCGGAATCTGAAGGTCCTGCTCTGCGGCGACTTCAGCGGGAGCTGAGTGCATATTGCCGATTTTTACTCGTACCAGATTTGTCCGGCCGGGGGTGAGGCCGCTGAAGCTGAAATATTCGCCGTTGCGTGTAGCGGCCACGGTCTTGTAGTCGGCTCCGTCGGCGCTCACTTCAACCTCCGCATCTGCATATCTGATTTCCTCACCGGTGTTGTCCTTGGAGGGAACTATATGCAGAGTGCCGCGGGTTGCGAAAATGTCATTATCATCGACCTCCACTGCGAAAGGGACGCCTGCCACTTTCAGCTCTGCGCTGATGACGTCGGCGCACTTGGCGCGCAGTTTGAGGTCACCGGTGTGGGTTGCGGGGATGGTGACGGTGACGAGATAGCGCTTCGATGCGCGGCTCTTAGTGTCTTCGGTCACTGCCTTGATGGGAAGTTCGGCCCACAGACCGCCGGCGTAGTTGTTCACGTACTCTATCCTGACGTTGTTCATCACGTCGGAGCCGTTGTAGTCGAGTCCTATCTGGAGGTCCTGGCCGGGATTCTCGTAGGTGTCTTCCTGGAAGAGTGTCAGCTGGACGCCTTCGACGTTGACGCGGAGCTCGATGGGCTCGCTGACGCGGCTGTACTTGTCGGTGACGGTGACGGTGAATACGTTCGAGTTGTCGCCTTCGACAGCCTTGAGGAAGGGTATGACGCCCGTGAAGTCAATCACGGCCATCTCGCCCGGTTTGTTCCACAGGCCGAGGGTGCTGAGGCCGAAGCTCTGGAGGGTGGACAGCGCTGAGCCGGGATTGAGCAGGCTGACGGTGGCGGGCCATCCGCGGCCGGTGAGATACTCCGAAGCGGTGGTCATGGTGACGTCCTTGATGCCTGCGAGGGCTATGATGTTCATGGTCAGCTTGCCGTCGAAGGTCATGCCTGATACGGCGGTCACGGCCTCTCCGGCGGTGAATCCGTCGGCCTCGATGGTGGGAACGGGAGCGGAAAGGATTTCGTCGCTGATGTCGATGTCGACGTTTTCGGTGGCGAAGTTCTCGTCGAATGTCACGCTGATGACGGCGCTTGATGCCTCGCCGCCGTTGACGTCGACGTTCACGTGATAGTGGTAGCGGGCCTCAGCCTTGACGGGGTCGAGAGCTATGGTAGCGCTCTTGCCGTTGGGCTTGGTGAAACTGACGGATATGCGCACGTCGCCGGGAGCCACGTATACGGGACGCGTCTCGTCCTTGGCGTATGCCACGCTGTTGACCGTGGCGCTCCAGTCGGTCATATAGCCCTGGAAAGCCTCGGAGTAGGTGAGCGATACCATAGCGTTTGCCATCGTGGCGGTGAGCCCTACTTCGGTGGTGCCTCCGTCGACGATGGTGATGTCCTGCGAGCCCTTGTAGGCCGGAGTGTCGAAGCCTTCGGCTTCGGGGTCGCCGTAGTAAGCCTCTACGGTATAGGCCCCCGTGGGGAACTGCTGCGAAGCATCGAAAGATGCGAGTGTACCCAATTCATAGGATTTCGAACCGTCGGTCTTCACGAGCCGGAGCGAGAGGTCGCCTGCGGTCAGCTCGCCTTCGGCGCGGCTGCCGGGGGCATCCTCCACCGACGACACAACCTTGGTGTCGATTCCTACCATGGGCGCGATGCTGCCGGTGCCCTTGCCGGAGAAGCCCCATTCATCGGAGCATCCCGCCAGCACGGAGGCCGCCGTAACGGCGAACACACCCATCCGGAAAAGTTTCTGTTTCATTGTGATATGTTTGGTTATTAGTACAAATGTCAATGCATTTTAAAGTACATGCGAATGAGCGTACTTATTGAAAATTGCGGCAAATGTAACAATTATTCACTTAACCACCAAAAATAATAGCTAAAAGTACCAGTTTTTTGACGTATTCCGTAATGCTCCGTTTCGGTGCGGACTATTGCGGCGTTCTGAATATTTTCGTACCTTTGCCGCACCGGAAAAATTATTACCCATATAATATGTCAATTATGAAAATTAAATCTATCTTTATCGCACTGGCTGCCGCTGCAGCGTTCGCTTTCGCCTCATGCGGCACCAAGGAAGCCGACAAGGCTGCCGAACCTTCCGCTATCAGCGTAGACTCCGTTTTCGCCGGCGGTGACAAACTTCTCGGCGACACAGTCGAAGTCAAGGGTTACTGCTCGCATCTGTGCGCGCACGGCGGTACCAAGGCATTCCTTGTCGGCGCTGACTCCGCTCTCGTGCTCCGCTGCCAGGCTACGGCCGAAATGGGCGGCGCTTTCGCTCCCGACACCAAGGGCCGCGAGCTCACCGTCCGCGGCATCGTCCGCGAGACCCGCATCGGCGAGGAAGAAGTAGTGGCTATGGAAGCCCGTCAGGCTGCCTCCGACTCGGCCGCACAGGCTCATCAGGCCTGCGACACCGAGAAGAAAGCCCAGGGTCAGGAAGGCATCGACACATTCGCTGACCGCATGGCCGACTACCGCGCCAAAATCGCTGCCCGTCAGGAAGCTGAAGGCAAGGCTTACCTCTCGTTCTACTACATCGAGGCTCTCGGATACACCGTAGACGGTGCTGAAAACGCCGAATCCGATAAGTAATTTGTCAATTTGCAAATCAAAAGTGCAAATTATTATTAAAATACTCTGACAATTCAGAAGGAATTTGTAATTTTGTGGAGGATAGAACTGAAAAAGTGTTCAATCCGCCACTCCTTTTCTCAGAGCGGTTCAAGCCCGTGTACCATTTCCGGACTGCAAAGTCACAAAAATGCCTGTTACCTGCAAATATCCGCTATAATACAAATCTTAATTTCAAACATCAGTTCATGCACTATTCTACTCTAATCCCGGCAGTTCTGTCGGTGGCTGCCGCAGCTGCAGCCATTCCGGCTGCCGCCGCTCCGGCATCGGTAAATGGCCGGACTCTCTCCTCCGGCCATTTTGCATGGCATGAGACCGCATCGGTTTTCCACGACAGTCATGCGCAGGCCGTGAAGGCCGCCAATGAGCGTCTTGCCAGACCCGTCATGCGCGTCGACGCCGGCCCCAATGGCTATCAGCCGGCATCCTCGATGAACGGACTCGACAACTTCGGTGACATCGACGGCCCCGGCGGTGAGCTCTGGTACTACTCCGCAGCCGCCGTCTGCGACACCATCCCTCCTCACGATGATGTGGCCTACACAGATATCATTCTTCGCGAATACGAAT
Source organism: Porphyromonadaceae bacterium UBA7048 (assembly GCA_002493945.1). GTDB lineage: Bacteria > Bacteroidota > Bacteroidia > Bacteroidales > Muribaculaceae > CAG-873. The sequence goes on from DLAL01000040.1 coordinate 11,927, forward strand.
ATACCATATACGATCCTCAGATGAACGTCGTCGGCACCGTCCGCGACAAGGTGGACTATGCCGAGGACGAAGTGCGTGTGGTGCGCTATGACCTCTCGCCCATCATCACCACCAAGTTCTTCAACACCGACGACCGCTACGAGATCATCATCTCGCTGACGGTCAATACCGACCACTATGCCAACAACAGCCGCACATTCGTCTACTCCATCGGCGGAGAGAAGGATGCGGAAGGCTTCGACGTGCCCGTATGGTCAACCACCGACTTCCTTGCCGACGTCATCGAGGGCGCACCCCTTGCCGACGGCACATCTAACTACTTCATGACATTCTCCCACGAGGAGAACCATGCTTCCGACGACGCCGGCTTCTGGGATTACCTCACCGCCAGCGAAGTGGTATATGAGATCTATTCGTCGGCTACCGACGGTTCAGACGGCCCTGTGGCCGTTACTACCCAGCGTATTCCCATGATACAGGTGCAGGGCGACCAGCAGGACTCCGTGCCCATGTTCTCGATGTCGGTCAAGGGACATATATATTATGTCATGCCCATGTATGACGAGCCGTTCTACAATCAGTACGACAACCCCCTCTCCGACGACATGACGCAGCGCGAGCCCAATACGCTCCACGTGCGCATCTTCGAGGCAACTCCCACGTCGTTCGAGCAGGTATGGAGCGTGCCCGTGCCCGTGTCCAAGACTGCCGACGAATCCATCGTGGCCTCATACTTCTCGGTGGGCAGTCTCAACTATGACGGTGACATCGTGTTCGACGAAAACCTTACTCCCACAATCGTCGTCACCAAGTGGGACTACACTCCGGTACAGGACGACTCGTATATCAAGTCGTACTACGTATACGACAGTACCGGCACCCGCAAGGCCGTGCTGGCCGAGCAGTGCGACGCGGCCCTGAACCTCCCCGACGTCCCCGGACAGACCGACCAGATGATGTTCGTGCGCACGGATGAGTTCGGCGACACATTTTTCGATATCACCAACCTCTCCGACGGCAAGGTGACCCTCTCCATCCCCCAGCAGTTCGAATACAGCGACGATGCCGAAATCGAGCCTCTCACGGCAAGCGTGACGCGTGTGGCCGACGGCGACTCGCACCTCTACTGCTTCGAGCTCCGCGTCCCCGAGTATGATGACGCCACCGGCGAGGACGTCATGCGCTTCATGTGGCTCGACGCCAAGGGCAAGTTCGTCCGCATCGACCGTGTCGCCATGGGCCGTCAGGTGCAGTATGCACAGAGCTATCTGGGTTCTCCCGATGCTGTCAAGCCCGGCGCCTACACCACCAAGGGCATCGCCTACATGATGCTCATCAAGCGCGGCACCCAGGGTTCCGAGTCGCGTGAGGAACTCTACATCGCCACCCCGTCGACAGACGACGCCCAGGGCGAAGTCCTGCTCAATCTCCTGCCCGACGAGCGCGGCAACCTCACCAACATCACTCCCTCCTTCAAGCCCGAAGGCGAGCAGTCGGTTCTCAACGTGTACTACTATCACCCGACCACCAAGCGTCTCTCGCTTGACACCTACTATCTGCCCCTTGAGTCGAACTCGGGTGTCGACGCAGTCGTTCCTGCCGGCAGCGCCATCACCCTCGAAGGCGGTATCCTCCGTGCCGAGGGCCCCGTGGCTGTGTATAACGCGGCAGGTGCAATCGTGGCCCGCGGCAACGGTTCGCTCAGCACCGCTTACCTCGCCCCCGGCCTCTACATAGCCGTGGCCGGCAATCAGAGCCTCAAGCTGGTTGTGCGCTGATTCACTCACCTGATATGACCTTACGACCCGGAGGTGCGAGCCTCCGGGTCTTCATAAAGCACTAACCGCTCATTTCTCATTTATTTTTAAACCTTATCAACAATT
>DLAL01000002.1 GCA_002493945.1 Porphyromonadaceae bacterium UBA7048
TTTTGTGGGATTTTATAGATTAAAGGACGGCAGCGATATTGCGGATAGCCGACAGACGCTTCATAAAAGAGACATCCGACTTCACAACCTGCATATTATAGGCACTCTGCAGATTGAGCAACAAATCTGCAGGCATATCCATAGCTGCCTCGATGAGCAAAGCTATTTCTGTATTGACAGCACGCTTGCCCTTTATAATTTCATTCAGCAGCGAGGGGCTGACTCCTATACGCTCTGCGAGCCATGCCTGAGTCAGACTCCGTGCCTCAAGTTAATCCTTGATAAGCTCTCCGGGATGAGTGGGTTCAAACGGTGTAAGATTGTTGGCAATCATATCCGGAGAAACACCTGGCAATGTTATCATTTCAATCGTAGTGGTTAGAAAGTTCAACAATATTGCAGATAGTGAGAATCGGCTCTTCAACCGTCTCTCTCTCAGAGAACTCTATTCGGTACTGATTATTCACCCTGATAGAAGTCAGACCGGCCGGGCAAGTCTTACACGTCCGGCCGGTCTGAGTCCTACTTCACTGCTACGGTGACGGCAGCGCCGTCGGCCGAGACGATGTAAAGACCGGCGGAGACGCGGTAGATGCGTTCGTCGTCCGAGACTGCGGTCACGGGGATGACGATGCCTGAGGGCGTGGCGACTGTCACTGCAGAAGCGCCGCGGACGATGATGGCGCCGTCGGCGACGGTGACGGTGGCCTCAAGCGCAGGAGCTGTGACGCCGCTGAAGAGCGTGGCGGTGTTCGACAGCTGCGACTCGCCGCGGTTGTAGTTGACGGTGACGTTGTAGCGTGCACCGGCTGATGCGGCAGTGTCGGTATATCCGGGCTCGGTGACGGTGGCTATCTTCACGCCGTCGCGGTATACGCCGAACGACTCGACCGTGAGGCCTGCCGCTGCCGAAGGACGCGTGTAGGTCAGGTCATCGAAGAGCAGCGCGAAGCGGTTGCGGCTCGTGTAGCGGATGGCGAAGCGACGGGCCTGGGCCGGAAGGGTGTAGCGGAATTCGAGCCAGCCGCCGGTGGCCACGGTCTCGGAAGCGAGGAGCTCGAAGTCGGCGGTGTCAGCAGAGCCGTCAGACCACAGGACTTCGAAGGATTCGGGTCCGTAGTTGGCCACAGGACGCTTGGCGAAGAAAGATATCTGCTGTGCCGTGGTGCCGTCGCAGAAGAGTTCGGGCGATATGAGCCAGTCGTCGTTGAAAGGATCTTCGGTGGTCGAGAGGGCTGTCCATGCCACAAGGCACTTGGCTCCGCTTCGGGGCGCCCATATGTCGGCGTCGACATCGACACCCGGCGCGAGCGGTTCCCACACCTGGAATGCCATCGGAGTACCCATGTTGGGGAATGTCACGCCCTGAATGCCGCAGGGCACGAGGCCGTCGAGGTCCACGAGAGTGTAGTCGCCGATATCGGCGTAGCTGAACGACTCATAGTCGTCGAAGTTGTCGGTGTATGCGTCGGGGGCGAGCGACGGAGCCGTCCACGTCAGGGCCACTCCCGCGTCGGAAGACGCGGCGGCAAGGTCGGACACTACGGGAAGCTCGGGCTGGATGACGTTGACGAGGAAGGAGCCGCCGTTGTCGCCGGGAGTCTCGTCGGTCCATCCGACGGGTGCGGCCTCGACGCTTATCTCCACGGGAGCGGCGAGATTGTCGGCTACGGGCGTGAAGTCGAAGCTGTACACGTCGACACCGTCGGCCGGGAAGGGCGTGTCGCGGTGCACCTCGCCGATAAGCCGGCCGTCGGCGCGGAACGATAGGTCGAACATGACATGCTGACGTCCGCGGTTGGTCACCTCGACCAGATAGGTGGCCTTCTCTCCGACAGCGACGTTGGCCTTGCCGCGGACAGAAGTGACGGCTATGTCGTACTCGGGGATGTTGACCACCTCGATATCATCGACTATCATGTATGCGCCGCCGTTGGTCAGGGTGGCGTCGAACGAAATCGACACCCACGGACAGTCGCGGTAGTCGGAGAGGTTGACCGTATAGGTCTCCCAGCCTTCCGCCCCGGCATCGGCACGGGTAGCGAATACGTCGGTATAGTTCACCTCGTCGGATGTGAGGGACACAATCAGTCCGGCACCCTCGGCCTCGTAGTGATATACCTTGAAGCGGAGCGTAGGCTGCGCCAGACCGCGGAAGGTGAGCTTGGGCAGCTGCATCCGTGCTGCACCGGGACGGCGCTCGGGCAGGGCTGCCGAAGCCACGAACATGCCGCCGTCGGCAGCGGCGAGGTCGAGCGAACCGATGTAGTCGGCCACGCCCCAGTTGACATTGCCGGCAAGCGAGCCGGAGATCCACGGGAGGTTGGTGATGATGCGGTTCGACGCGGTCTCTATCATAGGAAGTGTTGCCGGATTGCCCACCATAGCGCCGGTGTAGGAGGTGATGCCCTCGCCTGCCTCGGTGAAGGCCGCTACATAATAGTAGTAGAAGTCAAGCGTGCCGCCGGCGGGATAGGCCGTGTAGGTGCATCCCGAAGTCTCGCCGAGGACTGCGAGGTCCTTGCCGTTGACGAGCTGGTAGACGCGGTATCTGAGATTCGACGGGTCGAGCCAGCCGCCGTGTATGCCTTCGGCGGGAGCGGTCCACGTGAGGACGGCACCGAGGTTGTCGGCAGTGGGAAGCACATCGAGAGCATTGATGTGCGAGGGGATGTCGATGCCCACCCAGCCGGAGACGGTGGCCGTGCCACCGCGTCCGTATGTGCCCGACGAGATGAGCGTGTACGTATTCATGCCCTGGGCGGCCACTTCATCGGTCATCGATACCTCGGTGCCGGGGACAGCGCCGGTGAGCGTCGCGGCTTCGGTGCCGTCGGCCCGAAGGAGACGGAAGTCGACGGTCTGGTCGCCGAGCGCGTCACCGCGGAGGTCGGTGACAGGTACTGTGAAGCGTATTACGGCCGAAAGGTCGCCTTCGGCGCCGGGCTCAAGGACGGCGTCGGTCACTGCTGCCGGAGCAAGCATGCGTGCGCCGTTCTGAATGTTGATGTTCCTGACGGAGAGGCACACGCTCTGGGCGTCGCTGACAGCATGGAAGCCCACATAGTAGCGGCCTGCTGCAGGGAGGCTGAACGACAGGCTGCGCTGCTCGAACTCGTCGTTGTTGAACTCGAACGTGCCCAGCACGGTGGTGTGTGTGCTGCGGTCAGCCGATGTGCCGAGAGTCACTTCAAGGCGCTCGGGATAGGCGCTGTGTCCGGCGCATACATCGAATGTGAGGTCGGCCTGGTTGGCGTCGCCGAATTCTATGGCCGGAGTGAAGATGAACTGGTCGGTGTCGTTGTACTTGTAAGTCGAAATCTTGAGGGCGTTGGCCGAGATGTCGTAGTACCACTCGTTGTCGTCCACCGACGGATTGGTCTCGGCGGTGAAGAGGGTGAATTCGTCGGCCGTAGGTCCGACGGCGAAAGGCAGCGTGTACTGTCCGGCGAACACCTTGGCCACGGCCGGAACACCGGCGAGGTCACCGGCATATGCGGTGATGAGGTAAGTATTGAATCCGAATACGGCATCGACCGTGCAGTCGACTGTCGCGCCGGGAGCAAGGTCACGCGCCGTATGGAGCACTGCTCCGTCGCGGCTCACCTCCACGCGGCTGATGGCTGCGAGGGGCGCTCCGGCGTTGGTCAGCGCGGGAAGGACGAACGAGAGGTCGGCCTTCATCTCGGCGGCATGTGCCTCGGCACGTGCAATCACGGGAGCCTGCGGAGCCTCGAGGTTGCCCATGTCGGTGACGGAGACGCCGTAGACATAGAGCGTCGACATATCGGGGTCGCTGATGCCGTGGACGGCGAAGAAGACGTCAGCATCGGCCTCGGCAAGATAGCGGCCCGTGTATGTGGCGGTCTCGTTGGAGGGGGTGACGGGCGCCATCACCTCCGTGGTGAGCGACGACGCGGCGGCCGCCGTGCCTGCCACTATCTCGAATCGCTCGGGGTAGGAAGCCGACACGCCGCGTGCGGTGACCGCCACCTCATAGGCATGTCCGGCCTGAAGGCGTATGCAGGGCAGCACGAGATAGTCGTCGGCAGTGAGGGTGCGCGAATAGGAGTAGGCGGCAGCTCCCTGATAGTCGTCATAGGCCCACGTGATGCCGTCGGCATTGCCGTCGATGACAGTGAGGGTGGCGAAGGCCGAGGCATCGTCTATCGTATTGCTGTACGGCAGTCCGGCATAACGTCCGGCCGGAACCGATACGGCGAGGCTGCGTGCCACGACCGCTCCGGCGTAAACTGTCTCAACCTCGTAGCGGTAGGTGGCGATGACCTCGGAGACTTTGTCGGAGAATTCGCCGGAAGTGAGCCCGGTGGCGACGGGCGTGCCGTCGCGCAGGACGTTGAACGACATCAGCGACGCGTCGAAGTCACCTCCGTTAGCGCCCTTGTCGGGCACGGTCCACGTGAGGCTGACCGTGGTGTAGTCCAGCACCATAGCCTGCGGCACGACTGCGCCGGGAGCGTCGATGCCGGTGAAGGTCGACAGCTTCACGGGCACGCCGCGGCCATGCTCGTTGGTGCACACGGCCTCGATGGCGCACGGGCCTTCGGGAAGGTCGTAGCTGCCCGAGAACTGCTCGCCTGGCTGCAGCGCGGTGGTGCTCACCAGCTCCTTGCCGCCGGCCGAGAGCGTGAAGGTGAACGGCGAGTGGAGCGCCGAACCGTCGACAGTCCTGCGCGGCATCGTACAGCTGACCGTGGCGCGCGTCGAGCCGGTCGAGGCATAGTTCACCCGCAGACCGCCGACTCCGGCCGGAGCCTTGGCATCGGCCACAGGGTCGGTGCAGTAGAGTCCGATGAACTCCGCGCCTCCGGCGAATGTGGTGAGGGTCTCGGCCACGCCCGTAGCCGGGTCGATGGCTATCAGGCAGCCCTGCGAATGGTTGCAGGCAGCCCAGTAGATGCGCTTGTCCGTAGGACTCCAGCAGGCCGACTGCAACGTGGCCGGAGTGAAGTTGGTGGCCGCAACTGTGGCGGTCTCGGCGCCGGTGGTCATGTCTATGCTTTTGACCTCACCGAAGTCATTGACGCCGTACATCACGCCATCGGGCGAGATGCAGAACGCCCAGTAGTGGTCCGTCAGCGGGGCGACACGGGTGTAGGTGTTCGCCGCCGGGTCGAAGGTGCAGAGCACATAGTCGTCGAGAGACTCGCCGTAGTTTATGGAGTATATGGTGCCTGACACGGGGTCGGCCGACATGTTGACCGACACGTTGGCATACACCCTGTCGGCCTCGGGGACATCGTAGGTCGTGACCGAACCAGTGGCGACATCGACGGTGACATTGGTGATGCTCTGTATGTAGCCGTAAAAGTCCTTGGTCACCGAGGCATAGAACTTGCCGTCGCAGTAGGTGCCGGCCGGCTGGCCCTCGTCGAGGATGGCCACGGGGACAGTCTGCGTGCACGCTCCCGTATTGGGATTAATCGAGTAGAGCCCGACGGGACGGTCATAGTAGTCCCAGTCTTCGTTGCCTATCATGGCACCGAAAAGATTTGCTTCCGACTTGACGGCCGCACGGGCAGGAGCCGTGGCGTTCGACAGGCCGCGCACAGGAGCGGCGAAGGTGCCCATCCTGCCTGCAGCACTCTGCAGAGAGCTTTTCTTCACCATCATGCGGTGAGCGACAGCGGCGCCGTCAGCGCCGTCCGGGCCTCGCAGGGTATAGTCACGGGCATAAGCCTGCACAGACGCCAACGCCACAAGCGCGGTGACAGCCGTGACGGTTCGGAAAGAAGTAAGATTGAGATTCATATTTTGGAGGTTTTCGTGATGTCGCAAAGGTATGCAAAAATCAGCATGTGCACAACCATTTTCTACGAATTACCGATATTTTAGTAGAAAAATGTCGACCGAAATCCGCCGTATCGCCGACATTCAGAGCTAAGCTACATGGAG
>DLAL01000072.1 GCA_002493945.1 Porphyromonadaceae bacterium UBA7048
ATAATCTATGCACCGGGATTTCGGCTTGTGCCGAAAAAATCTCCTGAGCGTAATTGAATATCACATTGGTGCCGCACCACTGCTGGAAGACGGCGATAACCACACCGATGAGCAGCACGAAGCTGAACTTCCGGCTGAAAAGGCTCTTCAGTCCGCCCTGCTTCTCGGCCTTGCGTCCGCCGTCGACGATGGCCTTTATCTCTTCGTCAGCGTACTGACGGCCTCCCACATGGGTCAGTATGCGTCCTGCCTGCTCGGTCATGCCTTTCATTGTGAGCCAGCGCGGACTCTCGGGGATAAAGAACGCCAGCAGCAGGAAGAGGGGCGCAGGGAAAGCCGCGCTCCAGAACATCCATCGCCAGCCGGTCTGCACGTTCCATGACTCAAGCGCGGGCACGGTCGTTCCGGCAGGCATCGGTTCGGCAATAAGATAGTTGACAATCTGCGCTCCCAGAATACCGAGCACGATAGTGAGCTGATTGAGCGCCACAAGTTTGCCGCGTATATGCGAAGGCGACACTTCGGCTATATACATCGGCGACAGTCCCGAGGCTATGCCGATGGCTATGCCGCCAATAAAACGTACAATCAGAAATGCGGAGAATTCGTCGAAAGCACCGGTGCCGTAGGCCGATGCCAGAAATATAATACTTCATCCTGCCAGCCGGCATACCCCACACCTACGCAAGCTCTGACGACGATCCGTGGACCATCTACTGGGCGCACTTCAGCGGCTCGGCGGCACGGCACTTCATGTCGTCAGACCCTGCGCCGCGGACGATAGCGCCCGGACACGACTCGCGAATCGCGGACCGCATCAATATCTTCGAGGAGATATACAGCACTCTCGACGACTCGTTCGCCATCGAGAACATACGCTACGCCGTCGCGCTGTTCCACCACTTCCTGGAGTCGATGCGCTATCTCAACCTCTACCGCAAGGTGGGCAACCAAAAGCACGACTCTGACGTAATAGAATCGACCATACACTATATGGCCGAAAATGTTGAGCGGCGACTGACGCTGACCGACATCGCCGACTACTCGGGATTCTCATCCTCCTACCTCTCGTCCATGTTCAAGAAGCGCACGGGCTACAGTCCACTGACCTACTTCAACCTTCTGAAAATCCGCAAGGCATGCGAACTGATCAACACCACCGACATGAAACTCACACAGATAAGTTTCAAACTCGGGTTTGATGACCAGTTCTACTTCTCGCGCCTCTTCAGCAAGATAATGGGTATGTCGCCCAGAGCATACCGGGCGTTGCCGAAGTCTTAGCGGAGCCTTGCCTTAACGGACTGTCGCGCCGACGGGGCGGTCAGTCGACCAGCCTGAAGGTCAGCGAGCCGCGTATGTCGCGCGAAGAGGAGCCGAAGAGCGCCTCAAAGGTGCCGGGTTCGGCCACCCACGCATGCTTGCTGTCGTCGTAATAGCTCAGCTCATCCTTGCCGACAGTGAACGTGACCACCTTCTCCTCGCCGGGAGCGAGTTCTATCTTTCTGAATCCCTTCAGTTCCTTGGGCGGACGGGGAAGCGATGACTTCTTGTCAGCGATATAGAGCTGGACGGTCTCCTTGCCGGCGGTGCGGCCTGTGTTCTTCACTTTCACGGAAAATGTGATGGAGCCGTCAGCACCGAGCTGCCTGCTGTCGGCCTCGGGCTTGCCGTAGGCGAATGTGGTATAGCTCAATCCATGTCCGAAGGGGAAGAGCGGTGCGGTCCTGGCCTTGTCGGCATAGCGGTAACCGACAAATATATCTTCGCTGTAATACTCGGGCACGGTGTCGGCACCGAGCTTCAGAGCCTCGGCATTGCCGGGATACTCGCCGAGGGCATGCGCGCCGACGTCCTCGAGCCGGGCAGGGAAGGTGAAGGGCAGTTTGCCCGACGGGACGACATCTCCGGAGATGATGTCGGCGATGGCATTGCCTGCTTCCGAGCCTATGTACCATCCCTGAAGCACAGCCGCTACGTCGCCGACCCAGGGCATGGCCACGGCATTGCCCGAGATATTGACCACGATGATGTCAGGGTTGACTTTGGCGAGTTCGGCTATCAGGCGGTCCTGTCCGTAAGGCAGACCGAGTCCCGCTCTGTCGGTGTCCTCGCAGTCCTGATGCGGATTCTTGTTGAGACCGCCTATGAATATCACATAGTCGGCATCGCGGGCTACGCTGACAGCCTCTGCTGTCAGTTCACTCTCCGTGCGGCTGTCCGTGAGGTCGAGCAGCGCCATTCCGTCGTGCTCTTTAAGCTGCTCACCGACATATCCGCGTGCGTATACTATGTCAGCCTCCTTGCCGAACCGTCTCCTGAGACCCTCGAGCGGCGAGACTTCCTCGCGGACTTTCAGCGAAGAGCTGCCTCCGCCGACTGTCATCGGCTTTATGGCGTTCTCACCGATGACAGCAATCTTTTTCTTTCCGCGCATATCGAGAGGAAGCACGCCGCGGTCGTTCTTCAGAAGCACGATTCCCTCTCCGGCGATACGACGCGCTGCAGCGACGTGCTCGGGCGAGTTGAGACTACCGAAAGGCTTGTCAGTGTTCATGGCCGTGCGGAACATGAGCCTGAGCACATTGGCGGCCTTGGCGTCGAGCTCCTTTGTATCGGCCTTACCTTCGGCGATTAGCTTCAGATACGGGTCGGCGAGATAGTAGCTGTCATATGCGTTCTTCTTTCCTTCGGAGAGGCCGTTGGTCCACGAGCCGAATTCAAGGTCGAGACCGCCCGTGACGGCCTGTCCGGTATCGTGCACACCGCCCCAGTCGGAAATCACCGCTCCGTCAAATCCCCACTCATCGCGGAGAATATCTTTGAGCAGCCGGGAATTCTGACAGGCGTGCCGTCCTTTGTAGAGATTGTAGGACGCCATGACTGACCACGCGCCGCCGTCCTGCACGGCAGCCCTGAAGGCAGGAAGATATATCTCGTAGAGAGCACGGTCGCTGAGGTCAACATCCGTGGTGTGACGGCGGCTCTCCTGATTGTTGAGAGCATAGTGCTTCACACATGCGGCGACACCGTTCTTCTGCAGTTCCCTGACATAAGGCACGACCATGACCGATGCCAGGAAGGGGTCTTCACCCATATACTCGAAATTTCTGCCGTTCAGCGGCGTGCGGTATATATTCACGCCCGGACCGAGAAGCACGTCCTTCTCCCTGTACCGGGCCTCCTCGCCTATTGACTTGCCGTAGAGTGCGGCCATCTCTGGATTCCACGTCGCGGCAAGACATGTCAGAGCAGGAAAAGCCGTGCATGAATCGTTGGTCCATCCGGCCTGGTTCCACTCATCCCACAGAACCTCAGGACGGATTCCGTGCGGCCCGTCGGTGCACCACAACTCAGGGATACCGAGACGGGGCACTCCGGCCGAACTGAATTTGGACTGCGCGTGGATTATGGCTATCTTCTCGGCAGTGGTCATACGGGAGAGTGCGTCGCTCACTCTCTCCTCAAGAGGCAGAGCGCTATCCTGATAGGGCAGCAGTCCGGACGACGGCCGGGCTGACACTGACACGGCGGCGGCCGACATAAGCACGAGAGCGGCCGCCATACTGCTGAACAGTTTCATACGTTTATAATTTAAGGTTTATGTTATATGGTTAAGTTTTTTTCGTCTAATTATATTTACGGTGTTTCGGACGGTTTATTGTCTGCCGGCCGCGGATAATCGGCTCAGTCAGCCGAGGGGATGTCCAAAAGCCCGTCAAATACTATTTCGGCCGGTCCGGTCATGAGGATGTGCCAGTCAGAACTGACGTCGATGTGGAGCGTGCCGCCGCGCAGTGCTATGCCGACCGGATAGTCAAGCCGACGTGTGGCCACGGCAGCAGCAGCCACAGCACAGGCTCCCGTGCCGCAGGCGAGAGTCTCCCCTACTCCGCGCTCCCATGTGCGCACATCGATGACCTTCGTGCCGGGACGGATGCTGGCGAACTCGATGTTGGCTCCCTCGGGCCACATGCGGTGTCGCTCCAGAAGCGGACCATGCTCCACGAAGGGAAGCGCCGCGAGGTCGTCGACAAATATGACGCCGTGAGGATTGCCCATTGACACGGCGGTCAGACGATATACGCGGCCGTCGATGTCGAGAGGCGCGTCGACCAAAGGCGCGTCGGACTCTACCGGCACACGGGACGGCTCGAACACGGGCGCACCCATGTCCACAGTGGCCGACACGAAGGTGCCATTACCATCAGTATTTACAAGCACCGTACGCAGTCCTGAAGCTGTTCGTATGGTCAATTCCTGACGGCGCACATGCCGCTCGAAGAGCAGACGCGCCACACAGCGGATGCCGTTGCCGCACATCCCGGCCTCGGAGCCGTCGGCGTTGAATATGCGCATACGGCAGTCACAGTCATTATCAAACTGAAGAACCAGAAGTCCGTCTGCGCCTACGCTGAAAGCCCGACGGCACACGCGGCGGGCAAATGCTCCGAAATCGCCGATGGCCGTGTCAAGCCAGGGATTGGCCAGACAGTCGATGACGACGAAATCGTTGCCGATGCCGTGCATCTTTATGAACGGAACGCTTTTCATTTAAGTGATTCTACGGCATTGACGATGGCGTCGATTCCCTCCATGAGCACTCCGTGCGACACTCCGATGTTGATGCGTACGAATCCTTCGCCGCCCGGGCCGAAGGTCACACCGTCGCTCACGGCCACGCGAGCCTTGTCGACAAGCAGACGCACAAGTCCGTCATGGTCCAGGCCGAGTCCGCCGAAATCTACCCACAGACCGAATCCCGCCTCCGGCATGAAAGGCCGCACACCCTCTATGGCGCCAAGCCGGCGGCATACCTCGGCGGCATTGTCGCGGATATACCGGAGCACGCAGCCGAGCCAGTCGTCACCGCCGCTGTAAGCAGCTTCGGTAGCGGTGACGGCAAAGAGCGGCGGCGTGTCGAATTCGCTCGCGAGCAGCCACTGAAAGAAGCCGTCGCGCAGCGCGGGATTGTGCACCACGGTCCAGGCGCTCGAAATGCCGGGAATGTTGAAAGTCTTCGAGGGCGCCCCTATGGTGACGCACACCTGACGGGCCGCATCCGACACCGTCGCCGTAGGATAGTGGGCGCCGTCGAGCACCATATCGCCGTATATCTCGTCGGATATGAGCAGCATGCCGTGGCGCTGACATATCGCGGCCACCTCGGCGAGCACTTCGGCCGGCCACTGGATGCCTATGGGATTGTGGGGATTGCACACTATCATGGCCCGAGGACGGCGCTCGGCGCACAGAGCCTCAAGTCCGTCGAGGTCCATCGTGTAGCGGCCGTCAGGGCCGAGGACAAGCGGATTGTCGAGCGGCACACGGTCGTTGCCCGTGATGACCGAGCGGAACGAATGGTACACCGGCGGCTGTATCACCACACCGTCGCCCGGACGGGTGAAGTAGTTCAGCGCCAGCCCGAGTCCCTTCTTGACGCCCGGCAGGAAGTCGATATCCGACCGGGGAACCATCCAGCCGTGGCGTCGCTGAAGCCACGAGGTGATGGCGCCCCAGAACGAAGCGGGAGCCGTCGTGTAGCCGAACACGGGATGAGTGACGCGCCGAGCCAGCGCATCGCTTATGGCAGGACACACGGCGAAATCCATGTCGGCAATCCATAGAGGCCGCAGGTCGGTGCGTCCGTATTTCATTTCGAGTTCTTCGTATTGTGTGGCCAGAGTTCCGCGGCGGTCTATGGCCCTATCGAGATTGTACTTGTGGGTGGTCATTATCTGAGGAAACAATTTATTGAAACGTGAGGAATAGACTTCACCGGACAAAGGTAATGCAAATTTTCGAGTAAAACAACCGCGCCGACACTCTTATTGAGAGTCGGCGCGGTCTGTATATAAGTTTTTAAGAATCGGATGTCATCAGCTGTTGGCCGCGGCGGTCTGCGAGCCGTAGGTCTCCTTGATAATCCATACACAGGCGGAGGCTATCAGCAGCAGGACACCGGCCACGACGAGCATGCCCACGGTGAGGGGGGCGCCGTTGGCTGCCGGGGGGAAGCAGTGGAGGATGGCACCGCCACAGAGGGCTGCCACAATCTGCGGAATGGTGATGGTGCAGTTGAAGAGGCCGAGGTAGGTGCCGATGTTGCCGCCCGAAAGAGCGTTGGTCAGGATGGTGAAGGGCATCGACAGGATGGCGGCCCATGCACAGCCCATCAGAGAGTAGCTGACGGCCAGCATATACTGGTCGTGGATGAAGTAGACCGAGATGAAGCCGACGGCGCCGAGAAGAAGACTCAGCGAGTAGGCAGGCTTGCAGCGGCGGAAGAAGCCGAGCACTACGGCCCAGAGCACGGCTGCGATGGCCTGGATGGCGAAGAGGTTGCCGTTCCAGTCGCCGGCGTTCTGATATTCGGCGGTGGCGGGGTTAAGGACAGTCTTGTAGTTCAGCGTGATGTCCTTGCGGCTGCTGACTGCCGGAAGGGTCGAGGTCTGCTCGAGTTCGTATTTGCCTGTATTGCTGTTGATGTTGGCTATATGGGCGAGGGTGAGGGTCGTGCCGGGAGCTACGAGCGAGAGACGCGACACGGCCACGGCATCGCTGCCGAGCACCACGGGTACGTCATCGATGACGAGGGTGGCTCCTGCCGGTGCAAAGGCTGCGCCGTCAGGGGTGAGAAGGTCCGCACCGTCAGCTATCACGGCCTTGCCTCCGGCGATGAGGGTGTCGGCTCCGAGCATGACTGTCGAAGGCTGCACGAGGTCGCCATTGACCGAAATGCCGGCCAGGGCGAGGCGTCCGTTCTCGATGACGGGGTGCTCGCCGTCGAATATATACTTGTCGTCGTAGCGCTGTCCGTTGATGGTGACACCGGTCACTTCCTGCACCGAGGGCGCGTCAAAAGCCTGAAGAGCGACGGCATCTGTCGAATATGTCCACATATAGAGGAATGCGGCCCAGCAGAAGAACTGCACGATGCCCACGGTCCAGAACACCTTGGGAGCCTTGACGAGGAGTCTGAACATATTCCCCTTCGGGCCCTTGGCGTCGCGCGACTCGTCGATGTTGTGGAACTCGGCATATTCGTGAGGAGGCATCTCCTTGACTTTGGCGAACGTATAGGCCACGCATATGGCGAGTATGCCGGAGCCGATATAGAAGGCCCACGTCACAGTGGGAGGCACTTCGCCGGCGGGAGCGGTATTGCTCAGGAACATGGCCAGCACGAAGGGGGCGACATAACCCACGACGGAACCGGCGTTGCACAGGAATGACTGAATCGAATAGGCGAGTCCCTTCTGCTTCTCGTTGACGAAGTCGCCCACAAGCATCTTGAATGGCTGCATGGCCATGTTGATGCTCGTATCAAGCAGCATGAGCATGACCAGACCGAACATGATGGCCTGCGATATACCAAGTCCGAGCGAACCGGCGTTGGGAAGGAAGCACATCACCACGATGGCGACAGCGGCTCCTATCAGAAGGTAGGGAAGACGACGGCCGAGACGGTTCCACGTGCGGTCGCTGGCCGAGCCTACTATAGGCTGTACAATCAGACCCATCAGGGGCGGGAGAATCCAGAAATAACTTAAATCGTGCGGGTCAGCTCCGATAGTCGAGAATATACGGCTTACCTGTGAACTCTGAAGCGCATACGCTATCTGAACGCCGAAGAATCCGAAACTCAGATTCCAAAGTTTCCAAAAACTTAGATTGGGTTGCTCTTTCATTGGTAAAAGAAGGCGTAATTATTTAATAAGTATGATAATAAAAAAATCTCTACAGAAGTATGAACGTACAAAATTAGCAATTATCCAACCAAACGTCGTCCCACGGTCTGTTAATTATCTATAAAATGAAAATATCGGAATACGGCGCGGCCATATTCCGACATTTTTACAGTATCTGAAAAAAGGAGGGTGCGGCGGTCACTCCATGCGGCCGAGCGTCTCCATGAGGGTGCACACGCTCACCTGAGCGTTGAGCGTCCCGCTTTCGCCGGGCTTCACTACCTTCCGCCAGTCAGGATGGAAGAGCGCCAGGCAGCCGCGGCTGTCGGTGCAGGCACGCAGACTGTCGGCGGACACGTTCATGACCCGCACGTAGCCGGCACGCGTCTCGGCCGGTATCTCGGCGGCGGTGGCCATATCGTAGAGGTATCTGAAGAACACGGCACGGAAGAGGGCTCCGTCGCCTTCGCCGGGGACGTTGCCGTCCTCATAGAGCATCACGCCCGAAGCGGCGTCGACGAACTTGGGCGACGTGATGCCGTAGTGCGCCACCAGGCGTGCGTCGGCAAGATAGTCGGGCGTGCCGCTGTAGCGGTAAGCTTCGAGGGCAGCGGCCATGGCCGTGCCCTGATTATATGTGAAACTCCAGGGATTGACCTTGCCTGTACGGCCGTCGATATTATCGGCCACGAAACCGGTGGAGAGGTCTATCAGGTTCTCGCGCAGCCATTTGTAGACCTTCAGGCCGAACTCGGCGTAACTGCGGTCGCCCGTGGCCTTGTAGAGCTTGAATGCCAGAAGCGACATCGGGCCGTTGATGCAGGCGTTCTTGCTCCACGGCTGCGACTTGCGCCATGCCACTCCGCCCTTGGCATACTCTGTGTTCCAGCCCTTGGCAATGTCATCGTAAAGCTCACGCGCTACGTTGAGATATTTTTTGTCCTGACTCACATTGTAGAGACGCGTCATCGTGAGCGCCACCCATGCCTCGTCGTCATAGAAATCATTCTGATAGCCGCTGCCCTCGCCGTTCTGCAGCTTGATGCCTTCGAACCATTTGTCGAACATGGCGGCATAGCGGCTGTCGCCGGTGCGCACATAGGCGTCCACCACCACATCCATAGCGTGGGCCTGCGGCCAGTAGTTGATACCCGAGTTCTCGTTCTCGTTGCTGCGGAGATTGAAGAAACCTTTGTCGACATTCCAGAAATTGTCGACCAGCGCACCCGAGGTGCTGTCAGCCACCGACGTCCAGGAGTGGCCGTGGCAGCATCCGTGACATCCGGCGTGAGCATATGACATCAACGCACAGAGTGATGAAAGAAGCAGAATTACTATTCTCATATTATTGCAAAATCATTGGTTTACCGCAAAGGTACTGAATATCGCCATCAAAGGAGTGCCGGTTATTGACAAAATGGTTGACTGCGGCGTCACAGGCGATGTCAAGCCCGCAGCATCGTGTCCGAAAACGCGACAAGAGGACCGCTCCTTAGACAGAACGGCCCTCTTGTCATGGTATGCAGGCCGACAGGTCAGGCCTTTTCTTCATTGCCCTCACCCTCGGGGGCTGCAGCCGGCTCGTCATCGTCGATAGGCGGAGGCACAGGTTCGCCGCCGTCGCGGTCCGACGCGGCGGCCGGAAGCTCGCGGGCACCGAAGAGTTCGTCAGTGCGAGATGTCCACTTGCGCGGACCGAAGATGCGCTTGACATCCTCTGTATAGATGACCTCGCGCTTGATGAGGGTGTCGGCCAGCTCATGGTGGCCGTCCATATGCTCGGTGAGAATCTCCTTGGCACGGGCATACTGCTCGGTGATGATGCGCGATACTTCTTCGTCGATGATGCGTGCGCGCTCGTCGGAGTAGGGGTTGGTGAACATGCTGTTCTGACCCGTCGAGTCGTAGTACGACAGGTTAGGCAGGCGGTCGCTCATGCCATAGTACACCACCATGGCATAAGCCTGCTTGGTCACACGCTCAAGGTCGTTGGCGGCTCCGGTCGATATCTGACCGAGGAAGAGCTCTTCGGCCGCACGTCCGCCCAGAAGCGAGCATATATTGTCGAGTATCACCTGCGAGGGCGTGATCTGATGCTCCTCGGGCATGTACCAGGCCGCGCCGAGAGCCTTGCCGCGCGGTACGATGGTGACTTTCACCAGCGGATTTCCGTAGCGCAGATGCCACGACACGGTGGCATGGCCGGCCTCGTGTACGGCGATGGCGCGCTTCTCCTCTACGGTGAATATCTTGTTGCGCTTCTCAAGGCCGCCGATGATGCGGTCGACGGCTGCGTTGAAGTCGGCGGCCGACACCGAATCCTTGTTGTGTCGTGCGGCGATGAGTGCGGCCTCGTTGCATACGTTGGCAATGTCGGCGCCGGAGAATCCCGGGGTCTGACGGGCCAGCATGTCCACATCCAGGTCGGGAGCGGTCTTGATTTTACGGAGATGTACCTTGAATATCTCGATGCGGTCAGGCAGGTCGGGGAGGTCGACGTATATCTGTCGGTCGAAGCGACCGGCACGCATAAGGGCCTTGTCAAGAATGTCGGCACGGTTGGTGGCAGCGAGAATTATCACGCCGCTGTTCGTGCCGAAGCCGTCCATCTCCGTGAGGAGCTGGTTGAGGGTATTCTCGCGCTCGTCGTTGGCGCCCATGCCGGCATTCTTGCCGCGGGCACGGCCGACTGCGTCAATTTCATCGATGAACACTATACACGGAGCCTTCTCCTTGGCCTGACGGAAGAGGTCGCGGACACGCGAGGCGCCCACACCGACGAACATCTCCACGAAGTCGCTGCCCGACATCGAGAAGAACGGCACATCGGCCTCGCCGGCCACAGCCTTGGCAAGCAGGGTCTTACCCGTACCGGGAGGGCCTACAAGGAGTGCGCCCTTGGGAATCTTGCCGCCGAGGTTGGTATAACGTTTGGGATTCTTGAGGAATTCCACGATTTCTTCGATTTCAGTCTTGGCCTCGCTAAGACCGGCGACATCGCGGAAAGTGACCTTATTCGAATTATTCTTGTCGAAAAGCATGGCCTTGGACTTGCCTACGCTGAATATGCCGCCTCCGCCTCCGGCATTTCCTCCGCCGGACATACGCTTCATCAGGTAGAACCACACGCCGAAGAACAGCACAAATGGCAGCAACGACCATATCACACCCGAAATGGGACTTGACTGCTCGTACTCCACGTCGCCGGAGAAGGCGCCTGTGGAACGCCAGCGGTCAATCTCGTCAGACAGTTTGTCGGCCGACGGGATGGTGGCTTCGACCTTTGCTTCGACGCCCTGTCCCTTCTTGTAGTTGCTTCCGGCGAATATCGCCTGGGCCAGCGAATCGGTAAGGAATCCTTCGACCGTGCGTTTGTCCGTGAACACCACTATCTTGGTGATGCCGCGGTCCTGCTCGACGTAGCGCTCGAAGTCGGAGTAGCTCACCTTGCGGGTTACCGAGTTGGTATCGAACCAGAATATACCGGCGATGAACACAAGCACTATGGCATACATCCACCAGAGGTTGAACTTAAAAGGACTGCCCGATTTCGACGGGCCGCCGTTGCCGTTATTTTTAGGAAAGTCAGGCATAATCGATGAGTTTGAACTTTAAGAAACGAGGAGTCAGTCAAGGTCGGGAACATTCGTCGACGGAGCGTCGCTCCAAAGCTCCTCCAGATTGTATCGGCGTCGCGTCTCAGGAAGGAATATATGCACCCACACACTGCCGTAGTCGAGGATGGCCCAGTCGCCATTACCCGGACAGTCAAGGTTATAGGGCTTCACGCCGGCCTTGTCGAGCATGTACTCGTAGACGCTGTCGGCGATGGCCTGAGTGTGAGTGGCAGACGTACCTTCGGCTATGACGAAGCACGAAGCAGCAGCCGACTCGATGTCTGAGAAATCGATGACGGTCACTCCACGGCCTTTGCGCTCGTGGATGCCTTCTATGATAAGTTGAGTGAGATCCTTCGTTGGGGTCATTAATTAATATAATTTAAACTAACGCACAAAAGTAATGAATTTTATCCGTTTGGCAGCCCCCTGGCCGCATCAATATAAATATTTAACAATTCAGGAATAGAAAAGTTGCCTGTGCTCCGCCCTACTCCACCGACATGGCGCGCGACGGGTCGGATGCCGCAGCCACGCGCGCCGGCACAGTCAGTATCAGCCACGCAGCCACGGCCACACCTGCATTGAGCAGCAGCATCGCAGGCACATCTATGACCACCGGAACCGAGTCAAGATAGTACATATCAGGGTTAAGCGGCACGGCATGCGTGTACTTCTGCACACACAGCAGCCCGATACCCAGCACATTGCCTGCAGCCATGCCGTAGAGGGTCAGCCGCATGCCCATGTCGGTGAATACGCGCCGTATCATAGCCTTCGAGGCTCCGAGCGCACGCAGCACACCTATGGTCGGGATACGCTCGAGTATGAGGATGAAGAGACTCGACACCAGTGTGAATCCGGCCACCGCCAGCATGAGGATGAATATCACCACGACGTTCGTGTCGAGCAGCGCGAGCCAGTTGAAGTACAGAGCGCCCGACCGCAGCACATTGTCCACCGGATAGAACACCGGCAGCGTTCCGTCAGACGCCGCGCGAATCAGCGCGCTGCGCACGTCGACAGTCACCTGCTGCACATCGTCAATGCCGACATTTCTCACGTCAAGGCGTCCGGCCTGATTGTCCGAAAGACCGGCCACGCTCCGCAGACCGTCGGCCGAGGCATAGACCACCGTATTGTCGTACTCGCCGAAATTGGACTGATACAGCCCTGCGATGGTATGACGGCGCATCTTCACAGCACCGTCGATGATGAAAGTCGAGTACACACGGTCGCCGACGCCGAGTCCGAGCGAACGGGCCAGCGGCCGCGACATGACGATGCTGTTGCGGCACGAGTCGGCGTCGAAGTCGGGCCACGAGCCCTCCACCATATTGGACCGCTCGAAGTCATAGCCGTCCTCGCCGACGGCACTCTGTCCGAGGAACACTACGCCGGAAAAGTTGTCGTCAGTCTTCACTATGCCCGGCTGACGCACCGACAGCCGCATGGTGGCACCGTCGGGAAGCGCCGACCGGACCACGCGCTCCAGCTCCGGCGAGAAGTCGACACATACGGCCGAATCCCTTGTCACTGAAGGCGGACACACCGACAGGGCCGCGTCGAAGCCGGTCAGCTTGTCGCGTATTCCGGCCTTGAAACCCACCACGATGGCAAGCGTGAACTCCATCACCATAAGTGCGAGAGCCACACCGGCCACAGCGATGACCACGGCGGCCGGGCTGCCCGTGCCGCCGCCTCCGAGGCGGAGTCGCCGAGATATCCAAAGACTTACGTTCATATTCAGCCGACAAAGGTACGAATTTTTTGACAATCTCTATATACGCAATTATAGGTATTGCGCCATTTAAAATAAATGCCGAACTTTGCATGCTAAATTGTGACTAATGAAACTTTCAGAACTCAAGACTGGTCAGGCAGGAATCGTAGTGAAGGTTCACGGACACGGAGCCTTCCGTAAACGCCTGCTCGAAATGGGATTCGTCCGCGGACACGCCGTCCGCGTACTCCTCCACGCTCCCCTCAAGGACCCGATCAAATACAGTATCCTCGGATACGAGATATCCCTCCGCGCCGCCGAGGCGGCACTCATCGACGTCGTTCCGGTCGACTCTTCAGAAGTAGCCGTTGTGGCCGAAGAAAACATCCGTCAGGAAATCGCCGACGAGAATACCGACAGCACCGTCCGCGAGTACCACGACCGGCGCCACCTCATCAACGTGGCCCTGATAGGCAATCCCAACTGCGGCAAAACGTCGCTCTTCAACATCGCCTCCGGCGCCCGCGAGCACGTCGGCAACTACAGCGGTGTGACCGTCGACGCCAAGGACGGCCATTTCCGTTACCGCGGCTACCGGTTCAACATCGTCGACCTTCCCGGCACATACTCCCTCACATGCTACTCTCCGGAGGAACTGTATGTGCGGCAGTATCTGCGCGAGCACACTCCCGACGTCATCATTAACGTGGTCGATGCGTCAAATCTCCAGCGCAATCTCTTCCTCACCACCGAGCTCATCGACATGGATACGAGCATGGTAATAGCCCTGAACATGTACGACGAGCTCCGCGCACAAGGCGCAAGCCTCGACTACGAGCACCTCAGCGCCATGATAGGCGTTCCTATGGTGCCCGTAGTATCAAAGACCGGCGAGGGCATCACCAACCTCTTCGACACGGTCATCTCGGTCTATGAAGGGCATGACGATGTCGTCCGTCACATCCACGTCAACCTCGGTGCAGACCTCGAGGCGGCCATCCGGCAGATAGTCGACATGATAAAGGCAGCACCGGGATTCAGCAAGCACTTCTCGCCGCGATACATGGCCATCAAGCTGCTCGAAGGCGACCACGAGATGGAGGAGGAGGTGCAGAACACCGGCGCCACAGCGGCAGCCGAACCGATGACTCGGGTATGCGGGTGCGACACAAAGAAGAAGAGTTTCCTCCGCCGCTGGCTCGGCAAAAGCTGCTGCGACGCATCCCCGGCGCCCGTTGCCGACCGCCCGGAGTGGCACCAGCACGTTCCGCAAGGCTCCAACAATCCCGTCATCCTCACACGCGACCGTCTCCGCGGACAGATAGAAAGCATCAACAACGAAGAGGTATCGTCCATCGTGGCGGCAGAGAAGTACGGCTTCGTAGCCGGCGCCCTCGCCGAGACCTATACTCCCGGAGTCCGCAAGGAGCGGCGCACCACGCGCGTCCTCGACTCCCTGGCCACCAACCGCATCCTCGGGTTCCCGATATTCTTCGCCATAATGTTCCTGATATTCTGGGCCACGTTCTTCCTCGGGCAGTATCCGATGGAGTGGATAGAGACCGCCATGACGTGGCTCAGTTCGGCTGTCGACCGGCTCATGCCCGACGGCCCTCTCAAGGACCTGATAGCTGACGGCATCATCGGAGGCGTGGGAGGAGTCATCGTATTCCTGCCCAATATCCTCATCCTATACTTCTGCATCTCATTCATGGAGGACTCCGGCTACATGGCCCGCGCAGCCTTCATCATGGATAAGGTGATGCACCGCATAGGGCTGCACGGCAAGTCGTTCATACCCCTCATCATGGGCTTCGGGTGCAACGTACCTGCCATCATGGCCTCGCGCGCCATCGAGAGCCGCTCAAGCCGCATCATCACCATCCTCATCAACCCCTTCATGTCGTGCTCGGCCCGTCTGCCGATATTCATGCTTCTGATAGGCACCTTCTTCGCCGCTCATGCGGCATGGCTGCTGACACTCATGTACGTAGGAGGCATACTTGTGGCGGTCATCACGGCGCGTCTGCTCCGACGCTTCCTCTTCCGCAAGGACGAGACTCCCTTCGTCATGGAGCTGCCGCCCTACCGCATGCCAACCTTCAAGGCATCGATGCGCCACACCTGGGGCAAAGGAAAGGAATACCTCAAGAAGATGGGCGGCATCATCCTCTTCGCCAGCATCATAGTATGGGCGCTCAACTACTTCCCGCTCGGCCGCACGCAGAGCACTCCCGAAGAACTCGCCGCCGCAGGCATCACCGACGACTCGGCCATAGACCCCGAACGCGACTCCTACCTCGAGATGGCCGGCAAAGCCATCAATCCCGTCATGGAGCCGCTCGGATTCGGCTGGCGCGCGTCAGTAGCCGCAGTGGCAGGCATCCCGGCCAAGGAGATTGTGGTGTCGACACTCGGCGTGCTCTACACCAACGACGAGGCCAGCACCGACCAGCGTCTCGGTGAGCGGCTTGTAGCTCCAAGTCCGCTGACCGGACAGCCCGACTTCACTCCGGCCGTGGCCCTTGCTTTCATGGTCTTCATCCTGCTCTACTGTCCGTGCATAGCCACTGTGACGGCGATCGCACGGGAGACGGGTTCATGGCACTACGCCGCCTTCAGCGTCGTCTACAACACTCTGGTCGCCTGGCTGCTGGCCTTCGCCACCTACCGCATCGCCATGCTGTTCTGACAGAGGGGCGACTGCGGTCACTTCGCTGCCAAACGGCGCGACGGCTTCCGTTATGGCCGGGAGGTCGGCGTCATTCTGCAGCAGACCGATGAATGACAGAATGAATTCGATTCGGTCCACCGAATCGGACGCACCTTTCTGCGGTATAGAGACTTGATACACCAAAACATCGTCGCGATAGATGTCTACCGTCGATTCGGCCACATCAAGCTGATATGCGCCTACCGACAGGAACGCTCCCCAATTACCGAGAGATGTGCCGGGGACGCGCTTGCTCAGTACATAGTTATACGGATTCCACGTGCGCTCATTGCCCTGAAGACGTCCTGAGGCATTACACATTATATACGAATAGTTCAGGCCGGGCAGCACACGGTAGACTCCCTGCGATACGTCCCTCATCTCAGGATATACTGACAGATAATATAGCCAGTCAAACTGCCCGGCGATTCTTGCACGGGACGCATACGCGCTCACGCACTGACCGAGCGTAGCCGCGGTGAAATCCACGTCAAGCAGAGCCTTGACAAGCACAGGCGCGGTGTCCTTGTTGATATTCTGCATCAGGTAGTCACGCCACCACCCTTCCGAGCGGCCGCCGTACATCCGGCGCTCCTTGTCCTTTCGGGAATAATCGCCGTAGGTAAGCAGCGCAGCCTCTACTTCATCAAGGTTGCAGCCCAGACAGAAAACATCCCGGAACTTCGAAAGCACGGCTGCCTGAGGCGGCATCATCTGCGACAGATTGCCGCGGAGCATGGAGTGGTTCTCGACTTCGGGCACGAGGACGGCAAGGGTGCTGTCAGCCACCATCTCCTTAGACTTGTCCATCTCCTGGTCCTTCTGCGGCCGGGCAAATTCGTCCTTACGGGTCAGGACGGCCTTGATTCCCGAGCGGACAAGAATCTCCACGCTGCGCAGGGTAAGCCTCAGAGGTATGTGGCTCAGGTTGTCATCATCATGAAGATATGAATTAGCGATGAGGTTGCGCAGCATACGCAGGCGGTCTTTGAAGACATCCGCCGGAATTTCGGCCCCGGCATGTCTGTCGGCTATCCACACAGCGAAGGCATAGCCCAGCACACGCTGCTGCAGGGTGGGAGCACCCATGAACAGTCCGAATATGTCCGTCGTATTGCAGGCAACGCCATTCATGTTCACATTCACGCGGTAACCGGTGCCGCTCTCACCCTCCCTGGCATAGCGCGACTGCTCGCTCTCCGTGGTCAGGAAACGCGAGAAGAAGTCCTTCAAACGCCCATCAGCACCTCTCTCCTTATAAAGACTGTCGAGCACCGCCGCAAGTATTCGCACTACATGAGGACGCCCTTTGAGAACCTTCTTGGCCAGACTGATGTCAGACATCGCCGCAGCCTGACCGCTGTGCGAGAATATTCCGGTCCTGACGCCATACAGCGTCAGGAAGTTGCGCAGAAACGCGAGCATCTTGTCGTCCAGTCCGTTGTCGCTGTAGATTTTCGCCTGCGGACGATTTTCAGGACGCTTGCAGACGAAGTCCACCCCGGGCTGACGGTATGCCCAGAAGAGGTTGGTCCACGTGGTGTCGATGCTCAAAGCGAAGGATCCGTGGACATATCCGCGTTCCTTCGACAGTATGCCCTCGACCTCGGCCTTGAAGTTCTCGAAGTCGGTCAGATGCTTACCGCGCGAGTTCATCTTGATGTACAGTGCGTCGGACGACTTCAGGTCGTCAAGCGAAAGAACCCAGAACTTGATTTTCGTCGTAAGACTGTTCCACAGACGCCTGAAGTATGCCTCGTCGGTGCGGTTGCCGCAGCGGGTCTGAATGGCCCCGAGCATGACCATCATGCTTTTGATAGTCGGGTCGTTCTGCCACGAGCCGTTATACCACTGCTGGTCCTCAATATACCCTGTAATATCACCGAAATTCGAGGCATCTGTCATGCACAGCTTCTCGCAGAAGAGCCGACTGCTGTCGCGTGTCTCGTAGCTGAAATTGCAGCGTACGCTTCCGTCCTTCCTGCGTTGCAGCAGAAACGACAGGTCCTCGCCTGCACGTTTTCCGATGTAGACATGCAGAAGGAAGAATGTGGTCAGACGCTGCTGGCCGTCCACGGGATAGAACTCACGGACATCTTCGGGGAACTTCCCGTAGACGAAATCATATATATGCTCCGGAGCGCTGCTGTCCTCAAGTATGGTGAATATATTGTCAAGGAACTTGTCCCGCAGCTCTTCCTTGTCATCACGTCCCTGGGCATAATCGCGCTGCAACTGAGGAATGACGATGCGTGTCGGATTCTTGCGGCCTTCCTTTTCGATAAGTTCGCGGAGGGTCATGATTTCGCCAGCCGTGCCGCCTGCGGTCATATCATTCATGGTCGTCGTTGTCAGAAGATTCAACATTAGTTTTCTCGGGGTTGTCCGATGCCGGAAGATAAGGCTTCAGACGGTTCCATATGTCATAGCGGTAGGCCGTCCGGTCCTTTTCGCCCCAGTAATATACGTGGTCTACATCGCACGAGTACTTCCGCACGGAGCCGTCGGTGCGGACGAACTCGTCGGATATAGACTTGAGAAACACTCTCTCCGTGCCGAGCGGCACAAAGTCGCGGCTGACGTATTCGCTGACTATCACGCGCTTGACATCGAAAGTAGAGTTGTTCAGCCGCGAGTTGCTGTCACGCGAAAGAAGCGCCATGTTCGTCAGTTCATCCTTATACTCTCCGCTTGTCCGAGGGTCGGACGCGGCAGTAAGAGCCGAAAAGGACTTGACGATTTCGTCGAACCGGTCGCCGTCAGGAGCCACGGCAAATCCTGACATACAGACATCGAGCGCATCCCACTCCGCTATCATAACGCTGTCGCCGCTGCGGTCTATGTTCAGGAATTTGCGTATTCGCCTGAGCGAGTCCAGATGGTCGGCCACCCACTCTTTCCACTTGTCGGCATGCGTGAGGCGCTCGGAGTGCTGGGCATGTATGTGCTCGAGACTCCATCCGCCCGACACGCTGTTGTGCGACCAGAATGGATAGCGGATGCCGTATCGGGCGTTCAGCTCGTCATATATCATCACATTGTAGAGTGTCAGCAGCGATATGATCTTCGGGTTGTGCGGACGTCCTGATTTCTTGCTGTATTCCTCGCTGTCGGGGTCGTCGTAGCTGAGGTTCCATATACTGCTCACGCCATCCCATACGAGCGACTCGCGCACACGCCTGTCTATCTCGGTCCTCACCTCACTCTTCGACTTCTCGGGAGCGCCGTCGGGATAAGCGTAAGTAAATATGCTTCTCAGAGCGCTTCCCGTACGGTCGGTAGCCACCAGATAGCCTATGCGGTGATAGTACCACGAGTCATTGTACCAGTCCCTGAGCCGGAGGTACTTCAGGTATATGTCGTCCCACAGCTCCTTGCCTTTCAGCCGCGGCAGAGCGCCGCCGTCATGACCGGGCGCCGACTTGTCCATGAAGTACTGGAACGTATAGAACTCATCGCGGTTGCCGGCAGGCTTACCGGCGAAAAGGTCGAAAATGAAATCGATTCTCGGTTCGGACGGCGCGGACGTGGTCAGGAAACTGTAGAACCGCCGGTCCGAGAGTTCGCGCTCCACAGAGTCCCACTGGTTCACCACTATGCTGCGGCCATAATCATCGATATCCTGATGCTGGTCGCTAAGGAGCATGGCCTTGACAAGCTCGGAGTTGGTAAGGGGAATTTTGCCGACATTGAGCTGCGTGAACTTCTCCCAGCTCTCCACGGTCTCATTCAGCTCATACCATATGATTTTCACATCGTTAAGCAGCGTCAGGCCCAGACGCGTAAGGTCTTCATCGTGTTCGCCGATCCAGTCTTTTGCCTCCTGGCAGGCATGCCACATATAGAGAAAATCGGGATATTCCACCGCGATGTCGGTCAGTTTTCGCATCTCACCGCCCCAAAGAGCCTCCTCGAGATGGACTTTGGCAAGGAAATCTGCACTGTCGGGACGGGTGGCGTATGTTATGCTGTATCCGACGGAAAAATCGAGACCGGCAAGCTGC
Source organism: Porphyromonadaceae bacterium UBA7048 (assembly GCA_002493945.1). Lineage (GTDB taxonomy): Bacteria > Bacteroidota > Bacteroidia > Bacteroidales > Muribaculaceae > CAG-873. The sequence continues at coordinate 19,749 of DLAL01000072.1, forward strand.
TTGCGGTCAGGATGTTCAGCTTTGAAGACATCAAGCGCCCGCAGCACTATCAGGATGGTAGTGAGTCGCTGCTGTCCGTCTATCAGGTCGTAGTCATAAAGCATACGGTCATCAGAACCGTCCTGACAGACAGACGCCACAACAATAGGCTGCAGATAGTACGGATCGCCGGATTTATTGTCCTCCGTATGCTCCAGAAGGTCATCCAGCAACTGGCGCACATGACGGCGCTCCCAGCGATATCCGCGCTGATAGGACGGAATACGGAAACGACCGGTCAGACCAGACACACTGCGTATCTCGAGTTTCGACAGATGGCTTGCCATAGATTTTCAATGTATTCGGGTTTACTCCGACAAATATAGTACATATCCGCCGATTCGCGGCACTCGCCAACAGTTTTTTCGACGACCGGTACCATCAGGCATCAAATACCGCAGTCACATTCATTTTTCCGTTCAAATTAATAATCGTTTAAATATTTTTTGTAACTTTGCAATTGAATACACTCTGCTTATACACAACAGTTCAGCCAATTGCAATGAAGAAAACAATCGCAGCATCGCTCCTGACCATAGCACTGTCGGCCTCGGCAGCCACCACAACCCCTCTGTGGATGCGCTACGCACGCATTTCGCCCGACGGAAAGCATATAGCCTTCACATATAAAGGCGACATATTCACTGTCCCCGCGGCAGGCGGAACGGCCACGCGCATCACGTCGCAGGACTCCTACGAGACCACTCCCGTATGGAGCCCCGACAGCAAGACGCTCGCATTCGCCTCTGACCGCTACGGCAACTTCGACATCTTCACCGTCGACGCCACCCGACCGGGACAGTGGACCAGACTGACCTACAACTCGGCCAAGGAAATGCCCGAGGCATTCTCTCCCGACGGCAAGGCAGTCCTCTTCTCCGCATCGATTCAGGACCCTGCGGCAAGCGCGCTCTTCCCCTCCGGCCGCATGACCGAGCTGTACTCCGTGCCCGTCAGCGGCGGAGCGCCCGTGCAGATACTCGGCACTCCGGCCAATGCCCTGTCGTGGGCGCCAGACGGCAAGAGTTTCCTCTATCAGGACGTCAAGGGATTCGAAAATACATGGCGCAAGCACCACACGTCGTCAGTCACCCGCGACATCGTGCGCTATACACCTGCTACGGGCACGCACACTCCCGTAGTGACCAATCCGGGCGAAGACCTCGACCCCATTGATGCAGGCGAGACCATATACTTCCTGAGCGAACGCGCTCCGCAGAAATCACTCAACGTATATTCCGCTCCGGCAGCTCATCCCGAGCAGGCCAAGGCCCTCACCAACTTCAAAAAGCACCCCGTGCGCTTCCTCAGCCGCGCGACCGACGGCACTCTCTCATTCACCTACGACGGCGAGCTCTACACGCTCGTCCCCGGCGGCAAGCCCTCGAAAGTGGCGGTTACAATCGACGCCGACTTCCCCGACGAGAAGCGTTCGCTCACCGCATCGCGCGGTGCCCGTGAAGGCCAGCCTTCGCCCGACGGCAAGCAGATAGCATTCACCTACCGAGGCGACGTGTACGTCACCTCCGTAGAATACGGCACCACCAAGCAGATATCCGACACGCCCGAGGCCGAGCGTCATCCCGTATGGGCAGACGACTCCACGCTGTACTATACGACCGAGCGCGAAGGACGTGCCAACATCTACCGCGCTACCTTCGACAAGTCGGCCGACGAGCCAGACTTCGCACGCGCCACCGTCATCCGCGAGGAACCCGTCTTCAAGGCCGACAGCCATGAGCGCATCATGCCTGACGTATCGCCCGACGGCAAGCAACTGGCGTTCATCCTCGACCGCAACAAGCTCGCCGTGATGGACCTCAAGTCCAAGAACGTACGCCAGCTCACCGACGGCTCGACATACCGCTCACGCTCGGGCGGCTTCACTTACACGTGGTCGCCGGACTCACGGTGGATAGCCCTCGAGATTGTCGACCGCAAGCATGACCCCTACACCGACGTGGCCATCCTTAACGTAGCCGACGGCTCGATCACCAACATAACCAACAGCGGCTACTTCGACGCATCGCCCAAATGGATTATGGACGGCAACGCCATAGCATTCGAGTCGGAACGCTACGGCATGCGCAACCACGCATCGTGGGGCTCGATGACCGACATATTCTTCGTATTCCTCAATCAGGACGCCTACGACCGCTTCACCCTCTCCAAGGAAGAACGCGAGATACTCGACAAGAAGACCGAGGAGCAGAAGAAAACCGAAAAAGCAGCCGACAAGGACAGCAAGGATAAGGACAAGAAAAAAGACGGCAAAGACAGCGAGCCCATCAAAGTCGAACTCGCCGGAATATCCGACCGCCAGGTACGCATCACGCCGATGTCTACCGAACTTATCGACGCCATAGTCGACGCCGACGGCAAGAGCCTCTACTTCCTCTCGTCGGCCGACGGAGGCGACGCATTCGCATGGGAATACAAGCTCGACGACCAGAGCCTCTCCATGCTCGACCGCCTCTCCGACCCGGGCCGTTTCGCCGCCACTCCCGACGGCAAGAACATCTTCCTCGTCGGCTCGTCGTTCCGCAAGTTCCCCAAAGGCAAGTCGGTCAGCTTCCGCGCGGAGAAACTCCTCGACCCTGCCGCCGAACGCGCCTACATGCTCGACTACGTGGAGCGTGAGGAAGGCGAACGCTTCTACGTCAAGGACATGCACGGCATCGACTGGAAGAGCATGTGCGCGGACTACCGCAAATTCCTGCCGCACATCGCCAACAACTATGACTTCTCCGAAATGCTCAGCGAGCTCCTCGGCGAGCTCAACGTCAGCCACACCGGCAGCGGCTACCGCGCCTCCTCGTCGGCACAGGCACCCGAACACACCGCCGCACTCGGCGCGCTCTACGACCTGACGTACACCGGAAAAGGCGTTAAAATAGCCGAAATCCTCGAGGACGGTCCGCTCGCGCGCGTCCGCCCCGCCCTGCAGCCCGGCACCATCATCGAAAGCATCAACGGTCAGGAAATCACCACCGAGAATCCTATCGACCGTCTCCTGACCAACACCGCACGCAAGCGCACACGCATCACCGTGAAGGATACCGACGGAAAACGTCATGACCTCGTCGTCCGCCCCATATCGTCGCAGGGCGGACTCATGTACGACCGCTGGGTGAAGCAGCGCGCGCACGACGTCGACAGCCTCTCGCACGGACGTCTCGGCTACGTGCACCTCTCGGCCATGGACGATGACTCGTTCCGCAAGGCATACTCCGACATGCTCGGCAAGTACAACGACCGCGAAGGCATAGTCATCGACATACGCTGGAACGGCGGCGGCCGTCTCCACGAAGACATCGAGGTGCTCCTCAGCGGCAAGAAATACTTCACTCAGGAGATTCGCGGCGACGAAACCTGCGACATGCCCTCGCGCCGCTGGAACAAACCCTCCATAATGCTCATGAGCGAAGCCTGCTACTCCAACGCCCACGGCACCCCCTGGGTCTACAAGCACCGCGACCTCGGACGCCTCGTAGGCATGCCCGTGCCCGGCACCATGACATCGGTCAACTGGGTCACACTTCAGGATCCCTCGCTCTACTTCGGCATTCCCGTGGTAGGCTACAGGCTCGCCGACGGCTCGTTCCTTGAGAACAAGCAGCTTGAGCCCGACGTACGCGTGGCCAACGACCCTGCCGTCATAGTCACCGGCATCGACCAGCAGCTCCGCGAGGCCGTCGAGCAGCTTCTCCGAGAGATTGACTCAGCGAAATAGTCCAACCCATTTCAGACCTTGAAAGCAATGAAAATCATAGCCGAAAGCAGCAGCACACGCACCGACTGGACGCTCGTCGACGGCGACGAGATAGTCGAACACGCATATACCACAGGTCTTAACCCCTACTTCCAGTCGCGCCGTGAGATATCGCACAGCATACGGCTCGAACTGCCCGAACCATTCTTCAAGCGCCGCTGGGAGCACATCTTCTTCTACGGAGCCGGATGTGCCAACAGCGAGAAGTGCAAGGTCATGGAGATGTCGCTCGTAGCACAGTTCAAGACCCCCGTATCTGTATACAGCGACCTTCTCGGCGCCGCCCGCGGACTGCTCGTCCGCGAGCCGGGTCTGGCGTGCATCCTCGGCACAGGCTCCAACTCCTGCCTCTACAACGGCTGCGAGATTGTCCGCAACGTTCCGCCTCTGGGCTACATCCTCGGCGACGAAGGCTCGGGAGCATACATGGGCCGCAAAATGATTGCCGACATGCTCAAGGGCATAGCCCCGCGCGAACTCACAGAGACATTCTTCGAGAAGTTCGCCGTTACGCCGAACATGCTGCTCGACAACGTCTACACCAACAGTCTGCCGGCGCGCACACTGTCGTCATATTCAGCGTTCCTACGCGACCACCTCGACAAACCCTACTGCTATCAGCTCGTATACCGCTCGTTCATAGACTTCTTCGAGCGCAACATAGCAGCCTACGGCACCGTCTCCACCCCGTTGGCATGCGTCGGCTCCATAGGCGTCTCCTTCAAGCCCATCCTCCTGAAAGCCGCCAATGACTTCGGAGTCCAGATAGCCAAAATAGAGCGCTCCTCGATGCCCGGCCTTATAAAATTCCACGCCTCCGAAAAATAATTTGAAAAAAATCGCCAAAACATTGCGCATATTCCAAAATTAATTCTTAACTTTGCAGCGCAAAAGCAAAGAAGCCCAGGTGGCGGAATGGTAGACGCGC
>DLAL01000017.1:0-15813 GCA_002493945.1 Porphyromonadaceae bacterium UBA7048
GGCGCATTATCCGCCTATACCTAATAACGAATAAAGAGAGAAGTAGTTTTCGTAAAACGTATAGCACTCTTTTGAAAGAATTAGGTTTTGAGGCCTATTAAACTGTTTGTCTTTATCCCATCTCATAACCAAGGCGCCTCCGCAGCATGACCTGCAGAAGCGCCTCGCTTATGTGATGGGGCCGGTTATCGCACTACAATCTTTTCGGCTCGCGTGCGGCCTGAGGAGAGGCGGTCCTGACGGATGTAGAGGCCGGTCTGAGTCGGCGCGGTGGTGCCGAGCATGGCGCCCGAGAGATGATAGTACATGGTCGACACGACAGTGCCGTCGGTGTCGGCGCTGTCAGCGATGACGTTCTCCACGCCTGAGGGATTCTTGGGGTCGACGGGGTCGATGCCGCGGCGTGTGGGCGTCACGGGCCTGATGGAGCCGTCGGCGTTGAACTCAAGGCGGTCGATGCACACTTCGCGGTGGTAGCCTCCGCCATTGTTGACGAAGTCGGCGTTGATGCGGTGGTAGACGATGTACCATACGTCGCTGTCGGAAATCTGAATCACGGAGTTGTGTCCCGTGCCGTAGATGCGGTCAGCAGAACTTTGGAGGAGTATGACCGGATTCTCTGCCACGGTAATCGGGCCCATAGGGGAGTCGGATGTGCCGTAAGCCACGTGGTAGTTGCGTGCTCCCGTATCGTCGACCGACCACAGGAAGTAGTATTTGCCCTGACGGTAGAACACGTACACGCCTTCGCGGAAAGCGTAGGTCGCAGTGTTGCCGCCCTGCGGAGTGATGACAGTGGCGTCGGATATGGTTGTCATGTCGTCGGCGAGCTTCGAGGCCACGAGACTGCCGTTGCCCCAGTAGTAGTAGGTGTTGCCGCTTACGGGGTCGGTGAAAACGTCGCTGTCGATGAGCTGGCCGGATGTGATGTTCTCCTCGACGAGCGGACGGCCGAGGTCGCGGAACGGTCCTGTCGGGCTGTCGGACACGGCGCAGCCGAGGGTTTTGTAGTTCTTGTCGGGATTGTGGCCCGAGAAATAGAAGTAGTAGCGGTACGAGCCGTCAGGGAGCTGCTTCTCCTCGATGGCCGGCGCCCAGGCATTGCCTGTGGCCCATGTGACGTCGTTGGTAGCCAGGTCGAGGATGCACGTTTCCTTATGCCAGTTGACCAGATCGGCCGATGACCATACATTGAACGTATGTCCGCCCCATCCGCTGATGCCGTCGGTGGTGGGGTAGATGTAGAATCGGCCGGTCTTGCGGCTGTACAGCACTTCGGGGTCGGCGTTGAATCCGGGCAGCACGGGGTTGGCTTCGACGTCGGCGCTCACTTCTATGACGGCGCTCGCCGAGCCGTCGCTGACTGTGTACTTCACAGCGCCTGCCGTGAAGTCCTGCTCACCCTCGGGGCTGACAGTGCATCCGGCGGTGACGGCGAGCATTGGGTCGAAAGAGCCGAGGTCGGTGCCGGGATATACGGGAAGGTGTACGCGGTCGGCAGTGATGGTGACGCCGTCGGTGCGTACGGCCGGGCTGAGTGCGCCCGTTATGGCCGGGGCGGGCATGTCGGCCGGGAAGACTTCGAGCAGACGTGCGGTCTCCTCGGGGTGGAGGGCGATGACCGTACCGTGACGGGGCGTGAAGGCGCCTGAGGTGTTGGTCTGAGCGGTGAGGCGGAAGTTCTCGAGGTCATCCGATGTGCAGAACTGATAGTGGCCGTTCATGTAGCAGTCGTACATCAGCACCCAGCTGTCGGAGTTGATGAGTCTGAACACACCTGCGCCCTCGACGGCTTCGGTGGTCTGCTGGAGCTGTGCCGAGGGGTTGCTCCATTGGCTTCCGGCCGGTTGGCCCGCTACGGGCGTGAGGCGCGATGCCACGACCTTGCATATGCCGCCCGAGCCTTCGTTCTTGTAGAACATATGGTACTTGCCGTCGGCTTCGTTGAAGACTATGTCGCAGTCGATGGTCGCCGAGCCGCGGTCGTAGAAGTACTCAGGCTCGGTCATGAGGTCGGTGAAGTCGTCGTTGGCATACGAATAGTACACCTTGTCGTACGGGCACTTGCCGTCGTTGGTCAGCAGCGAGTAGTAGATGAGGAAGCGTCCGCGGGTGCCGTCGGCGTTCTCGTAGTCGGGGTCCCATATAGTCTCGGGCGCCCACACGCGTGTCACGTTCTTCCACTCGGGGAAGCGGTCGGGGAAGTGCACGGTCGAGTGCGTCCAGTTCACCAGGTCCTTGCTCTTGTACAGCACCATGCCGCGGTTCGAGCTCCAGCCTTCGCTCGACTTCATGTCGGTTGCCACCATGTAGAAGCAGCCGTCAGGACCGCGGAGGATGTGCGGGTCGCGGATGCCTTTCTTGAGCGCTACCGTGTCGGAGTGCATCACGCGCTTGCCGTGGTTGAGGGCAGTGTACTTGTAGCCGTCCGACGATAGGGCATAGTAGAGGTTCTCGTTGCTGTTCGAGGGAAAATAGACGAAGAGATATGAGTCATAGTCCTCGCGGTTGGCGATATGGACGGTGAAGTCTCGGCTGACGGTGGCCTTTCCGCGGCTGACGTTGGCCGTCAGGGTGACTTCGTGCTTTTCGGCACCCGTATCGCTCAGCCGGCGCACGCGTCCCGACGATGTGAGCCATGACGGGTCGGACGACTCCCAGGTGATGGTGCTCCCTTCGAGCGTGGAGCCCGGCAGGGCGATGAACGAGCGGAGATTGTCTTTGTTCGGCGGCAGCACTATGGCGTCGGCATCGGCACGTGCCGCGTCAGCATCACTGAGCATGGCGCGGACGGTAGCCGGATAGTCGAATGTCCGGTTCACACCGCTCTTTGTGGCCGTGAGTGTCAGTGTGAGCGAAGCGTCGGATGCTCCGGCGGCCGGTCGGGTCACACGGCCGTCGGAGCTGATGAGCGAGGCGTCAGATGTGGCCCATGAGCCGGCGATGCCCTGTCCGAGGACGGTGGGCAGCGTCACGTCGCCGCGTACGTCGCTGAAGTCGAAGGCCATATCGGCTATGGCGCTGTCAATGGCGTCGCCGACAGCCGAGCCGTTGAGGGCGGCCAGGGTCGTGAGGTCGGCAGCTTCGAGCACTTCTGCGTCGGTCAGCGCCGAGTCGTAGATGCGGAAGTCAGCATAGCGCGCGTCGCGAAGCAGGATGTCGCCGTTGTATGGCGAGCGTCCGAGCCAGTTCTGTGCCGTGGCTCCGAGCGCCGACGGTCTGAGGCTGATTTCAGCGCTTTTCTTCAGCTCGCCGTTGAAGTATATGGAGTTGGTGTTGCCTTTCTGAACCACGGCGATGCTCACCCATTCGCCCTTTGGGAACTGGCTGCCGACTTTGGTGGTCTGCTCGCCGCTCCAGTTGGTGGTCGATATGGAGTAGCGCGATTCGTTGGCGCCGAAGAAGAGATAGCCTGTCGAACTCGAGTTGCCGAAGTTGAAGATGAAGTTACCGTTGGCACCGAGAGTGGTGCTCGAGGGGATGAATACCATGGCCGTTATGGTATAGTCGGCCGAAAGGTCTTTGATGATGGCTCCGACTTTGGAGCCGAAGTCGAAGTAGCCGGTTGCGCCGAGGGTCACGACGCCTTCATCGCCGATTTTTTCAAGGATTGCTCCGTCATGGAGTGTGCCTGTGTAGGTGCCGCTTGCGTCGGCAGGTCCGTCGAATGTGTGGTGGAACCTGGCCGTGGCCGCGTCAGCAGCCGACACCGAAGCCGCTGCGATTGCCAGTGCGATGACACGGCAGGCTTTTGGGACATAATACATAGAGAATCAAGGTTAAAGGGGTTAACTGATTTTAAGTGAATTCTGTCGCAAAGGTACACAAAAATTTCAAATAGACAAAACTTCTGCCGATGTAGATATCTATAAAAAAGGCGTCCCCGCGGGGACGCCTTGAGATGTCAGATGTCGGTCTTGCTGCCTGAGGACGGCGGAGGTGTCGGTGTCTTGCCCGAGCCGGTGAAGACTTTCGAGAGGTATTTCTCGCGGAATGTCTGCAGCAGTTCCCAGAAGCTCGGTACGAAGAGTGTGCCGAGGATGGCGTTCACGGCCATGCCGAATACCACGGCCGTGCCGAGGGATATGCGGCTTGCAGCGCCGGCGCCGGTGGCGAATATCATGGGCATCACGCCGAATACGAAGGCGAGGGCCGTCATAAGGATAGGGCGCAGTCGGACGTCGCCGGCCATCTTGGCAGCCGTGCGTACAGGCTGTCCGGACTTGCGGTAGTCCATGGCGTACTCGACGATAAGGATGGCATTCTTGGCGGCCATGCCTATCAGCAGGATTATGCCTATCTGCGTGTAGATGCTGATGCTCTGGTTGAGGAACATGCAGCCCAGGATGGTGCCGAGAATGGCCGTAGGAGTGGTGATGACCACGGCTACGGGATCGGTCCACGACTCATACTGTGCGGCCAGCACGAGGATGGTGATGATGATGGCGAAGATGAGGACCATCGATATGCTCGTGCCTGACTGGGTCTCCTGAAGGGCCTCGCCCGTCCACGCGTACGAGAACGACGAGCCGATCTTATCCTTCATGATTTCCTCCATCGCCGCGATGCCTGCCGACGAGCTTACGTGCGGCGCCAGGTTGCCGGTCACGGCGGCTGTGGGGTACATATTGTAGCGGTTGACCGTGGGCTGGCCGAGCGTCTCCCTGACGGATGCGAAAGCTCCGAAGGGCACCATCTCGCCCTGAGTGTTGCGCACGCTCAGATTCGAGATGCCCGTGATGTGTGCGCGGGAGGCGGCGTCGCCGCTGACAAGCACCTCATATGTGCGGCCGAACTTCACGAAGTCGTTCACATAGTCGCTGCCCATATATGCCGACAGGGCAGAGTAGATATTCTCCATAGTCAGGTCATACAGTTTGGCGCGGTCTCGGTCGATGTTGATAGAGTACTGAGGAACTTCGCCCTGATATAGCGTCGTCACGCCTGTGAGTTCGGGGCGTTTGGCGGCCTCATCCTGAATGTCGCGTATGGTCTGCGCTATCTCTTTGGGCCCGAGATTATTGATGTCGAGTATCTGCATCTCCAGACCGCCGCTCGTACCGAGTCCGGGTATCGACGGAGGATTGACAGAGAAGAGGATGGCTTCCTGTATTCCGGCGCCGATTCGGTCCACATCCTTGATGATGGCGGACACGGAGTTGTCTGCGCCTTTGCGTTCGTTCCACGGCTTGAGCACGACGAACATCGATGCGAGGTTGCTCGATGCGCCGTCGCCGAGGAAGGAGTTGCCGGTTACGGTGATCACGTCCTTCACCTGCGGCAGTTTCAGTATCTCAGCCTCGGCACGCCGTGTGATGCTGTCGGTGCGCACGAGCGACGCGCCCGTAGGCAGCTGTACGGAAGTCATGAAGTAGCCCATATCCTCCTGCGGTACATACGACGACGGCCAGCGGAGGAAGCCCCGGAATGCGGCTCCGCAGAGTGCGGCGAAGACGATGAGCGCCAGTACCGGCTTGGCCAGCAGACGTCCGACGCCGCCGTTGTACCATCGGCGCACCTTCTCGAATCCGGCGTTGAACCACCGGTATATGCAGAACTTAGACGGCCCTGTCTTCGGACGGAGAAAGAGGGCGCACATGGCCGGAGTGAAGGTCAGCGCGTTGAAGCCCGAGAATGCCGTCGACACGGCGATGGTCAGCGCGAACTGCTTGTAGAGCTGGCCTGTGATACCTGATACGAACGCCGTGGGGATGAACACCGACAGGAGCACGAGCACCTCGCCCACTACGGGACCTTGAAGCTCGTCCATGGCCTGCTCGGCTGCCTGACGCGGAGTGACTCCGCCCTTGCTCAGGATTCGGGCGCAGTCCTCCACCACCACTATGGCGTCGTCCACCACAATCGCTATCGCCAGTACCAGACCGAAGAGGGTCAGTGTGTTGAGCGTGAATCCCATCACCTTCATCACCGCGAATGTGGCTATGAGAGACACGGGGATGGTGATCATAGGGATAATCACGGCGCGCCAGTTCTGGAGGAAGAGCAGTATCACTATCATCACGATGAGCGTCGTTTCGACGAAAGTGACAAGCACCTCGTCGATAGATGCCGTGACGAACTGTGTCGTGTCGAGGATTATGCGGTAGTCTACACCGTCGGGGAAGTACTGCCGGAGTTCGGCGAGCTTGTCCTTGACGGCTCCGGCCACCTCGAGTGCGTTCGCTCCCGGCAGCTGATAGATGCCTATAAGGCCTGCGTCGTGGCCTGACACGTTCGATATCATCGAGTAGCTCTGGCTGCCCATCTCGACTGTGGCGATGTCCTTCAGGCGCAGAAGTGCGCCGGCATCGCCGCTGCGTATGATGATGTTGCCGAACTCAGATGCCTCGTTCAGACGTCCCTGAGAGGTGAGGGTGAATTCGAACTGCTGGCCGTCGGCTGTGGGGGGAGCGCCCACCGAACCGGCGGACACTTCCATGTTCTGACTCTCGATGGCCGCCATGACGTCGGCCGGCGATACGCCGCGCACACGCATCTTCTCGGGGTCGAGCCACACGCGCATGCTGTACTCGCCCGAGCCGAAGGCGCTCACACCGCCGACGCCGTCGATTCGCGATAGCTCGTCCACGACGCTCAGTTGTGCGTAGTTGGTCAGATAGAGGCCGTCATAGCGGCCGGGGTTTTTGCTTTCGAGGGCCACGAAGAGGATGATGTCAGACGAGCGCGACTGTACGCTGACGCCCTGCTGCTTCACGCTTGACGGCAGCACGGGTTCGGCCTGCGACACGCGGTTCTGCACTTTCACGGTGGCCATGTCGAGGTCTGTGCCGTTCTCGAATGTAATCTCCAGGCTGTACGAGCCGTCAGAGCCGGATGACGAACTCATGTACATCATGCCTTCCACACCGTTCACCTGCTCCTCGATGGGTACGCCGACGGTCTCTGCCACGGTCTGGGCATCGGCTCCGGGATAAGATGCTGACACGAATACCGTCGGAGGTGTTATGTCAGGGTATTGTGTGACAGGCAGCGAGCGCACCGTCAGGAGTCCGGCCAGAATCATCAGGATGGCCAGGACGGTGGCGAATATCGGCCTGTCGATAAAGAATTTACTGAACATATGCTTGCTATTCGGTCAGGGGGGCCTACTTCACGGTGATGGGTTTTACGGTCATGCCGTCGCGCACTTTGAGGAGTGCCTGTGTCACATAGCGGTCAGTGGGCCTGATACCCGATGTGACGATGCGCAGCGAGTCGCGCACCAGGTCGCCTGTCTTGATCGGGGTGTACACCACTTTGTCAGAATCGTTCACCACGTACAGGTACTTGCCGAGCTGGTTGCTGCCTATGGAGCCGTCCTTGACGAGGATAGCCCTGGGGTCGGTGGCCACGGGCAGGTCGACAGAGGCGTACATGCCGCTTTTGAGCAGACCGTCGGTATTGTCAATGACCGCGTGCAGAATTATGGTGCCTGTCGACGTGTCGACACTCGGCGCCATATAGTCGAGCTCTCCGTAGAAGTCGCCGCTCACGGCGTCGGAGAAGGTGATGGGTACATGCTTGTAGTCGATGATACCTGCTTTGATATTCTCGCGCAGGCGCGCCAGCGTGGCGTCGTCCTCGATGGAGAACTGTGCTATGACAGTGGCGTCCTCATAGATTGACGCCAGTGCCACGGGGGATGCGGCCCCGTTCAGATACGACCCTACGTCATGTACGGCCGAACTGATGTGGCCCGTGAAGGGTGCGGTGACTGTGCAGTACGACAGCTGCGTGCGTGCGGTCTCAAGAGCCGCGCGCGACTGCTTCACAGCGGCTTCGCACTGTGCCAGAGTGCTTTTGGCCTGCTGTACTTCCATCTCGCTGACGGCATCGCCTTTCAGTGCCTCGACCATGGCCGAGTAGCGCGATGAGGCATACTGCAGATTGGCTTCGGCTGTGCTCAGGGCCGCTTCGGCCTGCTGTACCTGATCGCGGTAGTTGGTGTCCTCGATTCTGAAAAGGACCGTCCCTTCCTTGACGAGACCACCTGAATTATAGTTCTTGGACCTGAGGTATCCGTCGACGCGCGCCATCAGCTGTACCTCGCGGTTGGCTATAAGGATACCCGGATAGGTACGGTGGATGAGTACTGAGTCTACTTCCGGCGATGCTACCGACACTTCCGGCGCTTCACTCTCGGAGGACGTTTTATGCTTGCCGCACGATGGAGCCGTAACGCTCAATAGCAGCACAGCGACTATCGCCGGCATCTGGTTTTTATTAATTTTCATAGTCGTAGGAGTTTACTGTGTATGAGCCTCCGAGGGCTTTGTATAAATCTATCAATGAAGTCAATGCCTGCCCCCGTCCGGCAGCGAGGCTGTTCTGGTAAGTCAGATATGTGAGCTGGGCTTCCACTACGTTGTAGAAGTCGCACAGCCCCTGTTTGTACTGGTCAAGAGACAGCCGCACGGCGTCACTGCTGTTCTCCACCACTTTCTCTGTCCGGTCGATGTATTGTAGCGTGGCGGCGTAGCGCGCCATGGCGTTGTTCACTTCCTCGATGGCGGTCTGGACGGTGAGGTTGTAATTGTCCACCTGCAGCCGCATGGCCTCGCGTGCCTCGACTGTGGCGGCGTGGCGCGAAAGACCGTCGAAGAGTGTCCACGAGAGTGTCGGCGCTATCGTATAGCCGAAACTCTGTCTGCTGAAAAGGTCGCCGAATCGGTGGGCCTGCGTTCCGGCCGAGGCGCTCACGCTCAGTGAAGGCAGATATGCGCTGCGGGCTATGCCGAGTCCGGCAGCGGCTACGTCGATGCTGCGCTCGGCCTGCACTACGTCGGGACGGTTACGTATCACGTCGACGGGCGCTCCCATCGCGGCCAGATCGTAGTGCGAAGGAATCGGATGCTCCTCGTAGATTGATGCCGGCAGTTCGCTGCGCGGCACGCCGCACAGCACAGCCAGGGAGTTGTACAGCGCTTCTATCGAGGCCTCCAGCAGGGGTATCGATGACACAGTGCTGTAGTACAGGGTCTTAGCCTGCGCCACGTCAAGTCCTGAAACAAGTCCTGTGCGATGACGGGTCTCGGTGATGTCAAGTATGTGAAGCTGATTCTTGCTGTGCTCCTGCGCCACGGCCAGCTGTGCGCGGTCAACGAGCAGCGATATGTACGAAGTCGCTATTTCTGCCTGGAGCGTCAGCATGGCTCCGCGGTATTCGGCGGCCGTCACACGTGCGGTCTGCTTGCTTTTGTTGACCTGGGCACGGATTTTGCCGAACACGTCTATCTCCCAGCTCATTGAGGCCGACGCCCCGAACCACGATGTCACTGTCGCCGCTCCGTCAGGCCCGGCGATACGACCAGACTGACGCTCGCGGGTCCATCCCAGGTCTATGCCTATCTGCGGATAGTAGGCGCTCTGTGCCTGACGTATGGCAGTGCGCGACATTTCGATGCGGCGCGCTGCCATGCTCACGTCGTAGTTGTTACGTTCGCCCAAGGCGATGAGCGAGTCCAGCAGCCGGTCGTCGAATGTGTGCCACCAGGCATCGCCTGACGGCGCGCCCTTTTCGGTGCTCATGATGCTGTCCTGCGACCATTGCGCCGGCAGTGGATACTTGAGATACGGCGACGATTGTTCCCGGCCGGATGCCGACAGCGACAGACCTGACCATAATATCAGTCCGACAGCCGCTCCGGCAGTGCATAGTGATGATTTGTGTGTCATAAACAAATAGTCTTTTGACTATTATAACACACGAAATAGAAAGTTTATCGGCGCGTAAGGACGATTCTTTTAGTATCGCAGGACGAAAAATTAGTAAAAAGTTCGCTGATTCATTCGGAATCTTCTTCCGAAGAGTAGCGTTGCGGCAGCGCTTTCTTGACTTTGGCTCCGAGTGTGCGCAGCTTCTCACTGCGCGATATGAGGTTGCCCGGGCCGGCCGTGAGTTTGCGGAAGGCGTCGTCCCAGGCCTGGTGCGCCGTGCCGAGCGAGCGCTCGATTTTGTCCATGTCTTCGAGGAAGGAGCGGAACTTGTCGAGCATGCGTCCGGCTTCCTCCGCTATGGCCAGGGCGTTGCGGTTCTGCTTGTCGTGACGCCACATCTGCTCGATGAGTTTCACTATCGACATCAGATGGGCCGGCGAGATGACGAGCACGCGGCTGTCGAAGGCGGCTTCCCACAGTTTCGGGTCGAGGTCCATGGCGGCGAGGAAGGCCCCTTCGTGAGGTATGAACATCAGTACATAGTCGAAGCGGCCTTCTTCGGGCCCGACGACTTCCTGATACGACTTGCCGCGGAGTTCGGCCACATGCTTCTTCACGGACGCTATGTGGGCCGCCGCGCAGCGCGAGCGCACGGTGTCGTCCTCGGCGTTGAGCATGTCGAAGTAGGCTTGTATCGACACCTTGGAGTCGATGATGATGCGGCGCCCCTCGGTGTAGTTGATGATGACGTCGGGTCTGAGCCGACGGCCTTCGGAGTCGGTGACGCTCTCCTGCACCTGGTACTCGTAGCCGCGGCGGAATCCCGCACGCTCGAGGATGTTGTCAAGTATCATCTCGCCCCAGTCGCCCTGCATGCGCGAGTTGCCCTTGAGGGCGTCGGTGAGGCGGCGGGTCTCGGCGCCGATGATTTGGTTGAGCCCTATCAGTTCCTTGACACGTTCGCCCAGGGCGTAGCGCTCGCGCGATTCGCGGGTGTAGGTGTCGGCTACGGTGCGGCGGAAGAGCTCGATATTCTCCTTCATGGGCTGGAGCACTTCCGAGAGGCTGTTGCGGCTCTGACGACGCAGTGCCTCGGCGTTGTCTGCCAGCGATTTTTCGGCCATGGCGGCGAAGCGTCGCTCGGCCTCGGCGTTGATGCGGTCGAAGTCGGCACGCTGGTCCGCAAGGGCTTTCTGAGCCTGGGTCAGGCGCTCATCGAGCCGCGATGTGCGGCTCAACAGATAGAATATGTATACAATGGCGGCGGCAAGAGCCGCCGCCAGTATGATTACAGCCGCCTCCATTACTTGGCCTGAAGTGCTGCGTCGACATCGGCGATGAGTTCGTCGCCCTGCTTGTCGCGGCTCAGAATGGTGCCGTCAGGCCCGATGAGCATGATGCATGGGATGCCCGTGATGGCATAGAGGTCGGTAGGCACCGACTGGGCGTCGACGATGCAGTCCCAGGTCAGGCCGTGCTGGCTGATGGCGCGGCGCGTATCCTCGACTTTGTCCCACACGGCCACGCCGAGTATCTGCAGACGCGGGTCGTCCTTGTATTTCTCCTGTATCTGCTTGAGGACCTTGGTCTGACGGATGCACGGGCCGCACCAGCTGGCCCAGAAGTCGACGAGCACATACTTGCCTTTGCCGGCGTAGTCGCTCAGGCTCTTGACCGTCCCGTCGGGCTGGGTGATGGAGAAGTCGACAAACTTGTGTCCGGGCTGAGTGGCCTCGCGCTTCCGGACGTTGTCGAGCAGCATGTCCGAGTACTGATAGCCGGCGAAGTAGGGATACTTCTTGAAAGCCGCCTCAAGCTCGGCTGATGACATGGCATTGATGTTGTTGCCGCTGATGAATATGTAGTAGCCGAGCGGATTGTCGGTGTTAGCGTTGACCACGCTGTCGGTCAGGGCGGTGTAGCGTGCCATGACGACGCTGCGTGCGGCATCGTCGGCCGCTGTGCCGAACTGCTCTTGAAGCGAGCGGTACTGCCGCACGATGTCGCGCAGCTGGTCGTTCAGCATGGAGCCGAAGGCTCCTTCTCTGTCGTTGAATGATATGGTGCCGGGTTCGAGGATGAAGGGATTCGAACTTGAGGAGCCGAACTGCACGACTGCCAGAACGGGTTCGTCAATCTGGCCTTTGAAGCGCGCGGCCTTGTCCTTGACCGGGACGCTGTCGATGATGGCGCCTGAGCCGAAGGACATGATGCGTGCGAACGTGCCTTCGGCCTCGGGGGGCATGGGGGCGATGACCTTGTATGTCTCGGCTATGGCCGGAGCTGACGCTACGGCGGCGAGTGAGATGAGTGCTATCAGTGATTTTCGCATGATATGTATATTCTGCAAAATCCGATGGTGCCCCACGGGGCGCCATCGGACTGGTTTTCAGGGGATGGTCAGACAGGTCGGACGGGTCTGACGGGTCTGACTTTTACTTCTTTTCTTTATTCTTTTCGAGCTGACGCTGAACGGCTTCGAGCGCGAGGTCGTAGGCTTCCTCGAACGAGTCGGCAACCTTGGTGGCTACCTGTTCGGGAGCGTCAGGAGTGTTGACGCGGAGCACTACCTCCTTGTTCATGGCGGTCTCGGGTTTTACGACCTTGAGGTTGACGTCGATGGTCGATATCGAGGGGTAACGGTGAGCGAGTTTGTCTGCTTTTTTGTTGATGAATTCAACGAGGCGGTCTGCAATTTCGAAGTGAATTGCCTGAATTCTTACATCCATAATTATTCATCCATTTTTTGTGCACGGGGATGTGCGAGTTTGTAATTCTGTTGAAGTTCTCGATATGTAAGATGGGTATATCTTTGTGTCGTTTCAAGTGACTGATGGCCCAGTAGCTTCTGCACGGCATTGAGGTCGGCTCCGTTATTGAGCATGTCGGTGGCGAAAGAGTGTCTCAGGATGTGTGGCGAGCGTCTGGCGGCCGTCACGCCGGCATCGGTCAGCGCACGGTGCACCACGCGGTAGACGAGTTCGCGGTATAGGGGCTGACCGTCGGCGCGGACGAAGAATGCGTCGCCTGCGGCGTCGCCTATGGTGCTTCGTAGTGCTCGGTAGTGGGTAATCATATCACTGAGTTCTTTTCCGAAAGGTATCACTCTTTCTTTATTACGCTTGCCGAGTACTTTTAGTTCACCTTTGCGAGTGTCCACATTGCTGTCAAGAAGCCCCACAAGCTCTGACTCGCGCATGCCTGTAGAGTAGAGCATGTCCATAATCAGCGCGTTACGGGCTTCGTCAAAGTCCGTCGAGAATCCGTCCAAGCCGTCGATGGTGCGGCAGGTGTCTTCCTGACGTATGTAGTCGGGGAGCGTTTTCGGCGATTTGGGCGACACGAGACGCGAGGTGGGGTTCTCCTGCAGTCCGTGATTGCGCACCAGATAGGAGTAGAACGCTCTCAGTGCCGACATTTTCCGCAGGATGGTGGTCGTGGCCATTCCTTGCGATGCGAGCGATGCCACCCACAGACGCATGTCGGCAGTGGTGACGGTTGAAGGATCGTCGCCGGGGTGCATGAGTTCCGCCGTCAGAAAGCGTCTGAACTGCTCAAGGTCACGCTTATATGCAGCAACGGTGTGAGGCGAACGGGTCGTCTCACACCGTATGAAGTTGTAGAAAGCGTCGTAGAGCATATTCGTGGACTCCGCTATAGTGCGGAAGTTATGCCACGAAATTAAGCACTATAATTGAAATGTGCAAATTTTTCTTACGAAATTCGAGAAAAAACTGAGAGGAATTAATCCTCAACGGCACGAAGCTGCTGCACGTAAATCGCCTTCATCATTTTCTTGCGATTCGTAACAGACGGTTTCTGGAATGCCTGACGGGCGCGGAGTTCCTTTACGATGCCGGTTTTTTCAAATTTACGTTTGAATTTCTTGAGCGCTCTTTCGATGAGCTCGCCTTCTTTTACTTGTACAATAATCATATTATATGGTTAAAATATTTTGATTTCGCATTATTTAGCGCGGCAAAATTACAAATAAAATGTTATATGACAAAACTTTCACTCCTTTTTTTTGACCCGAAACGTGTTTTTTTGCCTTTTTTGTGTTCTTAGACCTTAATTGACAGGTGTATAGGACGTGCCGTGACGACCTCGGACTCTGAATTTTGTATATCGCCCGATTCTTCGTATCTTTGCCGACGATATCATACAATACTTGTCTAATACCGATAACACAGCAATCAGTTATGAACACAATCTCATTCATCCGCACAGCAGTGTGCGCCGTAGCTCTTGCGGGCTCTGTCGTCTCGTATGCACAGGAGGCGGAAAAGCTCTACATCACGGGCGCCTTCATCGGGTGGAACGCTGAGAATCCTCAGGAATTTGACCGTGACGGCTCGGTCTACACCACAGAAGTCACATTCTCATCGTCGAACACTTTCAAAATCTCTACCAAGGCAGGCAACTGGACCGTGTTCGACGAGGGCGCAATGGAGGCTTTCAATCTCCGTCCGGGCGTATGGGCGCCGCTCACGCCTGGCAAATCGAATATTGAGTCGCCCGTCGAAGGCGTGGCTCGTATCACCGTTGACCTTGACAATATGACAATACGCGTGGATGGCTCAGACGCACCGTCAGTGGACGTCAGCGGGACTCTTCCGGTCATGTATATCAATACGGAAGGCGCGCAGCCCGTCACATCTAAGGAAACCTATCTCAACGGCACTTATTATCTCGACCCCTGCGGCACGGACGCGGAAGCCATCGGTACGCCCGAGGAGCCGCTGGCCCTACAGATACGCGGCCGAGGCAACTACACCTGGTCCGGCTTCGACAAGAAGCCTTACCGTCTGAAACTCGACAAGAAGGCCGCTCTATGCGGCATGAAGAAGAGCAGGCACTTCGCGCTCCTTGCTCATGCCGACGACAGCAGGGGATTTCTGCGTAATGCCACAGGATTCGAACTCAGCCGTCGCATCGGCCTTGACTGGACTCCTGCCGACGAGCCTGTCGAAGTCGTTCTCAATGGCGACTACATAGGTCTCTACTTCCTCACAGAGACCATCCGTGTCGACGAGGACCGCGTCAACGTCATCGAGCAGGACGACCTCGCCACAACCGATGTCGACGGCGGCTGGCTGGTGGAGATTGACAACTACGACTCGGACCCTCATGTCAGCATCACCAGCGGCGACGGATGGACCGTGAACTTCACCTATAAATCGCCTGAAGTGCTTTCTTCCGAGCAGGAATCGTGGCTCCGCACTCAGGTCGAGACCATAGACCGTCTGGTGTTCGACCGGGATAAATCGGTGGCGCGCTGGGCTGACTATGTCGACATGGTCTCGCTTGCCCGTTTCTACGTCATCAACGAGATTGTCGACAACTATGAGTCATTCCACGGCAGCTGCTATATTTACAGGCAGCGCGGCGAGGGCAATAAGTGGCACTTCGGCCCCGTATGGGACTTCGGCTCGGCTCTCAACTACGACAAGTCGGACTATATCTACGAAGGCCGCGAGCACCATATGACGTGGATAGGCGAGATGTGCAAGTACGATGATTTCGCGCGTGTATATAAAGAGGAATGGCGCAAGCTCCTTGATACCGGCGGCGAACAGCTCGACAGCTTCATCGACAGCTTTATCTCCAGGATTTCCAAGGCTTCGGAGTGCGACCTCCGCCGCTGGCCTAAGTACGGCAACGCTGACATCGTCTCGCGTGCGTCTGCCGTGAAAGAGCGTCTCCGCGGTTCGGTGGCATGGCTGAAGGCACGGTGGGGTACGAGCGGCATTGACACTATGACTGCCGATTCGGGCATGGTAAGGGTGTGCTGCCGTCCTGGCATACTCGTGGTCGAAAGCACAGAATCGCGCACAGTCAGTGTCGCCGACATCACGGGATGCGTCCGCACTCTTGAACTCGCTCCCGGCATCAACGAATTCGAGCTGCCGGCCGGTTTCTACATCGTCGAAGGCGGCCACAAAGTCCTCCTCTGAGCGCCGATACATACAAAGAACGCCCCGGACCATTGCGGCTCGGGGCGTCCTTTTGTTCGCCCAGCATGTATTCAGTCTAACAGGTGGAAGTCCTCGGCACGCCCGATAGCGGGAAGTGCGCAGCCAAAGACAAGGGTGTCGGTCGCGAGGCCGAATCTGAAGGAAGTCGGCGGCAAACGTCTGGCCTGACGTACAGAAA
>DLAL01000017.1:16154-16284 GCA_002493945.1 Porphyromonadaceae bacterium UBA7048
GGACGCGGCGGAGATGTTTTTTTTTTTCAAAGCCGACGGAGTAAAGCTTGCCGTGAGAAGTCAGCCGAGACCATAGTACCTGCCGAAGATAGCGGCAGGGAAGGGTCGAACCTAACCGAAGTGAACACCA
>DLAL01000011.1 GCA_002493945.1 Porphyromonadaceae bacterium UBA7048
TCAAAATCAAACAAGGCAAGAATTATTGTATTATTGCCTTTTGCGAAAAGCTTTTCTCGAAGCGCCTTTATCAATCCTGCCTCCGGTAGAATCATTCAGTTATGGTTTCGGAAATTGACAGAGTCGAAACTTCCGTTTCTCACTCTTGTACTACTTTCGTATCTTCTGTCATACTATCAATGTTCTCGTGCTTCTTCGGAGCGTCGCTCCGGTTAGCTCGGCAAAGTTACGGCGAATAACCGAGATGGCCAAATCTTTGTTCAAGTTTTAACTTTCTTTAATCATTCGCCCGCTCTCTTGCGGTGGCTCACCGGGGTCGTTCCCGAAAGCGAGTGCAAAGTTACGCCCTTATTTTCATTCCTCCAAATTTTTTGCTGAAAAAGTTTGTTTTAGAACATGCTTTTAACTTTCATTTACAATTGCACGTATAGATGTAAATGTAGTTTGCGCATACGCGCGAGGACGGCTTTTCTTTACTTAGCGCCGGGGATTTCCGGAATCTGCGCTTCTCAAGATTTTTTCTGACAGGAGAACAGGAGGACTTTTTTTCGGCCTCGCGCTCTTTTTTTCGCTCTTTGCCTCGCTGAAGCTCGGTAGCTGGGGACAAAATTTTTGGCTTTTGCTGCTTTTTATCGGGCTAGCTGGCCCGATAACTTTTTTGCTGAAGGCGATGAGGAGAGGCCGCCGGGACAATTTTTGCTTTTTGCTGCTTTTATCGGGCCTCCAGGCCCGATAACTCTTTTTGCTCGGAGCGCAGGACGAGGATTTCTCCCCTTTTCATGGATGAAGTGGTGCGAAATGTTAATTATTAGGAAAAGGGATGGCGCAGAGATGCGCGGTTGATTATTTTTTCGTATCTTTGCCACCTAAAAGTGGGTGCACGTGTCTTTGTGTGCCGTAAGATATACAATGCGTAACTATATAATCTATTTTCTGGCAGCTCTGCTTCTGTGTTCGTGCGGTGAGTATCAACGGGCGCAGAAGAGTACTGACTATAATTATAAGTTTGATTTCGCCAAACGTGCTTTCGAGCAGAAGCGCTATGTACAGGCCATCACTCTTCTGGAGGAGTGCATCACCGTGTTCAAGGGTTCTGACAAAGCAGAGGAGTCTCTCTATCTGCTTGCCATGAGCTGCTATGAGAACAAGGACTATCCGTCGGCCGGCGTGTACTTCAAGAATTATTACAGCCGATATCCTAAGGGCAAATATGCCGAGGACGCGCGCTTCTACAGCGGCTACGGCTACTACCTGGAGTCCCCGGACCCTCAGCTGGACCAGAGCGGCACGATAAAGGGCATTGAGGAGCTTCAGGCATTTCTTGACTACTTCCCGCGCAGCGACAAGGTGTCGATAGCGCAGAACGCTATCTTCGAGCTTCAGGACAAGCTGACTCTGAAGCAGTTGCAGAACGCCCAGCTCTACTACAATCTTGGCAACTATATGGGCAACAACTACGAGAGCGCCATCATCGTGGCGAAGAACGCCGTAAAGGACTATCCTTACTCCAAGTACAAGGAAGACCTGGAAATGCTCATCCTGAAGTCGCGCTATCAGGAGGCTGTGAACTCGATAGAGGAACGCAAGGCTGACCGCTTCCGCGACGTGATTGACGAATACTATTCTTTCGTGAACAATTATCCCGACACCAAAAACCGCGAGGAGGCCGACAACATCCTCAAGATAGCGCGGAAGTACGTGAAGGAATAAGCCAATCCTCAGAACCTCTCTCCGCATAAAACCGTTAACTTCAAAAAGACCATACAGAACGATGGATTTCAAGAAAACCAACACTCCGATCAACACCGTCACCCGCGATACCATCGCGCTGTCGGAGCAGACGGGCAACATCTATGAGACCGTTTGCGTAATCGCACGCCGCTCCAATCAGATTGCAGCCCAGATGAAGGCGGACCTGGAGAAAAAGCTTCAGGAATTCGCTCCCTACAACGACAATCTTGAAGAAGTGAGCGAGAACCGCGAGCAAATCGAAATCTCGCGCTACTATGAACGTCTCCCGAAGCCTACGCTGATAGCCACCCAGGAGTACATCGAGCACAAACTCTTCTTCCACAAATCCAACAAGGACCGCAGCAATCTCTGAGGTCAGACGACAACTTTTCACCGGCGGCAACAGTCTCATCCCATCCGATGACTGTTGCCGCCGTTCTTTTTGTGCATCTTTTATCTATCGCCCCGACAGCGCCGGCAGCTTTTCTACAGAAGAGAAGCCGTGTGCGATTTTTGGCGCAAAGTGTCGCAAAACGGTTATTTTTTACGGACTATTGTAAAGTTTTTAAAAAATTTTATAACTTTGCAGATGTATTAACCATAAGGCTATACACAACACGTTCTAAAACCTTATTGCTTATGCAAAAATCAATCACACGACCACTACTTGCGGCGATGCTGATGACGGTATCGCTGACAGCATCGGCGCAAGCCGTGATGCTGAGCGAGGACTTCGAGGGGCAGACTGTCCCTCCCGAGGGCTGGACAGTAATCGACAATGACAGTGACGGCCACTGCTGGGAGGCCGTGACAGGCAGTTCGAGTATAACCCAGTACGGGAGCAGCAAATGTGCGGCGGTATCGTTCACACGCAATCCGTCGAACTACTCGTCGTACGGTGCACAGGACAACTGGCTGGTAACTCCGGCGATACGTGTGACCAACGGGGCGTACACACTGACACTGGCGGCCGCCGCGCAGGATACAGAGCACACCGAGAATCTGGAAGTGCTCATATCGACCACGGGCAAGGAAACCGCCGACTTCACGCCGTTGAAAAAGCAGACGCTCGACAACGGCTACGAGGACAATCCGCAGTGGGAGACTGTCAACGTGTCGCTGGCGGAATACGAGGGGCAGGACGTCTACGTGGCGTTCAGGCATCAGAGCTCGGCGTCTTACGGACTGAGCCTTGACAACATTCAGATACTGAACATGAAGGCTCCGCAGAAGCCGTCGACATTCACTCTGACCCCCGGTGCCAACGGAGCGCTCGAGGCCATGATAGAATGGACGAATCCGTCGCGGTGCGCCGACGGGTCGGAACTCGGCGACTTCGAGGTCATCATCATCCGCGACAGCGAGGAAATAGCCGTGCTGTCGGATGGTCTGACCGCCGGAGAAACGTCGTCGTACACCGACAAGGGTGTCAGCGCCGGCGAGCATACCTATTACATAAAGTTCCGCAATGCCGAAGGAACGACCGCGGCAGCAGGACGCCGGGCATACTTCGGCCCCGACCTGCCCAAAGCTCCGCGAAACGTGCGCTCGACCGTCACTGACGGCGCCGTGACCGTAGCGTGGGACCCCGTGACCGAGGGCGTGAACCGCGGTTACATTGACCCTGAGGCCATCACCTACAACATCACGCGCAGCAATGCCGACGGCGAGAGCACGACCGTGGCCACCGGCGTGAAGGGAACTCAGTACATCGACCGTCCGGACGCGAACGTAGCATGGACCTACGCAGTGACGGCCACAAACTCGGCCGGCACGTCGGAGGCCGACTACACGTCGTCCTCGATACTGTTCGACAGCGAATACTTCGACGTGACTGTCTATGAGAACGGCTCTCAGGACAACTACGCGCCGAAGGCTCCCGTCGAACTCAGTTCGAAGAACAGCATGACGCAGGCTCTCTACTTCCCCGCCGACCTGCGCGGCGCCCAGGGAGAGATAACCGACCTCGTCTACAAGTCGTTCAAGGGTACGGGCACTGTCAGTCCCTCTATGACCGTGTACATCTCGAATACCGACCTGACCGACCTCTCGGGCAAGTGGGTGACGACCGAAGGAGCCACGAAAGTATTCGAAGGATCGGTCAGCATCGTCACCGGAACGAATGACATGCACATACATCTCGACACTCCGTACACATACGAGGGCGGCAACATCGTGGTGACATTCGTAAGCTCGATGACAGCTACAGGAAGCTATGTCGACCGCTTCTGGACCTCCCCGACGGATGTCGACCGTCTGGTGACCGGAACGAGCTACTCCGACCCGATCGACCCTGCAAGTCCTCCCTACGGTTCGACCGCGAAATATGTGCCGATGACGCGATTCATCATCAAAGCCAACAATCTCGGCGCTGTGAACGGCAAGGTGGAGAGCACCGACGGCGAAGCCATAGCCGGCGCGCAGGTGTCGGTGGCCGGACTTGACTACCTGACTCAGATCACCGATGCCGACGGACGCTTCAGCATGCCGTTCGTACCCACGGGCGAGCACAGCTTCACAGTGACCGCCACCGGCTACACTGACCTGACTGAGACTGTTACCGTCACCGCAAGTGCCACTGCCGAACCGACCTTCAGAACCGAGGCACTGAAGAAAGTGAACCTCTCGGGTGCTGTATTCACCGACGACACACGCTCGGCAGCCGAAGGCGCCTCCATCAGACTCGGAGGCTATGACTCGCGCACAGTGACAGCCGACGCCGCCGGTGCATGGACCATCGAAGGTATCTACGCAGACAAGACGTACACTCTCGAAATCATATATCCGCTCTACGACGCATACCGCACCGAACTGACTCCGTCTGAAGATGTGGCTCTTGGCGACATCACCCTGACGCGCAGCGTTATAGCTCCGTGGGGCGTGACGGTAGAGACCACCACCGACGGCTCTGCAGCCAACGTGGGCTGGAATGCTCCGATGACGCGCACCGGCGAACCTGGCGTACACTCGATAGGCCATGCGTACACCCACGACAGTCAGGGCGGCGACTTCTACAACACCGATTACTGCATCGGACACTTCTTCAGCACCGACACCATCGCGGCAAAGAATCTGACCGGTCTGTCAATCAGCGCCGTTTCGGCCTACATCAAGGCCACTACGGGCCGCTACTTCGCCGCCGTATGGGAAGGCACACGCGACGAGCACACTCTGCTTGCCGAGACCGAAATCCCGATGTCGGAGATATCGGCCGAAGGTGGCTGGGTGAAGACAGAATTCGCTGAAGCCGTAGAAGTGCGCGAAGGCAAGCAGTACATCGCCGGCATACGCGTGGAAGGAGCTGAGGACAACAAGGTATTCGGCATTGCGCCCTACTCCACCAACTACAAGCGCGACTTCAACAACCTGAAGTGGTCGGACGACCCCGAGGCATACTGCAGCAACGCATATGACGCATGGAACATCACGGCCGACTTCATCATACCCGGCGCATCGGGCGCCGTGGCCGACAATCCCGAAGTACCGGCGTGCGAGTACAACGTATGGCGCCGCACCGTGGCCGATACAGGAAAGGGCGAATGGGAGAAGCTGACTGCCCAGCCTGTTGCCGAGACCACACTTGCCGACGAAACGTGGGCTACAATCTCCTCCGGCACGTACGAATATGCAGTGAGCGCAATTTACCACACCGGAGAATCGGCCTACGCCATATCCGAACCGCGCACACGCAGCAACGACTATGACGCAGCGCTGACGGCCTTCATCTCGCCCGTGAAGAGCATCGACAAGGTGAGCGAGATCACCGTTGAGGTCGAGCTGGTCAACTTAGGAGAGAAGACCATCGAGAACGTGCCCGTGGAAGTGACACTGAGCGACGGCACCGTGCTCGAAGGGACTTCCGAAGGCGCTCTGAACCACGGCGAGAGCACGACCGTCAAGGTAGGCTCGGCGACCATCACCGAGGGCGTGTACACGCTGACGGCAAAGGCTAAGCTCGAAGGCGACGAAGTGGCCTCGAACGACGAACTCACGCTCATCTATCCCAACCTGAGCAACATTCCGCTGACAGGCTACCGCTGGAATGCCTACGGCAACGCCGGCATGATGACGATAGACTCGAACGCTCCCGAGCACGCCACATTCCTGAAAGAACTGATACCCGGCGACGCCCTGATCACAGCCGGCGAATACTTCGACGGCAACATCTATGCCTACACGGCCACATGGTTCGGACGTACGGAGAAGTTCGTGAAGCTCGACGCCGCTACCCTGACCGTCCTCGAATCGAAGGACTGCAACGACGTCTATGCCATGGACATGGCCTATGACTACTCGACCGACAAGATGTATGTGCTCGGCGCCGAAGGCGAGCAGCAGTACATAGCCACCGTCGACCTCGAGACAGCCGAACCCACCATAGTTGCGGTTCTGAGCCTGCAGCTCCACGCCCTGGCCTGCACCACCAAGGGCCAGCTCTACGGCATATCGTCCGAAGGCGACCTGGTGAACATCGACAAAGCTACGGGCGCATGCTCGGCAGTGGGAGCCACAGGCGTGGCAGCTCCGCAGTATCTGCAGTCTATGGCCTATGACCACGACAACGACCGCCTCTTCTGGGCTGCCGAAAGCCGCACCTGCGGAGGTCTGCTCCATGAAATCGACATCACCACAGGCGCCGCTTCGGCTCTGGGCAACGTACTCTACATGGGCAGCGAGCCTTGCGAGATAGTGGCTCTGCACGCTCCGTGCGAGAACAAGTCCGGCGTGACGTCGGTAGCTGCCGGCACCGGTGAGGTGAATATCGCCGTAGACGGTGACTGCATCACGGTGACCTGCGACGAAGGCCTCGCCGTCAGCGTATGCGACGTGGACGGACGCGTAATAGCCTCTGCTCACGGACCGGCCACCTTCCGCAACATCGGTCAGGGCATAGTGCTCGTGAAGGCCGGTGAGACGGTGAAGAAAGTGGTAGTGAAGTAAAGCACGACCCCTCCCACAAGAAAAGGCAGCCCCGCGGGGCTGCCTTTTCTTGTGGGAGGGGTCTGACTTGTCTGACTTGTCGGACCTGTCGGACAATCCTATGCCAGACAGAGGATGAGAGCCTGTGCCGCTACTACGCGGAGGAACATCGTGAGAGGATAGACAGTCGAGTATGCTACAGCAGGAGCATCATTGCCGGCAGTAGAGTTGGCGAACGCGAGGGCTGGAGGATCGGTGTTGCCGCCCGACATGAGACCCATGATGGAGAGGAAGTTGATCTTGTCTTTGCCGCGTGCTATGCAGCCGGTGATAATCAGAGGAACAACGGTGATGACGAAGCCCCAGATGACCCACCACATACCTTCAGGAGAGAATACCGAGCGTGCGAAGTCCTTGCCTGCTGCAATGCCGACGGATGCGAGGAAGAGGCAGATGCCGAGCTCGCGGAGCAGCAGCGACGCGGAGCTGGAGGTGTAGGTGACGAGCTTGGCCTTGTATCCGAAGCGGCTCAGGAGGATGGCCACCACAAGAGGACCGCCGGCGAGACCGAGCTTCATGCCGAAGCCGAGATTGATGGAGCCCAGGATGATACCCAGGATAATGCCTACGAAGATGGTGATGAGGTTAGGCTGGTTGAGACGCTTCATGGAGTTGCCCAGACGCGCGGCGAGGCGGTCTATGTCCTCGAGGTTGCCCACGACGGTGAGACGGTCGCCCATCTGGAGGCGCAGGCCGGGAGTGGCGAGGAGGTCGACACCGGCGCGGTTGACTCGTGTGGCGTTGAGCTTGTAGCCATTGTGGAGGCGGAGCGAGCCCAGGGCCACGCCGTTGTACTCGCTCTTGGTGATGACGATGCGGCGCGAGAACACGGGAGTGGGAGCGGCTTCCCAGTCCATCTCGACCTCCGAGCCGATGACGGCCTTGAAGCGGTCGGCATCCTGAGCGGAGCATACGATGAGAAGGAGGTCGCCCGTATGAATCTCAGTAGACGACTTAGGGATGGTGATGGCACCGTCGGAACCCATCAGTCGCGATACTACGAAGTTGGTGTGGACGACGTCGTGGAGCTTGAGGAGTGTCATGCCGTCGACGAGCTTGTTCTCCACCTTGATGGTGATGATGAAAGGCTTGAGGCTCGAATCGTCCTGCTCTTTCTCGATCTTCTGAATCTCGTCGGCCGTGTCGATGCGGAATATCCACTTGATGACGAACATCGAGAGGATGATACCCACAACACCGAGGGGATATGCGGCTGCATATCCGCTGGCCATGGTATTGGCAGCGTCGGGAGTCTCGGTGATGGCTGTGATAGCCTGCTGGGCAGCAGCGAGACCGGGAGTGTTGGTGACGGCACCGCTCATGACGCCGACGAGAGCGACGATGTCGTGGACGTTACCGAAGAAGTACACTCCGAGAACGATGACGACGTTGAGGACGATGCAGAGGACCGCGAGCATGTTGAGCTTGACACCGCCCTGCTTGAACGATGAGAAGAACGCGGGTCCGACCTGCAGACCGATAGAGAAGATGAACAGGATAAGGCCGAGCTCGCGAACAAACTTAAGAATGTTGGAGTCGACAATGTAACCCAGATGCCCCAGCAGGATACCTACGAAGAGCACGAAGGTCACGCCGAGCGATACTCCGAAAATCTTGACCTTACCTATGAAGATACCGGCCGCGATGACAAAGGAGTACAGCACCAAGGTAGACGCAATCGACGTCTGCCCCGGCATGAATAAACTCGCAATTGAATCCATTGAAAAACCTTAATAAATAAAAAAACAGACATTTGGGAGACCCCCGGACACAGGCCGCCTCCGAATTCGGGTGCAAAGGTACGGAATTTTTAACACATATAAAAGCACGGGAGTGGTCATTTTTGAGAATTACCAAACCTTTTCGACAAAGCAGTTGTTGTAAATGGTGCAAGCGGTCGGAGGATCGCAAGATAAACTGGCGGAAAGCCACGTTTCATTATTTATTTAAAAATTTATGTTAAATTATTTGCAGTTTCACTCCGAAGGATTAACTTTGTAAGGTCGAAACAGCGAAAAAAGAATTGATTATTAAGTATGAAAAAGACAATCATTGCGGCCGGTGTGCTTGCAGCCATGACTGCCGCCTCGGCATCGGCTCAGGTAATCGAACGTCCCGGCTTTTTCGACAACTGGTCAGTCGGACTTGACGGCGGTGTCACCACCCCGATGAGTCACAACGCTTTCTTTGGTTCGATGCGCGGTGTCGCCGGACTCCACGTAGCCAAGCAGATTACTCCTGTATTCGGGCTCGGCGTCGAAAGCTACTTCGGAGTGAACACTTCGTCGTGGAAGGGTCGCGTCCACAGCAGCACGGCATTCGACAATTCCTACGTAGGTATGTACGGTACTGTCGACCTCTTCAATCTCTTCGGAGGGTATCAGTGCGCCACACGCCCCTTCACCATCGAGGCTACCGCCGGTGCCGGATGGGGTCACGACTACTACACCAAGAATGACGGCGCCGAGGACTGGAACTACTTCATGACCAAGGCAGGCCTTAATTTCAACTTCAATGTCAATGACAACCTGACGCTCTCCGTCAAGCCGTCGGTGGCATGGAACATGAACGGCAACTTCGACCAGAGCGCCACTGCATATGACATCAACAAGGCCACGTTCAACCTCATGGCCGGTGTCAGCTATCGCTTCGGCGACGGATTCGAATGTGTTCAGCCCTACAATGCAGCCGAGGTCGACGCCCTCAACGCCGAGGTGAACGCCCTCCGTACGGCAGTGGCAGCCCAGGCAGCGGCAGCCGACGCAGCAGCACTCGACGCAGCAGCCATGGCAGCGGCTCTGGATTCGTGCATGAACCGCCAGCCGCAGGTTGTGAAGGAAGTGTCGAACCAGTACAACTCCGTCCGCTTCGTCTTCTTCCGCATCGGTTCGTCGACCATCACAGCCGACCAGATGCCTAACGTGGAGATGATAGCCGACTACATGAAGAATCATCCTCAGTCGAAGGTGGTCATCAAGGGCTATGCCTCCAAGGACGGCAACCTCGACTTCAACATCAAGCTGGCCCAGCGCCGCGCCGAATCCGTCAGGACGGCTCTCGTGAACAAGTATAAAATTGCCGCATCGCGCATCACGGCCGAAGGCGAAGGCATCGGCAACATGTTCGAGGAAGAATCGTGGAACCGCGTAAGCATCTGCACACTTGAAACGAAATAGACTCCTGAAAAACACGCATATATGACCGCAGCCATTCCGCTCCCGGGCGGTGAGGCTGCGGCCTTTTTCGCTGACAGAACATATCAATAACTTTTAACATCAATCAAAATGAACGACCTCTGGCTCAACATCATCGGCTACTCGGCCTCCATCTGCATGATACTGGGATACATGCCCCAGGCTATAGTGACCATGCGCACACGCAACACCGACGGCATAGCCCTCCCCACCTTCTGCATGCTCGGCATCGGGTCCGTACTCTTCGTCATCCAGGGCTTCATGCTGGGCAACTGGCCGCTGGTGCTAACCAACGTCATCACCACGGTCTGCTCGGTCATCATATTCGGCATGAAGATCTACAACGACTACGTCAAGCCGCGGAAGAAGTAGTCCCGAAGCAGTGCAAAGTGTCCAAAAACGGCTGAATTGTTAAAAAAGGTGCACTCTTTCCTTTTTATAAAAGGATTTTGACTAATTTTGCCGATTGAAACCGAAAGCACAGATTTATGAGCAGTCCCAAAAACCTTGTCATCGTCGAATCGCCGGCCAAAGCGAAGACCATCGAGAAGTTTCTCGGTGCGGATTATCGCGTGATGTCGAGCTACGGCCACATACGCGACCTGAAGAAGAAATCATTCAGCATCGACGTTGACCACGGCTTTTCACCCATATATGAAATACCCGACGACAAGTCGGCCCTTGTAAGCGAACTGAAGAAAGCCGCGGCATCGGCCGAGACCGTATGGCTCGCTTCCGATGAGGACCGCGAGGGAGAGGCCATAGCATGGCACCTCTATGAAGTTCTCGGACTCAAGCCCGAGAACACGCGCCGCATCGTATTCCACGAAATCACCAAGAAAGCCATACTGAACGCCATCGCCAATCCGCGCGACATCGACCTGGCGCGTGTGGACGCCCAGCAGGCACGGCGCGTACTCGACCGAATCGTGGGCTTCGAGCTCTCGCCCGTGCTGTGGAAGCGCCTGAAGCCGGCGCTCTCGGCCGGACGTGTGCAGTCGGTGGCCGTGAGGCTGATTGTCGAGCGTGAGAACGAGATTGCCGCTTTCGAGAGCAAGCCCTACTTCCGCGTAGTGGCATGGTTCACCCCCGAAGGCTCGTCGGCGACATTCCGCGGCGAGCTCTCCGGAAGACTTGACTCGGAAGCCGAGGCAGAGGCGCTGCTCAAGGACTGCCGCGCCACATCGTTCACCGTGAAGTCTGTGGCCGTAAAGCCGCTGAAGAAGACTCCGGCTCCGCCTTTCACCACCTCCACTCTACAGCAGGAGGCCGCCCGCAAGCTGGGCTTCTCGGTATCGCAGACGATGATGGTGGCACAGCATCTGTACGAAAACGGTCACATAACATATATGCGTACTGACTCGCTCAATCTCTCGGACGAGGCAGTCGCCGCCATATCGGCGCAGATACGCGACACGCTCGGCGACGAATATCTGCACGTGCGCAAGTTCCACACCTCGTCGAAGGGCGCCCAGGAAGCCCACGAGGCCATTCGCCCCACCTATGTAGACACTACCGTAATCGACGACGCCACCGCACAGGAACAGAAACTCTACACACTCATCCGACAGCGAGCCATAGCTTCGCAGATGGCCGACGCCCGAATCAAGAAGACTACTATAGAAATCAGCGCCGGCACGCTGCCGTCGGTGTTCACAGCCACAGGCGAAGTGATAGAGTTCGAGGGTTTCCTCCGCGTATATGCCGAAGGGCATGACGACGACACCGCCGACGAGACCGACACACCCATACTGCCTGCCCTCAGCGAAGGCGACAGCCTGACCCTCGGCGCCGCCGAGGCCACCGAGCGATTCACTCAGCATCCGCCGCGCTACACCGAGGCGTCGCTGGTGAACAAGATGGAGGAACTCGGCATAGGCCGCCCGTCGACCTACGCCCCGACCATCTCGACCATCCAGCAGCGCGGATATGTGGAGCGGGGAGAGAACGAGGGCACTCCGCGCGACTACACCGTCCTCACCCTCGCCAAAGACGGCACCATCACCCGGCAGACGCGTACGCAGAACACCGGCTCAGACAAAGGCAAGCTCGTGCCTACGGACATCGGCATGATAGTGAACGACTTCCTGACCGTATACTTCCCGAATATCCTCGACTATAACTTCACGGCCAACGTGGAGGAAGTGTTCGACGAGATTGCGCACGGACGCCTGCCGTGGAACGGCGAGATAAGCCGCTTCTACAGCGAGTTCCACCCTGCGGTCGACACGGCGCTGACCATCACCAACGGTCCGAAATTCGGCGAGCGCCATCTCGGCACCGACCCTGCCACAGGCGAGCCCGTGAGCGTGAAGATAGGCCGCTTCGGTCCTGTAGTGCAGATAGGCGACAGCGAGGCCGAGGCCAAGCCGCGCTTCGCGTCGCTGCTGAAAGGCCAGTCCATGTCGACAATCACCCTTGAAGAGGCCCTCGGGCTCTTCGAGTTCCCGCGCGAGCTGGGCAACTACGAGGACAAGGCCGTGAGCGTGGGCATAGGCCGCTTCGGCCCCTACGTGCGCCACGACAACAAGTACGTGTCCATCCCGTCGGACATGGCCGCCACCGAAGTGACCCTCGGGCAGGCCATAGAGCTAATCGAGGCCAAGCGGAGCGCCGACCGCCAGAAGACCATCACCGTCTTCGAGGAAGACCCCGACGTGCAGGTGCTCAACGGACGCTACGGCCCCTACATCGCATATAAGAAGAAAAACTACAAGCTGCCCAAGGGCATAGGCGACCCTGCCGCCATCACCCTCGAACAGGCCCGTAAAATCATAGCCGACGCCGATGCTGCTCCGGTTCCGGCGCGTCGTACAAGTTCCAAAAAGAAGAAATAACCATGCCGAACCGCCGACCCCTCGCCGCCAAACCCGGCACCCAGCCCGGCACGTTCCGGCCTGACAACATACTGACATTCTCCGCGCAGGAAGGTGCGCCGGACAAGTTGCTCGACTTCCTATTCTCCGTATTCCCCGACGCACGCCGCACCACGGTCAAGGACTATCTGAAGTACCGCCAGGTGATGCTGAACGGCACGGTGACGACGCAGTTCGACGCCAAGGTGACACCCGGCGCCGAAGTGAAGGTGAACACCACCCGTGAATTTCAGGTATTCTCGCATCCGCGCATCAAGCTCGTCTACGAGGACGACGACGTCATCGTCATCGAGAAGGGCTACGGCCTGCTCTCAATGGGTACGGACAAAATCAAGGACGGCACAGCCTACTCGATACTCCGCGAATACCTCAAGCGCAAGGATCCGCGCAACAAGCTCTTCATCGTGCACCGCCTCGACCGCGACACCACCGGACTGATGATGTTCGCCAAGAACCGCGAGGCCAAGGACACCATGCAGCACAACTGGAACAATATGGTGCTCGAGCGCAAGTACGTGGCCGTCGTCGAGGGCGACCTTGAGCCCGAAGCCGGCGAGATACGCAGCTATCTGGCCGAGAACTCGGCCCACGAGGTGTACTCCACGGACAATCCCGAGCTGGGCAAGCTCGCCGTGACATACTATAAGACCCTGAAGCGGCGCAAGCCCTATTCGCTGGTCGAGCTGAGTCTGGCCACAGGCCGCAAGAACCAGATACGCGTGCACCTCAAGGACAAGGGCCACCCCATCGTGGGCGACCGGCGCTACGGTGCCGCTCCATCGCCCATACACCGCCTGTGCCTCCACGCACAGACCCTGCGCTTCGTACATCCGGTGACACGCAAGGACATGAACTTCAGCGCGCCGCTGCCGGCGGGCTTCTTCCGCCTGGTGTGAGATGGTGGTGATCAAACGTCTGTACTCGTATATGCTGCAGCGGTTCATGCCGCTGCTGGCGATGACGTTTTTCATCTGCCTCTTCATCGTGCTGATGCAGTTCCTGTGGAAGTCCATCGACGACCTTGTGGGCAAGGGACTGGACGTGTCGGTGATAGCGGAGCTCTTCCTGTACGCCGCCCTGACGATGGTGCCTATGGCACTGCCGCTGGCGGTGCTGCTGGCATCGCTGATGGTGTTCGGCAATCTGGGCGAGAAGTTCGAGCTGACGGCCATGAAGGCCTCTGGCATATCGCTCTTCCGCATCATGAAGCCGCTCACGTTCGTGATGGTGCTCATAGCCACAGGCGCATTCTTCTTCCAGAACAACGTGCTGCCCGTGGCCCAAACCAAGATGTGGTCGCTGCTCTTCTCGGTGCGCCAGAAGTCGCCCGAAGTCGAGATTCCGGTCAAGTCGTTCTACGACCAGATACCGAACATGAACCTGTACGTGGAGAGCAAGAACGCCGAGACGGGCATGCTCTACGACATGATCATCTACGACCTCTCGCGCGGCCTTGACAACTCGCGCGTCATCCTTGCCGATTCGGGGCGCTTCAACTTCACCGAGGACAAGACACGGCTCTTCATGCAGCTCTACTCGGGCGAGATGTTCGAGAACATGCGCGACAACACCATGGGAGCGACAGCAGGACAGCGCCATCTGCCATTCCGCCGGGAGCACTTCTCCGAGAAAGAAGTCTACTTCCCCTTCGACGCCAACTTCAACCGCGTGGACGAAGGGGGCATCCGCAGCCAGTACGTGGGACAGAACATCAGCGAGCTGCGCCACTCCATTGACTCGATAGGCCGTCAGGTCGACTCCATCGGAAGCCGCTACGCCACCGAACTGCGCACGATGCCCGTCATGGGCGTACCGGCGCGCACCGTGACCGGCTACGGCGACGGAAAGACCACCGACCTGCGCCCTGACGTGGCACTGACCGAGCCGCTCGACGTAGACTCGCTCTTCACTTCGCCATCGCCCAGCTACGCCAAGAGCTATCTGACCCAGGCGCTGGCCAAGGCCAAGCGCCAGAAGCAGGAGTACCAGTACCGCAGCCTCGTGCTGGCCGAGCAGGCCAAGCTCATGCGCCGCCACGACATAGAGATGCAGAAGAAGTTCACGCTCTCCTTCGCGTGCATCATCTTCTTCTTCATCGGCGCGCCCTTAGGAGCCATCATCAAGAAAGGTGGTCTGGGCACGCCGCTGGTGATCTCGGTGCTTCTCTTCATCTTCTACTACATCATCGACAACATGGGCTACAAGATGGCGCGCGACGGCAAGCTCCCCGTATGGGAAGGCATATGGCTGAGTTCGGCCGTACTGCTCCCTCTGGGCGTGGTGCTGACATACATGGCCGTGGGCGACTCCGTGCAGCTCAACTTCGACGGCATCACGCGATTCTTCCGGCGCCTGACCGGCCGGGAGATGAAGCGCGACCTCACCGTCAAGGAAGTGCACATGACCGACGT
Organism: Porphyromonadaceae bacterium UBA7048; assembly: GCA_002493945.1. Taxonomy (GTDB): domain Bacteria; phylum Bacteroidota; class Bacteroidia; order Bacteroidales; family Muribaculaceae; genus CAG-873. The sequence goes on from DLAL01000011.1 coordinate 15,193, forward strand.
CGAACCCTCCGAGGCTCTGAGGATGCTCGGAGAATTCCTCGTCCTCGCCGAGAGCGAGCAGGCCCGGCTGTCGAAGCTGCCAAGGCTCAGGAGACTGCTGGCCAAAGGACCGTCCGCACTGCTGTCGGCCCCGCTCAACCAGCTCGTGGACTATCTGTCGAACACGGGCAGCATATACGTAATCAACCTCCTCAACCAATATCCCTTTAATCCCACGACGCGCAATCTGCCGGCGGTCATCGCCACCTCCAGGGCACTGACCGAGCGCATCAGCCGCGACCTTCCGGCAGACGACGCGACAAACCAACCGAATTATGAACCGGGACATACGACTTGACAACATCGAAGATGCCATCGAGGACTTCAAGGAAGGCAAGATGGTGATTGTGGTAGATGACGAAGACCGCGAAAACGAAGGCGACCTCATCGTTGCCGCCGAGAAAATCACACCCGAGCAGGTGAACTTCATGCTGAAGAACGCGCGCGGGGTGCTCTGCGCTCCCATCACGCTGTCGCGCTGCCGCGAGCTCGAGCTTCCCCATCAGGTTGAGAACAACACGTCGATGCTCGGGACGCCCTTCACCGTGACCGTCGACAAGCTCGAGGGATGCTCCACGGGAGTGAGCGCCGAGGACCGCTGCGCCACCATCCGCGCACTGGCCGACCCGGAGTCGACGCCCGAGACCTTCGGCCGTCCCGGCCACATCAATCCCCTCTACGCCCAGGACCAGGGCGTGCTGCGCCGCAGCGGCCACACCGAAGCCGCCGTCGACCTGGCACGCCTGGCCGGACTGCGCCCTGCCGCCGCACTGATGGAAATCATGAGCGACGACGGCACCATGGCACGCCTGCCCGAACTGCGCCGCCGCGCCGACGAATGGGGCATGAAACTGATATCCATACGCGACCTCATAGCCTACCGCCTTGCCTCTGAGCAACTCGTCGAGCAGGGCGTGGAAGTGGACATGCCCACGCAGTACGGCCACTTCCGTCTGATACCCTTCCGCCAGAAGAGCAACGGCCTGGAGCACATAGCCATCATCAAGGGCGACATCGCCGACGGCGAGCCCGTGCTGGTGCGCGTGCACTCGTCGTGCGCCACGGGCGACATATTCGGCTCGATGCGCTGCGACTGCGGCGACCAGCTCCACAAGGCCATGGAGATGATCGAGAAGGAAGGCCGCGGTGCCGTGGTATATCTCAGCCAGGAAGGCCGCGGCATAGGCCTGATGGACAAGATACGCGCCTACAAGCTCCAGGAAGAGGGGCTTGACACCGTCGAGGCCAACATCCATCTGGGTCACGAGGCCGACGAGCGCGACTACGGCGTCGGCGCCCAGATACTCAACTTGCTCGGCATCCGCAAGATGCGCCTGATGACCAACAATCCGGTCAAGCGCATCGGACTTGAGGGCTACGGACTCGAAGTGGTGGAGAACGTGCCTCTGGAGGTGCAGCCCAATCCGTACAACCTGCGGTACATGCACACCAAGAAGGAGCGCATGGGCCACACTCTGAAAAAGGTGGACTGATGCGGCAGAGCGCCTTACTCGACGACTACATGCAGCGCATGGCTTCGGTAGCTCCCGACGACATGCTGCGGTGGACGGGCGAAGAACTCGCACACACCGCCGAAAGGCTGCGGACGGCTCCCGAGGCCGACCGTCCGCTCAGAGCCGAGGAGATGCTCGTGACGGCCCACCACCACATCCAGGCCCTGGCCGATGCCGGAATGGCCGATCAGGCGCTGGCCACATCGCTGCTGGCGCCACTGACGGTCATCATGTCGCACGTCAGTCCCGAAGCGATCCCCGTGCCCTACTGCCACTCGCTGGCACTTGCGGCGATGGCGGCCACGGACTACTTCGGCCCGCAGCAGTCATCCGGCGCCGCAGACATGGCCGCGGCCATATCCGGTGCGGTCACCGGACTGTTCGCCGCCACGGTGAAGGCATATTCGCCCGGAGGAGCCATACCGGCGCAGCTCATGACGCTGGCCGGGCAGCTGACCGAGGTCGCCAAGGCCAACGACACGTACACGACCACCTTCGGCGGGCATGAAATCGTGCCCACGATGGCCATCGATATCCTCGTTGACTCCCTCAACCGGCTGCGCAGTCTGGGCGTAGAATTCTGAACACAGCGGCCCCCGGGGGCCTCCAGCGTTAAAAATATGCAAGGCGGCTCAAAAAAGAGTGGCCGAGCATATTGAAATACCGAAATTTTTCATTAATTTTGCGGCGGAATGAAAACGGGCACCGAGCCGTAAGCCCCCTGCACCGTCCGCCATTCACAGTTAACGACTTAACTCACATACAATATCAAACATTATTCACTATGACTAAAATTGGTATCAATGGTTTTGGCCGCATCGGACGTTTCGTGTTCCGTGCTTCGACCAAACGCGACGACATCGAAGTAGTTGCCATCAACGACCTTCTTCCCGTTGACTACATGGCTTACATGCTCAAATACGACACAATGCACGGTCGCTTCGACGGCACCGTAGACTATGACCTCGAAAAGAGCGAACTCATCGTCAATGGCAAGCACATCCGCGTTACCGCATGCCGCGACCCGAAAGAAATCAACTGGGGCGCAGTAGAAGCAGAATACGTAGTAGAATCGACCGGTCTCTTCCTTACCAAAGAAAAAGCTCAGGCTCACATCGAAGCAGGTGCAAAGTACGTGGTTATGTCGGCTCCCTCGAAGGACGACACCCCCATGTTCGTATGCGGCGTAAATGCTGACACCTACGCAGGCCAGCAGTTCGTTTCGAACGCTTCCTGCACCACCAACTGCCTCGCTCCCATCGCCAAGGTGCTCAACGACAAGTTCGGCATCAAGGAAGGCCTCATGACCACCGTTCACTCGACTACCGCTACCCAGAAGACTGTAGACGGTCCCTCGATGAAGGACTGGCGCGGTGGCCGTGCCGCTTCGGGCAACATCATCCCCTCGTCGACCGGCGCTGCAAAGGCTGTAGGCAAAGTTATCCCCGAACTCAACGGTAAGCTCACCGGTATCTCGATGCGTGTCCCCACCCTCGACGTATCTGTTGTTGACCTCACCGTCAACCTGAACACTCCCGCTTCGAAGGAAGCTATCTGCGCTGCCATGAAGGAAGCTGCAGAAGGCGAACTCAAGGGTGTGCTCGGCTACACCGAAGAAGCTGTCGTATCGAGCGACTTCCTCGGCTGCCCCCTCACCTCTATCTTCGACGCCAACGCAGGTGTATATCTGACCGACACCTTCGTTAAGGTTGTTTCGTGGTACGACAATGAAATCGGCTACTCGAACAAGGTGCTCGATCTCATCGCCATCATGAAGAAGTACAACGGCTGATAAATAACCGTCGCACTAAATACTAAAAAGGAGGCAAGCGCCCGCAAGGGTGTTTGCCTCTCTTTTTGTCGGACTTGTCGGACTTGTCAGACCTGTCCGATTATTTACTCCTGCGTCAGGAGCGGCAGCCGGTTGAGCTGCTCGATGTAGTCCAGGAGCTCTTCGCGGCCCACGCCCTTCTCGCTCGAGGTGCGGAATACGGGCGGAAGCTCCTCCCACGTCTCCAGGAGCGTGGTGAGGTATTCGCCGATCTGACGGTCGGTGGCCGTGGCCGACTGCTTGTCGGTCTTGGTGAAGACTATGCTGAAGGGGACGCCGTTCTCGCCGAGCCACTCCATGAACTCGAGGTCAATCTTCTGGGGCTTGTGGCGGCTGTCGATGAGGACGAAGAGGTTGGTCATCTGCTCGCGTCCAAGGATGTAGCTCTTGATGATGCCTTCGAGGCGGAAGCGGTCGGCCTGGCTACGGCGTGCGTAGCCGTAGCCGGGAAGGTCGACGATGTACCACGAGTCGTTCACCAGAAAGTGGTTGATGAGCATAGTCTTTCCGGGCGTGGACGACGTCATGGCCAGGCCTTTCTGGCCTGTGAGCATATTGATGAGTGATGACTTGCCGACGTTGGAGCGTCCGATGAACGCGTATTCGTGCCTTATCTCCGCAGGGCACTTGCGGAAGTCGGAGTTGCTGACGACAAAACGGGCGGTGTTAACTATCATGATCAATCGTTATTATTTACACAAAGGTATAAATAAAAACACATTTTGGGGTCAGAAAAACGAAAGATTATGCGAAATACCCGATTTTTTCGCTAATTTTGCCGAGTCAACTCCGACAAGGCCAATCAAAAAAAAGACAATGGGCATCGAGACAACGAAATTATGGCGCGTAGGGCGCGACTACTTCTTCATCACCTTCGGCATGGCGCTGTACGCCTTCGGGTTCTGCGGCTTCATCCTGCCGGAGAAGGTGGTCATCGGCGGACTTGCCGGTATAGGCACCATCGTGTACTTCCTGACGGACATCCCCGTGGCCATAACCCAGTATGCGCTGAATCTGCTGCTGTTAGCGATAGCATACAAGGTGGTGGGCAAGCAGTTCGTGCTCGGGACCATCTACGGGGCCACCATGATATCGGTATTCGTGGGCATATTCCAGCCGCTTCTGGCCAACGGGTTCACGAACGAACCCTTCATGAACGTGGTCATAGGCGGAGCATGCGCCGGCATGGGTGTGGGCATAGCTTTCACGCACAACGGCTCAAGCGGCGGAACGGACATCGTGGCGGCGATGGTGTCGAAGTACACCAACGTGACCATAGGCCGCATGATGCTCTACTCGGACTGCATCATCATATCATCATCGTTCCTCATCTTCCACCAGGCCGACAAAGTGGTGTACGGCTTCGTGGTGCTCGTGCTGGCCTCATACATGGCTGACATGGTGGTGAACACCAACCGTCAGGCCGTGCAGTTCACCATATTCTCTAAGAAATGGGAGGAGATAGCCACGGCCATCAACAACGAGGCTCACCGCGGATGCACCGTGCTGACGGGCATGGGATGGTACTCCAAGCAGGAGGTGAAGGTCCTGCTGGTGATGTGCCGCAAGATCGAGTCGGTGACGATATCGCGCATCATCAAGTCGATAGACCCCGACGCCTTCACCACTCAGGCTAACGTCAACGGCGTGTACGGAAAGGGATTCGACGAGCTGAAAGTGAAGATGAAGGCGCCCGACCACACCATGGTGAGCCGCCAGCCGGCTCCTAAGCCGTCGGAGGGCATCACGACTAACATTCCACCCAAGATATAGCATCATGTCCACGACAGTACCCGGCCGCATATGGGCGCTCTATCGCGACGGCTTCCGCAGCATGACGGTGGGCCGCAGCCTGTGGGCGCTCATCATCATCAAGCTGGTGATTTTCTTCGCGGTGCTGAAACTATTCTTCTTTCCGGACATCCTGGGCACAGAATATGACAACGACACTGACCGCGCGGCGGCCGTAAGGATGTCGCTTGCCGACGGAGCCGGAAGCCTCACTGAGACGAATCAATAAAAACCTTATATACCATATACATTATGAATGACTTGTTAGGAGTAGTCGACTGGTCGCGCGCACAGTTCGCACTGACGGCCATGTACCACTGGCTCTTCGTGCCGCTGACGATAGGTCTTTCGGTCATCGTGGCACTGATGGAGACCATCTACGTGCGCACAGGGAACGCCCGCTGGAAAGGCATCACGCAGTTCTGGATGACGCTGTTCGGCATCAACTTCGCCTGCGGCGTGGCCACGGGCCTGATTCTTGAATTCGAGTTCGGCACCAACTGGTCGAACTACAGCTGGTTCGTGGGCGACATCTTCGGCGCTCCGCTGGCCATCGAAGGCATACTTGCGTTCTTCATGGAGGCCACGTTCGTGGCGGTGATGTTCTTCGGCTGGAACAAGGTGAGCCGCGGATTCCACCTTGCATCGTCGTGGCTGACGGCTCTGGGCGTGTCGCTGTCGGCTTACTGGATACTCGTGGCCAACTCATGGATGCAGTACCCGGTGGGCTGTGACTTCGACCCGGCACAGATGCGCAACGTCATGACCGACTTCATGGCCGTGGCGTTCAGTCCCGTGGCCGTGAACAAGTTCTTCCACGCCGTGTTCAGCGGCTGGACTCTCGCCGGAGTATTCGTGATAGGCGTCAGCAGCTGGCTGCTGTGGCGCCGCAGCAACGTCGAGGCCGCCAAGAGCTCAATTCGCGTCGGCGCATGGGTAGGCCTGGCCGGCATACTCCTGACCCTGTGGACCGGCCACGGCTCGGCAGTCGAAGTAGCCCGTGTGCAGCCTATGAAACTCGCTGCCATGGAGGGACTCTACCGCGGCAGCAACGGACAGTCGCTCGTGGGCGTGGGCGTGCTCAAGCCCGAAAGCAGCCGCACGGCCGACGACCCCATGTCATTCAGCATAGACATCCCCTGCGGACTGTCGCTGCTCGTGTACGGCAACACGACAGGCTTCGTACCGGGCATAGACGACATCATCGACGGCGTGACAGTGAACGCGCAGGGCGACTCGATACACGGCCCGTCGTACGCCGACCGCATAGTCATGGGCAAGGAGGCCCGCAAGGCTCTGGGCGACTATGAGGCCGCACGCAAGGCCGGCGACACAGCCGCCATGGAGAGTGCCGCGGCACGCGTGCAGGCATATTACAGCAACTTCGGTTTCGGCTATCTGCCCTCGCCCGAGGCTGCGGTGCCCAACGTCGGACTCACGTTCTACTCATTCCGCGTGATGGTGATGGCCGGCGGCTACCTTCTCGTGTTCATCCTGCTGGTTCTCTTCCTGAGCTACCGCTGCAATAAGTGGCTTGAGAACAAGTGGATATGCCTGCTCGGACTGCTGTCGATAGCGGTTGTATGGGTGTGCAGCCAGTCGGGCTGGATAGTGGCCGAGGTCGGCCGTCAGCCCTGGGTGATACAGGACCTTATGCCGACGAGCGCAGCCATATCGGGCATCAGCAAGTCGTGGGTACAGACGACATTCTGGATTTTCGCGGCGATATTCACCGGACTTCTCATAGCCGAGATGAGCATCATGCTGCGGTTCATCGGCCGGTCGGTCAAGCGCGATATCGAAAACCCCAAACACTAAGCAACTATGGAAACTCTCGAAATACTTCAAGCCTACTGGTGGCTTCTGATATCGGTCCTCGGCGGCCTGCTGGTGTTCCTGCTCTTCGTGCAGGGCGGACAGTCGATGCTCTACAGCGGCGTCGACGAGACCGAGCGTCAGCTCATGGTCAACTCCCTCGGACGCAAGTGGGAATTCACGTACACGACGCTGGTGGTGTTCGGCGGCGCCTTCTTCGCGGCCTTCCCCCTCTTCTACTCGACCAGCTTCGGCGGCGCCTACTGGCTGTGGATGCTGATACTGCTGAGTTTCGTCATTCAGGCGTTCAGCTATGAGTTCCGCCGCAAGTCGGGCAACGTCTACGGCACGCGGTTCTACGACGGATGCCTGATGTGCAACGGCTTCTTCGGATGCGTGCTCCTGGGCGTGGCCGTGGGACTGTTCTTCTTCGGAGGACCGTTCACGGTGAACCGCGTCAACCTGCTCGACCCGTCGGCTCCCGTCATATCGCAGTGGGAGTCGACTCCGGCACTGCAGAGCGTGCTGAATCTCAAGACCATACTCCTCGGCGTGACGGTGTTCTTCCTCGCACGCACAATGGCCTCGCTCTACTTCGTGAACAATATCGACGGGACGGCCGACTTCACGGCCCGTATGCGCCGCCGCACGCTGTGGAACGGCCTGATATTCGCCGTGCTCTTCGTTACGTTCACCGTGGTGCTGATGCTCGCTCCGGGCTACCGCGCCGACGCCACGGGCACATTCGTGGCCGAGGACTACATCTACTTCCATAACATCACGCGTATGTGGTGGCTCGCCGCAGTCTTCGTGCTCGGCGTTGTGGCCGTGCTCTACGGCATAGGCCGCACGGCCTTCGACGCCGGGTGGCGCGCAGGCATCTGGTATGCCGGCACGGGCACCGTAGCCGTGGTCATCGTGCTCTTCAGCCTGGCCGGATATGCCGGAACGGCCTATCTGCCCTCGACGGCCGACGCGCAGTCATCGCTGTCGATAGCCAACAGCTCGTCGACGCTCTTCACGCTGACAGTGATGAGCTGGGTATCTGTGCTGATACCCTTCGTCCTCGGCTATATCTGGTACGTATGGCGCAAGATGAACGCCACACCGCTGACCGCCAGGGAACTCAGCGAAGAATCGCATACCTACTGATATATGGCAGACAGCTACCGCACCATCGCCGCGCCCTCCGAAGGGACGTACAAGGAGAAGATGAGCCGCTTCCTGGCTTTCGCGCATCCTGTGACGACCCGCGACGAGGCGCGCGCGGTGGTGGCAGCATATCAGAAGAAATACTACGACGCGCGGCACGTCTGCTGGGCCTTCATGCTCGGCCAGCAGCGCGCCGACTTCCTCAGCTCCGACAACGGCGAGCCCTCGGGAACCGCCGGAAAACCCATCCTGGGACAGATCAACTCCTTCGAACTCACCGACGTGGTGATAGTGGTGGTGCGCTACTTCGGCGGCATCAAGCTGGGCACGTCGGGTCTGATTGTGGCCTACCGCGAGGCGGCCCGTCAGGCTCTTGAAGCCGCCGTGATAGAGGAGCGACACAGCATGGAGGAAATCTCGTTCACATTCCCGTACATATCAATGAACGACGTGATGAAACTCACCAAGAACGGTGAGGCGTCGATAGTGTCGCAGATATTCGACAACACCTGCTCGATGACACTGAGCATACGCCGCGACAGCGCACCGGCGCTGAGGGCGCGTCTCGAGGACATCGACGGAGTGGAAATTCTACAATCATAACCCGTATATATGACTCACCAGATCACAGCAGCTCTATTCGACCTCGACGGTGTGCTGATAGACACCGAAGGCACTTACACAGACATATGGGCCGGCATCGAACGGCACTTTCCGACAGGTATCGACAATTTCGCACTGCGCATCAAGGGCACTACCCTCCCCAATATTCTCTCAACCTACTTCCCTGCGCCCGACGTGCAGGCCGAGGTGATGAAGATGCTCTACGAGAGCGAAGAGGCCATGGAATATCCGCTCTTCAAGGGCGTGACCGAATTCCTGCAGGCACTCCGTGAGCAGGGCGTGCCGTGCGCCATCGTCACCAGCAGCGGCGCCAAGAAGATGGAGAAGCTGTTCGCCGGCCACCCGGGATTCCGCGACTTCTTCGGATGCGTGCTCACCGACGCCGACGTCGTGCGGTCGAAGCCCGACCCCGAAGGCTATCTCAAAGCAGCAGCACGCCTCGGCGCCGACATCTCGGGCGCGATAGTCTTCGAAGACTCGTACAACGGCCTGCGTGCAGGCCGAGCCTCGGGCGCACGTGTGGTTGCCCTGGCGACCACCAATCCGGCCTCGACCCTCACCGACCTGTCAGACACGGTCATCGACTCCTTCGAGGGCCTGACACCCGAAGCGCTGCTCGCGCGCCTCTGAGCGGTGCGGGGGCACGAACAATCACAACAGACACGTCATGTACACGGGCAGATAGAGAGTCTGCCCGTCGTTGTGTATATCCTTGGTGTACAGCACGACGGGACGCGTTATCCGTCCCGAGTATCTCTCGGCGAAGAAGTCGAGCGAACGGTGCGCCCTGTAACCCGAGGACTTCACTTCGAGCGGCTCGATTTTGGCGCCCTTGGCGAGCAGGAAGTCCACCTCATAGCTCTTCTTTCCCAGCGGGTCGGCAGGAGCCGTGTAGTAGAAGAGCCGGTGGCCGGCAGCCCGGAGCATCTGCGCGACGACGTTCTCGTACACATATCCGAGGTCTGCCTCGAGTTTGTCGGACAGCAGTTTCTTATATATCACATTCTCAGACACATCCTTATCCCAGAATGAAAGCGTGACGAACAGCCCCGTATCGCCCATATAGAGCTTGAACGAAGCCGAATCGCGGAACAGACTCATGCCTACGTTCGGGTCGGTACAGCGATAGCAGAAATTGACGGTCTGAGATTCCTCAAGGTCGAACCACACTTCACCGAGTTCGGCGACAGAGGAATTCTCGAAAATCTCACGTGCAGTGAAGCGGAGTTTGCCCTTGGCAAGACTACCGGGAATGGTATTGAAGATACGTGACATCCGGCCTGTCGGGTCAATCTTGCGCAGGTCATTCATGTACAGCTCGATGATACGGCGCTTGACGGCGTCTACGGCCTCAAAATTATTGTGTTCGAGATAGGCGTCCACCGCCTGAGGCATGCCGCCCACGAGCATATAGAGACGGAAGCGGCGCATCATCTCGCGGTTGACGGCATCGCCCATAGGCCGCAAGGATTCGAAGGCATTGCGAATCAGTTCCATTGTAGTCTCCTGGCCGGTGGCCCACAGGAATTCCTCGTAGTCCATAGGGAACATGGCCATATGTTCCTCCTCGCTCGGGATGAGTATATCCCTGACATTCTGACGGATTGACACGAGCGAGCCGGTCTCGATATAGTCGTAGCGGCCATCGGCGACAAGGTGCTTTACAGCCTGGCGCGCCTTTGGGCAGAACTGCACTTCATCGAATATGATGAGAGACTCTCTCGGATATAGCACGACATCATAGTAGGTCTGAAGCAGGAGAAAGAGCCGGTCGGGCTTATAGACCTGATTGAAGGCCGCAATCACTTCGGCCGGGGCGTTCGAGAAATCGATGCAGATGTACGACCTGTACTCGCGGCGTCCGAACTCGCACGCTATGGTCGACTTTCCGACGCGCCGCGCACCCTCTATGAGGAGAGCCGTAGAGCCCGCGCTCCGCTCTTTCCACCGCAGCAGGCGGTCATATATTTTCCTCTTAAAAATCCGGTTTGTCATATCTCCAAATATAATCAATTGTGGCACAGCACAAAGGTAGAAACAATATCCATCCCCACCAAATTTATAATGACAAAAATGTCTATTTCCACCAAATTCAAGACTGCGCAGACGCCCGATTCCGCCAAATTCGGGAAGCCGAGGAAATTATTTTTTGGCGGCATCGTCTGAAATCATTATTTTTGCCTTACGTTTGAAATTAACTAACACCATATATAAATGAACACATTTACACCCGCCGACCTTGAGCAGCTCAAGGAGAAAGGCATCAGCATCGAGACTGTGGAGGCACAGCTCGAGCGCTTCCGTACAGGTTTTCCATATCTCCGCATAGCCATGCCGTCGGCGCCCGGCTCAGGGATGCTGTCGGTGGACGATGAGCTCCGTGAGGCAGCCCAGACCCGCTGGGAAGGTTTTCTCGAAGATGGCGGCGATGTGCTGAAGTTCGTCCCGGCATCCGGCGCGGCTTCGCGCATGTTCAAGGCTCTCTTCGCTTTCGTCAACGGCGAGGAGGATGTGCCTGCGGCAGGCAGCCCCGTGGCTCAGCTGGTGGAACGCATCAGGGACTTCGCTTTCTATGACGAACTTCAGAAAGCCGTGGCCAAGGCTTACGGCGAGGGTACGACCATCGAAAGCCTTATCGAAGCAGGCCGCTACAAGGACCTGGTGGCTGCAATCATCAAGGGCGAGGGCCTCAACTACGGACAGCTCCCCAAGGCGCTGCTGACATTCCACCGCTACACCGACGGCTCGGTGCGCACGGCCATGGAGGAACAGCTTGCCGAAGGCGCCGTGACTGCTGCGTCGAAGGGCGGCAAGGTGCGCCTGCACTTCACCGTGTCGGCTAACCACCGCAAGATATTCGAAGCCAAGCTCACCGAAGCGCTGCCTAAGATGGAGCAGAAGTTCGGCGTGAAGTATGAAGTGACCATGTCCGAGCAGAAGCCGTCGACCGACACCATAGCCGTCACTCCCGGCAACGAGCTCTTCCGCGACGACGCCGGACGCCTTGTGTTCCGTCCCGGCGGCCACGGCGCCCTGATAGAGAACCTCAACGACATCGACGCTTCGGTGGTATTCATCAAGAACATCGACAATATCGTGACCGACGGACACCGCGCAAGCACCATCGAGAACAAGAAGCTGCTCGGCGGCATCCTCCTGCTGGTGCACGACAACGTGGAATATCTGCTGGGCGAACTGGCCACCAATCCCACTGAGGAAACTGTCGAAGAGGCCACAGCCTTCGTAGAAAACACGCTCTGCTACGTGACGAAGGACCTCGACCCGTCGCTTCCGCTGGCCGACCGCGTGAACGCCCTGCGCCGCATCCTCGACCGTCCGCTGCGCGTATGCGGCATGGTGCGCAACGAAGGCGAACCCGGCGGCGGCCCGTACAACGCATTCTCGTCGGACGGCCGCTCGGTGGCTCCGCAGATTCTCGAGTCGACCCAGATTGACCTCAGCAAGCCCGAAAACGCCGAGATGATGAAGAAGGCAGGATTCTTCAATCCCGTCGACCTGGTATGCTACCTCAAACGTGCCGACGGCAGCCGCTACAATCTGCCCGACTACGTCGACCCGGCCACGGGCTTCATCTCGTCGAAGTCGGCCGGCGGCCGCGACCTCCGCGCCCTCGAGCTCCCCGGCCTGTGGAACGGCGCCATGAGCGACTGGTCGACAGTGTTCGTGGAAGTGCCCGCTTCGACATTCAATCCCGTCAAAACAATCAACGACCTGCTCCGCCCCGCACACCAATGAAAGAAGGAAAAATCATAGTTGTCGCAGCCCCCTCGGGCTGCGGCAAATCGACGATAATCAACGCCATCATGGCCAAGGGAACGCACAACCTCGGCTTCTCCGTATCGGCCACAACCCGTCCGCCCCGCGAAGGCGAGAAGCACGGCGTGAACTACTACTTCATGACCGAGGAAGCCTTCCGCGACACCATAGCCGAAGGCGGATTCGTGGAGTACGAGGAGGTATATCCCGGCCGCTTCTACGGCACGCTGTGCTCGGAGATAGAGCGCCTTACGTCGGAGGGTCACAACGTGATACTCGACCTCGACGTGAACGGCGCCTTAGGCGTGAAGAAGATGTACGGCGACAAGGCCCTGACCATATTCATCCAGCCGCCGAGCATCGAGGAGCTGCGCCGCCGTCTGGAGTTCCGCGGCACGGAGTCGCCCGAGACGATAGACATCCGCATAGACCGCGCACGCTACGAAATCTCGCGCGGACCGGAGTTCGACCGCACGATAGTGAATGACCGGCTCGACGAGGCCATCCGCAACACGGACAACCTCATCTCGGCCTTCATCAACCTGTAAGGACCGGCGCGATGGAGACAGTAGGCATACTGGGAGGGTCGTTCAACCCGGTGCACATCGGGCATATGATGGTGGCGTCGTACCTGGTGGAATGGGGCTACGTGGACAAGGTGTGGCTGACGCTGTCGCCGCTGAATCCGCTCAAGGAGGGATACGAGCTTCTGCCTGACATCAAGCGCCTCCAGATGCTCACCATAGCCGCCCGCGGCGCCGAGAAGATAGACATCTGCGACATAGAGCTGACCATGCCGAGGCCGTCGTACACCATCAACACGCTCGACCTGCTGGCGGAGCGATTTCCCGACACGCGGTTCAGGCTGGTCATCGGCAGCGACAACTGGCGCATCTTCGACCAGTGGCGCGAGCCCCAGCGCATACTCGACAACTACGGCGTGCTGGTCTACCTGCGACCGGGCTACCCCGTGAACGACGACGGCACCGCAGGCATGGAGATAGTGCACGCGCCGATGGCCGACATCTCAAGCACTATGGTGCGCGAGGCCATAGCCAAAGGCCGCGACATGAACTACTTCCTGCCCGCAGGCGTATATCAGTATATACGCGAAAACAAGTTATATCAACGAAAGGAACGAAAATGAGCGAAATATCACCTGCCGCACTGTCGCTGGCGGCTCTCTCTGTGGAGTACTGCAAGGCAGTGACCGACGCCGCCATGAAGCAGCCGCGCGAAGTGCTGCGCGACGTCATCCGATACATACCGCGCATCTACATCACCCTGTGCGACCTGCGGCCCTACGACGGCGACCCCGACGCGGAGCCTGAAGAGACCGGAGCCATCTACGACTCGGTGACTGAGGAGCAGTACAACGAAGTGCTCGACGGTCTCCGGACCATGCTCGGAGCGAACGATATTTATCTGGACACTCCCGTGGAGGAGATGCGCTACTCCGACACGCCCGTGGCCGTGTCGCTGGCCGAGCAGCTGGCCGACATATACCAGAGCGTGGCCGACTGCGCCGCCACCATAGGACAGACCGACCCGGAGATGATACCCGAGGTGCTCTCGGAGATGAAGTACCGCTTCACGGCATATCTGTCGACGACTCTGTGCTGCGCTCTCCGTGCGGCCAACTACATCTACTACAACGTACAGTTCGATGAAGAATAAATCACCTTACCATGGAAAACATAGAATACATCGAAGACCTATTTGAATTTCTTGAAGCATCGCCCGTCAACTTCCTGGCCGTCGAGACGGCGCGCCGCAAGCTCGAGGCTGCCGGCTTCGAAGCTCTCGACATGCGCGACGAATGGACGCTGAAGCCCGGCGACCGCCGCTACGTGACACAGAACGGCTCGGCCATATTCGCCTTCATCGTAGGCGAAGGGCCGGCTCACTCGGGCTTCCACATGATAGCATCGCACTCCGATTCGCCCGGATTCCGCATCAAACCCTCATGCGAGATGCCCTGCGAAGGCGGCATGACCAAGCTGAACACCGAGGTCTACGGCGGACCGATACTCTACACGTGGTTCGACCGGCCGCTGTCGATAGCCGGCCGCGTGATGCTCCGCAGCGCCGACCCGATGCGTCCCGAGGCACGGACAGTGCACTTCCACAAGCCGATGCTGGTCATCCCTCATCTGGCGATACACTTCAACCGCGCCGTCAACGAGGGCAACAAGCTGTCACGACAGAAGGACATGCTGCCTGTGGCGTCGCTCACGGGCGGATGCGACGCGGCCGGAGCAGTGCGTCGCGCCGTGGCCGGATACCTCGCCGTGAATGAGGAGGACATCATCGACTACGACCTGTCGCTGTACAGCTGCGCGCTGCCCGAAATCGTGGGATTCGACAGCTCGATGATGTGCGCCGGACGCCTTGACGACCTCTCGATGGTGCACGCTTCGCTCACGGCACTGACCGAAGCCGCCGCCACACCGTCGGGACACACGCGCATAGCAGCCGTGTTCGACAACGAGGAGACAGGCTCGGGCACGAAGCAGGGCGCCGGCTCGCCGATTCTGGAACACATCCTCCGCCGCATAGTCTACGCCCTCGGCGGCGGCGAGACCGACTATATGCGCGCCGTGGCCGACTCGTTCCTGATCTCGGCCGACAACGCCCACGGACTGCACCCGAACTACGTGGAGAAGCAGGACCCGACGGTGCATCCGATACTCGGCAAGGGTCCGTGCATCAAGGTGAACGCCAACTGCAAGTATATGACCGACGCCGACTCGGCCGCCGTATTCGCCGAACTGTGCCGCCGAGCCGGAGTGCCGTGCCAGTACTTCGTGAACCACAGCGACGTGGCCGGAGGCTCGACGCTGGGCAACATCCTGACATCGCAGATACCGCTGCGCGGCGTCGACATGGGCGCTCCGCTGTGGGCCATGCACTCGGCCTGCGAGACGGCCTCAACCGACGACCACGTGTACTGCATCCGCGCGTTCCGTCAGTTCTTCAGCGAATAAAACCTTACAGACGCACATCTGCGCCGCCGGGGCTATCGGGCGACCTCAGGGTCGAATCCCATGGCCTCGGCGGCGAAATATTTCCACAGCGAGGCGAGCATGAGGCTCTGCTTCATCTCGTCGGACTTCATCAGCGCAAGCAGCTCGTCGCGCGTGACCAGGTGCACGGCTATGTCCTCGGTGCTGTCGAGGTGCTGGGTGTCCGAGAGAGTGACGCCGCGCGCCACGAAGCAGTAGGTGAGATTGTTCGTCGTGCTGGGATTGCCGCTGATGACCGATATGAGCGACCATGTGCCGCCGGTGTAGCCTGTCTCCTCAAGGAGCTCGCGGCGCGCGCCCTCGAGAGGTGTCTCGCCGTCCTCGACCACTCCGGCGCAAAGCTCGAACTGGAGGCGTCCGAGGCCCTGGCGGTACTGCTCGACAAGTACGAAGCGGCCGTCACCGGTGATGGCGATGATATTGACCCACGAGGGATACTCGAGGACGTAAAACTCGTTGTTGATGCGTCCGTCGGGTAGCTCGACGCGGTCGCGGCGCGCCGTCAGCCAGGGGCGGCGGATGAGATATTCCGTGTCAATAGTGTGCCACGGTCTGACCTTATGTTCCATTAATCTTTATTAAACTTGTTTCGATATTTTTGAGCAAAGATAGCTAAAAGGCACGAAAAAATTTACTGCCGGGTGAGGCAAATCACAAAAAACGTCAATAAAAGAACGGCCCTTGCGCCCGTTCGGAAAAAAAAGCGTACCTTTGCACATTAAAACGTAGTTAAACTTTGTTTTAATATAATCAAAGTAACCATAATTCTGCTCATCACCCCGAGAATGGACGTAAAGAAAGTGCTATTTATCTCCCAGGAGATTGACCCCTATCTGCCCGACACAGCGCTGGGCAAATTCAGCCGCAGTCTTGCGCAGGGACTTCAGGAAAAAGGATCGGAAGTTCGAAGTTTTATGCCCAAATACGGTGCCATCAACGAACGCCGCAATCAGCTTCACGAAGTAATCCGTCTCTCGGGAATGAACATCATCATCGACGATACGGACCATCCCCTCATCATCAAGGTAGCCACACTCCAGCCCTCGCGCCTGCAGGTATACTTCATCGACAACGACGACTACTTCTACGGCCACACCCCGTCGAAGCTCGAGACCGTGGACTGGGCCGAGGTCAATGACGAACGCTCGATATTCTTCGTGCGCGGCACCATCGAGACCGTGCGCAAGCTCCGCTGGGAAGCCGACCTGGTGCACTGTGTGGGCTGGATATCGGCCATGGTGCCCCTGTACATCCATCACCAGTACGAGGAAGACCCCTCGTTCAGAAGCTCGAAAGTGGTGTTCTCGCTCTTCAACGACGCCTTCGAGGGAACTCTGGACGCACGTCTGCCCGAGAAACTCAAGGAAGAAGGATTCACCGACGAACAGATTGCGGCCATCAGCGACGGCGGCGACATCGACTACGTGAAAATCATGAAATTAGCCATCGACCACTCCGATGCCATAGTCGAGAGTTCGGCCGGCGTGCTTCCCGAACTTGTGGAGTACGCCAAGGCTTCCGGCAAGCCCTTCCTGCCCTATCAGGGCGAAGAGCCTGACGTGGAGGCATACAAACAATTCATCGAAGGACTATGAAATCAAGTTCCATAACAGCTTTGGGCGCAGTTCTGCTCATGGCTGCCTCGGCAGTGTCGTGCGACGATACAGTCTCGCAGATAGGCTCATCGCTCGCCGGGACGACTGTAGAAATCATCGTGGACTCGGCATACACCGTCGAGGGACGCTCGGTCATCGTAAACGACATCAAGCCGAAGACATCAAACCTCCTGATAGGCCGCATCAACGTGCCCGAGTACGGCATCCTCTCAAGCGACGTGGTGACGCAGTTCCTGCCCTCCACAGTCCTCGACACGGCGGACTTCAGCTCGGCCAACGTCGACTCCATATTCCTGAACCTGCGCTACAGCAAGACAGCCTTCACGGGCGACTCCGTCGCTCCTATGGGTCTGTCAGTATATCCTCTGACCACACAGCTCACATCATCGATAAGCAGCGCCTTCGACCCCGCCGGGAAGTATAACGCCCAAGACATGCTGGGCTCGAGCATCTACACGGCCGGCAACGTGCATCCCACCTCTGCGGAAATCACCGCCACCACACGCACCATCGACGTAAAGCTGCCCCGTGAGCTCGGCAGACGCCTCTTCAAGGACTTTGAGGACAATCCGGCCGACTACGCCAACGGCCGCGTCTTCGCCGAAAACGTATTCCCCGGCATGTATATAGCCAACAGCTACGGTTCCGGGCGCCTGACGGTGCTGTCGGTCTGCGGCATGACGATGTATCTGCGCAAAATCTACACCCCCGAAGGAGAAGAGAAGCCTGACACCATCGACGGCACGCACCTCTACTATCTGACCACGCCCGAAGTGATCAGCAACAACAACATCCGCTACGAGCCGGCCAAGGACCTCAGCGACCGCATAGCTGCCGGAAAGGCCATGCTGATAGCTCCCTGCGGCGCCGAGACCGAGATAACCTTCCCTCTCAAGGAAGTGCTCGCAAGCTACACGAGCCACAATTCGTCCGGAGCGATCTCGGTGCTGAACACACTGACGATGCGCCTGCCGGTAGACTCCATAGCCAACGAAGCCGGCATCACTCCTCCCCCCTACCTGCTTATGGTTCTGAAGAAAGACCGCGAGGAATTCTTCGCCAAGAACAAGCTGACCGACAACGTGACGTCATTCTACGCCACGTACAACTCGTCGACCAAGTCATACTTCTTCGGCAATCTGCGTGACTACCTGACCGAAATGCAGTCGAAGGACGAAATCACCCCCGAGGACTACACCTTCGACCTCGTCCCCGTGCAGGTGAACTTCGAGGACCTGGCCAACTCCGGCTACTATTACTACGGAAGTCCGCAGCAGACCGAGAGCGACATCCAGCCCTTCTTCGAGAAACCCGTAATGGGCGAGCTAAAACTGTCGGAAGCCAAAATAAAATTGACCTATAGCTTGCAAACTCAAAAATAAATCGCTAACTTTGCAGTCGCAATAGCGAATCGCCGCAATAGCTCAGTTGGTAGAGCATTTCATTCGTAACGAAAAGGTCGTGGGTTCGAGTCCCACTCGCGGCTCTCATAATCCCTTCTAACTTCATAAGTTAGAAGGGATTATTATTTTCAGAGGTATACTGATAGCAACGTGGTGTACTTTTATGAGGGCCAAAGAGAATTCATGCTGTTCCATACCTGAGGGCAAACAGCCCGTATAAGCCGATTCTCTGCAATTGGTTACTTGAGCTTTAGGAACTGTTCGAAGCAAGCGAGGGCTTTGGATTCTATTTTTTCGCAGCCGATGGGGGTAGCGTAGCAGTGACCTAACTGGAGGAGGTATTCGGGATTGTATGCGGCGGCGAGCCGGCTGTAATAGAATAGTGTATGCTCGACTTCGGGTCTCACGGATTCATCGTAGAGCTCACTCCATACGTTCCAGAAAATGTCGGCGAGACGACAGGCAGCTTCGCCGTTGGTGTCTCCGATTTCAAGGTAATGATCCATGGCTTTGTCCGTGTCATCACCACGGGCAGAGTCCATATAGTAGTCGCCCAGCCAAAGGTGGGCATATTCCCCCCATTTGGTCGATGAGGCATTCAGTTTTTCGGCGATGGCAAGGGCACGGGCATCGTCCTTGGCGACACCTATGCCCTCGGCGTACATCATCAGGAGCAAACCGTCGCGCTCCTCGCTTTCGGGAGCACCAAGAACGATGGCTGCGGCATTGTCAGGCTGATCTTCGAACAGGCTCTGAAATTGTTGTGAGAGCGACATCATGTCGAGAGGACAATTGCGCGGACTCCGCTAAAATCAGCTATTTGGAGATCGCGCGGCGAGATAAGAAAATCAAGCACACCGAAATCCATGAAATTGAGGTTGAAATCCATCCCCGAAAACGAGTCTACCTGAAGCAGGATGAGCCAGTCCTCGTAGGGATGATCCCAACTTTCCCATTCCCGATGGTCGGGATGGGCAAAGAGACAAGTGTCATCATCGCGCAGAGGGTCGAAATCATACGTGAAGGCTATCTGCATTTCGGCGGCTGAGACGGGATTATCGTTTTCATCGACAAGCTCCTTTTCAACAAGTCCGTCGGTCTCAGGGAGGTAAATTACCTTGACCGCATCCTTAGAGCTGATTGAACCGCCTACAGACTCATATTCGAAATGCCCGAGATAATGATCTATCTTGGCAAAGAACAGCAGGAGACCGGAGTGCGGCAGAATGTCGGCAGTATCGTATGGCGCCAATTCCGCGAGGTTTATCTGGCACACGAACACATAGTCCAGCGTATCGCCGTCATCGTCGGTATAACAGGGCCACTCCATATCCTCGGGGAGCGACGGATTACCCCAGAAGCGCGATGCCGTTGTCGGCAACTTTTCTAAAGGATTTGAAAGTCTCAGATGTATAGGTTTCATTTTTCGAACGGGTATCATTAAGTAAAATGACGCTCAAACGCAGCATCATAGTTCACTAAAGTTATTTCTTGAAGAAATCTAAAAAGCTCATAATTATTTGTCCGCATTTTGATACTGGTCAATTCTGTCTGTCACTGTTATCCGCCTCGAAAATGACATGTAGCAGATCACGTGCCAGCCACTCTCCTCCGTACTCCCATGCTTCGGTCAAAGCACGGCGATAAAGGTCCATGTCGCTCATAAACGAGCCGGGATGGTTGTATTTGATTGCTATTTCTATCCACTCCCAGGCATGGATGTACTTTGGGTTGAGGCATCCGTTGCGCACGCCTTCGGTGAAAATTTCTCTGAACAATTCCAACCTGACTATTCGGCAGGTAACCCAGTCATCTGCAGCCATAAGCAACGCCTTCATCACGTAAAGCCCCTTGTCTCCGCGTTCAATGAGCGCGTCCACATAAGCGAGAATTTCTTCGCGGCTTTCAGTGACAGGCTTAGCGTCACTTCCACCGCAGCCTGCAATGTCGATAACCTTCTGCCGTATGACAGTATATTTTGGCAAATCCATAACTATGAGTCAAAAGCAATTGCGTTGATTTATCTCTCAGTCTTCCTCCTGACAGTTTTCGGGTTCCCATATCATGTCGATGATGTCGCGGGCGAGCAATACGCCGTTTTCGGCGGCTGTGGCAAGGATGTCGTAGTAAAGGTCCATGTCGTCGGTAAATTCGCCGGGGTCATTGTTCATGATGGCAATATCCATCCATTCCCAGGCAGGATTGTCAATATCTGGGGCAAGAGCACCCTTGCGCAGGCCTTCTGTGAAAATCTTGCGGAACAGCCCGGGGCGATGTATATTGCAATATTCCCAGTTGCTCGATGCATTAAGAAGCGCCAGAGCTACATAAAGTCCGGTATTCCCTTCCTTGACAGCACGTTCGACAAAATCGAGCACATCGATATGGCGGTTTGAGCTTTCAAGCCAATCTGTTCCGGGACAAGAGGCCGCATCGAGCGCCATCTCCGCAAGCCTGTTTATCTCCTTGCGGCTCAGAGGAGTGCGGTATTCAAATTCTACTGAAGAACTGCCGTACACACCTCCGCTACTGCTGCCGCACGAACTGCCGTTTACGGGTCCCGCATCTTTGACAAGCACAATCTCGTCACCGTTCCGGCTTAGCTTCACGACTTCGTTATCGACTTGTAGCACAGTGTAGTCGCCGTACAGCGACACTCCGGCCGGTTTAGGCAATTTCTCGCCAGGAATCAACTGGTGTGCAGATATATAGAAGTCTTTTTTCTCCATATTGCCCACCGACATATCGCGCGTTACGTGGCGAACGGTCACTGCCAGGTATGGTTTCTCAAATTTATCGTTCATAACAAATTATGTTACTTTCTTTCTCGCCTCATGCATGAATGACATAACATAGCAGACGGCGAAGCTTACCGCCATATTTCTGATACTCCGATACCGTTTCGAAACCGCCTGCCTCGAAATTGTCAAGACTGAACTTGTTGGATGGAGAAACGGTGGTAAGTATGTATCGTACACCGCTTTTAGCTGCAAGTTCCTTTGCCTTGTCAACGAACATGCGCTGAAGTCCGAGACCACGCGAGCGGGGAGAGACGAAGACGGCGTCGAAAGTCAGCACGCTCTCAGGCGCTTTCTGAAAATCCTGGGCGAGATTGCGCGGTGACTTGCGGTTTGAAATAAGGACAGCTACGCCCGACAGTTCGCTGTTCTCGTCAAATGCCCCGAGGACCGTATCCAGATGTAACGACTCCAGAATTTCCTCGCGTGTAAGCGGACAATATATTTCAGAATCCGTGCTTTTCTGAATCTCATCCTGCAGCCGAATAATGCTCCATACGTCTCTGAACCGTAATGTTTTAAGTCTGACGGTCCTTCCTTTGCAGCTTAAGTCGCTGCAGACAGTATCCGTGGCGAAAGATTCGTCCTTGAGGTAGAGCCTGTCTTTCAGATACTGTTCAGTGTAGGCAAAACCGGCATAGGGCATATGGGCGTGCCAGTCCGCATCCTTTCGTTTCCGGTATTTAATCCATGCCTCATAGAGCTTGAACAGTTGCACATACGAGGACGACGTGGGCAGAATATAGTTCTCCTGAATGTAGGGATTATTCATGAAGATGAAGAAGCGGTAGCCGAAAAGGTCGTCGAGGTCTTCTATCGAAGCCACCTCGTTGCGGTAAAGCAGGAACAGATTCTCGAAGAATGTGGCATACTGAGCAATCTCTACGTCTCTCACGCCATCCCACACGATGGCACAGTCCTCGGGATTGTCTACTTTCGTCTCCAGCGCCTCATAGACCTTCATCAGCCTGTCGCTGTCGTGGAAATAGTTGTTCAGGTCGATAAGCATATCGCTGCACGTCACATTCTGACCGTTTTTAAGCTCGACGGCGATGAAAATCGTTCCGAGCAAAGTTACTGCCAGAGAGAATATGCCTACCGACGCCTCCTCGCCTGTGCGGAACCACATGATAAAGCAGATGCACACAAGCATCAATATTATCATGGAAAAAATCACGATGACTGCGATTCTGTTGTTGTGCCTGAAATAAGCCATACTTAAAAACTAAAGGGTCATTCCATAAAATCGATCACTATCACTGTCACATTATCGGGCGCACCTTGTGCCAGGGCGTCATTCAGCAACTCCGCCGCCGAGGCGGAGTGCCGTTCAATCTCATCGATGCCGACATAGTCTGACAGTCCGTCGGAACATATCACATAGCGGTCGCCTTCGACGATGCGCGTAGGCGTAACGTCGATGAAAGCATCCTCAATTCCGAGACAGTTATACATCAGATGCGAGGGTGCTGACGGATCATTGAGCCGCCTGCGCTCCGAATGGTCTTTGGTGATAAGCTGGAAATTCTCATGCCGCAGGCGGTACACCTGCGAATCTCCGCTGTTGAGAAGATATGCCTGGTCGTAGTATAGCAATAGTCCCGTTAAGGTTGTTGCCATACCGTTGCCTGCCGCCGAGGCCATAATTGACTCATTTGTAATAAGGAACCACCTCTTGACGCGCTGAATCAGTTCGTTAGCGTCAAGTCCTTCGGGAAGATCATCGACAAAAGACTCAAACAGTTCGCACGCCATGCGGGAAGCACGGTCACCGTCGGCACGGCCGCCAAGACCGTCGCAGACAATGGCGCCGAATTTCATGCCGCCGTCAGGAATCCGGAACTCGAATGAATCTGAGTCGTCGCGGATAGTCTGCCCTCCGATATACGCCATATCCTCATTCCGCGTGCGCACGGCGCCGCGATGGCTTATCGCTTCATATCTGACTTTCATTCTGCAACAAAATCATAAAAGTTAGCCAATCTCACCGTGTCGCCGACGCCGAACGGGAGCGGATTGTAGCACCACTGCCCATTGACAGCAGTACCATTGCGCGACCCGAGGTCGCTGATAATCCACTTGTCTCCTTCAGCCCAGAGCTGTGCATGGCGTGCCGAGACGAACTCAAGCCGGCTCAGCAAAGCCTGATAAGGACCTTCCAGACGTCCCATAATGGCGCCGTTCTGAAGCTCCAGAGTGATATTCTCGCGCCGGCATACAAGTTTTGTCGCAGCAGGTTTCCGGGGCTCTTGAGGCTGCTGAGGCGTGCTGCCTTTTGCACCGGCAAGTTTCAGGGCGGGAACGAGCTTTGAGCCGCACATGCCGCAGCGCTTTCCTTCGCCCTTGCCAGGTGTACGACATTCGGGGCAGACATATATTTTCATGCCGCACTGGTCGCAGAACCAGCTGTCGTCATCGATGCTTGATTTACAATTCTGGCACTTCATCGTATTTTCATGTCTTCAAAAGTAAACAGATATAGTTCTTCGCGGGAGTAATTACCCTGCCGTCTCAGCCTCGCACCCTGATTGATGCGGACCTGACTGAAATATTTGACGGCCTCGGCGGCATTGCCGAAATTGGCAGTCCGGTTGCGCACGAGGCGGTCGAAATAGCGGTGCATTTCCTCTTCGGCGGCCTCGTCCATTCTCATGCCTTTACTCCGGCAGATGTTTCCAAAAATAGTGGAGAGATCATCGGCGGAGTAGTCCTCGAAATATATCTTCTTCTCAAAGCGCCGGTCGATGCCAGTGTTCGTGGCTTTCCATGCCTCCATCTCCCGTGGATAACCGGCGACGATAGCCACCATCTTTCCTTTGAGATCGTTGAGCAGCGTCAGCAGTTCGGGAGTCGCATCCTTCTCGCCGAAACCACCGTCGTGAAGACCGTAAGCCTCGTCAATGAACAGAACGCCGCCGACACCACGTTTCACCATCTTACGTGTCTGCTTGGCGGTCTGACCCACAAAGCCTATTATCAGGTCGCCGGGAGTTATTTCCAGAAGATTGTTTGTAGGAAGCAGACCCAGAGAATAGAATATATTTCCCATAATACGTGCCACAGTTGTCTTGCCTGTGCCGGGATTGCCTAAAAACTGATAATGGAACATCGGAATCTCAGGCGCCCTGCCTTCCATGCGTGCGCGTTCCTGCTCGGTGAAAATGGAATCGGCAAGAGTGCGAATCTCCTTCTTCACGCTTTCCAGACCGACGAGCTGGTCAAGTTCGCGGAAACACTCTTCCAAGTCGACTGCCTTCGGCTCTTCGTACGGTATATCGGCTTTGCGGATGCGCATCATCTCCTCGCTGGGTATATTGAAGATATCAAATTCCTTTTGCAACCGGTCACCCTGACGCGCAACGGTGTCCTTGAACAAGGCTATGACACTGCGGGCATTGCCGAAATTCTCATCTTTGGCAGCCACCATCCTGCATATAACCTTGCGAAGGAGTTCCACCGCATCATCGTCGATATGCATTTTCTGGCGGCTTACCTGCTGCAGGTATATCTCCTCCAGCTCGGTGGCGGAATAATCCTCGATATGGATTCTGTTCGAGAAGCGGCTTGTCAGGCCCGGGTTCGCATTTGCTATAAACTCGTCGATCAGATTCTTGTATCCGGCGATAACGGTGATGAACTTTCCCGCGTCGCTTACCATACGTGTCATAAGACTCTCGACGGCAGCCTTGCCGTCCTGGCTCTGATCGTTAGGGTTGTCCATCGGAATCAGGTTGTAGGCCTCATCGATGAAGAGTATGCCTCCTAAGGCTTCATCCACGGCGTCGTTCATGTTCTTCGCCGCCGAGTTGGCATAGCTGTCGAGAAGGTTCTTCTTCTCTTTCACCACCACCTTGTCGGTGGGCAGGATGCCCGCGGCCTTGAACACCTGGCCGAGGCGTTTGGCCACCTCGGTCTTGCCGGTGCCCGGATTGCCCGTAATGGCTATATGGATACCTTCGTTGGAAGGGTCGACCAGGCCGCGCTCCACACGCTGACGCTGGATTATGGCCTTACCTACGATAGAGCGGATATCCTTCTTAAGATTTCCGAGGCCCACCATATCGTCGAGGGAGGCGAGCACGTCGTCTACGCTGCGCCGTATCTGAGCTTCCTTTCCCTGAATATCTTCAAGAGTGATTTCAGGCTTCGCCGACGGGTCTTCAGCGAGTCTCTGCTTCAGGCGGCTCACAGCCCTCGTATAGACATTGCGCACGTCGCGGGCATTGCCGAAGTCTTTCTGACGCATATTGTACATGTTCTGGAAGAAACTGAGCAACTGCTTGTCGGCCTCTTCCGAGATGGTGTACCCTTCCTCTCCGCGCTTCACCATGCCGCGGAAAATTGCCGTAAGTTCCTCAGGTTTATAGTCGCGGAAACGGATGATTTCATTAAAGCGCGACTGGAATCCGTCGTTCAGCTTGTTGAGTCCTGCCATGTCCTTTTCGTAACCGGCGAGAATCATCACGAGATTTCCGCGCTCGTTTTCGGCATAGCGTATCAGAGCATCCATAGCGTCCTTGCCATGGTCGTTGTTTACAAGCTGATATGCCTCGTCAATGAAGAGTACTCCGCCCATGGCCTTGTTGACCCACTTCTCAACCTGTTTGGCCGTGTCGCCCACGTATTGCGATATGAGACTGTCTGCGCCTATTTCCTCGAAATGCCCCACAGGGAGCGCTCCGAGAGCGTTGAGGGCTTCGCCGAATATTCGTGCCATGGTGGTCTTGCCCGTGCCGGGGTTGCCGAGGAAGATGAAATGGTCCCTGATACCGGGCTTGCGGCCTTCCTTCACATCCTGCTGGATATTGCGGGTGATGGTCCTGATCTTTTCCTTAATATCGTCCACGCCGACGTACTTGTCGAACTCGGCCATGATTTCGTCAAGGCTCTTGCGGATGAACTCGGTGCCGTGCACATATTCGGGGCCCACCACATCAGCATCCACGGGCAGATCGAGGGCGGCCGTGCTTATATTTTCGGCCCGCCGGCGAGCATTGTGGCCGTTGAT
The DNA here is from genome assembly GCA_002493945.1 of Porphyromonadaceae bacterium UBA7048. Lineage (GTDB taxonomy): Bacteria > Bacteroidota > Bacteroidia > Bacteroidales > Muribaculaceae > CAG-873. Next base: position 41,587 of record DLAL01000011.1, read on the forward strand.
GCCGAGTGCGGCCTTGGGGTTGCGCTGATCGTTTACGAATATCCTTTCAAGCTTTTCACGGGCCTCCCGCGACAGGGTGCGGTGTTCGCCCGCAAGTATCTCACAGGCGATGCTGACCATGCCCTGCACCGTGATGTCGTTGGTCTCAAGGAAATAGCTGATGGGATTCTTGGCCTCCGGATTTGCCTCAAAGAACCTCTTGAGGTCGTCGTCGCCTATTATCACAACCACGGGCATATCCTCGGCACTGCGCCAGTCGGCGACATAGCGGAGCACGCCGTCGAGCTCGACTATTTCCGAAACTTTCTCGGTGGGACAGAGCCGGTGGGCCTCATCCACAATAATCATGTGCGCGTCGGGGGTGATTTCATCCTTCTGAAGCGCCTCTATCCATCCTCTGTACTCCACCGGCTTTATGATTTCCGGCTCGGAAGTGTTCAGTATGCCCGCCTCCGACAAGGCTGCGGCGATGGCACGCGCCACCGACTTCTTGCCTGTGCCGGGATTGCCCGTGATGACGAGACTCAGGGGAAGACGGCCACTGACACCGCTCTTGCGGCACCAGTCGGCACGCTTCCTGGCCTTGAGCAGAACCTCCTCCAGCTGCTCGACAATCAATTTTTTATCGTACAGGCGGCTCAGAGGACCGCTCTGCATATCGGCGGCAGCGCCCTGACCGGCGGCAGGGCGCGGTGAGGCGGCGAGTTTAACGCCGCACCACTTGCAGTATCGGGCTATGTCGCGGTTTTCACGACCGCATTTATCGCATTTCATTTGCTGTCTCGGTTTTGTTTATAATTGACGGTACGGCGGTTGCCTTTGGAATTGACGTACGTCCCCGTGAAGGTCCGCTCTGCGGCGGTCTGCTTCGCAGGCTCGAGGGTGAGCGTCACTGCCGGATTGGCCGGAAGATACAGCACGGCCGGCGTCTCGGATTTTTCCTTCGACACCATCACCTGCTGCGTCGTGCCCGAGCGGTAGTCTATGGCCATGTCGGCCTCCCACAGACCATCCTTGTTCTGATAAAGCTTTATGGTACTTGGAGTTCCCTGCACGTCGCCGCTGTATGACCCTTCATACGCCCGGGCTGCCGCCGACACTTCGGTGCCGTCATAATTCTTCACCACTCCTACGCAAATGAAGACACCGCCGACGGTCAGCGCAAGCATCAGCAACGCGTTCTTTATCAGCCCGGATATATGCGAATTGGCATGGAACGTATTCTCATTGATGTCGCGCATCGGATAGTCAGAGTCCTTGCCGGGAAGAAGAATATCACGGCTGATGAACGCGAGGCCGGCACGGTGCCGCACTTTGATCTCGCTTATCGGGAAATCGGTTGTGCCGAAGCGCTTGCCTATCTTGATAAAGATCTTGCGGCCGAAGAAAATCACCGTAAGGAGCAGGAGCACTATGACAAGCCACGGCACAAGCGGGGCGAGGAACTTGAACAGCACCTCCGTGAGCACATATGCCGCGACACCGCCGATGGCCATACCGAAAAGGCCGCCGTCGACACAGCATATGGCCCCGACGATGCCAAGGATAATGGCGGTGACGTGGCCTATGGATTTCATCGCTTCCTCTATCGGCGTACTTCCCGTGGTGACCGAGAGATAGGCCATGGCGCCGCAGACGCAGAGCATAGGGATGAAACAGAAAAGGATGGCAAGTATCTGCACGGTGCGTACCTTGGCCCATGCCCGTCTGTTGCGCGAGAGGGCTCCGTCGATGTCGGCCGCCGGCTGACTGTTGCACCGTTCCACATACGAGCTCTTAGTAAGACGACGGTCGATGAACTCGTACATCTCAAGCGTGCGGGCGGTATACGACTTGGCCTTATAGTCGGCGTTGGGGTCTTCCTGATAGAAGAGCCCTACCCAGTGGACCAGGAAATTATGCTCCTGTTTGGAGAAGGTGGAGAGATTCACCTTGTCCAAATCAGAGGGCTTCGTAAACGTATGTCCGTGGAGAGTGACCGGCAGCACACTCCCGTGCCATCCGGCCAAAATCTTCAGACCGGCCGTTCCGGCGCCGTAGGGACCGGCCTTCTTTTTGTTGTCCGGCGAGTCAAGCTCCATGCAGTAGTTGGCATAGCTTATCTGCTTCTGATATTTCTCTTTGGAAATCAGGTATGCCTCAAGAACCGAACCCTTGAATTTCTGCCAGTCGACCAGCTCGACACAACTGCCGGTCTCGGCACGCCGACATTCCTGAAGGGCCATGAATTCGGCTATCTTTTCGGGGGTTGACAGCTTTGACTTATCGAGCGGCTCATTGTCGAATCCGACCCCGGGCAGGATGGCATAGTGCACCAGCGCATCGCGGTTCACGTTCGTGCCATACTTTGAAAGCATGGTTTTGGCGCGGCCGCACATCACCGGGTCGACATTCTCAAGCCACTTCAGGAAGTCACACCTTGACTGATAATAGAAATGGCAGCTGTCGGCCGACCTGAACGCCTCCAGATACTCTGCGAGAGTCCGCACATTCTTGCATACACCTCCGTTATTTTTGACAGGCACAGGATAGGGAAGTGTCTTGTCAAGCCTGAACGCCAGCTCGAAAATCAGCGATGCATTCCTCGCCGCACCCTTGGCTGCAAGATGCTTGATATCGTTGCCGAGACCGACAGCGCGGCAATATGCCCATATCTTTTGCTCATAGTTGCCTATGGCATCCTTATAGAAGGGAGCGTTATTGTAGAGTTCCAATGCAAGCTGCTCCTGTGTCGAGATGGCCTTACCCTTCACACCGTAAAACGGCATTTGGGGCATCAGTTCAAGACATGCCGCATATAATCCGGTATCGGTGTCCGACGGATACTCCATCTCGGTGATCTCACGCATCCGCATTGCCATTTCGGGGCGTCCGGCTTCCTTAAGCCAGTCGGCTATCATGTTCCCGTACAGATATTTCTTGGCAAGCTTCTGATTATCCCACATCATTGCGCCAAGTTCCTCGTGATTGTGAGCTATCAGATTCTTTTCACCGCTGAAAACAATTCTGTATTCGGCGTCCACATTATCGGCGGCTGTGTCGTGGTAGATTATCTCACCGGCTGCCCAACGCCTGATGTCCTCGAAACCAGCGCGTTTTTCGGGATTGTTGCGCGTCAGAGCCTTGATAAGCGAAAGCATATGCTCGCTCATCTCCTTGCGGCCTGGGTAAGGCAATTCCTCGTCGAGTTTCTGACTGACCAGCTGCTGCTCGTCGGCGATGAACAGACCCTCACCTCGCCATAGAGCCAGCAGCGACATGCCAAGCGAGTAAAAATCCACCCTGGGGTCGACATAACTCACTTGTCCCGGGATTTTGATATATAGTTCCGGGGCCGTATATATTTTGGTTCGCCCGTCGTCGCTGACAGCCCTGCCGTTCTTGTCGAGAATCTTGGCAAATCCCCAGTCGGTAAGCACGAATCTCGTCCGCGCCTCGTCGGTAAACATGAAATTGGCAGGCTTGACATCACGATGGACTATGCCTTTTCTATGCAGAAAGTCTATGGCTGCCGTCATCTTCAGGGCAATCTCTTTCAGCTGCCCCTCGTTGCCTTCGAGCTGTACTGTGGCGAGCGAGCCGCCAGGGCAAAGCTGCATCACCTCATAATCGAAGTCGACGCCCTGCTGATCGTCGTGCCATGTACCGTGGTCGTATATGTCAACAAGCAGTCCGCTGCCACGCAGCTTCATGATTCTGTCGAGTACGGCATGGTCGGGACGGATGCCATACCTGTACATTTTCAGAGCATAGCGCTTCCCGTCGGCCTCGACCTCGAAAATCTTGGCTTCGCCCGACTCCTCGCTGATGACGCGCACATTGCGGTACATAACTTTGTTTAGCACGAAAACCGAATATACAGGCACATCGCAGCGCCGTGGAGCCCCTTGCGCTGCGCCGGGAGTTCCTGTATCACTTTTCTGCGGTCCGCCCTGCCCCCATCCTGGTCGTGCAGATTTGGCTGTGTCGCTTTTTTGAGGAGGAGAGTTGCCCCAGTCAGGATGATTAACCGATGCGGTGTCGCTCTTCTGCGGAGGAGCGCCCCAGTTTTTATTACTCATATAAATATCAATCAATTATGGATTGTCTGGTCTCCACTTCCTTCTCGAAGAATATCCACTTGCCGCCAAGCTGAGGCTCGGCGCATTCGTTAGGACAGTTGTGATAGCAGCCGCAGTAGTTGCACACCCAGCCCTGCTTTACTAATTCTATCCGGGTGGTGGTAATGATGCGTGCGCTGAAGAAATCGCGCTGCTCCTCGGGAGTGGCAGCCGAGTCGGGCAACATGGCATCCATGTGCATCTGAAGTTCTGCCATCCTGGCTTTGTAGAGCTTCATGGCGTCCTCAGCCTTCTGTATCTGGAATTGTTTTCGCTCGCGCGTACGGGCTGCGGTGTCCGGTTCATCGGCAGGAGCCGACGGTGCCGGAGGATTGGCGATTCCGGCAAAGAGGTCGCGATAGGCATTGAGTATCTGCCTGTCGTCGTCACTGAGCGTCACACTCCGGTCCGGCGCATCGTTGTATTGATTTGCTGTCTCGGCTTCGCTGATTATCTTTTCCAGTTCTGCCATCTCCCTGACGAGCTGCTCGGCACGTTGAAAATGCGGATCGAATTTAGCATCCGTCAATGCTTTCTGCGCCTGCTCGTTGAGTGGCGCGAAACAGTTCTTGCAGAAGCTGCGAAAGTTAAGTGTTCCGCAGTGCGGGCATATTATACCTTCGCGACTATTGCCGCACTCGGTGCAGAAGCGCATGCCTGGCTCTACAGCAGCGCCGCAGAATGTGCACCGGTCCTTGTATCTGTCCTTTATATCGGCAGGACGATAGCGGCGGTAGCTCGGCGCCTCCTGCTGTTTCTGTTTTTCCTGGTATTTGGATTTTTCTCTATGCAGTTCCATAGTGGTAGTCAGTATCAGTCAAACATTACTCCGGGGTTCATACAGGCAGGAGAATTCCATTCGATATCTCTCTCTGCAAGCGCTTTCTTCTTCGCCGACCAATATGCAAAGCAGAAGCCCATGCCGCGCGGCATGCCCTGCAATTCATTCGCTATCTGACGCTCCACCTCGGGAACAACGCGCTCATACTCTTCGCTCCGCTCAACGGGGTCGAACTTCAGATGCTTCCTGTGATGCTTGCAGAAATCCTCCATAGCAATGGACGGGTCGATATAGTCGCGCAGCATACGTAGCTCTTTATCGTTTGCTGCGTCGCCGCGGTTCAGCCTTGCAATTTCTTCGCGTACAGCTATGCAGAGGCGGGCGCACTCCGTCTCTGTCATCTGCTCGAGCATCTGGCTGAGAATACCGGCTTTGTCGGCAGGCGTCTCGTATTCGCCAGGATAAGAGTCGGGTAAGGATTGCATCAGCCCGAAGGCTTCGCGACATAGCTCTATGTTTTTCCAACTATCCCCCATCGAGTTATAGTTCTTCACCATCTCACGGAAGATGTTTCCCAGTTTCTTTATTGTTTTATCCATATAAATCTGTTGTCAGGCATTATCATATTTTCCAGGCTTATCACGGTATTCATTCGGGGTGCAGCCCTTGAGATTCTTGAAAATCCGGTAGAAGGACGACTTGGAGTTAAAACCGCTTTCCTGAGCTATGGCTTCGAGCGGCATGTCAGAGGTGGTCAGCAACTCGCAGGCATGTTTTATGCGGAGCTGATTCACATAACTGAAGAATGTTGACTGCCTGTTCCGGTTGAACCAGTTGCTGACATACGTTCGGTTGCTTCCTATCTGCCGGGCGACATCGGATATCTTCAGTGTGGGCACGAGATATGCCCGCTCTACCAGCATCAGCTGCTCAATGCGGGCGCCTATTCCGTCAGTTTCCACATTGACTTCTTCCACCGGTTCATCACTCGGCACTTCTGCGACAAACAGCTCGGAGATGACGGATTCGTGGCGATAGATGAATGACAAGATGAACATCCAGATTATCATTGTTCCTATCATGTACACGTATTCAAGATAGAAATTGACCATCAGACTGTCGACTACCCACAGTGTCAGGATAATAAAGAACGAACCTAAAATTGTGCGCAGCCAGTTGAGATTTATGTTTTCGTCGTAGGAGAACCGTTCGCGAAGCATTTTGTGATACTTGGGAATCGTCATCAGCGTCCAGACGGCATAGTACAGACCATAAATCGCCGACAAGCATACAAGGATGTCATAGAAAATCTCCATACGGGTGATCCAGAGCAGAACAGGCAGCAGGACAAACGGAGCCTCATGAAGCGCCATAGTCTTATAAGAGAGATGTCCGGGGCGGCATAGTTCAATCAGGATAAAAGCATAGAACGGCTCGGCGACCATGTCCATGGAGGTCATCAGAATCCAGTTCCAGTCATTGCCGCTGATTTCTTTATTGAGAAAGAAAAGGTCTTTGACAAGCGAGACGCTTACAATCAGCATCAGCACCATCACAAGTCTCGAAAGCATGTCGGTGCCACGACACCAGAAGAACCATGCCATCATGGCATAGAACATCGTGCACAGCCCGTAGGTATAAAAGAGTATTTCTCTCTCCATTGTGGTTTATTCAGAGTATTTTATTCCAGAATTCTGTCTAAAGGCGTCACCACGAAATCATCGGTTATCTCCATCCTATGCTCGGAGAAATATGCATAGTTCATCTTATACCACTGACCGCCAATCTTACCATAATACTCGTCCTCGCCGCAGAGCAACAGCACAAGACCAATAAAAGTAAGCACCGCGACTGCCATCCCGACGAGACAGTAGAGCGCAAGTATGGCGGCTGTAGTCACGATATAAAACGGTGCCCCCACAAGGGCTGACAGGGCATCCAGATTGATTAAGCTCCGGATAAGCATGGCTACAACCGGAAGACAGAGAATAAGTCCGGCTATAATATTTGCCAAAGGAGGATATTTGAAATCGAAATAATATCCTACCACCCATATAATGAAATAGAGCACGCCGAACAACGGGATTTTTGCCCACCATCCGGCTTTATAGTCATAGTCTCTGTCGGATTGTATAACAAACAGGATATAGCTCGTCATCTTCATCTGACCGAAAAGACCGAACGCTATTAGAAATACATACAGCCATGCCTTAGGCCTCCATACATTGTTGATGTCGCAAAAGCCAAGAGGATCAGGACTGCCAAAAACATACATTATTTCCAATAACCCAAGAGCCATTGTGCCCAGATAATACAGCCAGAACCATAAGTTTCCAAACCGAATGTTACCCCTGAGAAGCAAGAAGGAGACATAGAGGACGATGAAAAGCCACACTGCAATATTGAAGCATCTGTCCGGAGGCAACAAGGTTCTGTCTTTCAGAAAATTAAAATCCGGGAGTGCCTCCATAATGCGGTCTGTGGAGAAATAATACCCCAAAGTGCCCCATTTGCCATGAGTCTCGTCGAGATTGACCCACGCAGGTAATGTGGCAGCGACATCTTCACTGAATGCAAGCGAATTGAGTTGTGCGTAGCAAGTATCACCCTTGAATACCACCTTTGCCCAGAATCCGTCGCGCCCGGCATATTCAAGCCGGGCTGTCTTGCCGAGTCTGTGCGTGATTTTAGTGTGATTGCCGGGTTTAGCCCTCAGACACAGTTCTTCATCGGCAACGGTGCAGTAGTCCTTGGCACTGCAATGAGCCAGCGAAAGCACTGCTATTACAAGTAGTGTGATAATGCGCTTGCACATAATGTTATTTGTCGAGGTTGCGGTATTAAGTTTAAGGTTACTTGAAACGACGGTTTGGCTCTATTATGAAATCTGTAATAGGTCCACGCGTTCCGTACTGGTTACAAAATTACTTAAATTGCTTGAATCATTGCTACCTGGCCAAATAAAAGTAGTCTCACATCGTCTATTGCGAGTGTCAAAACAACAATTTACCTGTTGGTTGAATTAGATTAGCGAATATTTTATATGCCCAATCGGA
>DLAL01000007.1 GCA_002493945.1 Porphyromonadaceae bacterium UBA7048
AGCGACGATGAGATCCCGAAGACTCTCTCGGTTCGAAAGCTGTCCGAACATCATCGTAAGTAGCTGATTCCAACAAGTGTAACTCTTCACATACTTGTCTCCATCATACTTCCTTACAAGATAGTTGAAGTGATTTCTATCCATGAACTGGACTAATTGGGAGAAAACGAATGAGTCTTTATGCATAACGGTCTGATTATGACCGCAAATGTAATTTGAAATCCGTTGACTCCAAAATCGCTTACAACAAATTGAATTTCAATAATTTCAAAGTACTCTTATGATTTTTTAGTGGACACTAATGATGCATAGCTTATCCTTAGCGTTTTGCGAGAACATCGAATGTGTCGAGAGTGTGGCCCTGACGGTCGTATAGAGTCATGGTTATGCGGCAGTCGTCGACATTCATCAGCATGGCTCCGACGGTTTTGGGGCCTTCCGTCCAGATGTATTTGATTTTATCCTTGTTGTCGGTCCACTCTTTGGCCGCCTGTCCGCGTTCATTGTCGGACGATGGGGTCTGTACGTACACGGTTCCTGCAGAGCCGTAGGTCTCACGGTCGTGGTATATGGCTCCGGTGCGCGCATAGATGTGGTTGTTGGCTGCGATGGCGAGGTCGACACCGCACTCGTCGAAGAGGTCATGCCACCGGGCGTACTGCGACGTGCGCCCGTCGTTGCCGTAGAACCACTGGTAGTGTTCCATCACGACGACGTACTTTGACGGATGTTCGGCGATTGTGCGCTTCACCCACTCCTGTGCTGCCGCAAGGCCCTCGTCAGAACGCATCGATTCGTTGTTGAGCATGATGAAGAGCACCTGTCCGTAAGTGAAGTAGTAGCACACGCCTTCCTCTCCTTCATAGCCGTTGAGCGGATTGTTGTTGGCGTAGCGGAAGTAGTCATTCGACCGCCGGGTGGATTTCCGGTCCATGTTGTCGTGGTTGCCGTTCACACCGGCCCACAGATACTTCGAGAACTGAGGGTTGGCGTACAGCGCTTTCCAGAACGAGTAGCTGCCACCCCAGGCGCAGATGTCGCCTACGTGGAGCACCATGTCGAAGTTGCGTCCGTTGACGCTCTCAAGGGTGTCGAGCATGGCCATAGCCGCAGTCGCGCGGTCGGGGAGAGGAGTGTAGGAGTGGAAGTCGGATATCACGGCCGCCGTCCACGAACCTTTGGCCGGAGCCGTCCGGAAGTAGCGGACCTCGGCGTCTTTGTCGTCAGACATACGGTACATGTAGTCGGTGGCCGGCTCGAGTCCGGAGAGCTCTACGGTGTTGCGGATGAAGCGTACGCGCTCGATGCAGTCGTCGCCCGAGGGGAGCTTCGACATCAGACTGTCGTATGCGGTGACGGTCTCCTGTGCCGCTTCGGCCTTCCTGCTGTGTTTCCAGCGTTTGTCGCTGCGCTTGGTGTAGATGCACCTGGCGGCTCCGCTGCCTTCATCGGTGTGCCAGTTCAGGCGCGCTCCTGTCGATGCGGTCTCGGCCGGGTTGACTATTACGGTATATTCTTTCTGTGCGGACATGGTGGCGCACATTAGGGCGGCCGCCAATAGTGAGATAGTTTTCTTCATGGTTGGTTCTGAAAAATGTGTAGTATGGTGATTCATAGTTTCAGAAGCCTGTCAAAGCGCGAAATAGTAAAGTCGGGCCGGACGCTCTCCAGTTCGTCAGGTGTGCCGTTGCCGTAGGTCACGGCGCATGTCGCCGTGCCGGCAGTCCGTCCCATGATGATATCGACGTCGGCATCTCCGACTGTGAGGGTCTCGGCTGCATCCCAGCCTTCTGCGGCGAGAATGGCCAGCACCGGGTCGGGTGCCGGCTTTCCGTTGGCCACATCGTCGCCTCCGACGAGCCGGCAGAAGCAGTCCGTCAGGTTAAACAGTCTGACGTATTCTACCAGCGAACGTCTGCTGCGGCTGCTCGCTATGGCCATGCCGTAGCCTGCAGCGTGCAGTTGCCGGAGCGTGTCGATGACGCCGGGGAAGCACCGGACTTCGCAGGTGCGGCTGAGTCCTTCGAATATGCTGCGGTATGTCCGGGCATATTCCGCTCCGATATTGCCCAGTTCGGGCCATATCACTGACGGCACTTCTTCAAGACGCAGTCCGATGGTGGCGCGGCACTCGGCCTCAGTCTTCCGCGGAAGTTGCATGCGTCCGATGGTGGCCTGCATGGTCGCTACAATCAGCGAGGCGGTGTCGGCAAGCGTGCCGTCGAAATCGAATATTATGTTTTTCATCAGTAGTCGGATGATACGAGAGCGGCCGTACGGGCCAAAAGCCCGGCCGGCCGCCTTTAGTGCTTTATTATAGCTTGTCAGAGCTGTGTGTCAGGGTCGAGATTGTTCTTCTCGATGTCCTTGAAGTAGCGGTAGGTGTCGACCTTGAGTTCGCCGCAGGCATCTTCGTCGCAGACGATGATGGCCTTGGGGTGCATCTGAAGGGCCGAGATGGTCCACATCTGGCTGATGCCGCCTTCGACGCCGTGCTTGAGGGCGCGGGCCTTGTTGTGGCCGTTGACCATGAGCATGACGCTGCGTGCGTCCATGACTGTGCCTACGCCGACGGTGAGGGCTGTCTTCGGAACGAGGTTGACGTTGCCTTCGAAGAAGCGCGAGTTGGCGATGATGGTGTCGGTGGTGAGAGTCTTGACGCGGGTGCGCGAGGTGAGCGACGAGCCGGGCTCGTTGAAAGCGATGTGTCCGTCAGGACCTACACCGCCCATGAAGAGGTCGATGCCGCCGTACTGCTTGATTTTGGCTTCGAAGCGGGCACATTCTGCGGCGAGGTCTTCGGCGTTGCCGTTGAGGATGTTGACGTTCTCGCGCGGTATGTCGATGTGGCTGAAGAAGTTGTTCCACATGAAGCTATGGTAGCTCTCAGGGTGCTCTTCGGGCAGACCCACGTATTCGTCCATGTTGAATGTGACAACGTTCCTGAACGATACTTTGCCTTCCTTGTAGAGTTCGATGAGGCGGCGGTACATGCCCAGGGGAGAGCTGCCGGTGGGGCATCCGAGCACGAAGGGGCGCTCGGCCGTGGGCTTGAATGCGTTGATTTGTGATGCTACATAGTTGCCGGCCCAGCGTGAAAGCTGGTCGTACGAGGGTTCTATTATAAGACGCATGGTTGTGTATAATGTGATTTTACGTATTAGAAAAGCCAGGCGGCTGTGATTGTCCAGCAGTTGTTCTTGCCTTCGATGTTGGTATTGTTGAGACCTGCGCCTGTTGTGGCGTTCACAATCTTCTCGACGTTGTCAGACATGCCGAAGCCGTAGGAAGCCGATATCTGAAGGTGTGAAACAAGCTGAAGTCCGATGCCGACATTCCATGACCAGTCGACGCTCTTGTTCTTGTATGCGTCGTTGATGGCGCGCTTCGATGCGAGGAACGCCACCGAAGGACCTGTGAAGATGTAGGGTGAAATGACGGAGCCTACTACGGGAAGACCGAACTTGTATTTGAAGTTGAGGGGAATCTCGATATAGTCGCGCTTCTTGAAGTTATCGCCTACGGCAAGGGTGGGGTCAGTGCTGGAATTCTGGATGTTGTTGTAGCGATGCACATACATGAGCGAGAGGTCGAATGCGAGGTTGACTACCGGGATGGTGAATTCGGCCTGTACACCGCCCGTGAAACCGGCGCGGTTGTCGGACTTGAGTACGTCGCTGTCAAAACTCATAGAGTTGACGTTCACACCGACGCGGGGACCGAAACGGAACTGCGCTGCGGCGGGCACTGCCGTGGCTGCTACGAGCATTACGGCTACGAGAATAGATTTTAAGAATTTCATTTGTATAACGGATTTGTTGATTTCCAGTTATTTACGGGTAGACATATACTTCGTCCGATGCAAAATTACAATTTTTAGCTGAAAAAATTGGTATGTCAGACCAAAAAATTGTAATTTTGTTCTATACATGTATATAATATGGACTCAGAACAACACCTCAAAATAGAAGAGAAGGTCGTGGAGATGCTCCGCACAGTCTACGACCCGGAGATTCCCGTCGATATTTACTCACTCGGTCTTGTGTACCGTATCGACCTGAGCGACAGCGGAGAACTGACCGTCGATATGACGCTGACGGCGCCCAACTGTCCGATGGCCGACTTCATCCTCGAAGACGTCAGGATGAAGCTGGAGAGTATCGAAGGCGTGAAGTCTGTGACGGTCAACATCGTCTTCGAACCTGAGTGGACGCAGGACATGATGAGCGAGGAAGCGAAGCTCGAACTGGGGCTGCTATGAGTGCCGGCGAAGGCCGCTGCCGGACATATTTCATAAGCGACGTGCACCTGGGGGCGTCGTACATGCCTGACCGCCGTGCCCACGAGGCGCGCGTGACGGCGTTCCTGCGCAGCATAGAGCATGACGCCAAGGCGCTCTATCTGCTGGGCGACATCCTTGACTACTGGTTCGAGTACCGCACGGTGGTGCCGCGCGGATATATCCGCTTTTTCGGCGAGCTCGCCCGTCTGGCCGACGCCGGTGTGCGCATCACGTGGTTCATCGGCAATCATGACATATGGCTCTTCGACTATCTGCGCGACGAAATCGGTCTGCGTGTGGTCGACACGGACTGCGGAGGCATCTTCGAGACCATCGACGGTGTCGAGTTCTTCCTGGGGCACGGCGACACCTTCGGGCGCCAGCCGCGAGGCTATATGATGCTCCGCAAGATATTCCACAACAGTCTGTGCCAGAAGCTCTACGCGGCACTCCATCCGCGCTGGACGCTGCCCTTCGCCCACGGCTGGAGCTCGCACAGCCGCAAGGCCGGGCAACCCGTGCCGGCCGAACCCGTTTTCGCGCCGAAGGCCCGGACGGCCACAGAGGTGTTCGCCCGTCAGCTCTGCACGCAGCATCCCGACCTGCGCTACATCATCATCGGCCATCATCATGTGGCTCTCGACGAACCTGTCACCCGCGACTGCCGCCTGCTGATACTCGGCAACTGGATTACGTCGTCGACCTATGCCGTCTTCGACGGTGAGACACTCGCGCTGAGGGAGTTCGGATATGATAATAAAAACAAAACCCGATAGCTTGATATACAGGGGCTACCGGGAATCAACACTGCAAAGGTAGTGCTATTTTTTATATAAAACAAATTCAGTTTTTGAGATAGTCCTCACATAGCCGTCAGGCCGCCGTCGATGGGGAATAGACCGCCGGTGCAGAATGAGGATTTGTCAGAGGCGAGGAAGTAGACCAGTTCGGCGACTTCTTCGGGCGTGCCGGCGCTGCCGCGCGCGAAGAGTGCGTTCTCCTCGGCCCAGTATTCGTCGACGCTCTTGCCGTCGATGGCCGAGAAGCGCTCGAAGAGGCGGTCGACCAGCGGCGTGCGGATGGTGCCGGGGCAGACGGCGTTGACGCGTATGCCTTTGGGCCCCAAGTCGATGGAAAGGCTTTTGGTAATCTGTCCCAGCGCGCCTTTGGTGAGTCCGTAGGCGAAGCTGTGCGCCTTGCCTATGGTGGACTGGTCGGACGCGTTGATGACTATGGAGCCGCCTCCGGCTGCGACCATATGAGGGACGGCCTCGCGGAGGGTGTTCACCGTGCCGTAGATGTTGGTGTCGATGACGAGCTGCAGTTCTTCGTCGCTGATGTCGAGGAGCGTGTTGCGGCGGTGTATGCCTGCGTTGGCGAATACGCTGTCGAGGCGCCCGAATGTCGAGACCGCCGCGCTGACGGCTGAGGCGATGTCGGCGCGGCTGCGCGTGTTGCCTTCGATGAAAAGGACTCTTTCCGATGCGTCAAGGCTGCTCTCGAGGGTTTCGGCCGCCTGACGGTCGATGTCCATGAAGGCCACGTTCCAGCCTTCGGCGACGAACTTGCGTACGGCTGCGGCTCCGATGCCTGTGGAACCGCCGGTTATGAATATCGTTTTCATACGTTCAGATTGATTGAAGCGAGAGTACTTCGTCAAGTATCTCGAGTGCGCGGCTCACGGACGGCACCTTGTAGAAAGCGAAGCTGCGGCGTCCGTTGGGCTGGCGTATCTCGACCTGACGCGGATGCTGCTGGAGATAGTTCAGCAGGCGCCCGAACATGGGCGAGCTGTAGTATGCCTTGTTGCTCTCGTCCACGAAGTAAAGGAACATGCGGCCCTGCTTGAGGACGAGCTTCTCGATGCCGAGCCGACGGGCGAGGCGGCGCAGACGGGGGACGCGGAGGAGTTCGAGGGCCGCATCGGGGATGCGGCCGAAGCGGTCGCGCAGGCGCTCCTCGAAGGCTTCGAGCTGGTCGTCGCGCTCTATGCTGTCGAGTTCCTGATAGAGCGCTATGCGCTCGCTTTCCTGAGGCACGTAGCTGAAGGGCAGGAGCAGTTCGAGGTCGCTTTCGATGGTGCAGTCTGCGACGAATTCGTCGGGGTTGTCGGTCTTGGTCTCGTCGCCGGGAAGGTCGGGGAACTCTTCGGTGCGGAGTTCGACGACGGCCTCGCGGAGGATTTTCTGATATGTCTCGTAGCCCAGGTCGGCGATGAATCCGCTCTGCTCGGCGCCGAGCAGGTTGCCTGCGCCGCGGATGTCGAGGTCCTGCATGGCTATGTGGATGCCCGAGCCGAGGTCGGAGAAGCTCTCGATGGCCTGGAGACGGCGGCGTGCGTCGGGCGTGAGGGGATAGCCCGGGGGAAGCATCAGATAGCAGAACGCCTTGCGCGACGAGCGTCCGACACGGCCGCGGAGCTGGTGAAGCTCGCTCAGGCCGAAGCGGTGGGCGTCGTTGATGATGATGGTGTTGACGTTCGGCATGTCGATGCCGCTCTCTATGATGGTGGTGGCCAGGAGGATGTCGTAGTCGTGGGCCGTGAAGTCGTTGATGGCTTTCTCCAGCTTCTCGGGCGGCATCTGTCCGTGTGCCACGATGGTGCGCGCGTCGGGGACGAGCCGCTTTATCATGGCTTCGAGGTCGTAGAGTCCCTCGATGCGCGGATTGACGAAGAATACCTGTCCGTTGCGCGCGAGCTCGAAGTTTATGGCTTCGGCCACGGTGTCGTCGCACAGTGCGTCGACGGAGGTGATGATGGGGTAGCGGTTCGGGGGCGGAGTGGTGATGGTGGAGAGGTCGCGCGCGCCCATAAGCGAGAACTGGAGCGTGCGCGGTATGGGGGTGGCGCTCATGGTGAGAGTGTCGATGTTGACCTTGAGCTGGCGCAGCCGCTCCTTGACGGCCACGCCGAACTTCTGCTCCTCGTCGACGATGAGGAGTCCGAGGTCCTTGAACTTCACGGTCTTGCCGATGAGTTTGTGGGTGCCGATGATGATGTCGATCTTGCCGTTGGCAAGGTCGTCGAGTATGGCCTTGGTGTCTTTGGCCGAGCGTGCGCGCGAGAGGTATTCGACCCTGACGGGGAACTCCTTGAGGCGCTCTCGGAAGGTGTTGTAGTGCTGGTAGGCAAGAACGGTGGTTGGGACGAGGACGGCGGCCTGCTTGCCGTCGGTGGCGGCCTTGAAGGCAGCACGGACGGCGATTTCGGTCTTGCCGAAGCCTACGTCGCCGCAGATGAGGCGGTCCATGGGCTGCTCGCGCTCCATGTCGGCCTTTACGGCCTGTGTGGCGGTGAGCTGGTCCGGGGTGTCCTCGTAGATGAATGACGCCTCGAGCTCGTGCTGGAGATAGGTGTCAGGGGAGAAGGCGAAGCCTTTCTCGCGGCGCCGGGCGGCATAGAGCTGTATGAGGTCACGGGCAATGTCCTTGAGCTTGCTCTTGGTGCGCTCCTTGATGCGCTGCCATGCGTTGGTGCCGATGCGGTTGATCTTCGGCGGCACGCCTTCCTTGCCGCGGTACTTGGCGAGCTTGTGGAGGGAGTGGATGGACACGAAGAGGACGTCGTCGTTCTGATACACGAGCTTGATGACTTCCTGCATCTTGCCGTTGATGTTGGTGCGCAGCAGTCCGGCGAAGCGGCCCACGCCGTGGTCGAGATGGACCACATAGTCGCCGGGCTCGAGCTGGCCGAGCTCGCGCAGCGACAGGGCGAGCTTGCCCGAGCGTGCGCGGTCGCTCTTGAGGGTGTACTTGTGGAAGCGGTCGAAAATCTGGTGGTCAGTGAAGACGCACACCTTGGCATTGTGGTCGACGAATCCTTCGTGGAGCGTGCCGTCGACGGCCTCGAACTCTATGCGGTCGCCGCGGTCGGCGAATATCTCGCGCAGGCGGTCGAACTGCTTGGGGTTGTCCGAGAGTATGCACAGGCGGTAGCCCTCGGAGAGAAAGCGCGTGAAGGAGTCGGCTATGATGTCGAAATTCTTGTGGTATATGCCCTGCGGCGTGCAGTCGAAGGCTATGGTCGAGCGAGCCTTGGAGCGCGCCGGAGTTCCGTCTTCGCCGGGCTTGGAGGCCGTGAAGCCTACGCGGACGAAGGATGCGAGCCGTTCGGCGAATTCGTCGGGATTGACCACAAGCTCGATGGCGTCGGGGTCGCCGTCTTCGGTGAGGAGCGTCATGGCCGACACGCCGGCTTCGGAGATGGCATGCAGGCGCTCAAGGGTGTACTGCTCGTAGCGGAGCGCTATGACCGAGTCGGGACTGATGAAGTCGAGGAGCGACTGAAGGTTGGTGGTGTGGCTCACGTTGGCGGTGATGTCCACGCGGTCGAGACGCTGCTCGGAGAGCTGTGTCTCGACGTTGAACGAGCGTATGGAGTCAATCTCGTCGCCGAAGAAATCGAGGCGTACCGGCAGCTCGGCCGAGTAGCCGAATATGTCGAAAATCGAGCCACGGACGGCGTATTGCCCGGGTTCGTAGACGAAGTCGACTTCCTTGAATCCGTTGTCCTGAAGCCACTTCTCCACCGTCTGCATGCCGGTGGCGGAATCCTTGACCAGCGAGAGTGTGTGGCTGCTGATGTCCTGACGCGACGCCACGCACTCGGCCACGGCTTCGGGATAGGTGACGACGAACCTGAGCGTGTCCTGTGCGGATATGCGCGAGAGAGTCTCCGTGCGCAGAATCTGGCTGGGAGGGTCGGGCTGGCCGTACTTGATGTCGCGCTTGAATCCCGAGGGGAGCATGGCCACGAAGTCCTCGCCGACCGTGCGGCAGAGGTCGAAGTACAGGTAGCCGGCGTCGTCCTGGCTGTCGCCTATCACCACGACGGGGTGCTGCGACCGTATGGCCGACAGAACGATTGCCGCCGAAGAGCCGGCAAGTCCCGTCATGGAGCCGCCTTTGGCGCACAGGGTGTTGACGGCCTTGCACCGTGCCGAAGGCATGACAAGACTGCGGATGTCGTCGATTTTCATCAGATGATTCGTGCTTTGTAGCCGTTGGAAGTGAGGAATGAGAGGACGTCCTTGCGGCGGTCGCCCTGCACGAGAATTTCGCCTCCGCGTGCCGAGCCTCCGGTGCCGAGCGTGCGCTTGAGGCGCGAGGCAAGCTCGCTTACGGCGTCATCGGAGATGGTGAAGCCCGAAATGATGGTAGCGGTCTTTCCGCCGCGGCCTTTGCGCTCGAGGATGATGTCGAGCCGTGCGGACTGTGCTTCGCCGGAGGCGGAGGAGGGGGCGGATTCGTCCACAGAGGGCGTCTCTTCAGCCGGAGCGTCGCCCATTGTGCCCCGCAGGGCGGCCAGACGGTCGAGCCAATTGCTTTCTTCTTCCATTGTGAGACGGTGTATCAGGGTTCGTAGTCGAGGGTGTCGGGGCGGATGGGCACCTTGCGGCCTTCGTTGATGGCCGATATGAGCGCCAGCCGGGCCTGCTCCTCGACGGGGGCTCCGGCCATGAACATGAGGGTGGAGTCGGCGTTGACGCTCAGTGCGGTCTCGAAGCAGTGGGCCGCCTGGGCGGTGTTGGCTTCCTCGTCGCCGTGATGTTCGGCGAGCCGGGAATAGAGGAGCGCGAGTCTGCACAGTCTGTCGACTCCGAGTGAGTCGAAGCCTACGCTGTTGACTATGCTGTCGCAGATGGTCTGTGCCGTGCTGTAACGACCGTTGTCGTAGGCCAGTTCGGCGGTCTCCACATCAGGCATGGAACTTCCGCCTCCGGCGGTACATGCGCCGGAGAGCAGAAGTAATGTTGCCGGAATCAAAAATATCTTTTTCAAGTGAATAGAGTTTTGTTACTGCCGTGCTTCGGGAGTCTCGCCGACGGGAGGTGTCTCAGTTTCGGCTTCGGGTTCGGTGATTTCCTCGCGAAGAGTCTGATGGTCGTCGTTCTGCCAGTCGGCTTCGCCGGGCGCATCGGCGTCGGCTCCTGTTATGGTGTACTGCTGCTCGACGTTGTCGCCATTGAGAGAGTCGACATGGGCGTTGGAGTCGAACCATCCTATATAATAAAGTGTACCGATGGCTATGGCAGCCACGATGAGTGCGATGAACAGCCAGGTCCAGAACCCTGCGGATTTGTTTGATTGTGCCATATGCGTGAATAATTTAAATCATTATAGATATATAACATTCCGCGGGTGTCAAGGGTTCTCTTACAGTTCCTCGGCCTTCTTGCAGAAGTCGAACATGAGGAGGGCTGCCTGAGCAGCCTCGGCGCCTTTGTTGCCGTCCTTGCCTCCGGCACGGTCGAGGGCGTCCTGCTCGCAGTCGACTGTGAGGACTCCGAATATCACGGGGATGTCGCACTCGGCGTTGAGATGCGTGATGCCCTGTGTCACGCTCTGACATACGTAGTCGAAGTGGGGCGTACCGCCGCGGATGACGCAGCCCAGGACTACAACGGCGTCGTAGAGGCCGGTCTCGATGAGTTTGGATGATGCGAAGGTGAGTTCGATGGCGCCGGGCACCTCGAATACGTCGACGTCATCATCGGCGAGTCCGGCGTGGCCGAATTCGTCGAGTGCGCCCTTGAGGAGCGCTTCGGTGATGTGGGAGTTCCACAGGGTGCGGACTATGGCCACGCGCATGTCGCGGGCTTTGGGGAAGGGGGAGAGGATGGGAGCGTTGTTCTGTGTTGACATATGTCGTGAGTGAATACTTTTGATATCAGATTTCCTGCCAGTGGCGCGTGATTGTCTCGGCTGCAGATGCGGCGCTGCGTACTGCGGCTTCGAGGATGCGTCGGCGCACAGGTTCGGCCGGGGCGTCGAGTTCTTCCGGAGTGAGTCCGGCCGCCGCCGTCTCGGCCACGATGCCTGCCACGGCTCCGGCATTCCACATCATGGTGCGGCAGAGGTCGGCCGATACGGGGATGTCAGTATGCTCCGAGCCGGCGTAGTAGCTCATGAGGCGTGCTTCAGGGTCGATGGTGATGAGTGAGCGGCAGTAGAAGTCGATGTGCCGGCGGTAGCACTCGGAGCTGTCGCCGACGCCGAATATCAGTTCGAGGTCGCTGCAGCGTGCTACGGTGATGTGCGCCATCTCGAGATTCTCGAGGATAGCCGGCATGACACGCGTGATGCGCGGTTCCTGCTGGGGCATGAATCCGGGCAGGTAGATGAGCACTGCCTTGCGCTCGGCGCAGTTGGCCAGGAACTTGAGCATGCGCTGCCGCATGCGTCGGTCGATGGAGTAGTAGCCGCCGAAGAGCACAATGTCACCCTCGTCGACGCGCGGCCAGACGATATCGAAGGCTTCTTCGGGATAGTCTTCGTATCTGGTGACGGCTGTCGGCGCGGATGCGGCGTCGGGGGCCTGGAAGACGTTCAGCGCCGTGCGGCCTTCGGTGAAGCGGTCGACCGACGAGGTGACCACTCCGCTGCGCTCGAGGTGGCGCATGAGGATGTCGCCGACAGGGTCGGCCGACACTTCGGAGGCCATGATGACGTTGAAACGGTCGTCATCGGCGAGTATGGCGGCGGTGTTGGCCACCCGTCCGCCCGGCATGCTGCCCAGCGGTTTGCCCTCGGGGCTGACCACTATGTTAAGCGAGCACTCGCCTATACATATTATACGTTTCATTTCTCGGTCTTCTGTGCGCGTGCGGCATGGCCGAGATAGCCTCCGTGGTGGCGCTTGGCGTAGTCCTCGGCGGTGAAGCCGATACGCTGCATGACGTTGACCACAAGGACGTCGCCTATCACAGTCATGACGGTGGTCGATGTGGTGGGCGTGAGGCCGAGGGGACATACTTCGGCAGCTCCGCCTGTGAGGAGCGTGATGTCGGCGGCAGCAGCCAGGGGGCTGTCGGGATTGCCGGTGATGACTATCGTGGGTATCTGCTCGTACAGGCCGTGGAGCAGGGCGATGAGTTCGATGATCTCGCGGGTTTTGCCGCTGTTGGATATCAGGAGCACTATGTCGTCAGGGCGCACCACGCCAAGGTCGCCGTGCTGTGCCTCGCTCGGATGAAGGAATACTGCCGGAGTGCCGGTCGACGAGAATGTTGTGGCCATGTTCATGGCTATCTGTCCGGCCTTGCCCATGCCTGATGTGACGAGTTTGCCGCCACGGTGATGAACGTGGTCGACTATTGCGGCGACGGCTTTTTCGTAGGCGTCGCTGACGGGTACGTTCAGTATGGCTTCGCTTTCGATACGGAGTATCTCCTGCATTGACTGTTTAACGTCCATAAAAACGTTGGTTTGATGTTTTTGGTTCTGACTACAAAGGTATGAAAAATTGTCGAGCGGTGCAACTATGCGAGCGCGACAGTGAACGAAAAGTCGCTTCCGGGCTGTGCCATGTCGAGTGTTCCGCCATACATTCTGCCACCGGAGACGGCCGGACCGACGGCTGCAGGCGCTCCGGAGGTGCGCTTCGCGACGGTGAATGTGCCGTGTGCTCCGTCGGCGGCATAACGCGCGTAGAAGCGGTGGCACAGCAGCCCCATGGTACGCCGTACGTTCACTTCGACGGCAGGCGCGAGTGCGAAGTCGGGCGAGTCGACCACCATCATGTCCACGCCTACAGGCCCGCGGTATCGGTAGCGTAGGGCAGTGGAGCCCAGAATGTCGGCGAGGACGGAGCGGACTGCGTCGAACTGCCGGATGCCGCAGTGTGCGGTGACCATCGCTGCAAGTTCCGGCTCGGGTGCGAGGATGTTGCCGGCATAGCTGCCGAACTGCACGGTGTGAAACACCGACAGTCCGGTATATGTGCACCCTCCCGTTCCGTCGGCCTCGAAGAGCATGGCGAAGTCCAGTACTTTCCGATATCTCGGCTCGGCCATGACGGAGTCTTGGCGAGAAAGCATCCCGGCGAACATACCGCTCTGTCCGGCGGCGGTCTGCGGGTCGGTGACGACCAGCCCGCG
This sequence comes from Porphyromonadaceae bacterium UBA7048, assembly GCA_002493945.1. Taxonomy (GTDB): domain Bacteria; phylum Bacteroidota; class Bacteroidia; order Bacteroidales; family Muribaculaceae; genus CAG-873. The sequence goes on from DLAL01000007.1 coordinate 13,162, forward strand.
GCCTGATGATGACCACGGAAGTTTCAGGACCGTTCCTTCGGGATGCGAGCCGATGAAGGCTGAGATCTGTGAGAGGTTGCGGAGTTCCTCGGCCGCAGGCGCTATGGCGAAATCGAGCCGCTGCGCAAGTTCCCGGGATATTTCGGCGGATGTGGAGCGGTGCGAGAATCGGCGCACGCCGTCAATCCATTCTTTCGAGGGAAGGCTCGACGGGTCGAAGCCGAGGTTGGCGAACGTGCCGCAGGCATGCTGCGACCATCCCCACGGAGTGGGCGAGAATCCTTCGGGATTCATGTTCCACGGGCTGACCTCCATGCCGAATGTGTCCTCCATCTGTCTGTACCATCGGGCATTGACACCGCGCGCTATGAAGCTGTCGCCACGGTTGCCGTACCACATGGGCAGCGTGGCTCCGGAGTTGCGGAGCTGTGTCACGATGGGCGGCGGTGTGTAGTGCTGCAGGTCGAGAGCCAGCGCAAGGTCGTTCTCTGGGTTGAACAGATGCAGGTCAGTCACTGTTGGCGTGTATGTTAGAATGTAACCCCAATCTTCAGGGATGCGCAGTGCACATCTTTTAAAGAAGGGCCGTCAGGGGCGTCGGAAGGCCGGTGCTGCATGAAGGTATAGCCGAGCACGAGATGTGTGGTGAATTTGGGCCCGGTGGCCAGCAGAAATCCGACGCCGGTGCCTGCGAACGCTCCTGTGCGATGGTGATTGTTTTCCAGATAGTTGAGCGACACTCCGCCTTTGGCCTCCCAGAAGATACGCGTCCAGTCATCACGGAAATTCGTGCGAATCATGGCGAACACCGGATATGAGCGGCATGAATTGGATGTCATTATCTGAGCCTGAGCACCAATGCCGGCGAATTTGAACCACTTGTATGACAAGCCGAAAGACATATTGAAGTCGACTGAGCTCATTTCCTGATTGCTCATGTCGATTGACGCTCCGGCATCGGCTCCCCACGCGAAGCGGAGCGATAGCGGAGGCAGCTGGTCGGCCTTCATGCTCTGCCCGTGAGCCGTCACGCACAGCAGCGCGGCGGCTATCATCAGCAACAGTCGTCTCATAGTTCCTTGATGAAAGTCATTGATGACCAGCGGTCAAGCTCGTCTACGGATTTGAGAGTCAGTCCGGCGGCGCGGGCAGCATCCTCGACAACCGGCCTGTCTTCGACGTAAAATCCGCTGACCGTGAGGCGTGCTCCCGGAGCCATCGCTGCAGCGTAGCGCGCTATGTCGGCCGTGATGATATTGCGGTTGATATTGGCGAGGAACACAGTCGCCCGGTCATCACGGCCCGTGAGTGTCGAGGCGTCGCCCTGCACGACTTCGAGACAACTGTTCCCGGGGAGATTGAGCGCCACGTTGTCGCGCGCGTTTTCGGCTGCAAACGGATCTATTTCGACGGCGAATACTTCTTTGGCGCCGAGCATCACCGACAGTATGGCGAGTATGCCCGTGCCCGTACCCATATCCACGACGGAAGCACCGGCGATGTCGTCTCCGTCGAGCAGCGACTGCATCATCAGTGTGGTGGTGGCATGGTGGCCCGTTCCGAAAGCCATGCGCGGATCAATCACTATATCATACCTGGCTTCGGGAACATCTGTGTGGAAACTGCTGTGCACGGCCACGCGGCCTGATATGACGATGGGTTTGAAGTAATTCTTCTCCCACTCGCTGTTCCAGTCGCGGCCTGGCACGAATTCGGCCGTGAATTTGATGTCTGCCTTAATCGGCAGTCCGGCTGCGGCAGTGCGCACAGCTTCCTCCGAATAGTCCCCAGACGGGACATAGGCAGAGAGGGCACTTCCGTCGTCGGCGGGTTCGAAAGATTCGTATCCGACATCGGCAAGTGCGTCGGCGAGCAGGTCGCACACATCAGGGTCGGCAGGCGACACCTTGAAATCCACTTTATAGTAATCGTTCATCGCTCAAAGTTTGTTAACGCTGCAAAGTTAACGAAATTTTTAAATATGCGGCGAGAATATGTGCGACAAGTTTACCGGCACCCTGTATTTCGGGCGTCGGCGCTGTCGTGCCGAAATATTTTTTCGGCCTTCATATGACTAATTCAAAAAATATGCGTAACTTTGCCCCCGCAAAAGTATCTCTTCATAAGAGATTTATTTGTGCAGTGATGGCTTTTAACCTCTATTATAAGGCTTTCAGTTCTTCCATATTCATCCAAGAACTTCTGCTTCGCTTAAAGCAGGGGGAAGAGAAGAGTTGTCGGCAGTTTACGGTCCGGTAAAACTGCGTGCCGATGCAATCGGCTGGTATCATGCAACATACGAATAGGGAAATCTTCGAATTTTTCCAATCGAGACTTTCGGCTCTGAGTGCTGAGACGGCATTGAAATACCGTCGGACGCTTTCAGAGCTGGATTGCTATATGTCAGGACATCGGTTGCGGATGGCAGAGGTGTCGCCGCAGACGGTCGCAGACTGGGCGGTGTCATTGCTGATGGCCGGCAATGCTGTCAACACGGTCGTGCGCCATCTCAATACTCTCAGCAGTATGGTGAAGTCGGCTGCCGCAAAAGGCCTTATGGAGCCGTGTGCAGCTCCGCGCGAACTTGCGCGAATCCTTGCCGAGCCGTCATTCTCATTGCCGCTTCTGATGGACGGTGATGTTTACAACCACATTCTGACCACACTCCGGCGCGAGGCGAACAGCTCCGGCGTAAACGGCGTGTGCAGTGACATGCTGCTTTTCTCGTTGCTTAACGGTGCTATGCCGATGTCGGATGTCGTCAATATAAAGGCTGCAGATATCGCATCATATACGGGTTTCTCGAGGACTTTGCTCGAACGGAACAGTGACAGCCGACGCCGGTTCGTGTTCGACCTTAAGCAGTCGTACAGAACTGACAGACAGATACAGACCTTTATAGCAGACGGGATGAAGAGCCTGCTCGGACACGCAGTTCTGCCCGATGACTTCGCCAAGTCCATGTGGGCGGCTATCGCCGTCCGCAATGGTGCGTCTGCCTCCGAAGCTCTGGGCTGTGTCAGCGCGTCCGCACCATATGCTCTGCCGCAGTTCTGCACTCCGGCGTCTGACTCATTGCAGCATAAGCCGCAGTGGATGATGGCCGTAGAGGCTGTCCTGTCATATGAAAAACCGAAGTGGTACGTCATGCGTCTGCGTCCGGGCGTGAGCTTCGACACACTGAAAAAGGAGATTTCCGACACAGTGCGCCCCCTTCCCGAACTGTTCTATCCATGCGAGACCATCAAGCGTCAGATCGGTAAAAAGACCGTCATGGAGGAGCATCCCTTCATATCCGGCACCGTGTTCTTCAGGACCCATCCTGAAGCGGTGCTCCCGATGTTCCGCATCATTGGTGACAAAGCGTGGTGCTACAGATTGTCGAACAGTTCGGACTCACCCTATGCCACTATCCCTCCGCGGGAAATGAAGCGCTTTCAGTGTGCTATCGGAGTATTCACTTCCGATACCGAGATTCGTCCGCTCGGCACCTTGTCGCCCAAGCCCGGCGAGTCGGTCATCGTCATCCGGGCCGGCTACGAAAACCGTGAGGGCACCGTCGAGGACGTTGTGAACACCGACAGCGGTACGGCTATATTCCGGGTGAAACTCACTACTGAGTACGGCTACGAGTGGCGCATGACCGTCGACGGACGGCAGCTCCAGCGCATCGTGGGGGCGTGAAGAAGGGGGAATCATCGCTTTGCGATGCCTATTTCGTCTAACCAGTAATATATAATTATATGTCAATCTTCAAAGACAAAACCCTCCTGATAACAGGAGGCACCGGCTCGTTCGGCAATGCCGTTCTGCGCCGCTTTCTCGATACAGATATCAAGGAAATCCGCATTTTCTCGCGCGATGAGAAGAAGCAGGACGATATGCGCCACGAGTATCAGGTGCGCTATCCCGAAGTGGCACATAAAATCAAGTTCTTCATCGGTGATGTGCGTTCACTCGAAAGTTGCCGCAGCGTGATGCCCGGTGTCGACTATATTTTCCACGCTGCTGCCCTCAAGCAGGTACCCTCGTGCGAGTTCTTCCCTCTTGAAGCTGTCAAGACTAACGTTATAGGCACTGATAATGTTTTGACCGCCGCTATTGAAGCAAAAGTCAAGGCG
>DLAL01000058.1:0-19672 GCA_002493945.1 Porphyromonadaceae bacterium UBA7048
GGTTTAGCGGACAGTAATATAATTATATATATGGCTAATCGAACCATAAAATTATATAAGAATTACTTTCAAGAATTCTATGTAGGCCAGACTGATGCAGTAAGACGTAAAATCAACTATTGTATCGATGCTGTCCGCACGTTGGATAGAGTTCCTAAAACCATTCTCAAAAACATAGAGGATAGTGACGGACTATATGAAATCCGAGTCGAGGCCGGAAGCAATATATTTCGTATATTCTGCTGTTTTGATGAAGGCTCTCTTGTGATTCTATTCAATGGTTTTCAAAAGAAAACACAAAAGACACCGAAACAGCAGATTGTCAGAGCCAGGAATCTGATGAAAGAATATTTTAATGATAAACGAAATGGATAAGGCAAAGAAAGACGCAATCATGAATGCAAGTACTTTTGACGAGCTTCTTGATATCGAATACGGCAAACCGGGAACTCCTGAACGAGAACGGTTCGACGCAGATTCTGCGACATTCCGTCTTGCCGAGACTCTGAAAGAAGAACGACTCAAGGCCGGACTTACACAGGAACAGCTCGCCGAGCGGATAGGGACAAAGAAAACCTATATATCGCGTCTCGAAAACGGCAAGTCGGATATTCAGTTGAGCACTCTCTTCCGTATTTTCGAAGGACTCGGCAGACGAGTGTCTCTTACAATTCTTTAAATATTTTTCATCCGCGAGGTTATTGCACAATCCATATAAAATGCGTAACTTTGCGGCGTGAAAAAGGAAGCGCCTGCACGCAGGTCTTCCGGTGGACAGATTTGGCTGCTTGCAACCACCCTAAAAAATGCTAAAATCGCCTCCGGCCGTCGGTACGCTTCAAGATGTGCCAGCGCGTGCGGAGTCAAGGTTTTAGGTATCATGGTGCTACGGCAGCCGCCTGATTGTCCTCCCCGGACGCTTCACAGGGCGCTACCGTTCTTTTTTTATGTATACTTTAACTTACTTGATATGAGCTATCTCTTCACATCAGAATCAGTTTCGGAAGGACATCCCGACAAGGTGGCCGACCAGATTTCGGACGCCATCCTTGACGAATTCCTCGCACGCGACCCGCAGTCGAAAGTGGCTTGCGAGACGCTCGTCACCACCGGACAGGTAGTCGTGGCCGGCGAAATCAAGAGCGACGCCTACATCGACATGCAGGAGACCACGCGCCGCGTCATCAACGAAATAGGCTATGACCGCTCCGACCTCCGCTTCGACGGCAACTCGTGCGGCATCCTCCTGGCCGTGCACGAGCAGAGCGGCGACATCAACCGCGGCGTAGAGCGCGCCGTGGCCGAGGAGCAGGGCGCCGGCGACCAGGGCATGATGTTCGGCTACGCTACCAGCGAGACTCCCCTCTACATCCCCGTGACCCTCGCGCTGAGCCACGCCCTGCTGATGAAGCTCGCCGACATACGCCGCAAGGGCGACCTGATGCCCTACCTCCGCCCCGACTCGAAGAGCCAGGTGACGGTTGAGTACGACGAGACGGGCCGGCCCCGTCGCATCGACACTATAGTGGTATCGACGCAGCACGACGAATTCGTCGACGCCGCAGCCGAAGGCATCTCTCAGGAAGAAGCCGACCGCCGGATGCTCGACACCATCTACCGCGACGTGCGCGACATCCTCATACCCATGACGCGCAAGGAGCTTCCTGCCGACGTCGACGCTCTCTTCAACGGCGACTTCAAGCTGTACGTCAACCCGACGGGCAAGTTCGTCATCGGCGGCCCCCACGGCGACACCGGCCTGACCGGCCGCAAAATCATCGTGGACACCTACGGAGGCCACGGCGCCCACGGCGGCGGCGCATTCTCGGGCAAGGACCCCTCCAAGGTCGACCGCTCGGCAGCCTACGCCGCACGCCACATAGCCAAGAACATGGTGGCAGCCGGCATCGCCGACCGCATGCTCGTGCAGGTGGCATACGCCATCGGCAAAGCCGAGCCCGTGAGCATCAACGTGAACACCTACGGCACCTCGCACGTGGCTCTGAGCGACAGCGAGATTGCCGCACGCGTGGCAGGCATCTTCGACATGCGTCCCTACGCCATCGAGCGCCGCCTGAAGCTCCGCAACCCCATCTACCGCGAGACGGCATCCTACGGCCACGTAGGCCGCACGCCGCGGACAGTGACCAAGACCTTCGCATCGCACTACGAAGAACCGTTCACACGCGAGGTCGAGCTCTTCACGTGGGAAAAACTCGATGCTGTCGACGACGTGCGCCGCGCGTTTGCCGATGTGCTCTGACCGCTGTACATCTTAACTGATTCCGGGCCGCATTTTTTCAATTATTTCTGAAAAATGCGGCCTGTAATTTGGCATATTGACAATTTTAACGTAACTTTGCATCGCAAAAAATACGAAAAGATAGTACATTCGACATATGATAAACCGCAGTCTAATAAGAATCAAGACAATACAGATTCTTTACTCCTACCTGCTTACGCGTAACGACTTCAAGCTCGAAACGCCACCCGCTCCCGGCGAAACGTCGCGTGACAGTTTATTCGCATATTCGGTATATGTCGACCTGATGATACTGTTGCTCAAGCTCTCGGGCGAGAACCTCGGACCGAACTCCGGCGTGATGCTCGACGACGACCCCGTGCTGCGCAAGAACCGTGTCGGCAAAGCCCTCCGCGACGACCTTGCCGTGCGCAATCTCCTTGCAGCCAACCGTGACCACCGCAACAAATTCGACTCCTGCATCCGCGACATCCGCGATGCCATCGCCGCATCGGCCATCTACAACGACATCAAGCGCAAGCGCAAGATGCAGATGACCGAGCAGCTCACGTTCTGGACCACCATACTCACCACAGTCATCCGCAAGCACAAAGGCGTCGAGCGCGTGCTGCGCCGCAGCGAGGACTTCTCGCATGTAGGATTCGACAACGGCGTGAAGATGCTCGTCGACACCCTCCGATCCTTCGACGACACCCGCTCTGCCTACCTGAAAGCCCGCGCAGACCTCGACCGATCGCTCTCGCAGGCCTACAGCCTCTACCACGCCCTGCTGATGCTCCCCGTGCAGATCACCGACCTCCAGGCCCGTCGCCTCGACAACAACAAGAACAAGTATCTGCCCAAGCCCGAGGACCTCAACCCCAACACACGATTCGTAGACAACGCCTTCGTGGCCGCCCTGCGCAACTGCAAGCCCCTGACGGAGTATATCGCCGACAACGCCGACGCCGACCCCTCGACGTGGCGCGACAGCGACCTGCTGCTGGGCACGCTCCTTGACCAGATCATGGCCACCGAGGCATACGAGGCATACATGGAATCGCCCGCCGGCGACTTCGCCGCCGACGCAGCCTTCTGGCGCGAGATGATGCGCAACATCGTCATCCCCTCCGATGAGCTCGCCGAGGCGCTGGAGACCAAGTCCGTATACTGGAACGACGACCTGGCCATCATGAGCACCTTCGTCCTCAAGACCATACGCCGCTCGTACGCCGCTCCTCAGGCCGAAGGCGAGGAGCCGGACAACAGCGACGACAAGCCTCAGGCCACGGGAGAGATACAGCTCCTGCCCAAATTCATGAACCGCGACGACGAGACCTTCGGCGCCGAGCTCTTCGAGTATGTGGTGAACAACCGCGAGAAGTACCGCCAGTGGATCGACAGCTTCATCAATCCCGAGCAGTGGGACTCCGAGCGCCTGGCCTTCATGGACATCGTCATCCTCACCACGGCCATCGCCGAGATAGTGAACTATCCGTCGATTCCCGTCCCCGTGACCCTGAACGAATACATCGAGATAGCCAACGACTACAGCACCGCGCGCAGCGGACAGTTCATCAACGGTGTGCTCTTCTCCATCATCAAGATGCTCAATAAAGAGGGCATCATCAACAAGCAGTAGCCTCCGGTTGTTATATACAGCGGAAAGCTATAGCAGATTCTCACATTAACCGACAATACAAACACTACCAAGCAATATGATGACACCGAACTTCATTCTCCTCCAGGCACAAGGTGCCGGCAGCAGCATGGGCAGCATCCTCATGATCGTAGCCCTCTTCGTGATTTTCTATTTCTTCATGATCCGTCCCCAGCAGAAGCGTCAGAAAGAAATCAAGAAATTCCGCGACAGCCTCGACCGCGGCAGCAAGATTGTCACCGCAGGCGGCATCTACGGCACCATCAAGGAAGTTCGCGACACATACTTCATCGTTGAAGTATCCAACGGCGTCAGCCTCCGCGTGGACAAAGGCTCGGTATATCCCTCGGCAGAGGATGCCAACCAGGCCGCACAGGAAGGCGGAGACAAGAACCCCGGCAAGTAATCCGGACTTGCAGCCTAATGCCCGCGTCGTGGCTTCGTTGAAAGACATAGCAAGACGTTGCATCATCGCGTTGCGTTCGCCCCGCGGACGTGACGTGATGATGTTTTTGCTTTTCACGGTCATCTCTCTGATTCTCTGGGGCGTGATGTCGCTCAACGAGGAGGAGCAGTTCGATGTCCGCATGCCCGTGCGCTTCACCCATGTGCCCGACTCGGTGACGCTCATATCGACGGGGCCCGAAGCGCTCAGCGCCACCCTCACCCTAAAGGGCACGAAGCTGCTCAAGATGTCGGTGGGCAGAACTCCGGCGGTCAGCATCGACTTCCGCGCATATCTGTCAGGGAAGGCTCTGCATCTGACCTCTGGCGACCTCAAGGGCCTCGTCCGCACCGCCACCGGCGCATCGCAGGTCAGCGTGGTCTACCCCGACTCGCTGCTGATACCCTTCACCACCCACGAGGGCTACAAGCTGCCCGTTACCCCCGACTTCCGCGTCACCGCCGGTCCGCAGTCGTCGCTGGTCGGGCGTCCGCGCCTCTCGGCCGACTCGGTGAAAGTATATATGGCCAACGACGCACTGCCCGAGAACTTCCGGGCCGTGTCGACAGAGCCGATACGTCTGCTCGGCCTCGACCACACCGTCACGCGCAAAGTCAGGCTCCAGGGGCCGGCCAACTCGCGCATTGTGCCTGACAGCATCGACATCACTTTCGACATCGAGCCTCTGATATTCAAGAGCCGCAAAGTGGTGGTAGAGCCTGTCAACGTGCCCTCCAACGTAAAACTCATCACCTTCCCGGCGCAGGTTGACGTATTCTATATGGTGTCGATGACCGACTATAAGACCGGCGACCCGCGCTTCCGCGTTGTGGCCGACTACCGCAACATCAACACCGCCACCGGCAAAGTGCGGCTCACCGTGAAGAACGTCTCGGAGAAGTTCCGCAACGTGCATCTCTCCACCGACAGCGCCGAGTACATCATCGAACGTCACTGATATTTCCTGCCATCATGATGACGACTACTCCACTTCTAATAGCCGTCACTGGCGGCATAGGTTCCGGCAAATCCGTGGTCTGCCGTGTGCTCCGCACGCTCGGCTACCCTGTATTCGACTGCGACAGCGAGGCTCGCGCAATCATGGACAGCGACCGCACCATCCACGGGCGCCTGTGCAGCGCCATATCGGCCGATGTAGTGCGCGACGGCGTCATAGACCGGCGCATGCTGGCGTCGATAGTATTCGCCGATGCCGCCAGGCTCGACGCCCTCAACGCCATAGTGCACGGAGCCGTGCGCGACCGCCTCGCGCAGTGGCACGGCAGCCACTCGGGACACGCTGTCTTCGTGGAGACGGCGATATTCTTCCAGAGCGGACTGAACCGCATGACCGGCGCCGAGTGGCGCGTGACTGCCCCCGAGGACGTCCGCATACACCGCGTCATGCTCCGCAACGGCCTCAGCGCCGACGAAGTGCGGTCACGCATCAAGGCCCAGGACTTCAAGGCAGCCCCAGACGAGCCACGCCCTCCCCTGACCGAAATCATCAACGACGGACGCCGCGCCGTGCTACCGCAGATATTAGCGGCAATCGACAGAATCAACGCCATATGAACATCTCGATAGAAATCCTCCTTCTGGCCGGTTCGGTGCTTCTTCTGTTCAGCATCCTACTGTCGAAGACGGGATACCGATTCGGCGTCCCCACGCTGCTCATGTTCCTGCTGGCCGGCATGATATTCGGCACCGACGGCGTCGGCATAGAGTTCGACGACGTCCACACGGCTCAGAACATAGGCATGGCGGCGCTCTGCATCATCCTTTTCTCGGGCGGTCTTGACACCAAAATCAAATCCATACGTCCTGTGCTGTGGCCGGGACTGTCGCTCTCCACAGCAGGCGTGCTGCTGACCACACTCATCACCGGCGGATTCGTCTATCTCGTATCAGGCTCCGTAGGCGCCGGGGTGGTCTTCACGCCCGTCACGGCCATGCTGCTGGCGGCCACGATGTCGTCGACCGACTCTGCGTCGGTATTCAACATCCTGCGGTCACAGAAAATCATGCTCAAGCACCGCCTCGGACCGATGCTCGAACTCGAGAGCGGCAGCAACGACCCGATGGCCTACCTTCTGACCATCATACTGATACAGTGCGCCGGAACGGCCGGCATCAACGGATGGGAGATAGCGCTGTCGTTCGTGCTGCAGTTCGGCGTGGGCGTGCTGGGCGGCTGGCTGCTCGGACGCCTGGCCGTATGGACCGTCAACAAGGTCAACCTCCGCAACCCCGAGCTGTACCTCATCATGGTACTGTGCTTCATCTTCGCCATATTCTCGTCAGTGACCCTGCTCAAGGGCAACGGCTACATGGCCATCTACATAGCCGGCATCGTGATGGGCAACTCCGACACCTTCCGCAAGCGCGAGATAGGCACATTCCTCAACGGCGTGACATGGCTGGTGCAGGTGGTGATGTTCGTCCTTCTGGGCCTGCTGGTCAACCCCAAGGAGATGCTCGGCATAGCCCCCATTGGCATACTTGCGGCCCTGTTCATGATACTCGTGGCACGCCCCGTGAGCGTGTGGCTGAGCCTGCTGCCTTTCGGCCGCCGCATATCGCGCAAGTCGAAGCTCTTCGTGTCGTGGGTGGGCCTCCGCGGCGCGGCTCCTATACTCTTCGCCACCTATCCCGTGGTGGCCGGAGTCGAGGCCGGCAGCGAGATATTCAACATCGTGTTCTTCGTCACCCTCATATCGCTGCTTGTGCAGGGCACCACCATAGCCAGGGCGGCTCAGCTGCTCGGGCTGAGCGACAAGGACGCCGACGAGGCCGACCACTTCGGCATCGAGCTGCCCGACAGCATCGACAGCCATCTGAGCGAGATGTTCTGCACAGAGAGCATGCTCGCCTCCGGCCACCGCCTGCGCGACATGGCGCTCCCCGAAGGACAGCTCGTGATACTCGTGCGCCGAGGCGACCGCTACATCGTGCCCAACGGCCGCACAGTGCTCGCCCCGGGCGACATACTCCTCCTTCTCTCTCCTGACCACCAATAGAATCCCGCGATATGGACAATACCGTCAAGGCCAAACTCGAGGACAGCGTCCTCAACGACATCACGCTCTACAACAACGGCTCGCTGGCATTCTTCGACCATCTCAACGTGCTCCAGACAGTCGACGTGGTGGAGACGGAGTTCTATGCAGTGGTGATAGTGCTGGCCGGACGCGCCGGCATCACCATCAACAACGTGCACTACGAGGCCCGTGCCGACGACATATTCATCTGTCCGCCCAAGAACATCCTCGAGAACTGCATGCTGAGCGTGGACTTCCGCTGCCACTGCATAGCCATGTCGCCGCAGTACATCATGAAGATTTTCCCGCTGACGGAGAACAACTGGAATCTGAAGTTCCTCTTCGAGAAGAATCCCACGGCACGGCTGTCGCCTGAAGAGACTGCCGTATTCTGCCAGTACTATGACCTGCTGTGCTCGAAGATACACCTGCCATCGACAGTGCAGTCGCGCGTCATCGACACACTGATGCAGGCCTTCGTCTACGACATGGAGTACATCCTCAGCCGCGTCCTTCAGGCCGACATACGCCCCTTCACCTCGGCCGAACAGCTATTCAAGCGCTTCATCGACCTGCTTGACAGCACGTCGCCCAAGCGCCGGGACGTCGGCTACTACGCCGCACGGCTCAACATCACCCCCAAATATCTCACTGCCATATGCCGCGAGACCGGCGACGCCAATGCCTCGACAATCATCAACCGGTATATCGTCCGCGACATCGAGACGCGCCTGCGCCACTCTTCGAGCACCATCAAAGAGATTGCCAATGACCTCGACTTCCCAAATATCTCATTTTTCGGCAAATACGTGCGCAAGCACTTCGGGCTGTCGCCTCGGCAGCTCCGAGAGAAGTTCAGGAAAGAAAAGCAGATAATGTTAACATAGGTTAAAGATTTGGAGAATCGGAATATTGTTCCTAATTTTGCAGCACGAAAAATCGCGGAGTGGAGCAGTGGTAGCTCGTTGGGCTCATAACCCAAAGGTCGTAGGTTCGAGTCCTGCCTCCGCAACAACGAAAGACGCGCACCGGAATTCCGGTGCGCGTCGCTTTTACATATACCGGCCCGGAGACCCTGACTCCAAACCTTAGCGCCGCATACCGTGTTAATAAATAGACCGCCGGCTCGCACGGACGGTCCGAGACAATCAACAACACGTATTCAATAAGGTGCTCCGCTACTTCATACATCCGTTACGCTTGCCCGTCATCATTCTGCTGGCGATATTCCGGGTCCTGTCCGCTTACGGGCAGGACGCACCTGAGTGCGACAGCTGCGACGACATGTGTCCTCCCGTGGCGATAAAGACCAACCTTCTCTACGACGCGGCCATCACACCGGACCTGGGCGTCGAGCTCTCCCTGTCCCGCAGAATATCGGTCGGGATAGAGGGCGTGTGCGCATGGTGGAGCAACAGCCGCACACACCGCTACTGGCGCATACGCGGCGGCTGGATTGACGCCTTCTGGTGGTTCGGGAGCACGCCGCTGCGTCAGCGCATGACCGGCCACCATGCCGGCATATACGCGTCGATGCATGACTACGACTTCGAATTCGGCCACAAAGGGTGGCAGTCACGCCGCCCTACCCTCGGAGCCGGACTGACCTACGGATATTCGTTCAGGCTCAACGGACGCTTGAGCCTCGACCTGTACGTGCGCGCAGGCTATGCCGGCGGACGTGTCACGGAATACGTGCCTCAGTGCGGCACGTATATGTGCGTGCGTCACTTCGACAGCCACTACGTGGGACTGACAGGCATCGGAGTGTGTCTTGTATGGTTTCCCGGACGAGGCGACTCAAACAGTCCTGCAAGATGAAGGCGCTCCGTTCGATAGTTCGTCTTGTCGTCGTGGCGCTGCCGGTCATCGTCACTGCCACATCATGCGAGCACAAGGACATCGAGTGCCCCGGCGCGACACAGGACGTCCACATCCTCTTCGAGTGGGACAAAGCCGCAGACGCCGACGTGGCCGGAATGACGCTCTTCTTCTATCCGCAGGACGCACACGGACGCATATGGCGCTTCGACATAGCCGGACGCGACGGCGGCCACGTGGAGCTGCCGTCGGGACGGTACAGCCTGACTGCATGCAACAACGACCTGCCCGGCATCACCCTCGAGGATACGTACAGCCCCTCGGCCATACGCGCCACGGCAAGCCGCAAGGTCGCCGACGGGATATACTCGGGCACGGGGATGCTCTACGGAGTCACTGTAAGCCGCCTTGAGGTGACACCCTGCGGTGTGCGATACGTCATCGGAGACGGTACAGTCAAGGAGTGCGGCCGAGGTCTGGTGCGCTGCAGTCCCGACTCTATGGCCACGGAGTACACCGTCAGGGCTCGGGACACGACACATACATCACCGTGCAGTGCTCCATCTACGACGCCTCAAGCGGCGAGCGGCTCTGGCCTAACGAGCACACTCCCGAAGAGAATCTCGTCAACGGAAGCACCTCAGGCGACGGTCTGCTGAATTTCCCCCTCTCCACCGACCGCTACTCGCAGTGGCAGCCCGGCGTGCACTACATCTACAATCTTGTCATAAATTCAAACGAGGAGATGGGTGCCATAGAGTTCGGCAATCCCACGGTCGACACTTTCATCGACGTGGAGCAGACTTACGAGTAAGCGTCATCTCTGAATAAAAAAAAGACGGAAGCGCCGCCCTGACCGGGTCCGGCGCTTCCGTCCTTTTTTTGTGCGTTATCCTACGGAACGGATCTTATCTGACAGTGACTTTGGCTGTCTCGGTTCCGGCCTGCACGACATAGATGCCGGGCGACACGGGCACCTCTACAGTTCCTGACACTGCGTCGGCGCTGTACACCGTCACACCCGAAGGAGTGGTCACGGTCACGGCGGCAGGACCGTCCAGACATACATGCACGGCACCGTCAGCTCCGAAGATGCGGCAGCCAGCCGAGCCGACAGCCGACATGCCTGACTGTGCGGTGAACACATCTATCTCCTCCGAGGGGAGGCTGTGGAGTCCGTCGGCATCATATGCCGTGACGGTGTAGAAGTACTGCGTGCGTCCGGCGAGGCCCGTCACGTCGGCCGAGAGCGAGGCACCGCAGTCGGCGCCCTGCCAGCCTTCGGCATAACGGGGCACGAACGAGCCGTCATGGCCGAGGACGATGTCATCGACATAAAGCGAGCCGGCCGCACCGCGGTTGAACACTATGCGGACACGGGTGGTTCCGGCAGGCAGCAGCGCGTCGTCGGCAGTCGAGCCCACGGTCACAGTATTGCCCTGAGTCTTGATGACGGGGCTGACGGTATGTATGGTCTGCCAGTCGCCGCCGGCCTGGACATCGATGCTGATCGAGGCAGCGTCGTCGGTGGAGTTGCCGCGGTACCAGAACGAGAGCGAGTTGATGTAGCCGGGATAGTCGGCCGTGACCACACGCTCGCCGTCGTACATCATGCGGAGCGACGGAGCCGCCAGTCCCACATAGTTCTTGAGCGAACCGGTGGTGGTGCAGTTGGTGCTCCAGCCTTCGGGGAGCACGATGCCGCCGGTGAAGTCGACAGTCTCGTAGACGGGATCGATGATGTCCTTGCTGTACACGTCCAGACGGTAGCCGGCCACGCCTTCCATAGCTTCCCAGCGGGCGGTGAAGCCGTCAGCAGCTATGCCGGCAGGCTCGAGGGCCACGGGGCGGAGCATGTCGAGGGTAGGACCGAGAGTGCGGACGCTCACGGGCTGCGAGTCGTACGACGTGCGGTCGCCGTCGCATGACCGCACCACGTAGTTGTAGTCGGTCGACGGATCGAGGCCCTCGACCCTGTACGAAGTTGTACCGTTGACACGGACCGTGCGGAAGGGCACTTTGTTGGCGCCCAGACTCACGGCGAGCTCATACGCTCCTATGCCGGGGACGAGCTTCCAGTTGGCCGTGAAAGCCGTGGGAGCCACATCGGTGGCTTCGAGGACTTCGGGCACTTCGAGGGCGTCGCCTCCGCCCTTGACGCGGAATGTGATGGTGCCGTCGACTTCGGCGATGTCCGTAATCGGCATTTCGGGGTCGACGCCGTACCATGTCTTCATGGCCGGAGAGGTCGAGGAAGTGAAGTTGCGCACATTGCTTGTGCCGGGGAAGGGGTCGCCGCTGCGCGTGGCGTCGCCATAAGCGCCGTCAGCCTCGACGAGATCGACATGCTGATGGGAGTAGTCGTTGTTGACCGAGTTGCGGTCCCACAGGTCCTTGTCGTAGTCGATATGCCATACGAGCATGCCGTGACCGCCGGTATATGTGTCCCAGCCGGTGTTCTGACGGTTCTCGAAGAGGAAGAACTCGTTCTCGTTCTCGGTGGTGATCATCACCGCTGCGTTCGACTGGTGCAGAGGCTCGAGCACGACGTTCTCGGGACCCGAGAGACGGCGCGGATTGAGCCATCCGAGGCAGTAGCGCTCGAAGGAGCTGAAGTTGGGAGGCGTGTTGCCCTCGTTGTTGTATGAGCCGTGGTCCATCACGTCGAACGGGCCGGGGGTCGCATCCGATGATGCAAGCCGCGTGGCGTAGTGGTCAAGCAAGCCGAGGATATGGCTGTACTCGTGCACGAACGTTCCTATGCCCGTGAGACGCTTGCCGCCGGTGCCGCGGAGCTCGTTGGTGCAGGCATACTTGTTGAACTTCACGCCATTGTATGTCAGGTCGATGCCGTACATGTTCCACAGTTCTGCGGCATGCGGCCATATGGTCCATCCGGGAGCGCCTTCGTTCTGGCCGTATCCGGCATAGAAGATGAATACGTTGTCGACGAATCCGTCGCCGTCGTTGTCGTACTCGGAGAAGTCCACGTCGGGGTATGCCTCGCACATGGCCTGGATGCCGTCGCGCGCCATGAGCCAGCCCTGCACGTCGTAGGCCGATGCGGCCTCGGCGCCGTACCACGGCTCGGTCTGGGGCACGGTGACAGGACCGAACACCTTGAAGTCGGGCACGAACGAGCCGTACGAATTGTCGCGGTAGTAGTCGGCGGCACTGCCGGTGGCGCCGTTGTAGTCATAGCCCTGCTGGTTGGCGAGGTTATCGAATGCCTGATGAGGATTCTCCGTGGTGAACTTCACATCCTGGAACTCCACCAGCAGGACGATGCTCTTGGGATTGCCCGTGGTGGGATAGGATGTCACGATTTCCGAAGGTATGCGGCGGCGCACCTTGGCTGCCACGCGCTCGCGCACCTGTGTCGCAGCCGCTACGGCGGCGTCGGGATCGAGCGTGCGGAGCAGACGCTTCTCGGCAGCGGTGCGGCGCATCACGTCGCTCGCCGCAATGCCCGTCGACACGAATTCACCTTTGTCATCGGCCTTGGCGTAGCACAGACGGCCCGCGGCATCGGCAGTCAGGGGATAGCCGTCCGGAGTGAGATAATAGTGGAAATTTTCGTCACCTACGAGGCTGACGGCGATAGTCGAGCCGTCGGGAAGCTCGTACTGATGGACGCCCGGCTTGGCGGGTACAGCCCACGCACCGGCGGCAGGGACTGCCAGCAGTGCGGTCAGAGCAAGGTGTCGCGCTGATTTTATGATATTCATATGATTGGCTGTTATTATGAAAAGGCCGGGGCACGCGATGTGCCCCGACCCTGTCAGAAAGGTGTTACTTTACGAGGAGCTTGAAGCTGCGGTCGCCGGCCACGACGATGTACACGCCGGGAGCCACGGCGATGCTGTCGCTGCCGGTGGCGCGGAAGTTGTACATCATGCGTCCGTCGGTGGTGTATACGCTCACCTTACCTTCGGCGCCTTCGATGGTGATGCGGCCGTCGACAGCCTTGACGCTGAGTCCGGAGGCATCGATACCGTCGACACCCGAGAGGTTGATTACGGCGGGATTCGAGAAGATCGACTCGCCGTCGTCATATACGGCGCTCACGTGGTAGGTGAGGTCGGCCGTTGCATCGACTTCGGGATCGAGGTACTCGGTCTCGCCGATGCAGTCGGCGATGTTCTCGCCGTTGCGGTAAACGTTGTAGCCATTGAGATTGACAGCAGGCTGAGCCGGGATGTACTCGATATCGTCAATCATCAGAGCCCACTTCTGCTGCGAGGTGCAGCGGATGGCGAAGTAGCGCACACCGTCGGGGAGGTCGTAGGACTTGCGCAGCCATGTCTCGTTGCGCACGGACTCCTGGGTGAGCAGAGTGAAGTCTGACAGCTCACGGCCCGAACGCGAAATCCATATCTCGAACGTCTCGGGCGAGTAGTAAGCGAGCATGGCGCGGACATAGAAGGATATGGTCTGAGCGCTGCCCAGGAGCTGGGGCGAGATGAGCCAGTCATCATTCTCGGTGGCGGCGCAGAACGAAATCAGGCACTTGGAGCCGGAGTATGCCGATGCAATCTCGTTCAGGCCGATACGGCTTGCATTGAACACGATGTATGCCTGCTCCTTGCCGCAGTTCTCCCACGTATAGGAAGCCATGCCGTTGTTCATGCCCTGCATGGTGATGGCACCGTCCTTGTCGACCATGGTCCACTGGCCGAAGTCGCTGATGGTGAAGTCGTCATATGCCTCGAAGTCTTCCCTGACGGCGACAGCACCGGGATAGATGCTTGCCTCGCCCCAGGAGAGCTGCACGCCGAGTCCGTCGTCCGACGGCACGGCAGTGAGGTTGTTGACATAAGGCACATTTGGATATACATAGTCTATCTGGAGGGCCACCTCGTCGTTGTAGGGATTCAGGTCGCCTTCGGCCTTGACAGCGGCCACGATTTCGGCGGGCTCTTCGGGACCGTTGAGCTCGGGCATCCATACACACCCTACCGCAGCGCTTTCACCGGCGGCAAGGCTGACATCCTCGCCGCATATTTCCTCGCCGTCGACAGCGAATATCACCTTGCCTGCGAAGGCTTCGGTGCCGCTGTTGGTCACGGTGGCGCTGTATACGTTGTCACGGCCGCGCACTGCCTGCTCAGGACCGGTGAACGAAGCAAGCGCAAGGTCCTTGGCCAGACGGTCGCCGGTCACCTTGATATCATCGAGATAAATCATGAAGCCGCTTGCGGCGTGAGCCACGAAGACTATAGAGGCACGGTTGTACGAGCTGTACTGCGAGAGATCGAGTTCGATGAGTTTCCATCCGTCCTCATCCTTGCAGCTGTAGCGCTCGGATATTATCTGTATGGGCTGCTGCACACCGTCGATGTCGCGTACGATGCCGACCTCCATGCTTGCGTAAGCAGCCAGATCGCTGTTCTGGCAGAAGAGGCGGAACGAGAGCTTCTGATTGGCCAGACTCGAGAGGTTCAGACGGGGCGAAGTCCATGTCTGCTCGCTGCCCGAAGCATAGCAGCGCATCATTGAAACGCCGGTGAACGGAGTGGCTCTGGGCTCGTATCCGTTGGTGCCGGGCGACCATGCCGATACAGGATTGGAGAGCCAGGGCGAAGTTGACATCTCGAAGAATTCGTCTTCCTCAAGCGGGAGCTCATAGGGCTGGCCTACAAGAATCTTTGCGGATTTCTCGGCTGAAGTGCCGCCTGAAGTGACTGCCGACACGAAGTAATCGACGTATTTCTGACGCTCGCCGGGGAAGAGCTCGGTGACGAGCCGGTCTGCGAAGGTGGTCTCACGGAGATCCTGGGCGATGACTGTGCGGACTCCGCCTACGGTGCGGTAAACGGTGTAGGATATTTCGGAGGGGTCAAGAACCTCGCCGGACTGTGAGGGATAGCCTTCGGGGTAAGTCCAGCTGACTTCAACGTCGCGGCCATTGTTGACCGTGCGGAGCTCTACAGACTCGACAGCCACGGGAGCCGGAGCCTTGGTATTGACGCTGGCCGAGAGTTCGAGACCCTGACCATTGTCGCTGCTGGCGGTGATGATATAGTTATTGTCGCCGAACGCGGGCTCGGAGTCGGAAAGCACGATAGTGGCGCCGGGAACGACACCTTCGGTGACGGTCGATACGGGAAGTAAGGAGCCGTCGCGATAGAGACGCAGGTTGACGAGCGAGCTTATCTCACGTCCGCGCGTATCGGTAGCAGGAGCCTTGACGGTAATCTTGACAGCCCCGTCGACTACAGCTGTCGACACCAGTTCGGGAGCGGCAGGGATGGTGGAGGGTCCATAGTATGCCACGCGGATGTTGTCAAGACCGCGGTGGTCGGAGCCGGGGTTCTGAAGGTGGAAGCCTACACGGCAGTCGCCCTCGTCGGCAGTGAAGAATCCGTGGTAGTTGACGTACTCTTTGGAGTGCTTGTTGACCACACGCATGATCTCGCGCTTCTGTCCTTCGACGGTAGGCATGTCGCCCACGTGTGCGCTGAGGGTGAACTCGAAGAAGTCGCCCGTGGCATATCCGCGGGTCGAGAACGACAGACGGTATACGTTGTCGGCCGTAAGGTCGATAGTAGGAGTGATGAGCCATGCGTCGGCAGGAGTGTAGCCGGCGTAGTCGAGCCAGTAGATGGCCTCGCGGTTATTGCCGTACCACATCCAGCGGTCGCCTTCGTAGTGGCCCACGCCGTTGACATCGATGATGGTGAATGTGTTGAACATCGTCTGGGAGTCGAATGTCTCCAGATAGGGAGGCTTCACAGCGGAGCCGACGAGCAAGGGTGTGGAGTAGCTTGCATCGCTCGAGCCGTCCTTGGTGACTGCATATACCTCATACTGGCTGAGCATCATGCGGCGCGAGGGGGTGTCGGTGAAGGTCGTCTCGGTCAGACCTTCGGCTACTGTAGTGCCTTCGGGACGGCGGATGACCTTGTATGTGACACCGTCGGCATCGTAGTTGCCGCCCGACTTGCTGCCGGCCGGAGCTGTCCATGTGACGGTAGCGGTCTCGCCGCGGGGAGTGGTGGTGACAGTCAGGTCACCGACCTTGCCGGGAACGTCGATGCCGCCCCATACGCTGATATCAGCGCGTACGCTCTTGCGTCCGAGGTTGTCGTAGCAGAAGAAGGTCACCTCATGCGAGCCGTCGGTGAGGGTGATGGCGTCCGACGAGCGGCGGCTGCCTGCAGCAAGACCCGTGAGAGTCTGATTGAGGGTGCCGTCGACGTATATCTCGACCTTCAGTTCACCCGACAGGGCGCTGCGGTCGTAGTGACGCGAGGGGACGTCGAAGTCGAGCGTCACCTCATTGCTGCTTCCGGCGGTATACTTCACGGTCATGCCGCTGACTGCTTCGGGAGCCTTGGGATGGCTGTCCATGAAGAAGAGCGTCGAGAATACTTCACCGTTGACGAATTCCTTGACGGGAGTGCCCATACCGGTGGCGGTATCAAGCTCAAGCAGATAAGAGGTGTAGGTGCGCTCCTGATACTGATTGACGGTATAGCACATCGAAGTCCAGTAAAGTTTGCCGGTGCGATAGTCGAATGCAAGACCGGCATATGCGGAGTTGACCATCCGTCCGATTTCACCCACGAGGGTGGTCTTGCCGGTGCGCTTGTCTATCTTGTAGAGGTCCGAGCTGCGCTGGGTGGCGTCGTGTGCCACGCCGTACATTTCGCCCTCGGCGCTGAAGGCTATCGCAGGGATGTAAAGCGGAGCGTCGACTTTCGCCACGTCAGTGAAATTGCCCGTCTCGAGGTCGACCGTACGGATTCGGAAGCCTTCTTCATCGCGGTCGGGACAGTAGGCGTACATCGTCGATGTGGAGTAGTCATAGGCCATGGCATAGGCATCGGTGAGTGTGGGGGCATTGTGGCCCGACATGCTCACGGTCTCCCAGGTGCGGGTGTCGACCTTGTTGAAGGTGTTGGAGACTTTATCCTTTATGGAAGTCTCGACACCGTTGATGTAGTAGAAATATCCGTCGTAGTATGCACCTCCGCCGGTAACCATACGGTTGCTCGAATAGATGCGGTGCATTGTGAACTCATCGGCCTTACCGTCGCCGGTGAATGAGTAGAAGCCGACTTTCGGCGACTCGGTCCATGTGGTGTTGCGCTCCATGGTACCGTAGAAAGTGATGCGTTCTGCCGTCGTGTCACTTTCCGGCGTCCGAAGGGCCTGCCAGGGAGTATAGGCGGTGATAGCGGCGGCAGCCGCGGCCAGTCCGAGGCCGAAAAGGCTGAGTGTGAATTTGTGATTCATGAGCCGTTTAGCTTTAATTATTGGAATGTGATAGATTCGGAAAAAATGCAATCACCATACGGCGAGCGTCAGCTGCCGTATGGTGATGAGTGGTCTATATGTCGCAGTAAGACATTCGTAGGTTCATAATCTGCTGAGGAAGAGAGTGATGCAGATGCGAGTGTTATCGGATAGCGGTCTTGACGCCGTTGATGATGTAGAAGCCTGCGGGAAGTTCCTTGACGCTCTCCACATTGATGCGGCGGCCGTTGATATCGTAGACACGGAGGATGCCGTCGGCAGCGGCGCCGATGCTGGCGATGCCGCTTTCGTCCTTATCCATGTAGAAGGCCTGGGAGTGGTCCTCGCCCTCGAAGGTGAAGGTGTAGGGCTCGGTGGTCTTGTAGCCTTCCTTGCTTATGGTGACGGTGTAAGTCTTGCCGTCGGCCTCGAGAGCCGGGAGCGAGATGCTGTACATGCCGGGGCCGTCCTCGCTGAGAGTCCATGTGTTCTCACCGTCGGTCATCGTGGCGGTGGCGCCTTCCATCGGTTCGTATTCATCGTCGGCGACGATGGCGGTGAAGGTGAGCATGGCCTGCTCGAGAGTGTATGTGGCGGTCACGTCCTTGCCGTCGAAGGATACCTCGACAGTCTGAGTCTTGTAGCCCTTGGCCGAAACTTCGACTGCGAAGGTCTTGTCGGCTGCGTCGTTGTAGCTGACCTTAGTGCTGTATGCGCCGTCGGCAGCGGTGAGTTCGGTGCCGTCGAAGGTCACTACAGCGCCTTCGATAGCGTCGCCGGCCTCATTAACGACTGTGGCGGTATAGGTGAGCATGATTTCCTTGAGGGTGTAAACCTTCTCGACGGGCATGCCGCTGAAGATGATGTTCTCTTCCTGAGATTCGTAGCCTGTGGCCGATACCTTGACGGCATATTCGTTCCAGTAGCTGCCGAATGCGGGTACCTCGGCGGTGTAGACACCGTCGGCGGCCTCGATGTCGGAGCCGTTGAAGCTGAGGACTGCGTCTGCGATGGCTTCGCCTGCCTCATTCTCCACACGTGCCGTGAACGACAGCATGACAGCCTTGAGGATTGCGTCGTTGGTGTATTCCTTGCCGCGTTCGGGCTCGGTGATGTCGATGATTGCGGGCTCGAAGTAGTCGGCCGAGATGCTCAGCACGTAGGCAGCCTCAAGAGCGCCGTCGAGCGAGAGCGAGTATGTGCCGTCGGGGCCGGTGGTCACTGTAACCAGAGCGGTGGGAGTGTCGGGGAGACTTATGCTTACCGTAGCGTCTGCGAGAGGTTCTTCATCGAGAGAGCTCTTCACGACGCCCTTGAATACGGTAGGAGCAAGAGCGGTGAGGACGGGCTCGATGGTCTTGTCTTCGCCGTCGAATACGACTGGCTCGGAGGTATAGGCCTGATAGTCGGGATGCTCTACGGTGACGATGTACTCACGGTCGGCTGCGACGTGGGCATAGAAGCGGGAGGCGACGTAGTTGCCGGCACCGGATTCGCCGAGCGTGACTGTCTCGTCGGGATTATCCTTGACAGACATGGTCACCTTAGCACCGGACACGGGGGCGCCGTCGGCATTGACGGGCTTGACGCTTACTGCCAGAGCACGGCGCGGCACTACGAAATTACGGGTATATTCCTGACCCACGGAAGGAGACCAATTGTAAGATATGGGCTTATAGTACTTAGCTTCGATATCAACCTTGAACGACTCCGGCACAGCGCCCTTGAATACGACCTCATAGTCGGGATTTTCTGCCGAAGTCTCGGCGGTAGCATATACCTTGCCGTCGGCATCGGAGAATGTGAGCTTGCCGTAAACCGTGATGCTGTAATCGATTTCGTCCATCAGGTGGCCCTTGATGGTGCTTTCAATCGGGCTGAGCAGGAAATCGGTCATATAAAGGTCAAAACCGGCCACAT
Source organism: Porphyromonadaceae bacterium UBA7048 (assembly GCA_002493945.1). Taxonomy (GTDB): domain Bacteria; phylum Bacteroidota; class Bacteroidia; order Bacteroidales; family Muribaculaceae; genus CAG-873. The sequence continues at coordinate 19,371 of DLAL01000058.1, forward strand.
TGATCTGTAAGGTACCTGTATGGAAGCCTTCTTTGCTGGCAGTGACCATGTACACGCCGTCAGCAAGACCGGAGAGAGCCCAGTTGCCGTCTGCGTCAGTGACTGTAGAATTCGCGCCGATGCTTACCACAGCACCTTCGATAGGCTCGAAATCGCTGTCACGAACGATACCGGATGCCGTATAGGTAGGACCGGCAGCGGCTTCGTAAGTGTTGCGGACTTCGAGAAGATATGCATTATTTGCTATGCAGAATCCGACATAACCGTCCTCTGCGATATCGAAATCTACCCAGTTGTAGCTG